>NZ_CP139965.1:4249178-4856203 GCF_034424375.1 Paraburkholderia kururiensis | reverse complement strand
GCCGCCGTGGCAGCCGTGCGTTTCAACGAGTTCCAGCATCGCGTGCTCCTGTCAGTACAGCACCACCGAACGGATCGACTCGCCCTGCTTCATGAGGTCGAAGCCCTCATTGATCTTCTCGAGCGGCAGCGTGTGCGTGATGAGGTCGTCGATGTTGATCTTGCCTTCCATGTACCAGTCGACGATCTTCGGCACGTCCGTGCGGCCGCGCGCGCCGCCGAATGCCGAGCCCTTCCATTGCCGGCCGGTCACGAGCTGGAACGGACGCGTGCTGATCTCTTCGCCCGCCGCGGCCACGCCGATGATGAACGACTGTCCCCAGCCCTTGTGCGTGCACTCCAGCGCCTGGCGCATCAGCTTCACGTTGCCCACGCACTCGAACGAGTAATCGGCGCCGCCGTCGGTGAGCTGGACGATGTGGTCGACCACGTTCTCCACTTCGTTCGGATTCACGAAGTGCGTCATGCCGAACTTCTTCGCCAGCTCCACACGCTTCGGGTTGATGTCGATGCCGATGATCTTGTCCGCGCCGACCATCTTCGCGCCCTGGATCACGTTGAGCCCGATGCCGCCCAGCCCGAACACGACCACGTTCGCGCCCGCCTCCACCTTCGCCGAATACACCACCGCGCCCACGCCCGTGGTCACGCCGCAGCCGATGTAGCAGACCTTGTCGAACGGTGCGTCTTCGCGAATCTTCGCCACCGCGATCTCGGGCACGACGATGTAGTTCGAGAACGTGGACGTGCCCATGTAGTGAAAGAGCGGCTTGCCGTCGAGCGAGAAGCGTGAGGTCGCGTCCGGCATCAGGCCCTTGCCCTGCGTGGCGCGAATGGCCTGGCAGAGGTTCGTCTTGCGCGAGAGGCAGAACTTGCACTGACGGCATTCGGGCGTGTAGAGCGGGATCACGTGATCGCCCTTCTTCAGCGTGCCGACGCCCGGCCCCACGTCCACGACGATGCCCGCGCCTTCGTGGCCGAGAATCGCGGGGAAGAGCCCCTCGGGGTCGGCGCCCGAGAGTGTGTAGTAGTCGGTGTGGCAGATGCCGGTGGCCTTCACCTCGATCAGCACCTCGCCCGCGCGCGGGCCTTCGAGATCGACTTCTTCGATCGTCAGCGGGGCGCCCGCCTTCCATGCAACGGCTGCTTTCGTCTTCATTGTGTTTCGCTCCTTTGAATCGTTGAGTTCGTGAGTGCCTGCCGCGCGTGTGTGGCCTTACGCATCAGGCTACGTGGGTTTCTACCGGTTCATGACGACGGCGCTGCACCGCCGAACCAGCCTTTCAGCCGTCCGTACAGATCGACGAAGCGGACATAGCGCTCCTCCAGTTCGACGTCGCCGCTCGGTGCGGCCACGCGTGCCGACGCGGGCGCGAGCGCGGGCAGATCGGCTGCGGACCAATGGCCGCATGCGATGCCGCCCAGCATCGCCGCACCGCGCGCCGCCGCGTTCGGACAGTCGACGGCATGAAGTTCGGCCTGCAATGCATCGGCGAGCAACTGACGCCAGCGCGCGTCCACGGAGCCGCCGCCTGCGAGCTTGAGCGACGGCACATCGACACCGCTTGCGCGAATCGCATCGAGACCGGCGCGCAACGCGAACGCGACGCCCTCGAAGGCGGCACGCATCATGGCGCCGCGCGTGTGTCCGAGCGCGAGGCCCAGCCAGCCGCCGCGCGCGGCGGGATCGAGCCACGGCGAACGCTCGCCGGTCAGGTAGGGCAAGAAAGTGAGGCCGCGCGCGGCCTCTGTCGCGAAGGCATCGCGATAGGCGTCCTGCCAGTCGTATTGGAGCCAGCCGCGCGCGGCTTCCAGTGCAACACCTACGTTTTGCATCGCGGCCATGCGGTACCAGTGGTCCGTGGCCGCGCGGTAGGCGTGCAGGCCGCGCACCTTCGCGGGCTCGCCTGCCGAAAGCACCACGATCTGGCCGCCGGTGCCTGTGGTGAGCAGAGCGTCGCCGTCCTGCGCGAGTCCGCTGCCGAGCGCGGCGCACGGCGTGTCGGCGGCGCCGATGGCGAGCGCGATGCCGGGCGTAAGCCCCAGCTGGCGTGCGGCTTCGTGAGAAAGCGTGCCGCCCGCGGCATACGACGGCGACAACGCCGCGAACCATCGATGCGGCAAGCCGAGCCTGTCGAGCAGACCCAGATTCCATGTGCCGTCCGGGTGGGCCAGGGCGGTGGCGCAGGCGTCGGAGGGGTCGGCTGCCATCGCCCCGCCCAGCGCGACGCGCAGCCAGTCCTTCGGTTGCAGCGCCCAGCGCGCGGCGTGCAACGCCTGCGGCTCGTTGAGCGCGATCCAGCGCAGCAGCGGCCCCGCCATGCCAGGGGCGACAGGGTTGGGCTGCGGAGCGGGCCACGCATCCAGCAGGGCGAGCGCGCGCGTGTCAGGCCACAACATGGCGGGACGCAACGCGCGACCATGCTCGTCGGTCAGCACGACGCCATGCATCTGCCCCGAGAAGCCGATGGCCCGCACGGCAGTGCGCTCGTCCACAGGCAGCTTGCCGGCGGCTTCGCACAACGCGCGCCACCATGTGTCCACGGAGATTTCGGCCCAGCCCGGATGCGGCGTCTCGATGCCATACGCAACGCTGGACGCCGCACGCTCGCGACCCTCGCCATCCACGATCGCGAGCTTCAACGAACCGGTGCCCAGATCGATGCCGAGAAAGCGCGCAGCGGGCAGGCTCATGAACGCTCCGTGAAGAAAAATGACGATGATGATAACCATGCGGCAGAGGCCGCGTGGCGAGAGTCACAAGCCGGGGCGCGCGGCGCTGCGACGCCTCGCCTGCAGAAGATCGGCGAAGCAGGCGGACGACCGTGCGGGACGATCCATACGGCGCGCGGAATAGAGATCATAACGGTCACCGCACGCGTGCGGGCGCAGATCGTACGGCACGGCCGCGGTTTGCACGTTGCCGCGAGTTTGTGGCAGCACGGTCGGGGCACCCACCTGGCCCGCGCCGGTCCCAGGTGCCCGTCTGCCGCGCGGTGCCATATCGTCGCCCGGAGGCGGGGAATAGAAACGGGTGGTCTTGTTGCACCTTTTCGTCCGGCATACCGTGGAGGTCATTCCCAACGAGATGTGGAGACAGACGCGATGCGCCCGAACACCGTCCATCCCTGCGACGAGCGACTGCCGGCCGGCCAGTTGCTCACGCTCGGCATTCAGCATGTACTCGTCATGTACGCGGGCGCCGTTGCCGTGCCGCTCATCGTTGGCAGCGCGCTCAAGTTGCCGAAAGACCAGGTCGCGTTTCTCATCAGCGCCGACCTGTTCTCGTGCGGCATCGCCACCTTGATCCAGACGCTCGGCGTGTGGATCTTCGGCATTCGGTTGCCCGTCATCATGGGCTGCACGTTCGCCGCCGTGGGCCCCATGATCGCGATCGGCACGAACCCATCGCTGGGCATTCTCGATATCTTCGGCTCGACCATTGCGGCCGGCGTGATCGGCATCTTGCTTGCGCCCATGATCGGCAAGCTGCTGCGGTTCTTTCCGCCGGTGGTGGTGGGCACCGTGATTGCCGTGATCGGTCTTTCGCTCATGGAAGTGGGCATCAACTGGGCCGCGGGTGGCGTCGGCAATCCCGACTACGGCAATCCGGTCTATCTCGGTCTGTCGCTTGTCGTGTTGATGCTGATTCTGCTGATCAACCGGTTCGGCAAAGGTTTCGTGGCCAATATCTCGGTGCTGCTTGGCATCGTGGCCGGCTTCGTAATCGCTGCGCTACTCGGGCGCGTGAACATGGACGGAGTGACGAGCGCACCATGGGTCGGCTTCGTGATGCCGTTCCACTTCGGCCTGCCGCACTTCGATCCGCTCTCTATCGCGACGATGGTGACGGTGATGTTCGTCACGTTCATCGAGTCGACCGGCATGTTCCTCGCCGTCGGCGACATGGTGGACCGCCCTGTCGATCAGGCAACGCTGGTGCGCGGCCTGCGCGTGGACGGACTCGGCACGCTGATAGGCGGCATCTTCAACTCGTTTCCGCACACGTCGTTCTCGCAGAACGTGGGGTTGATCGGTGTGACCGGCGTGAAAAGCCGCTTCGTTTGTGCGACCGGCGGCGTGATTCTCGTACTGCTCGGGCTGTTCCCGAAGATGGCGCAGGTGGTGGCTTCCGTGCCGGCGTTCGTGCTGGGCGGCGCGGGCATCGTGATGTTCGGCATGGTGGCGGCCAACGGCATCAAGGTGCTCGCGAAAGTCGACTTCGTGAAGAACCAGCACAATCTGTTTATCGTGGCCGTGAGCGTGGGCCTCGGTCTCGTGCCTGTCGTATCGCCGCATTTCTTCTCGAAACTGCCGCCTGCGCTGTCGCCCATCTTGCACAGCGGCATTCTGCTCGCGTCGCTTTCCGCGGTGTTGCTGAACCTGGTGTTCAACGGCGTGAAGACTGAAAAGGCCGCCCAGTGCGAAATTCGCCGCGCGGGACACGACTTCGACGGACGTGCCGCCGACCTGCACTAACGCCTGCACGAACGGGCGCGTTGGCCCATTGCCCACATTGCCCGGGGCAATGGGTCATCCCACGAGTTGCGCCAACGCCCGGTTCATTTGCGGCTTGAGGTCTCGTGCGTCTCTCGCCAGATTGATCTGCTTGGCCAACTCTGCCACTTCCAGCACCTCGGGCTTGATGTCGTAGCCGCCGCGGTTGTACAGCCAGCCCAACACGTCTGCGAGATGCCACACCGAAGCGCTGCCTTCGTGCACCGGCATCGGAAAATTGTGAGCGTGACCGAGCATGAGCTTGCGCATGTTCTGACGCGACACACCCGCCACCTCCGCAACGTCGGTGAGCCCGACGAAGTCAGGTGCCGCCTCGATGAGACGCGCCGTGGGCATGGCGCGCTTCACGTCTTCCAGCGCGCTCACCAATGCCTCACGCGCGCTCTTCGCTTCGCGCGTGAACAGCAACGCGATGCGCCCCGGTTGGCCGATGCCGACCGTTGCGTCGTCGCAGCCTGCTTCGCCAAGCTGCTCCACGATCTCGTCGAAGTCGAAGTCTTGCGCGGCAAGCCGATACTTCAGCGTGAAAACGTATTCCATCTTTACTCCTGCTTTGTGCCACACGTGTCCGTTTCCTTCGCCTCACGCTTTTGACGGTGCGTCGTGCAATTGTCGACGACCCGCCGCAAGTGCTTCGCGTGATTGCCCGGATTCTTCGGCGTGCTCCAGATACTCGTGATGCAAAATTCGCCGCAGCGGCATTCCGCATCGTTGTATGGACAGTACAACCTGCCCCACGCATGCCCCTTGCCGCCACTTTGCACGCGCCAGCCCTGCTCTTCCGCATAGGCCAACGCCTCTTCTACGTCCTTTTTCGAGTGTGTTCCGCGAACCATCAACGGCCTCAATTCTCCAGTGGTTATTAACCGTTGTCAACTGACAACTTCTATGAAATCGGACTTTTCGTCGACGGCTCGCCACTCACGACAAGCGCAGCAAATCGATCCGACTAAAGGAGATCCTGGCCGCAGCCGACACCAAAATGATGAACTGCCAATCAAGTTTGGCCATCCGGCCGAGGGTCCGATGCGAAGCCCGATAGTCAGCGGTCACATCGATCCAAATGAAAAAGCCCCCGTCGGTCTATTGACCAACGAGGGCTTCTGTTGCTTCACCTCAAGTTGCGAGGCGGTTCACCTAGTCATTCGCGACCGCGGGTTCTCCGCTCTCGCATGACCTACGAGATGAGGCCTGCCGAGCACCTCATCTCGCATCTGCCGGCACTCACCCCGCCGACGCCGACGATGCCGCCGCGGGCGCGCTGGCCGCCCCGTAGTCGACGGGCGCATCCGCAGGACGTGGCGCTTCCCCTGCCCGCTCGATCCAGCCGCCGCCAAGCGCGCGATACAGATCCACGAGGTTGGTCCACCGGGCGAGCCGCGCCGAGATCAGCGATTGCTGCGACGAGTACAGGTCCGTTTGCGCCGTCAGCACGGTCAGGTAGCTGTCCACGCCGTTGCGATAACGCAGATCCGACAGATCGAGCCGGCGCTGGTTGGCAAACGTATTGCGCTCGAGTGCCGCAATCTGCTGGTCGTAGGTACCGCGCGCAGCCAGTCCGTCGGCCACTTCACGGAATGCCGACTGAATCGCCTTCTCGTAGTTCGCGATCTCGATGCGCTTCTGCACGTTCGCCAGGTTCAGGTTGGCCACGTTCGCGCCGCCCTGGAAGATCGGCAGCGTGATCTGCGGCGCGAAGGTCCAGGCCGCCGTGCCGGCCTTGAAGAGGCCGCCCAGCGTCAGGCTTTCTGTGCCGAACGAGCCCGTCAGCGAGATCTTCGGAAAGAACGCGGCCCGCGCAGCGCCGATGTTCGCGTTCGCCGCGAGCAGCGTCTCCTCGGCTTCCATGATGTCAGGACGCCGCGTGAGCAGGTCCGACGGCAAACCGGCCGGAATGTCGGTCAGCAGGTTCTGGGCGCCGAGCGGCAAGCCTTGCGGCAGGTCGGCGGGCATCGGCTCGCCGATCAACAGCACGAGCGCGTTTTCCGCCTGCGCACGAGCACGTTCCTGCGCCTGCAAATTGGCCTTCGCCGTCTCCAGCACCGTCTCGGCCTGACGCAGATCGAGTTCCGTGCCCGTGCCGTTCTCGAACTGCACCTTCGTCAGGTTGTACGAGTCCTGCGCCGTCTTCAGCGTGGCTTGTGTGACCTGGAGCAGATCGTCGTCGGCGAGCATGGTGAGGTACTGGTCCGCCACCTGCGACACGAGCGAAATTTCCGCTGCCTTGCGAGCCTGCGCCGTGGAGAGGTACTGCGCCAGCGCCTGGTCCTTCAGACTGCGAATACGGCCCCAGAAGTCGATTTCCCACGACGCCGACAAGCCGACGTTATAGACGCTGTAGGGATTCGACGGGCCGGTGTGCAACGCCTCCGGCACGCGCGTGCGCGATTCCGTGCCCACGCCGTTGATCGCCGGGAACAGCTCGGCCCGCGTGATCTGATACTGGGCGCGCGCGGCGTCGACATTGAGCACCGAGACCCGCAGGTCCCGGTTGTTCTTCAGCGCGATCTCGACGAGCCGCTGCAGACGCGGGTCGACGAAGAAGTCGCGCCAGCCGATGTCCGTGGCCGTCGCGCCGCTTGCGCTGCGCCCGTTCGTCGACGTGCCGCCCATGCCGGGCTGGGTCTCGTAGACGCCGCCCGTCGGGAACGACGGCGCTACGGGCGCCGCCGGCCGCTCGTACCTCGGCGCCATCGTGCAGCCGGCGGCAAGAAATGCGACCGCCGCTGCAATCAAAGCGTGTTTATGCATCTCAGTGTCCTTCCTTGCCCGAACCGTTGCCATCGTTGCCGCCTTGCGGGCCGTGCGGATGATGCTCGTCGTAGTGCGCGAGCGCCTCGTCCGGATCTTCCTTCTCGCCGGCGAACCGTGCGCGGATCACCACGAAGAACATGGGGATCATGAAGATGGCGAGGAACGTCGCCGTCAGCATCCCGCCGATCACGCCGGTACCGATTGCGTGCTGGCTCGCCGACCCCGCGCCGTTACTGATAGCAAGCGGCAGCACGCCGAGAATGAACGCAAGCGACGTCATCAGGATAGGACGCAGCCGCAGCCGCGCCGCTTCCAGCGCCGCCTCGATCGGTCCCATGCCTTCGCCCTGCTGCAGCTCGCGTGCGAACTCGACGATCAGAATCGCGTTCTTGGCCGACAGACCCACGGTGGTCAGCAGACCCACCTGGAAGAACACGTCGTTTTCGAGGCCGCGCAGCGTCACCGCGAGCAGCGCGCCCAGCACGCCGAGCGGCACCACCATGATTACCGCGAACGGAATCGACCAGCTCTCGTAGAGCGCCGCGAGACACAGGAACACGACGAGGATCGAGATGCCGTACAGGATAGGCGCCTGCGAGCCGGACTGGATTTCCTGGAACGACAAGCCCGTCCACTCGTAGCCGATGCCCGCGGGCAGCTTCGCCGCGATCTGCTGCATGGCCTGCATCGCCTGACCGGTACTCTTGCCCGGGCCCGCCGCGCCCTGGATTTCGACCGCCGAAATACCGTTGTAGCGTTCGAGCTTCGGCGAACCGTAGGTCCAGTGGCCGGTGGCGAAGGAGCTGAACGGCACCATCCCGCCCGAGCCGTTGCGCACGTACCAGATGTTCAGGTCGCCCGGCGTCATGCGGAACGGCGCATCGCTTTGCACGTAGACCTTCTTGATCCGGTTGTCCGTATCAAGGAAGTTGTTCACGTACTGCGACGCCCACGCGATCGAGAACGTCTGGTCGATGGTCGAGGCCGATACGCCGAGCGCCAGCGCCTTTTCGCGGTCGATATCCACCTTGAACTGCGGCGTGTCGTTCAGGCCGTTCGGACGCACGAGCGCGAGGTTCGGGTCTTTCGCCGCCATGCCGAGCAGCTGGTTACGCGCCGCCATGAGCGCCGCATGGCCGAGGCCGCCGCGATCCTGCAACTCGAAGTCGAAGCCCGAGGCCGTGCCGAGTTCCGGAATGGACGGCGGATTCACCGGAATCACCATCGCGTCCTTGTAACCCGCATAGCGCCCGAACATGCGGCCCACGAGCGCCTGCACCTTCTGGTCGGCGTGCTGCCGTACGGAGTAGTCCTTCATCCGCACGAACACGAGGCCCGAGTTCTGGCCGCGACCGGCGAAGCTGAAGCCGTTCACCGTGAACACGGATTCGACGATGCTCTTCTCGTCCGTGAGCAGGTAGTTCGAGATGTTCGCGAGCGTGCGTGCCGTGGTTTCCTGCGTCGAGCCGGACGGCGTCTGCACGAGCACGAACATCGTGCCCTGGTCCTCGTCGGGCAGGAACGACTTGGGCAGACGTACGAATAGCAACCCCACCGCGACGATCACCACCAGATAGATCACGAGCCAGCGGCCCGAACGCTTGATCACGTGGTGCACGCCCGTGTGGTACTTCTCGCGGCTCTTGTCGAAGGTGCGGTTGAACCAGCCGAAGAAGCCCTTCTTCTCTTCGTGGTGCCCCTTCGGAATCGGCTTGAGGATCGTGGCGCACAGCGCCGGCGTCAGGATCAACGCGACCAGCACGGAGAGCACCATGGCCGCCACGATCGTCAGCGAGAACTGCCGGTAGATGGCGCCCACCGAACCGCCCGAGAACGCCACCGGCACGAACACGGCCGACAGCACGAGCGCCACGCCCACCAGCGCGCCGGTGATCTGTTCCATTGCCTTGCGCGTCGCGTCGCGCGGCGACAGCCCTTCTTCGGCCATCACGCGCTCCACGTTCTCCACCACCACGATCGCATCGTCCACCAGCAAGCCGATGGCCAGCACGAGGCCGAACATCGACAGCGTGTTGATGGAGAAGCCCACCAGCGCCATGATCGCGAACGTGCCCAGCAGCACAACCGGCACCGCGATGGTCGGAATGAGCGTGGCGCGCAGGTTCTGCAGGAACAGGTACATCACGAGGAACACGAGGACGATACCTTCCAGCAGCGTCTTCACCACTTCCTCGATCGACAGGCGCACGAACGGCGTCGTGTCGTACGGATACTTCACGACGAGGCCCGGCGGGAAGTATTTCGACAACTCGTCAATCTTCTGGCGCACGAGCTTGGCCGTCTGCAGCGCGTTGGCGCCCGTGGCGAGCTGGATGCCGAAGCCGGCCGTCGGCTGTCCGTTGTACTTCGTGTCGAAGTTGTACGTTTCGCCGCCCAGCTCGATGCGCGCCACGTCCTTCAGCCGCACCTGCGACCCGTCCTGGTTCACCTTCAGCAGGATGTTGCCGAACTGCTCAGGCGTGCGCAGCAGCGTCGCTTCAGTGATGGTGGCCTGCAACGCCTGGCCCGGCACGGCTGGCGTGCCGCCCAGTTGACCGGCGGACACCTGCACGTTCTGGGCCGAAATGGCGTTCGTCACATCGACCGGCGTCAGGCTGTAGTTCGTCAGCTTGTTCGGGTCGAGCCAGATGCGCATGGCGTACTGCGAGCCGAACAGCGTCACCGTGCCCACGCCGTCGATGCGGCTGATCGGGTCCTGAACGTTCGAAGCGACGTAGTTCGCCAGGTCGTAACGGCTCATGCTGCCGTTTTCGGAGTTGAAGGCGAGCACCAGCAGGAAGCTGCTGCTCGACTTCGTCACCTTCGTGCCGAGCTGCTGCACGACCTGCGGCAGAAGCGGCGTGGCAAGCTGCAGCTTGTTCTGCACCTGCACCTGGGCGATGTCGGGGTTGGTACCCGCGGCGAACGTCAGCGTGATGGTGGCCGTGCCCGAGTCGTCGGACGTGGAGGACAGGTACAGCAGGTGGTCGAGACCGCTCATCTGCTGCTCGATCACCTGCGTGACGGTGTTTTGCACCGTGTCCGCCGAGGCGCCCGGGTAGCTCGCGCTGATCTGGACCGCGGGCGGCGCAATGGTCGGATATTGCGCCACCGGCAGGGTGAAGATCGACGCAATGCCGCCGAGCATCAGAATGATGGCGATCACCCACGCAAAAATCGGGCGATCGATAAAGAACTTTGCCATGAAGCAGGCTCCCTGTTATTACGCGCCCGACGCAGCAGACGCCGCGGAGGCAGCCGCACCGGGCTGCGCGGCGGAACCGGCGGCAGCGCCCGAGCCCGCGGCGGCAACCGGTGCCCCGGGCGCTCCGCCTGCTTGCGCACCGGAGGCCGGCGCGGCCGGCAGCTGCGCCGGCACGGCCTTCACCTCGGCGCCCGGACGAACCTTCTCGGTGCCCTGGACGATCACGCGGTCGCCCGGATTCAGCCCACTTTCGACGATCCAGTTCGTGCCTTGCGTGCCGCCCGTCACGATGGTGCGGATGGCCACCTTGTTGTCCGCGCCGACCACGAGTGCCGTGGCCTGACCCGACGCGTTGTGCGTCACGCCCACCTGCGGCACGAGGAACGCGTTTTCGTTCATGCCTTCCTCGATGCGCGCACGCACGAACATGCCGGGCAACAGCACGCGGTCGGGGTTCGGGAAGATGGCGCGAACCGTGACCGAACCGGTGGTCTGGTCGACGGTGACGTCCGAGAACTGGAGCTTGCCCGGCTGCGAGTAGGCGCGGCCGTCTTCCAGCAGCAGCGTGACCTTGGCCGCGTGCGGGCCGGCGGTCTTGATCTTGCCTTCCTGAATTTGCCGGCGCAGTTCGAGCCCTTCGAGGCTCGACTGCGTGAGGTCGACGTAGACCGGATCGATCTGCTGCACGGTGGACATCAGCGTGGCCGCGCTCGCCTGCACGTAAGCGCCCGGCGTGACCTGCGAGATGCCGACCTGGCCCGTGATGGGCGAAGTCACATCGGTGTAGCCGAGATTGATCTGCGCCGTTTCGACCGCTGCCTTGCCCGAGGCGACGTCTGCGGCGGCCTGCCCTTGCGCGGCCACGGCGTCGTCGTAGTTCTGCTTGCTCACGGCGTTCGCCGCGACGAGCACCTTGTAGCGCGCCACCAGGGCGTTCTGTGTGGCCAGGTTCGCCTGCGCCTTGGCGAGCGTCGCCTTCGCGCTATTGAGCGACGCGATGTACGGCGCCGGATCGATCTTGTACAGACGCTGGCCGGCCTTCACGATGCTGCCCTCGGTGAACTCGCGGCGCAGCACGATGCCGTCCACCCGTGCGCGCACCTGCGCGACGAGGTAGGCGCTGGTGCGGCCCGGCAATTCCGTGGTGACCGGTACGGCGGTGGGCTGGACTGTCACCACGCCGACCTCGGGAGTTTGTTGCGGTGGTGCCGATTGTTTTTGTCCGCATGCTGCCAACACCACGGCAGCGGTCGCGACACTGATTAAGCGGAATGGAACCCGTTCGACGCGCATGGAGCAACCTCTGTCTATGACTGGGAACACAAAAAGTGCGTCCGTCTCGTGCGGAAGACGGGCACGCACACAAGCGTCTGAGACGACACAGTGACTGGACGCCTAAAGGCGATCACGCAGGGATATCGGGCGGAGCTCCCCGACGGGAGGGAGGCACCCATGCGCCGCCGGCACCGGCCGGCGCGAATACGTCCGTAAGACAACGTGACGGATATTAACCGAATTACCGGGTCATCCCTGCCTCGGCAACCGGCTGTGGGGTGCTATTATAGATACATTCATGAACGAATGTAAAAGCGTGGATGGGCGACAAATCGAAACTTTTCGCCCGATCGTTTCGTTTTATAGCGGTCCGACAATCCAATTGTTGCGACGATCGTTCAAGTAGTCCCCGCAGCAACGCCATCACAGCAGGTCAGACGATCATGGTTCGACGCACGAAAGAGGAAGCGCTGGAAACGCGGAACGGCATCCTCGACGCCGCGGAGCGCGTCTTCTTCGAGAAGGGCGTATCGCGCACTTCGCTCGCCGACATCGCTCAGGCCGCCGGCGTCACCCGCGGTGCCATTTATTGGCACTTCGCCAACAAGGGCGACGTGTTCACGGCCATGTTCGACCGCGTGCTCCTGCCGTTCGACGAACTGAAGGCGGCGTCGCGCGATCCCGGCGAACCCGATCCGCTCGGCCGCATACGCGAACTGTGTGTGCTCTGCCTGCACGGCACGGCCACAGACGAACGCCGCCGACGCGTGTTCGACATCCTGTTTCTGAAATGCGAGTTCGTGGAGGAAATGGGCCCGGTGGTGGAGCGTCATCAAACCAACATACGTGAGGCGCTCGTCAACATCGAAGGCGGTCTGCTCAACGCCATGTCGAAGGGACAGTTGCCTGCGGATCTCGATGCCGCGCGCGCGGCACGGCTGCTCCATTCAGTGATCGGCGGCGCGCTGCGCGACATGCTGCTTGCGCCGGAGCTATTCGATATGGCCGACGGCGCCGAACGCACCGTCGATGCCATGCTCGACGCAATCCGCTATAGCCCCGCGTTGCGAACTGCACCGCCCGCATCCACAGACAGCCCGGCCGCCTGAACACCGACGGCACGTCGCCGCGGTCCCGTGTCGCTCAGCCGGGTTCGCGCCCGGCTCGCGCTTTCTGATTGGAGGCGTAAATGGAACCGCGCTCGAGCGGCACGCCAGCCTCCACAGCGGCAATCCACTCGTCGGTGTTCGTCACGGCCGCGAAGCGCGACTGCAACACCACGCAAAACACGCGGTGAATCTCCTCGGCGGAGGCAAAGCCGGCGCTATTCTCGTACGGCAATGAACCCGTCGCATCGGCGAGAAATTCCACCGTGAGGCCAGCGTGGAGCGCGTGGTAGACCGTGGACGCGTCGCAGTTGTGCGTCATGTACCCGACCACGGTGAGCGTGTCGATCTCGCGGGCGGCGAGCCAGTCGGCGAGGTCCGTGCCGGCGAATGCGCTCGGCAGCGACTTCTCGACATAGTGGTCGTGCGCGCGCGACGCCACCACCTCGTGGAGTTCCGCGCCGCGGCTGCCGCGCGCGAAAATCGGCGCACCGGCGGGTGCGAAGTTCTGCACGACGATAACGGGCACGCGCTCGGAACGGGCTGCGTCGATAGCGCGGCCGATGTTCGCGAGCGAGTGGTTCACATCCGGATATTCGATCAGCAGGTTGCCATCGACGTACTCGTTCTGCACGTCGATAACGATGAGCGCGCGGCGGGGCGGCAGCGACATGAAAACGCTCCTTTCGTAGCGGAATCAACTGGGAGAATGCGATACGGCAGGCAGCATGCCAGAGCGGGCCCGGCGGCTCAAGCGTCGAGCGCCTGCGCCCGTGCGCGTCACCCTTGCGCGAACCATCGCGCCAGGTACAACAGCAGCGCGACGAAGAAGATCATGGCAGCCCACCCCCAGGTCGGCACCGCATGCGGCGCACTTTCGTGGCGCAGCGTGCTTGCGGCGCGTCCGCTCAAGGTGCCGCCATGTTGCGCAAGGTGCGCGCGGCGGGCAACGCCGGCGAGGCTGATCGGCCGAAGGAACACATGCTGACGCCGCGCGCTTGTGCCGCGCGCGCGGTTCGGACCCTGGCCGTGCTTGGCCTCAACGACAGCGCAGAACTCGGTGAAGAAATCGTCGGCGAGATCGTGCAGTGCATTTTCGAGTTGCCGTGGCGGCAGTTGCGCAAGCGGCCCGGCGAGCGTCGCCCACACGGAGTAGTCCACGCGCGTGCTTGCGCCCTTCGAGAGACCTGCGGGTCCCCCGGGATGGTCGTCGGCGCGCAGCGAGACGTCGATCTGGCCGCGCAGCGAGCCGACCCCGTCGGCACGGGCCTTGAAGCTCAAGGTGCGCTCAGGCGCGTAGGGCTCCTGACCTTCCTTCGGCACCACATGCACGCGAACGTCGTAGCGCGCGCGCAGCGGCCCGAGCGGCACGGTGAGCGTGAGTTCGTATTCGCCGGGCCCGAGCCGGCGGAACGACTCGCAGTTCTCCATGCTTGCGCGCAGCAGAGCGATGTCCTGCAGGGCGTCCCATACGGCGGACGGGGCGAGCGGAATCCGTAACGCGTCGTTCAGTTCCATGGCGGCCTCCCCCTTTTCCCCCTTCAGCGCGCGGCCTCGCCCGTCACGATGTCTGATCGATGCGATCGACGCGCGAAGCGTAAAACGCCAGATAGCCGGTAATGTCCTTCACCTTCTCGAACGGTTGCTCGTAGCTCCACGCCGCGTTTTCGACCAGGCCGTCTTCGGTACGCAGATGAAAGTACGAGGCATTGCCCTTGTACGGGCAGTGCGAGGTGTGGTCGGAGCGTTCGAGCCGCGCCATGTTGACGTCGGCGCGCGGGAAGTAGAAGACGTCGGGCAGTCCGCTCTCGGAAAGCGTAAGCCCCTCGTGCGTATCGGCCACGGTGATGCCCTGGTGGATGACCCGCACGCGATGAGAATTCGCCGCAATATCGATGCGATGATCGGCAGCCGGTTCCACAGCCATATTCGATCCCCTGTTCGTCAACAGTCGCCGCCGCGTCGCCCACGCCCGCATGTTGCGGCGCCGCACAGGCGAGCGCCTTTACCGGTGCGCTTGCGCGTCATGCAAGCCACTGCGCCAACGCAAGCGTGCCGCGGCACACCAAACGAAAAAGCCACGTTGCAGATTCGTGGCTTCATTATCGACGAAAGTTAAATCGGCTGCGCGACGTTCATGCGCGCAGCCGCACGAATCAGCGCACCTACTGGGTGTTCCAGTGGAAGCCGGCGCGAGCCGTGCCCTTGGCCGGGACCGTCACGGCGCTCACCTTTTCCTCGCCGTTGTAGCTCGCATGCACGGTGTAGCGGCCGGGACGTACGCGCACCAGCATGAACGGCCCGCGCGACGTGGTGGAAAGCGCTTCGCCGCCGTGCGAATCGACGATGCGTACGTGCACGTCTGCGAGGTAGTCGGCGGTGGGGCCGGTGAAGCGCAGGGCGAGTGGCCACTGGCTCTGCGCGCGCTCGAGCGCCTTGGACTCGTCGAGCCCCACGCCGCCCGAAACGAACGACACGTCACCCTGCTGCTGGACTTGCGGTAGACCGCCGCCGTTGGTGTTGCCGGCGCTGGTGTTGTCGGTGGTGCTTCCACCTGTCACGTCGCTGGCCTGGGCCCAGGCGTGGCTGGCAAAGCCGCCTGACGCAACGACGGCGAACGCCGCTGCGGCCGCCACGGTGGCAAAGGATCGTAGTGCGCGTCGGGTATTCATCTTTTACGCTCCTGACGTGGTTGTTGGCTTCAGCCCGACATTGCCGCACACGGCATGCCCGGCCCCTGGCAAAAACCTTACGTTGAACCGACCGGCGGCTCGCCGGCCGGGTTCCCGAAGCGCTGCGGGAAGATGTAACGCGGTGCAACGGACAGGCGTATCGCGGTGGCGATTGCCCGGTCCCACCTCGCCGATGAGGCTTGCCGCCTCAGCTCAGATCGACCGGCACGAAAATCTGCGCGTCGTCGCGCTGGATCAGCAGCGCGATGCTGCTGCCGGCCTGAGCCACCATCTGCTTCAACTGCTCGACCGAGGTCACGGGCCGGCCGTTCACGGCGAGAATCACGTCGCCCGGCTGGATGCCGGCGCTCGCCGCCGCGCCGCCCGCCTGCTGCACGAGCAGGCCGTGCGTGAGCGACGTGCCGCTCTTTTCCTGCGGCGTGAGCGGACGCACGGCGACGCCCAGGCGGCCCTGCATCTGCGGCGTGGAATCGTTCGATGCCACCTTCGTGTCGTTCAGCGTGCCGATGGTCACGCTGAGGTCCTTGGTGCCCTTGTCGCGCCACACCTGGATGTCGGCCTTCGTGCCCGGCTTGATGCCCGCGATCTGCGACGGCAGGTCGGACGAGTCGGTCACCGGCGTGCCGTTCACCGAAAGGATCACGTCGCCGGGTTGCAGGCCCGCCTTCGCAGCCGGGCCGCCCGGGTCCACCGAGCTCACCAGCGCGCCCTGCGGCTTTTGCATGCCGAACGAGTTGGCGAGCGTCTGGTTCATCGACTGCACCGACACACCCAGCCGGCCGCGGCTTACGTGGCCCGTCTTCACGAGGTCGTCCTTGACCTTCATCGCCTCATTGATCGGGATAGCGAACGAAAGGCCCTGGAAGCCACCCGTCTGCGAATAGATCATCGAGTTGATGCCGATCACTTCGCCCTGCAGATTAAACAGCGGGCCGCCCGAGTTACCCGGATTCACGGGCACGTCGGTCTGAATGAACGGCGTGTAGTTCTCGTTGGGCAGCGAGCGCGACTTCGCACTGATGATGCCCGACGTCACGGTGTTGTCGAAGCCGTACGGCGAGCCGATGGCCACCACCCACTGCCCCACCTTGCTCTGGCGCGGGTCGCCGATCTTCACGGTGGGCAGGTTCTTCGCATCGATCTTGAGCACGGCCACGTCGGACTGCTTGTCCGCGCCGATCACCTTCGCGCGGAATTCGCGCTTGTCGGTGAGCTTGACCGTCACGACGTTCGCGCCGTCCACCACGTGCGCGTTGGTGAGAATGTAGCCGTCGTTGCTGATGATGAAGCCCGAACCGAGGCTCGTGCTCGGCACGTCGGCCTGGTCGCCGCCGTCGTCGCCTTGCATGCCGGGCATGTTGCCGTAGAAGTGGCGGAAGAACTGATAGAACGGGTCGCTCGGGTCGATGGGCAACTGCATGTTGCCGCCGCGCTGCGCGGTATGCCGCACGACGTGCTTGGCGCTGATGTTCACCACCGCCGGCCCGTAGGTTTCCACGAGGCCGGAGAAATCCGGAATGCCGGTTTTCGCGGCGGCTTCGGCCGGCATCAACGCGGCGGCTTGTGCGGGCGTGATGACCTGAGGCGGCGTCACGTTGCGCTGGCCCGCGACATAGCCCGCCGACAATGCGACGGCAACTGCCACGGCAACGGCACTGCGGGTAAGAATCTTGGCTTTCATTGCAGGGGCTCCTGTCGAGAGGAATGCTTTTTGATGTCTCGAAGCGTAAGGCGTATCGCTTAAAGGAGTCTTAAAGCATTCCCGGGCTGGGAGCCGCTTGCAGACTGGCGCGGACGGCTTTCGCGAGCCGCGCCGCATACGGCCGGCGCAGCGGTCGCGCAGGCCTGCGACAGGGATGGTCGGTCAGAACCGCACGGTCACGAGCAGGCCGCCTGCGGGAGAGTCGCCGAGCGTGATCTCGGCGTCGTGCTGGCTCGCAATGCGCCGCACGATGGCAAGACCGAGGCCGCTGCCCGACACGTCGGTGCGCGCACGCGACTCGCCGGCGCCCACGCGATAGAAACGGTCGAACACGCGGGGCCGCTCTTCGGCGGGAATGCCGGGCCCGCTATCGGCGATACACACGACAGGATGGCCATCGGCAAGGCGTAGGCTCACGTCCACGCGCCCGCCGGCCGGTGTGTATTTGGTCGCGTTGTCGAGCAGATTGTTGAACATGACGCGCAGCGCTTCCGCATTGCCGTTGACGGTGGCCGGCACGCTGTCTTCGATGCCGAGGTCCACGCCGCGCTGCTGCGCAAGCGGCGCATACGCGGCCACGCAGTCGTCGAGCAAGCCATGCAGGTCGACCGTGCTCTGCGCCACCGCGCGATTGTCGGGCTCGGAGCGGGCCAGCGCGAGCAGTTGTTCCGCGAGCCGCGTGGCCCGCGTCACGCCCGCCTGCAGGTCCGCCAGCGATTCGCGGCGCGTTTCGTCGTCCTTTGCGCGCGCAACCAGTTGCGCCTGAATCTGCACGGCGGCAAGCGGCGTGCGCAGTTCGTGGGCCGCATCGGCGACGAAAGCGCGTTGCGTATCCAGCGCCTGGGCGAGCCGTTCGAGCAAGGCGTTGAGCGCGCGCACGAGCGGCTGCACTTCGTGCGGCAAACGCCCCTCGGGCAAGGGATCGAGCGCTTCCGGATGACGCGTTCCGAGCGCGCGCGTCACGCGTGCGAGCGGTGCCAGGCCGCGCCCCACCACCGTCCACACTGCGAGGCCCAGAAACGGCAGCAACACGATGAGCGGCCACAGCGTACGCAGCGCCACGTTCGCGGCAAGCCGGTTGCGCACCGAGATGGGCTGCGCAAGCTGCACCACGTTGTCCCCGACGATCGCGCCATACACGCGCCAGTCGCCGCGATCGGTGCGCTCGGTCGAGAAGCCGAGCTCGGCGCGCGGCGCAAGCGGCGCACGCGGATGCGAGTAGTACATGAGCACGCCGTTGCGATTCCAGATCTGCAGCACGATGCCCTCGTCGCCGGTGTCGCGCGAACCGAGAATCTGCGAGAACGGCTCGGACGGCAACGCGGCCGCAATCTCCTGCAACTGGTAGTCGAACAGCTCGTTGGCTTCGGCAAGCGCCTGGCGGTAAATCAGCCAGCCTGCGGCGCC
The DNA here is from genome assembly GCF_034424375.1 of Paraburkholderia kururiensis. Lineage (NCBI taxonomy): Bacteria > Pseudomonadati > Pseudomonadota > Betaproteobacteria > Burkholderiales > Burkholderiaceae > Paraburkholderia > Paraburkholderia kururiensis. The sequence goes on along the minus strand of NZ_CP139965.1, from coordinate 4,837,544 downwards.
CACCCCGGCCACTACGAGCGCGAGCAGCCAGAACAGCAATTGACGGCGAATCGAATGCATCGACCTGAGGGTTCCGTGGTTTCCGGTGGACGTGAAGAAGTGCGTGGAAGTGCGCCTGTCAGTCCTTCGCGATCATGTAGCCGAGGCCGCGCACGTTGCGGATCAGGTCGGCGCCAAGCTTCTTGCGCAAGGCATGGATGTAGACCTCGACGGTGTTGCTGCCGATCTCTTCGCCCCAGCCGTACATCTTCTCTTCGAGCTGGCTCTTCGAGAGCACGGCGCCCGGGCGTGCCAGCAGCGCCTCGAGCAGCGCGAACTCGCGCGCGGAAAGCGCAACGGGCGCGCCGTCTAGCGTCACCTGGTGCGCGGCCGGGTCGAGCGTGAGCGTGCCATGCCGGATCACGGACTCGGAACGACCCGACTGCCGCCGGATCAGCGCGCGCATCCGCGCCCCGAGTTCGTCCAGATCGAAGGGCTTGATCAGATAGTCGTCGGCGCCGGCGTCGAGGCCCTTCACGCGGTCGGCTACCGCGTCGCGCGCCGTCACGATCAACACCGGCAACGCGTTGCCCCGGGCGCGCAGGGTGCGCAGCACGTCGAGCCCGTCGCGCTTCGGCAGGCCCAGATCGAGCAGCAGAAGATCGTAAGGCTCGCCCGATACGGCCGAAAGCGCGGCCTCGCCGTCCTGCACCCAGTCGACCGCGAAGCCTTCGCCGCGCAACGCCTTGCGCACGCCCTCGGCGATCATGCGGTCGTCTTCCACTAGCAATATGCGCATGGTGATCGAAAAGAAACGGTGGCGTCGAGCCGGCACGCGGCGCGCGGCCGGTCTTGACGGATAGTCACGCATTCTAGCGCCCACGCCTGACGGTTGCGGGCAACTGCCGGCCACACGAAGGCGCCGGGCTTTTGACGCAGCGCGGCGGCATGTCTCTACAATGAGCGCTTCGTCCGAATGCCGGACCGCTCGCCTGCCGCACGCGCCAGCGCGTCGCCACAGCTCGCCGGTCCGCCGACTGCCCGATTTCGCCTTCCATGCCGCTCGCCCGCCTTGCCTCGCTCGTCGTCCTGTCTGCGCGCCGTGTGCTTCGCCATGACTCGCCACCACCCGCGCAGGCCCGTAGCGCTGCAAGTCAGCCGCGAACGCAACGCGAGCCGCTCGCGGCCCGCGCCCAGGCCTGCACGACGCTGCTCGCCGCGTGCGCGACTTGCGCGAGCTTCCTCGCCGCGACGCCTGCCGACGCGCGTCTCGCGAAGGCGAGGCATCCTTCGGTCAACGTCTCGACGGTGTTGCCGCCCTCGGTCATGGTCGGACTCGAGCGCGCCCGCGTGCCGCTCTCGTCCATCAGCGTCGTGATCGAGAAAGTGGGCAACCGCACGCCGGTCGTGGCGCTCAACGCGGCCGAACCGATGATGCCCGCCTCCACCATGAAACTCGTCACGACGTGGTCGGGCCTCTCGATTCTCGGCCCCGACTACCGCTGGCGTACGAGCGCCTACGCCGACGGTGAAGTCGACGCGAACGGCGTGCTGCACGGCAGCCTCTACATCCAGGGCACCGGCGACCCGAAGCTCGTGCCGGAAGAACTGATCGATCTCGTGCAGAAGATCCACAAGGCCGGTATCAACGGCATCGACGGCGCGCTCGTGCTCGACAAGCGTTTCTTCGACGCCTCCACGCGCGACCTGCCGCCCTTCGACGACGACGCCACGGCGCCCTACAACGTGGGCCCCGATCCGCTGCTCTACGCGTTCAAGTCGCTCTCGTTCACGCTGACGCCGTCGCCGGACGGCACCGTGGCCGTCGATGTACTGCCGGCCCTCGCGCAACTGCAGATCGACGACCGTCTGCGCGCTACGCGCGGCCCTTGCACGGGCGCCGCGTCGGCACTGGCGCCTTCCGTCGAGCCGGAGACCAACGGCACCGTGGCCGCCACCTTCGCCGGGGACTATCCGCTGCGCTGCGGCGCGCGCACGATCAACGTCGCGGTGCTCGATCACTCGGCGTTCTTCGCGGGCGGTTTTCTCGCCTTGTGGCGGCAGACGGGCGGCACGTTCACCGGACCGGACGGCGGCGCCGGCGCCATCCGCGAAGGCGCGGTGCCCGCGGGCGCGCGGCTCGTCGCCACGCACGAAGGTCCCATGCTCGCGGACATCGTTCGCGACATCAACAAGTTCAGCAACAACGTGATGGCGCGCAACCTGTTTCTCACCATCGGCGCGGTGACGAACAAACCGCCCGCCACGCCGGAGAAGTCGGCGCGCGCCATCGCGGCCTTCCTGCGGCGCAGCGGCCTCGACATGCCGGATCTCGCGATGCAGAACGGCTCGGGGTTGTCTCGCGACGAGCACATCAGTGCGCTCTCGATGGCCAATCTGCTGCAGGCCGCCAATGCGAGCCCCGTGGCGCAGCCGTTCGTCGAATCCCTGCCCGTGGCAGGCGTGGACGGCACCATGCGGCACCGCCTCACGGACCTGCCCGTGGGCGGCAACGCGCACATCAAGACCGGCACGCTGCGCGACGTACGCGCCATTGCGGGCTACGTAGCGGCCGCGGACGGCGAAACGTACGTGGTCGTCAGCCTCATCAACGATCCGCACTCCGAAGCGGCGCGCGCCGCTCACGACGCGCTGCTCGAATGGGTCTACCAGGGTATGCCGCAGACCACGTCCGTCGATGTGACCGAACACGCGAAGCGCCGCAAGGCGCCTGTTCGAACCGCTCCGCGGCGTGGCGCGCACTAGCCCCCGCTCCCGGCAATTTCTCGCCAATAACGGCTCGCGCCGGGCCCGGGTTCGCGTCGAAGAATCCCTCTAGCAAAGGCTCGCGCCGGGGGCGTGGGAGCGTGTACCCTGTCGGGCAGCACGCGGCAGCGGAGTTTTTCATAGCGCTTTTCGCCGTACCGGCAGCAGCCCTAGTCGTCGCACTTGCCGCCGCGTTTAAAACACGAAACCAACACGAGACCCGGCTTGCGCCGCCAGCGCGCAGGTCCGAGACCAGGAGGGAGACATTCTCATGCGGTTCGATGCCGAATTGCTTCTGCTCGCCATGGCGCCCGTCTTCGTGGGCTGCATCGGCTGGGAAGCCTGGCATCTGTCGCGCACGCGGCCGGGTAGCGGCATCTACAGCTGGCGCGACACGCTCTGCAACGCCGCGCTCGCGCTCATGCACCAGGCCGCCGACAAGGTGGCGTGGCTCTTCGTCATCCCCGTCTACGCGTTTTTCTACGCACATGTCAGGCTGTTCACGCTGGAGGCCGGCTGGGCTTCGTTCGTGCTGCTCTTCGTCGCTCAGGACCTGCTCTATTACGTGTTCCACCGCGCGAGCCATCGTGTGCGCTGGCTGTGGGCCGCGCACGTCGTGCATCACTCATCAGAGCGCCTCAACCTCTCCACCGCGTTCCGTCAGAGCCTGATGTACCCCGTCGCGGGCATGTGGGCATTCTGGATTCCGCTCGCGGTGCTCGGCTTCCCCCCATCGCAGATCGTCGCGATCGTGCTCGTCAATCTCGCGTTCCAGTTCTTCGTGCACACGCAGGCCGTCGGCAAGCTGGGCTGGCTCGAATACGTCTTCAATACGCCGTCGATTCATCGTGTCCACCACGCGCGCAACGACCGTTACATCGATCGCAACTACGCGGGCGTGCTCGTGATCTGGGACCGCCTGTTCGGCAGCTATGTGGCCGAAGATCCGGCGGAGCCGCCGGTCTACGGCATCGTCGAACCGCTCCACACGTACAACCCGCTCAAGGCGACGTTCCACGAATGGGCGTCGATGTTCGCGGATGCAGCGCGCATGAAGGGCTGGCGCAATCGCCTCAAGGCCCTGTTCGCGCCGCCTGCCTGGGCGGCACAATGGCATGCGGCGCGCGATGTCGCGCAGGAACAGGCGAACGCCGCAACAGGCATCTCGAGCGGAGCAGCGGGTTCGGGCACGAAAGCCGGCACCGTGCGCAACGCGTGAGCGAAGTATTCGAGGAGCAATCGAAGAGCAAGCGAGTTTCTGTAAGCGGGCGCCCGTCGTCGCAGATTCATCTGGCGGGACGCTGCGTGCACCACTGGCGCAAAGCCAACATACGAGGAGATGTAGTCAACATGAACCACAAGACAATTCAGCCGCAAAAACGGGCCAGCCGCGCACGCTTCGCGAAAGCCGCCATCGCCAGTGCCGCATTCGCACTGCTTGCCGCCTGCGGGGGTGGAGGCGGCGGCAGCAGTTCGTCGTCGTCCGGACCGGCGGGCGGCGTCACGCTTCAGGTCGTATCGTTCGGCGACAGCCTCTCCGACGTCGGCACGTATTCGCCCGTGATCGCGCTCGACTTCGGCGGCGGCCGCTTCACGACGAACCCCGGCGAAATCTGGACGCAGAAAGTCGCCGAGTACTACGGCGGCACGCTCACGCCGGCCTACCTGGGCGGCTTCGGCCAGCCGCTGCAGGCATCCACCGGCCTTGGCTACGCGCAGGGCGGCTCGCGCGTGACGGACCCGAACGGCATCGGCCACGCGCCCGCGGGCCAGCCCGACTATGCACAGGCCACCACGGTGCCGATCGTCACGCAGGTTCAGGAGTACCTCACGGCGCACACGAGCTTCAACTCGGGGCAGCTCGTGCTGCTGAACGGCGGCGCCAACGACATCTTCTACCAGGCCGGCGTCGTGCAGGCCGCCGTTGCTGCGGGCCAGAGCCAGTCCACCGCGGTCCAGCAGGCCGTGACCGCCGTCGGACTCGCGGCCACGCAGTTCGTGCAGAACGTCGTGGCGCCGGTGCTCGCCGCGGGGGCCACGCACGTGGTGGTCTCGAACGTGCCGGACATCGCGCAAACGCCGCAGGGCCTCTCGGGCGGCGCGGCGACCCAGCAACTCTTCGCCGGCCTCGTGACCGCGTACAACCAGACGCTCGCGGGCACGCTGCAGGCAACCGGGCTGATGAGCAAGGTGATCTTCGTGCAGGCCGACCAGTGGCAGGACGGCATTCAGGCCAACTATCAGGCCAACGGCTTCACGGTGTCGAACACCGGCACGGCCTGTAACCTGACCGCAATGGCCACGAATGCCGCGAAGTACGGCGTGAGCAATCCGCAGGCGTTCGCTTCGTCGTTGTTCTGCTCGCCGCAGACCTACACCGTCGCCGGCGCGGATCAGACCTACATGTACGCGGACACGGTCCACCCGACCACGCACCTGCACGCGCTCTTCGCGCAGCAGGTCGAGAAGCAGATCGCGGCATCGGGACTCGGCAAGTAAGACGCACGCCGATCGACGCCCGAGCAGCAAAAAGGCCCGGCCATTCAGATGGCCGGGCCTTTTTTCGTGCGCTTTTCGGGTTGCGTTCGGTTGTGTCTGGTTGAGCCCAATCGGGCTGTGGCTCGAAGCGCTGCTCCGCGATACAGCTCGCGCTGGTCGCGCTTATTCCTGCGCTTATTCCCGCGCGTCAAACGCCGCCGCGGCGCGTCCCAGTCGATCGTTCACGGCAATCCATTCGATGGTGTCGGGCAGCTTCTCGACGAGGATGCGCGCAACGTTGGCGCGGTCCAGCGCCCGCAACAAGCCGTACAGTTCCCGAGCGTAGGCATGCGGGTCCTCGGGCGCCGCCACGAAATGCACGCCTGCGGCCGTCGCCCACGCGCCTGCGCGGGACGCGCGGGCCACCAGCGCAACGGGTTCGTCCACAGTTCGCTGCGCGAGCAGCGCTTCGAGCGCGTCGAAGGGCAGCAGCACGAGCGGCGTGCGCGGCGCGTAGTGCGCCTTGAGCGTGCCCGAGGCGCGTGGCGCCGTGGCATCCGAACCGTCGGGCAAACGTGGCGCTTCGCCCAGCACGTCGGCGATCTCCTGCGGCGTGACGCGTCCGGGACGCAGCAGCGCCGGGAAGCCGCGCGAGAGATCGAGGATGGTCGATTCGATCCCCACGTCCGACGCACCGCCGTCCAGCACGTAGACGCTATCGCCGAATTCTTCGCGCACGTGCTGCGCGGTAGTAGGACTTACGTGACCGAAGCGGTTGGCCGACGGCGCCGCTACGCCGCCATGCCCGTGCCTGCGCGCCGAGAACGCCGTGAGCAGCGCCTGCGCAACCGGATGCGAAGGACAACGCAGCCCCACCGAATCCTGACCGCCGCTGACCGCGGCCGGAATGTGCGCGGCGCGCTTGAGGATCAGCGTGAGCGGGCCGGGCCAGAATGCGTCGATCAACTTCTGCGCGTCCGCGGGCAACGACTCCACCCAGAATGCGGGGTCGCCGCCCGGCGGCAGATGCACGATCACCGGATGATTGGCCGGCCGCCCTTTCGCCGCGTAAATGCGCGCGACGGCCTCGGGGTTCTGCGCGTCGGCGCCGAGGCCGTACACCGTCTCCGTGGGAAACGCGACGAGTTGCCCCGCGTCGAGCAACCACGCGGCGTGTTCGATCGCCTCGCGACTGACGGCGGGTTCCGCAGAGCGCGTCCCGGCAGAAGCGGCTGGCTTGTCTCGGTCCGGCATGATGTTCGGCCGCCTCAGCTGGTTGCGATGTGCAGCAGGCGAGCGCAGTCGCGTGCGGCGGTGCGGGCTTCGTCGAGCGTGGCCGCCGTGAAATTGATGTGGCCCATCTTGCGGCCTGGCCGCGCCTCCTCTTTGCCGTACAGATGCAGATGCGCAGCCGGCATCGCGGCCACTTCGTGCCACGGCGGCGTCACGGGCGCGCCAAGACCCTTGCCGCTCTTGGCGGCATCGGGGAACCACACGTCGCCGAGAATATTCAGCATCACCGCGGGCGAATGCTGGCGCGTGTCGCCGAGCGGCATGCCCGTCATGGCGCGCACCTGCTGCTCGAACTGGCTCGTCGCGCAGGCATCCACGGTGTAGTGCCCGGAGTTGTGCGGGCGCGGCGCCATTTCGTTGGCCACGAGCGAACCGTCTTCGAGCACGAAGAACTCGACGCACAGCACGCCGACATAGCCGAGCTTCGCGGCAATGTCGAGCGCTGCCTGCTGGGCCTGTTCCACGAGCTGCGGGTTCGCATCGGGCGCGGGCACGACGGTGTGCGAGAGCACGCCGTGCCGGTGCGTATTCTGCGCGAGCGGATAGACCGCGGTGGTGCCGTTTGCGCCGCGCGCGATCAGCGCCGACACCTCGAACTTCAGCGGCAGCCGCTTTTCCAGCACGCACGCGACGCCGCCCAGCGACGCGTGCGCTTCGCGCACGTCGTGGGCGCTTGCCACGCTCACCTGGCCCTTACCGTCGTAGCCGAGCCGCGCCGTCTTCAGAATGCCGGGCAGCACGGCTTCGAGCGCGGCATCGTCGATGGCGGCCAGCGCTTGCGACGACTCGATCACGACGTGCGGCGCCACCGGCACGCCGGCCGCCGCGATGAAGCGCTTTTCGGCGATGCGGTCCTGGGCCACGGCGACGCACCGGCCGGCCGGGCTCACAAACGTCGTGCGAGCGAGGAAGTCGAGGCTCGCGGCAGGCACGTTCTCGAACTCGGTGGAAACGGCCGCGCACAGGCGCGCCAGTTCGGTCAGCGCGGCTTCGTCGTCGTAGGCGGCACGCAGATGGCGGTCCGCGACGGAGCCCGCCGGGCTGCTTTCGTCGGGATCGAGCACCGCGACGCGATACCCCATCGCCTGGGCGGCAAAGCAGAACATGCGGCCGAGCTGGCCGCCGCCCACCATGCCGAGCCACGCGCCGGGCAGGATGGGGGAAACGGGTGCGTTGTCTGGATTCATCTCAGTGGTCGGTCACGGCCGGCGGCGCGACGCATCGTGCATGCGCGGCTGGCGGAAATGTAGGCTGTCGCGATCGCTCGAGGCACTCGCGGTGTGCTACCGCAAACGGCTGCAGCAACACGCGACGGAAACTTCCGCGGGACCGGCGTGGCTTCGAGCCACGCGGCGCCGGCCCCGCTTACTGCATGACAGCTCTCATTGCGCGCTCATTGCGCGCTCATTGCGCCCTTCGAGCGTCGGCGCGCATCAGAGCGCGGGCAACACCATCGCGTGCGCAGCCTGGTTCTGCTTCACGCGAAACGCCGCCAGCTTGTCCGCATACTCGGGCGAGGTGACGCTCAGAATCGACACCGCAAAGAGCGCCGCATTGGCCGCGCCCGCCTCGCCGATGGCGAAGGTTGCAACCGGCACGCCCTTGGGCATTTGCACGATCGAATGCAGCGAATCGACGCCCTTCAGGTACTTGCTCGCCACCGGCACGCCGAGCACCGGCACCGTGGTCTTCGCGGCGAGCATGCCCGGCAGGTGCGCCGCGCCGCCCGCGCCCGCGATGATCGCGGCGAGACCGCGCGAGCGTGCGCTTTCGGCGTAGGCGAACATTTCGTCGGGCATGCGGTGGGCGGACACCACCTTCGCTTCGTACGGCACGCCGAATTCCTGCAAGACCGCAACGGCGTGCTTCATGATTTCCCAGTCGGAACTCGATCCCATCAGCACGCCGACGATCGGCGCGGCATGCTGGTGGGCGTTCTGGGCTGGCTGGACTTCGCTCATCGTGCTGGCTTCCTCTGGCGCTTCGCGGCGGCTCACGCGAGCTTCTGGCCAGTCAGACGCTCCAGCGCCTCCTGGTACTTCTGCGACGTCTTCGCGATCACGTCGTCGGGCAGCTTCGGCGCGGGCGGTTCTTTCTTCCAGTCCTGGGTCTCGAGCCAGTCGCGCACGAACTGTTTGTCGAACGACGGCGGGTTCGTGCCCACCTGGTACTGGTCGGCCGGCCAGAAGCGCGAGGAGTCGGCGGTGAGCGCCTCGTCCATCAGGTAGAGCTTGCCGTGATTGTCGAGGCCGAACTCGAACTTCGTGTCCGCGATGATGATGCCGCGCGTGGCCGCGTAGTCGGCGGCTTCCTTGTACAGCTTGATCGAGATGTCGCGGATGGTGGCCGAAAGCTCGGTGCCGATGCGGCGCTCCATCTCGTCGTACGTGATGTTCTCGTCGTGGTGGCCCATTTCGGCCTTGGCCGCGGGCGTGAAGATGGGCTCGGGCAGCTTCTCGGCGTTGCGCAGGCCGGGCGGCAACTGCACGCCGCACACCGACCCGGTCGCCTGATAGTCCTTCCAGCCGCTGCCCGCCAGGTAGCCGCGCACCACCGCTTCCACGAGGATCGGCTCGAGGCGCTTCACGACCACCGCGCGGCCGCGCACCTGCTCGGCTTCGTCCGCGGCGACGACGCTTTCCGGCGCCACGTCCGTGAGGTGATTCGGCACGACGTGCGCGAGCTTCGCGAACCAGAAGTTGGCCATCTGGTTCAGCACGCGGCCCTTGCCCGGAATCGGCTCGCCCATGATCACGTCGAACGCCGAGAGGCGGTCGGTGGTGACGATCAGCAACTTGTCGTTGCCCACCGCGTAGTTGTCGCGGACCTTGCCGCGGCCGAGCAGCGGCAGCGAGCGGAGCGTGGATTCGTAGAGAGTAGACATCGTCGTGATTTGCAAAAAGTGGCGCCCGGGAGCTGGCGGAAACGGGGAAAAACCGAGGCTGTTCAAAAGCCAGACGCCGTTCCCACGGTCAGGCGGGAACGGCGGCACGGGTAACAACTGCGCGTGGCTGCGGGCCCTGCGGCCAGCCCACGCCAGGCGGCGAACCGTTGGAACGCCCAGCCGGGAGGCTGGACGCCCTGAATCAGGGCGCCGCCAAACGCCGTATTTTACCGGACGACCTGCGCCAGTTCGCCGGCGACATACTTCTGCGCCATCTTTTCGAGCGAAACGGGCTTGATCTTCGCGGCCTGACCTTCGCAGCCGAAGGCCAGATAGCGGTCCACACACACCTTCTTCGCGGCTTCGCGCGCGGGCTTCAGGTAGTCGCGCGGGTCGAACTTCGACGGATTCTCGGCGAAATAACGGCGAATCGCGCCGGTGATCGCGAGGCGCAGGTCGGTGTCGATGTTGACCTTGCGCACGCCGTGCTTGATGCCTTCCTGAATCTCTTCCACCGGCACGCCGTAGGTTTCCTTCATATCGCCGCCGAATTCGCGGATCTCGGCGAGCAGTTCCTGCGGCACCGACGACGAACCGTGCATGACGAGGTGCGTGTTCGGAATGCGCGCGTGAATTTCCTTGATGCGCTGGATGGAGAGGATGTCGCCCGTCGGCTTCTTCGAAAACTTGTAGGCGCCGTGCGAGGTGCCGATCGCGATAGCGAGCGCGTCGCACTGCGTGAGCTTCACGAAGTCGGCGGCCTGCTCGACGTCGGTGAGCAGCTGCTCGCGCGTCATCGTGCCTTCGGCGCCGTGGCCGTCTTCCTTGTCGCCCTTCATCGTTTCGAGCGAGCCCAGCACGCCCAGCTCCGCTTCCACCGTCACGCCGATCGAGTGCGCCATCTCCACCACCTTGCGCGACACGTCGACGTTGTACTCGTACGTGGCCACCGTCTTGCCGTCGGCTTGCAGCGAGCCGTCCATCATGACGCTCGTGAAGCCGCTGCGGATGGCCGTCAGGCACACCGCAGGCGACTGCCCGTGATCCTGGTGCATCACCACCGGAATGTGCGGATACGCCTCCACGGCAGCCTCGATCAGGTGACGCAGGAACGCTTCGCCCGCGTACTTACGGGCACCGGCGGACGCCTGCATGATGACTGGCGCGCCCACCTGGTCCGCCGCCGACATGATCGCCTGCACCTGCTCCAGATTGTTGACGTTGAATGCCGGCAGGCCGTAGCCGTTTTCGGCGGCGTGGTCCAGCAACTGACGCATTGATACGAGAGGCATGGTGTTACTCCTTTGATTTGAAACGAATCTGTCGTGCTGCCGGCCGTCTGTCGCGGCCGATCTGGGCGGGTTTCTCAACCGCCGCGGCGCGGTGGTGCGCGCTGCCGCTCATCTGAATATGGGCGATTTTATCGCGAAGCAATCGGCGTTCCGCCCGCGTGGGCGGTCGCGCGGGTCTGGAATGTGCGCTGGCTATCGCTTCGGGGCGACAGCCGCCCATCCCGCGGCGCTACAAGGAGCCGGGCGACGGGCGGTGGCGCGGCCTCTTTCGCGCCCTTCCTGTCCGCCCGTTCGCGGGGCTCCTTGCCCTTGTCACTACGATCTTCAGTACGGCGCGCCCACCCGCACGATCTTCAGCGTGTTCGTGCCGCCCGCCTGGCCCATCGGCTCGCCCACGGTCAGCACGACCATGTCGCCGCGCGACGCAAAGCCCTTCGCCACGACGACTTCAAGCGCCTGCTGCAACGCGACATCGCGGTCGTGGCTGGTTTCGAGATGCAGCGGCGTGACGTTGCGGTACAGCGCCATCGCGCGCTCGCTACCCACGCGCGACGTGAGACCGAAGATGGGCACATGGGTCCAGTGACGCGAGAGCCACAGCGCCGTGGACCCCGATTCCGTGAGCGCGACGATCGCCTTCGCGCCCAGGTGGTAGGCGGTAAAGAGCGCGCCCATCGCGATGGACTGGTCAATGCGCGTGAACGTACGGTCGAGGAAATCCTTGTCGAGCTCGACGTGTTCGGACTTCTCGGCCTCGACGCAAATGGCGGCCATCGTCTCGATGGTCTGCACCGGATACTTGCCCGCCGCCGATTCGGCCGAGAGCATCACCGCGTCCGTGCCGTCGAGCACGGCATTCGCGACGTCCGAGACTTCCGCGCGGGTGGGCACGGGCGCGTGGATCATCGACTCCATCATCTGCGTGGCCGTGATGACGAGCTTGTTCGACTCGCGCGCCATGCGGATCATGCGCTTTTGCAACGCGGGCACCGCGGCGTTGCCCACTTCGACCGCGAGGTCGCCGCGCGCCACCATGATGCCGTCCGAGGCATCCAGAATGCCTTGCAGCGCCGGGATCGCTTCCGCGCGCTCGATCTTCGCGATCATCTTCGGCTTGAGCCCGTAGGGCGCGCCCGCGATGTTCGCGAGTTGGCGGGCCATCTCCATGTCGGTGGCGTTCTTCGGGAACGACACCGCGATGAAGTCCGCGCCCAGCGACATCGCCGTGCGGATGTCTTCCATGTCTTTCGCCGTGAGCGCCGGCGCCGAGAGCCCGCCGCCCTGGCGGTTGATGCCCTTGTTGTTCGACAAGTCGCCACCCACGCGCACCGTCGTGTGAATCTCGCTGCCGATCACGCGCACCACGTCGAGCACGATCAGGCCGTCGTTCAGCAGCAGCACGTCGCCGGGCTTGAGGTCGCGCGTCAGGTCCTTGTAGTCGAGGCCGACGCGCTCGTCGTTGCCAAGCTCGCAGTCTGCGTCGAGCACGAACGCGCTGCCTGGCACCAGCGTGGTCTTGCCCTTCTCGAACTTGCCCACGCGAATCTTCGGCCCTTGCAGGTCGGCCATGATGGCGACTTCGCGACCGGCCTGGCGCGCACACTCGCGCACGAATTCGGCGCGCTGGCGATGGTCGTCGGCCGTGCCGTGCGAGAAGTTGAGGCGCACCACGTCGAGCCCTGCCTGCATCATTTGCAGCAGGATCTCCGGCGTGCTGGAAGCCGGTCCGATGGTGGCGACAATCTTGGTGGCGCGATGCATGAAACTCCTCGTCTGGGTGAGATCACTAGGAAGTGCGCTGAGAGTCGGGCGTGCAGGCAATGCCGTTGCGGGCACCGCCGTGGGTTGCGCGCCGGTTCGGGCCGGCGTCGCTTTGTGTGTTGGTGTGGCGCTTGTGGCTGTCGTTGCCGTTGTTGCTGTCGTTGCGGGTTCTGCGAGCGCCTGCGTGACGGCGCCGGGGGCAGCCGCCGCGCGGGCGGTTTTCCTGGTCGATGACTTCGTGGATGAAGCTGAAGCGGTGCGCCCGTGAGCGGCGGCCGGGCGTGACACGCGCGTGCCGGCCGAAGCCGGCTTCGCTGCACGGGCGCGTGAGGCCATCTCAGGCCGCCGCGCGCGATTCGAGCACTTCGACGGCGGGCAGCTTCTTGCCTTCGAGGAACTCGAGGAACGCGCCGCCGCCCGTGGAGATGTAGCTGACCTTGTCGTGAATACCGTACTTGGCGATGGCCGCGAGCGTATCGCCGCCGCCCGCAATGGAGAACGCCGGCGAATTGGCGATGGCTTGCGCGAGCGTCTTCGTGCCGTTGCCGAACTGGTCGAATTCGAACACGCCGACCGGGCCGTTCCAGACGATCGTGCCGGCCTTCTCCAGCTGCGCAGCGAGCGTTTTCGCCGTTTCCGGTCCGATGTCGAGAATCATGTCGTCGTCGGCGACGTCCGCCACGGCCTTGATCTCGGCCTTCGCCGTGGCCGCGAATTCCTTCGCCGTCACGACGTCCACAGGAATGGGCACCGACGCGCCGCGCGCCTTCGCTGCCTCGATGATCGCCTTCGCTTCTTCGACCAGATCGGCTTCGGCCAGCGACTTGCCGATCTTCAGACCGGCCGCGAGCATGAACGTGTTGGCAATGCCGCCGCCCACGATCAACTGGTCCACCTTTTCGGCGAGCGACTTCAGGATGGTGAGCTTGGTGGAAACCTTCGAGCCCGCCACGATAGCGACGAGCGGGCGCTTCGGCGCGCCGAGCGCCTTGCCGAGAGCGTCCAGTTCCGCCGCAAGCAGCGGGCCGGCGCACGCCACCGGCGCGTATTTCGCGATGCCGTGCGTGGTGGCCTCGGCGCGGTGGGCGGTGCCGAAGGCATCGTTGACGTAGATGTCACAGAGCTTCGCCATCTTCTGCGCGAGCTCGTCCGAATTCTTCTTTTCGCCCTTGTTCACGCGGCAGTTCTCGAGCAGCACCACGTTGCCCGGCGTCACGTTCACGCCGTTCTCCACCCAGTTCGCGACGAGCGGCACGTCGCGGCCCAGCAGTTCGGCAAGTCGCTTCGCCACCGGCGCGAGCGAATCTTCGGGCTTGAACTCGCCTTCCGTGGGACGGCCGAGGTGCGACGTGACCATCACGGCCGCACCGGCGTCAAGCGCGGCGCGAATGGCGGGCACCGAGGCGCGGATGCGCGTGTCTTCGGTAATGTTGCCCGCGTCGTCTTGCGGCACGTTGAGATCGGCGCGGATGAAAACGCGCTTGCCGGAGAGCTTGCCTTCGGAGATCAGATCGGTGAGACGCAGTACCTGGTTCATGATTGACAGTGCGTTGATGGTGGGAAGGCGGTGGCGGACGACGTACAGCCCGGCGGTGGGCCATTCACGGCTTCGGACGGCTTCACGCAGTTTCGGGCAACCCGGCGCGCCTCGCATGGGGCGCACGATTTCAGGTGCCCTCGCGCAGCCGCGAGCCGCCGCACCGGCGTCTCGCTGCATCGATCCGCAAGAAGGCCATTTTAGCCGATAGCCATGTCGTTCTGAGACCGGCTGCGCCGCATGCCCCCTATTTGGGATCGCCCCGTATGACGCGGTGCAGCACGCGTTGCGGCCCAATTAGAACAGGAGACGCAGCGCCGTGAATGCCAGCATGCCGGTCACGATCGTGCCGAGCATGCTGCGTCGCCACAAGAACCACGCGAGCCCGGCGACGGTGGCGTAAAACTCGTGATTCGAAAGCGCGAACGAAAGACCTTCGGACGTCTCCAGCACGTCGGGCAGCACCACCGCGGCCAGCGCCGCAGCCGGCGCATAGCGCAGCGCGCGCTGCGCACGCTCGGGCAGCACCGTGCGCTCGCCGCCCAGCAGGAAGAGCGCGCGTGTAACGGCGGTGACGACCGTCATGCCCGCGATGACCCACCACATCTGTGTTGCGCTCATGACGAACTTCCCGTGCGGTCGTGGATGCGGCGCAGGTCCGCGCGCTCGATCAGCATGTCCGCCGCGGCGCCCGCCGCGAGCGCTGCCAGCACGGCAAGCGGCAGCGCGAGCCGGTACGGCAGGTCGAATGCGATCAGCGCGACGATGCCCGCGATCGTCACGGCGACAAGCGTGGAGCGCGTGGCAATGGCCGACACCATGATCGGAATGAGCGCGAGCGTGCCGGCGAGCGCAAGGCCCCAGTTATCCGGGATGAGGCTCGCGAGCAGAATGCCGGCCACCGACGACACCTGCCACGACAGCCAGCTCGCACCAGCCATGCCCCAGAAATACGCCTCCTTGCCCGGCACGTAGCCGTGCTGGAAGCTCTTTTTCTGGAACAGCAGAAAGATCACGTCGCCGTTGAAATAGCCGATCAAAACGCGCCGCCACAGCGGCAGATACGAGAAATGCGGCGCAAGCCCGGCGCTGAAGATCACGAAACGCGTGTTGACCATGGCCGCCGTGAGCAGCACGGTCCAGACGGGCAGCTTCGCGGCAAGCAGCGGCAGCACGGCCAGCTGCGACGAGCCCGCGTAGACGAGCAGCGACATGCCGAGCGCCTGCGGAACCGTCATGACCGACTTGCTCATCGCGATGCCCGTGACGAGCCCCCACGAGAAGATCGCCATCAGCGTGGGCGAGTAGGCGCGCAGGCCTTCCTTGAAGGCACGGCGATCGACTTCGGTGAAACGGGCGCAGGACATGAGGGAGCGGGAGCGGAGCGGGCGCCGCGCGAGACGGCGCAAGGTGCACGCGCGGCAGCGTTTCTGAGGGCGCCGTGTCTCGCAGCGCCCGCCCGCGCGTCGGAATTTGTCTTATGTGGACGCAGAATTATAGCGTCGGCAGCCGGCGAAATGCCCGTTCTTTGGGCAAAAGACGCTAAAATGGCCGTCTTCGCCGCTCGCCGGATACACGTGTCACGCTGTCGCGCCGCGCCTCACCGTTTGCAGGGGGCCGCTTGGGGTGCGCCCGCCGTGCCTTCCGCGCAAGGCGGCTTTGCGCAGCACACCGCAAGACACATTCGCAACCGCACCGCCTGGAGAATCGTATGTCAATGGCCGACCGCGACGGCAAGATCTGGATGGATGGCAAGCTGATCGAATGGCGCGACGCCACCATCCACGTGCTGACCCATACCCTGCACTACGGCATGGGCGTATTCGAGGGCGTGCGCGCCTACAAGACGGCCGACGGCAGCACCGCGATTTTCCGCCTGAAAGAGCACACGAAGCGCCTGCTGAACTCGGCGAAGATTTTCCAGATGGACGTGCCGTTCGACCACGAAACGCTCGCGGCCGCGCAATGCGAAGTGGTGCGCGAGAACAAGCTCGAGTCGTGCTACCTGCGCCCCATCATCTGGGTCGGCTCGGAAAAGCTCGGTGTCTCGGCAAAAGGCAACACCATCCACGTGGCCATCGCGGCCTGGCCGTGGGGCGCCTACCTCGGCGAAGACGGCATCAGGAAGGGTATCCGCGTGAAGACGTCGTCGTTCACGCGCCATCACGTGAACATCTCGATGGTTCGCGCGAAGGCGTCGGGCTGGTACGTGAACTCGATTCTCGCCAACCAGGAAGCCACCGCCGACGGCTACGACGAAGCGCTGCTGCTCGACGTGGACGGCTACGTCTCCGAAGGCTCGGGCGAAAACTTCTTCCTCGTGAACAACGGCAAGCTCTACACGCCGGACCTTTCGTCGTGCCTCGACGGCATCACGCGCGACACGGTGATCCGTTTCGCGAAAGACGCCGGCATCGAGGTCATCGAGAAGCGCATCACGCGCGACGAGGTGTACATCGCCGACGAAGCCTTCTTCACGGGCACCGCCGCCGAAGTCACGCCGATCCGCGAACTCGACAACCGCACCATCGGCAGCGGTTCGCGTGGACCGATCACGGAAAAGCTCCAGTCGATGTTCTTCGACGTCGTCTCGGGCAAGAACGCCCAATACGCAGACTGGCTCACGAAAATCTGACGCAGGCCCACAGCGGCGCCGCGCGCCTTCGACGCGCCGCCGGCTGTGACCCGGCTACAGCAACAACGAGAAACGTCCCCATGAGTGAAATCAAGGAAATGCCGCTGGTCGAACTGTCGGCAAAAGATCTTCCGGCGTACTGCCCGAACCCGTCGATGCCGCGCTGGAGCACGCATCCGCGCGTTTTCATCGACGTGACCCACGGCGAAGCACGCTGCCCCTACTGCGGCACGCGCTACAAGCTGCGCGACGGCGAGGTCGTGAAGGGCCACTGAAGGCTCGCCTAAGGGTGCGCTGAGGCGTCCCGCCGGCCGCCCGGCCCGCACGGCTGTGCCGCGGGCTTCGCGCGGAAGTCGCGCACTGCCCGCGGCCCACACCCGCGCTCTTCCTGTTACCCACGCGCCGCACCTTCAAGTGCGGCGCGTTTGCTCATTTCCGGATACTTCTACCGATGCGCCGCGCGCTCGTTATCGCACCGAACTGGATTGGTGACGCATTGATGGCGCAGCCGCTTCTCTCGCGGCTCGTGAAACTGCATCCGCGCCTCCAGATCGATGCCGTCGCGCCCACGTGGGTCGCGCCCGTGCTTGAGCGCATGCCCGAGATTCGCGACGTCTACGCCACCGACCTCGCCCACGGCAAGCTGCAGATGCTGCGCCGCTGGCAACTGGCGAGCGACCTGCGCGACGTGGGTTACGACGCCGCCTACGTCCTGCCGAACTCGTTCAAGTCGGCGCTCGTGCCATGGCTCGCGCACATTCCGCTGCGCATCGGCTATACGGGCGAGAGCCGCTACGGGCTGCTCAACGTGCGCCACGCGAATCCGCGCAAGGAGGAGCGTCCGCCCATGGCCGCTCACTACGCCGCGCTCGCCTACGCGCCAGGCGCGAAAGTGCCCGACGACCTGCCGATGCCGCGGCTCGAATCGGACCTGAACGAAGCCTCGCGCGTCTCGGCGCGCTTCAATCTGGACACGCGCGTGCCGCTCGTCGTGTTCTGCCCCGGCGCCGAGTACGGCCCCGCCAAACGCTGGCCGCCCGAGCATTTCGCGGCGCTCGCGCAGATCATCGCCCAATCGTTTCCGTACACGCAGATCGTAGCGCTCGGCTCGCCCAAAGACGCCCCGCTCGCCCAGGCCATTGCCGACCAGGCGCCGAACGTGCGCAACCTGTGCGGCCAGACGGCGCTGGGCGAGGCGTGCGCGCTGATTTCGCGCGCGAGCGCCGTGGTGACCAACGACTCCGGGCTGATGCACGTGGCCGCTGCGCTGCGCCGCCCGCTCGTGGCCGTGTACGGGTCGACCGATCCGCGCCACACCCCGCCCCTCTCGGAGCTCGCGAAGGTACAATGGCTCCATCTCGAATGTAGCCCCTGTTTTCAGCGCGAATGTCCGCTCGGCCACCTGAACTGCCTGCGTCAGCTCAGCGCCGAACAGGTTTTCAGCGATCTGCGCGGCATGCTGCTCGCGCAGCGCTAGCGGCGAGCAGCCGCAATGGGGACCGGGCCGCGGCGCGGCCGTGTCCCGAGGCAATCACCGGTCGTATCGTGCCAGCGTCATGTTCGCGTCTCGCAGCGCTGGCATGCTCGCGGCTGGCCCGCTGACCGCCGCCCGCAACCCACGCGCCCTCTGCGCACACGAACGACGAGCCATGCCACGTTTTGCCCACATCTTCGAAGCTGCTGCCGATACCCTCAACGCCTGGTACCAGGCCGTCGCGGAAGTCAACATCGACAGCCTGATGGGCATGTGGATCGATGAAGAGTTCGTGAGCTACATCTGCGCAGACGGCTCGCATCTGCACGGGCTCGACGCCATCCGCACGGGCCTCGCGGCGCAGCTGGGAGCCCAGCCGGTTTCCATCGAACCGCTCGACGTGCGCGTCTACGACAGCCTCGGCACCGTGGTCTACGCAATTGCGGAAGCCCACCGGCCGGCCGATCCGGTCGCCACGCCGCAAATGGTCTTCACGACCTACGTGATGGTTCACGAACGCGGCGAATGGCGCATGGCGCACATCCACGCGAGCCGCATGCCCGACGACGCCGCCAGCCAGTTCGCCGCAAAAATGCGCCACGGCCAGGGCGCGCTGCACTGAGCGCCACCGGGCGTCACAGAGCTGCGGCACCCGCATTCGTCCACGGCGCCGCCGCAAGCACCACGAGCACGATGCGCGACCCCGCTTCCGCTACCAGCAACACCTCCGGCACGGCGTTGCCCGCCAAGGGGCTCGAGCCGTCTCTCACGGCAGGAACCGCCGCAAGCGACTATCGCGCGCCCTTCTGGCTGCCGGGCGGCCATGCCCAGACCATCGTTCCTGCGTTGTTTGCGCGCCTGCCTGCCGTCACGTACCGGCGCGAACGCTGGGATACGCCGGATGGCGACTTCATCGAACTCGACTGGCTCGACCATGGCAACGCCGCGCCCGTTGCGGCGGACGCCCCGCTCCTCGTGCTGTTCCACGGCCTGGAGGGCAGCTCCGCCTCGCATTACGCGCGCGCCATGACGGCCGCGGCGCGCGAGCGCGGCTGGCGTGCCGTGGTGCCCCACTTCCGTAGCTGCAGCGGGCCGCTGAACCTGATGCCGCGCTTCTATCACCTCGCCGATTCGAGCGAGGTCGACTGGGTGCTGCGGCGTCTGCGTCGGCAGCATCGCGGGCCGCTCGTGGCCGCGGGCGTCTCGCTGGGCGGCAACGTGCTGCTGCACTGGCTCGGCGAGCGGCGTGAAGATGCAGCCATCGTGACCGCTGCCACGGCAATCTCGGCGCCGCTGGACGTCCACGCGGGCGGCAAGATGCTGGCCGAAGGCTTCGGCATGATCTACACGCGCAGCTTCCTGAAAACGCTGAAGGTGAAGGCCCAGCAGAAACTCGCGCAATATCCGGGGCTCTTCGACGGCTACGCCATGCTCAGCGCGCGCAACATGTACGAGTTCGACGACGTGGTCACCGCGCCGCTACACGGCTTTCGCAACGCCGACGACTACTGGACGCGCGCCACGGTACGTCCCTTGCTGGGCGAGATCAAGGTACCGACGCTCGTGCTCAACGCGCGCAACGATCCGTTTCTGCCCGGCACCGCGTTGCCCGCGCAGAAGGACGTAGCTGCGGCGGTTCGGCTCGAGCAGCCGCTGCACGGCGGCCACGTCGGCTTCATGACCGGGCCGTTTCCGGGCCGCTACGGCTGGCTCGCCACGCACGTGCTGAGTTATCTCGAATCGTTCGTCGATCATGGATGACATCGTCAAACAGGCGCTCGCGCGCTGGCCCAACGTCCCGCACTGCACGGGGTGGCTGCTGCTCGACGCGCGCGGTCAATGGCGCATGCGCGACGAGGCGGCCCAGGCCCACGGCGCACCCGGCGACCCGATCCGCCACGCGGCGCTGCTCGGCTTCATCAACCGCAATTACGCCAGCGACGAAAAGGGCCAGTGGTTCTTCCAGAACGGGCCGCAGCGCGTCTACGTCGAACTCGGCTACACGCCGTGGGTGGTGCGGCTTCACTGCAATACGGACGGCACGCTCGTGCTCACCGACCAGACGGGCTCGGCCTTCGAGCCCGCCGCAGTGTTCATCGACGACACGGGCGGCGTGCTCTTTTCGGACGCATCCGAACCGCCGCGGGTCGCCGTGCTTCACGACCACGATCTGGAGCTGTTCTCCACGCACGCCACCCTCACCGATGAGGGTGCGAGCGGCACATTCCACTGGCGTGCCGACAAGGCGCTGACGCTGCAGCCGATCTGCCGTGACGAGGTGGCCGCGAAGTTCGGGTTCGTCGCCAGTCCCGCGGATGCCGAAAAGCAGGGGCGGATTTAGCCGGCGTGCGGGACTGCCACTTCTGAGCCGGGCCCCATCGTTGGAGCAGGGTGAGCGATCAGGCAGAGCAACGCAGCGGATCAGCGAAGCCGTCTTCCCACACCCTTCCCTTCGTCAACCGTTCTTCTTCTCGTCCTCGCGCTCTTCCTTGTAGCGCGCCTCGAAGTCGTGCAAGCGGGCATCGATGGTCGCAAGGTCGTAGTAGCCCACCGATTTCAGATCGCGTGCCTCTTTCAACTGGCGGATGGCCGAAGGCCAGGCGCCTTCCAGCGCGAACTTCTCCGCGAGCGCGCGATGCTGCGTGAGCGCGTCACCCGTTCCCACGCTCGCCTGCGCGAGATAGAACCACCATGCAGGCTGCCCCGGCTCCGCTTTCGTTTCGCTCGCGGCGAGCTCCTGGGCGTCAGCGAAACGGTGCGCCGCGAGCAGCGCCTTGAGCCGCGCGTCCACGGCCGCATGCGACGCCGGCCACGCGCGTTGAGCGGCGGCCGCGAGCTTCAACGCCTCATCGTTATGGCCGGCATGACTTGCGATTTCGACGGCAAGCACGTCGAGGCTAGGCGAGCTGTGCGTCGTGTCGCCCTCCTGTGCCTCGAACGACGCGAACGCCTTGCGCGCGTTCGCGAGCGATGCGGCGGCCGCATCGTACAGCTCGAGTTGCAGTTGCGCGTAGGCCATGCCATACCAGTTCGACGCCACGTTGACGGCCGTGCGGTCCTCGATCTCGGAGCGCAGCCGGGCGACGGCGTCGGCGTAATCGCTGCGCGATCGGTCCTGCATGACGCGCACGCGCGCCCTCACGAACCCGTATTCCGCCGACTGACGCGGCTGCCGATACGGCGAGCGGCGCGCGCGGTCCTCCATGTCGGCGATGCGCTCCACGGTGAGCGGGTGCGTGCGCGCGTAGGCCGGCACGCCCGTGTCGCCCATCGCCGAACGATCGAGCCGCTCGAAGAAGGTGACCATGCCGTAGGGATCGTAGCCGGCGCCCGTGAGCAGACGAAAGCCGACGCGGTCCGCTTCGCGTTCCGCAGAACGCGAAAAGCGCAGTTGATTGTCGACCGCATACGCCTGGCCGCCCAGCACGATGGCGCTGCCCAGATCGCCGCTGCGCGCCAGCACGCCGGCGAGCACGCCGAACAGCGTCGCAGCGAGCGCCGCGTAGCCGCTACGCTCGTTGGCGGCGAGCATGCGGGCGATGTGCCGCTGTAGCACGTGGCCCATCTCGTGCCCGATCACGGACGCCAGTTCGGACTCCGTCTGCGTCGTGGCAATGAGCCCGGTGTTCACGCCAATGAAGCCGCCCGGCATGGAAAACGCGTTGATCTGGCCGTCGCGCACGGCGAAAACCTCGAAGTCCGGCCGGTAGCCCCCGATGAACTGATCGCTCGCAGCCGACGCGAGTTTCGCCGCGACGGCGTTCAGGTAGTCGGTGACGAGCCAGTCGTCGACGTAGTCGGGGTCGCGGCGAATCTCGCGCATGACGCGCTCGCCCAGCTTTCGTTCGGCGTCGGGGGAAAGCGAGCCGCCGGAGCCGTCGCCGAGGTCCGGCAGTTGCTGATACCAGGTCGGCGCACGCAGGCTGGCGTTGGCGCCAGGCCGGCCCGAAAGGCGCGCCTGCGCGCCGCCATAGGTGCCGAATACGCCCTGCGCAATATCGGGCGGCACAAGCGGTTCGGCATAGCTCGCGGACAGCGCACTTTCGAGCGGCGGTTCGCTGGAGACGACGGCTTCGCGAGGAAGGGCGTTGCCGAAGGTGAGGCTACCCTGCGCGGCTGGGCGTGCGGCCGGAGGGGTGCCGGTGGGCGTACTGGCGGCAATGGCAGCGGCGGTGGCGGCGGACCCGCTGGTTCGTGTCGCGGCGCGGGCATCGGAGGCGCCGCCGGCCGACTGAACCGACGCGCCAGGCACAACGACGGGTTGCGCCTGCACGAACATGCCCGGCGGTACCGCAAGGGCGGCACACAACCATGCTGCAAGGAGCCTGTGTGGACGCATTGGCAATGTTCGATGGAACCGGCCCGGCGCGTCGCCGCGAACAACGATGCGGCATGAAATCGCGGTGCGCTTTCACGAGCATGTTCGCTCGCAAGGCCGGCTTGAAGGTGTTCGGAAAGCACGGCTATTGTAGCCGCTGGGCCATGCCCCGATGGCGCCGCGGCGCACCGTCGGCAACGTCGGGCGCTGCTATGATAGGCGCCCTCTCAAGGAGCCAGACGATGTCAGAACTCACCCATTTCGACGACTCCGGCAAAGCGCATATGGTGGACGTCGGCGCGAAGGCGGAGACCAAACGCATCGCCGTTGCACGCGGTTCCATCCGCATGCTGCCGGAGACCTTCGCGCTGATCCGCGACGGCGGCGCGAAAAAGGGCGACGTCATCGGCGTGGCCCGAATCGCGGCAATCCAGGGCGCCAAACGCACAGCGGACCTGATTCCGCTATGCCATCCGCTCGCGCTCACGCGCGTCGCGGTGGACTTTGCACTCGACGAGACGCTGCCCGGCGTACATTGCACGGCGCAGGTCGAGACGTTCGGGCGCACTGGAGTGGAGATGGAAGCGCTCACAGCCGTGCAGGTGGGTCTGCTGACGGTCTACGACATGTGCAAGGCGGTGGACCGCGGCATGACCATCACCGACGTGAAGGTGATGGAAAAGCATGGCGGGAAGTCGGGCGACTGGGTGGCGGCTTAGACATAGACCGAAGCGCAGACCCAGCAAAAACTAGTGGCCGGCTGCGGCGGTCCCGAAGCCGCAGCCGTCAGGCGCCCTACTAATCGTCCCCTTCGTCGTCCTGCTGGTTTGCACCTGGGGGCGGCGTACCGTACTTCTTGACCAGTTCCGCCTTGAACCCCGCGAGCGCGGGCTGCTCGTCGCACAGGTCGTACAGGGACGCCAGTTGCGACGGCCAGTCGTGCAGTTCCTGCGCGAAAATCTTCAGGCGACCCACCGTATCGAAAGCCGCCGCCGTGTCGCCGTTCAGCGCCTGCAGCACCGCATAGCGGCGCAATACCGTCTCGCCAGGCAACAGCGCAATCGCCCGACGGTGCATGGCGAGCTTGTGCGGCAAGTCGTTGGCGTCGATGGGTAGAAGCGTCGCAAGACCGTATTCGCCCCATCCGCCGAACAGGAACGACGGATCCGCACGATACTGCTCCGCGGGGCGCGAGCCGTAGTACAGCACCTCGGCGCGCGCGTAGTCGCGATAAACCGGATAAAGCGCGGCCAGTCCGCCGAACACGATCACCGCATAGAGCCCAAACGACAGCCGTTCCGGAACGAACCGCAACGGTTTCGTTTCGAGCAGCCCGAAGACGAACATCGCGGGCAGCAGGAAAAACATGTACTGCTGCGGATACTCCACGAGCGCGTGCATGACGAGCACGCCGATCAGCGCAATGCCGAAGACGCGCCCCGCCGTATGCGGCGCACGCAGTACCCGCACGAGCCACGCGACAAGACCCACCACGGCCACCACGAAGCCGGCAAGGCCGGTCTTCGCGAGCAGGTCGATGAAGATGTCGTGCGAGTTGTTCGCGATCTCCACGCCGCCCAGCGTCTTCACCAGTTGGTACTGGTAACCCGGAAACTCGCCCCAGCCTACGCCGAAAAGCGGGTGCATTTTGAACATCGTCCAGCCGTATTTCCACAGCGCGAGGCGGGGGGCGATCTGCCCGGCGTCGCGGAAGCGGTCGGCCGCCGACTCTCCGAGTTCGAGGTGGTAATGCACGTTGGCCCAACGCACCGCGGCATTCACGACCACGAACAGCACGGCGAGCACGACCGGAATCAGCCACTGCCGGCTGCTGCGCCGGAACGCGAAGTTGCGCTTCGCCTCGGCAAACGCCATCCAGAACCCAGCCACCACGATCACGCCCATTTGCAGCCACGGGCCGCGAGACACCGTCAACGCCAGCCCCGTGGCATAGACCACCGAGAGCAGGCCCCAGAGCAGGACCGGCAGACGCCGCGTCTGCACGAGAAAGAGCGCGGCGGCCATCGCGAACGCAATGTAGGTGGCGAGGTGGTTGGCCTGCGCCATGTTGCCGAACGGACGACGGTCCACCGTGATGTTGTAGGCCACGACAAACGGCGTCACCTTCGCTTCCAGATGAAACAGCTGCACGACCTGGCAGAACACGGCAAAGAGCCCGCCCAGCAACAACGCATAGGCGCCCCAACGCAGCGCCGTGTCCGCCATGTTCGCGCGCGCAAAGCCGTAGCCGGTGTGCGCGGCCACGAACGCCGCAAGCAGAAAGCCTCCGCCCAGCCAGTTCATCGACGGTTGCTGCACTGGAAGCACGAACGCCTGCGCAACGAGCAACGTACCGAACAACAGCGGCACCAGCGCGACAGCGGGCGACGCAAACGCGATACGCGGTCGCGACGTGCCGACGAGCAGCACCATGGCGCCCGCAGTCAGCAGATAGAGCGTCAGTGCAGTGAATTCGGCATAGAAGGTTGGTATGGGATACGTATGGTTGACGACCGCATAGGGAAGAATCAACGCGGCGGCAAGCAAAACGAGAGAAAGAAAACGCGCAAAGGAAGAGGGCATGAGTAACCGGCGGCATCAGCAACCGGCGCACTATACAAAACTTTTCCCGGGCTGTGCGGTTGCCGTGGTGCGAATACGCCGGCCGTGGCAGCACCTTGCCCGCCCCTTCGCGCATTTGCCGTCCCCGCTTTATGCGCGGCACTCCGGTGGTGCAAGATTGCCTGCGAGGGTGGCGGCCTCGACCGGCATCGGCCCCGAACCCGGTGCCGGCAATGACGATGCCGCTTTGCCGCCCGCGAAACATTCCCACGTGATGGCGCCGGCCTGCGCAGTGCCTTGAACAAGTGCAACGCGCGCGGTGGGAGCGTCAGCGTTGTCGGGCACCGAGGGCACGAGCACCAATGTGTTGGCGCCCGCAGCCGCCACACGAGACGTGAAGGCGATCGCAATCTGCCCTGTGCTCTCGTCCACGCGAATCGATTCGACGTTGCGGGTGGCGGGCGGCGAAGCGAAGCCCGCGCCGAACGCATTGCCGCTTGCAGCGTTCTCCGCCACCGCGAGGCGCGCCGATGCTGCGAGTGACAAGCCCTCGCCTACCCGGCTGCGAGCGAGATAGTCCTGGTAGGCCGGAATGGCATACGCGGCGATCACACCGACGATGGCGAGCACGATCATCAGTTCGATCAGCGTGAAGCCTGAGTGAATGGCGGCGCGTGCGTGACGAGCGGCTCGCGTAGGCCACCCGGAAGCAAGACGGCACCGGCCGCCTGCGCGCGAATGTGGGACATACATGGAAGCGTGCGCGAACGGCGGCACGCAGAGGTAAGCGGGAACGGTCATGAGGCGAGCTCCTGGAACGAAAAACGCCTGCCTCCGTATGGAGACAGGCGTTGATCGTATCCAGCCGTTTCACGGCGCGGCAGTCGGCCGGATGGCCATGCTGCGAGGTCGGTCCCGTCCGGAGAGCGAGTCCCCCAAAGGCCGAACGCTCAATGCGTGCCCGAGGACCCTGCGGCCGCACGCCGCTCGTTGCGGCGCTTCAACGCGTATCCGAGGGCCACGACAAACACCGCGCAGGCAATGGAAGCGCCGTACTCAGCGACAGGCGTGTCCAGGATTGGCCAGCGGTCGCCGGCTGGGTCGTTGATGATCAGTCCGCCCGCGATCCAACCCAGAAGCGCGGCGCCTAACGTCACCACGATCGGGAAGCGGTCCAGCAGCTTCAGCACGAGCTGGCTGCCCCACACGATGAGCGGAATGCTCACGATCAACCCGAAGATCACGAGCGCGAGGCGGTGCTGCGGGTCGGCCTGTTCGGCCGCGCCGGCAATGGCGATCACGTTGTCGAGGCTCATCACCGCGTCGGCAACGATGATGGTCTTGATGGCCGAGATCAGCTTGTCCGCCGGCTTGATGTTCGAATGCGCCTCTTGCGAAGGCGCCACGAGCCGCACGCCGATCCACAGCAGCAGCAGGCCGCCCGCGAACTTGAGCAGCGGCACGTCCAGCAGCACGACCGCGAATGCGATCAGCGCCACGCGCAGCACGATGGCGCCCGCCGTACCCCAGATGACGCCGCGCATGCGCTGACTGGCCGGCAGGTCGCGGCACGCGAGCGCGATGACAACCGCGTTGTCGCCGCCGAGCAGGATGTCGATGACGACGATCTGAAAGACAGCGGGCCAATGGAGTGTCGTGAAGAACTCGAGCATGGACAGGCAATGAGAATGGAAAAAGCGAATGCGGGGCCAATAAAAAAGCGAGGAAGCAATCTTCGCTCCCTCGCTCTGTCTTGTTACGCCACGAAAGGGTTCCGTAAGCGTATCAGAAAAACGCGCGGCCGCGCTGCACAGCGGGCGGCGCGTTTCTGGTTACAGCACCGACTTCAGCAGGCGGCCCATTTCCGACGGGTTTTTCGTGACCTTGATGCCGCAGGCTTCCATGATCTCGAGCTTCGCTTCAGCCGTGTCCGCACCGCCGGAGATCAGCGCGCCGGCGTGGCCCATGCGCTTGCCCGGAGGCGCCGTTACGCCCGCGATGAAGCCCACCACCGGCTTCTTCATGTTGTCCTTGATCCAGTAAGCGGCGTTCGCTTCGTCCGGACCGCCGATCTCACCGATCATGATGACGGCGTCCGTGTCCGGATCGTCGTTGAACATCTTCATGACGTCGATGTGCTTGAGACCGTTGATCGGGTCGCCGCCGATACCGACTGCCGACGACTGGCCGAGGCCGAGCGCCGTCAATTGACCGACGGCTTCGTACGTCAGCGTGCCCGAGCGCGACACCACGCCGATGCGGCCCTTGCGGTGGATGTGACCCGGCATGATGCCGATCTTCAGTTCGTCCGGCGTGATGGTGCCCGGGCAGTTCGGTCCGAGCAGCAGCGTCTTGCGGTTCTCGCGACGCATGCGGTCCTTCACTTCGATCATGTCGCGCACGGGAATGCCTTCCGTGATGCAGATCGCGAGATCGAGGTCGGCCTCGACGGCTTCCCAGATCGCAGCGGCAGCGCCTGCGGGCGGCACGTAGATGACCGAGACGGTCGCGCCCGTTTCGGCCTTCGCTTCCTTCACGCTCGCGTAGATGGGAATGCCTTCGAAGTCTTCGCCAGCCTTCTTCGGGTTCACGCCAGCAACAAACGCCTCGCGGCCGTTTGCGTATTCACGGCACGCACGGGTGTGGAACTGACCGGTTTTGCCGGTAATGCCCTGCGTGATGACCTTGGTGTCCTTGTTGATCAGAATCGACATGTATTGACCTCTGTTCGTTTGGCGTCGCGCCATGCGCCCAGTCCGGCTTGCCTGCGCCTTGCGGCGGGCGGGCCGGCTGGCGCGCGTCGCGCCGCCATGCGTGTTCGGTGAAGCGCCCTTTACTTGCCCTCGGCCGCCGCGACGACCTTCTGCGCAGCCTCTTCCATGCTGTCCGCCGAGATGATCGGCAGGCCGGAATCGGCCAGCATCTTCTTGCCGAGGTCCTCGTTGGTGCCCTTCATGCGCACGACGAGCGGCACTTGCAGGTGAACAGCCTTGGACGCAGCGATCACGCCTTCGGCGATCACGTCGCAACGCATGATGCCGCCGAAGATGTTGACGAGGATGGCCTTCAGGCCCGGGTTCTTCAGCATCAGCTTGAAGGCTTCCGTGACCTTCTCGGTCGTGGCGCCGCCGCCGACGTCGAGGAAGTTGGCGGGCTCGCCGCCGAACAGCTTGATGGTGTCCATCGTGGCCATCGCAAGGCCTGCGCCGTTCACGAGACAGCCGATGTTGCCGTCGAGCGAAATGTAGGCGAGGTCGAACTTCGACGCTTCCACTTCAGCCGGGTCTTCCTCGTCCAGATCGCGATACGCCACGATCTCCGGATGACGGAAGAGCGCGTTCGAGTCGAAGTTGAACTTCGCGTCGAGCGCGATGACCTTGCCGTCGCCGGTGAGGATCAGGGGGTTGATTTCGGCGAGCGATGCGTCCGTTTCCCAGAAGCCCTTGTAGAGGCCCTGAAGGATGGCGCGTGCCTGGGGAACGGAAGCGTCGGGGATGCCGATCTGCTTCGCGAGGCCGTCGGCTTCGGCATCGGTCAGGCCCGTGGAGGGTTCCACTGCAACCTTGTGGATGGCTTCCGGCGTCTTGGCGGCCACTTCTTCGATATCCATGCCGCCTTCGCTCGAGGCCATCACGACGACCTTCTGCGACACGCGGTCGATCACGATACCGACGTACAGTTCCTTCTTGATGTCCGCGCCTTCTTCGATCAGCAGGCGGTTCACCTTCTGGCCTTCCGGACCGGTCTGGTGCGTCACGAGCTGCATGCCGAGAATCTGGTTCGCGTACTCGCGCACCTGATCCAGCGACTTCGCGACCTTCACGCCACCGCCCTTGCCGCGACCGCCCGCGTGGATCTGCGCCTTGACGACCCAGACCGGGCCGCCCAGCTCTTCAGCGGCCTTGACCGCGTCGTCCACCGAGAAGACCGGCTTGCCGCGCGGTACCGCGACTCCGAATTTCCGCAGGATTTCCTTACCCTGGTACTCGTGAATCTTCATGCGTGATTCCCTTCAGTCTGAGAGTTGGATTGAACTTCGTTTCCGCTTTTCTTGTTCAGGCACGACGCGCCGCCGGCGCTGCCGCCACGGTCCGTCTGCCCGCCGGTTTCAATGGAGTCCGCCGCACGGACGGTGTCGCGCGGCGCATGCCCATACCAGCGCGGATAGAACTGTCGAACCGCCTCGCCGTCGAACCGTAGCGCGTGACAACGTCCGAGCTGAAAAGGCGGGTTGTTTTCGGTGCGCCCGCCATTGCCTGCGTTGCGAGCGGACTCGCGACTGCTGCTTCCCTGCTCCGGTGCGCTGTCACCGGTATGCCAGACGTCGCCGGCGAACGCCTGAATGGCGGCGGTGGGCAGCACGGCGCATAGCTCGGTGAGGTGCGTGCAGCCAGCCGTGCCGGCCAACAACTGGGCGGCATCGCGACGAAAGTTACGGAGGAGATTGAGCCCGATGAGGGCGCGGTAGGCGGGATTGGCGGCCTCGCATTGACCGGGATAGGGCACCCAGTCGGACGACGCGATGGCGTCGACGACATTGAGCTCCCGATCGATCGTGATGCGAAGCCAGAGTTCATGAATTGGCAGACCGTTGCGACGGACACCCGACGCAAGGGCCACATCGCGCGGCTTCTGGTCGGTCAGGCATGCCTCGATATCCCATAAACCGTCTTCGCGCTCGTAGGCTTCTGCCCGAATCGTGCGCGTATGGCGCAAATTGCGGGCGGCAGGCGGGGGAAGCGGCATGCGGAAAGGCGAGGCTGTGTTGGGAAACCCCACGATTTTAGCATAGCGGGTATTTCCCACTTGGGGAAACCCCGTGGAGGTATCGCACCGCATTTGGGACGCCGGCCTATGCGCGATCGGGAATTCGAGCGGCCGGTTCAAGCCTCGGGCCAGTCGTCTTCGATACCCTTCAGGATTTTCGCGATGGTGGCGTGAGAGAAGCCGCGTGCTACCAGAAAGCGCGCCTGACGTGCGCGCTCGGCGGGTGTTTCGGGAAGCTGGCCGTACTTTCTGCGCCATACGGACTGCGCGCGCGCCAGTTCGGTTTCGCGAAGTTGGGCGCTCACCTGTTCGATAAGCGTGTCGCCCACCGCGTGCCGTTTCAGTTCGCCGACAATGCGGCCTGCGCCAAGCCGCGATGCCCGCCGATGAACGAGACTCTCGGCGAAGCGTGAATCCGAAAGCCAGCCTTCCCGCTCGAGCGATGCCAGCAGGGCGTCCAGTTCGCCGACATCGTCGACGAACGGCATCAGCTTGCGGGAAAGCTCTGAACGGCTGTACTCGCGGCGAGAAAGGTAGGCCAGCGCGCGGGCCTTCGGCGAACGGCCGGGACGTTGCTGGTCGCCAGCGGATGGGTTTGAACCCGTGGATGCACGTCGCGCGCGTTCCGAGGAACGACTGAACGTCGGCGCTTCGGCAGCGTCGTCGTCACCTGGATGCGCAGGGTCCGGGTCCTGCGGATCAAGCCGCGCAGGCGGCACTGGCGCGGACGGACCCTTGCGCATCACGTGATGATCACTCCTCTTCGCCTGCGACTTCGACGTCGTCCGACTGGACCGCATCAGCCGGCATCGCAGTCACGCCGAGGGATTCGCGAATACGGTTTTCGATCTCCCGGGCGATGTCCGGATTCTCGCGCAAGAATTCACGCGCGTTGTCCTTGCCCTGGCCAATGCGTTCGCCGTTATAGCTGTACCACGCACCCGCCTTGTCGACGATCTTGGCCTGCACGCCGAGATCAATGATCTCGCCCTGGCGCGAAATGCCTTCGCCGTACAGGATGTCGAACACCGCTTCGCGGAACGGCGGCGACACCTTGTTCTTGACGACCTTCACGCGCGTTTCGTTGCCGATCACCTCGTCGTTCTTCTTGATCGAACCGATACGGCGAATGTCCAGACGCACCGACGAATAGAACTTCAGTGCATTGCCGCCCGTGGTGGTTTCCGGGTTGCCGAACATCACGCCGATCTTCATGCGAATCTGGTTAATGAAGATCACGAGGCAGTTCGTCCGCTTGATCGTGCCGGTGAGCTTGCGCAGGGCCTGTGACATCAGACGCGCCTGCAGACCAGGCAGCGAGTCGCCCATTTCGCCTTCGATTTCGGCCTTCGGCACGAGCGCCGCGACCGAGTCGATCACGATCATGTCGATCGAGCCCGAGCGCACCAGCGCGTCCGCAATTTCCAGTGCCTGTTCGCCGGTATCGGGCTGCGAGATCAGCAGTTCCGGCACGTTGACGCCCAGCTTGCTTGCGTACTGAACGTCGAGCGCGTGTTCTGCGTCGATGAACGCCGCCGTGCCGCCCAGCTTCTGCATTTCGGCGATCACCTGGAGCGTGAGCGTGGTTTTACCCGACGACTCAGGACCGTAGATTTCGACCACGCGACCGCGCGGCAGGCCGCCAACGCCGAGAGCGATGTCGAGGCCCAGCGAGCCGGTAGACACCACCTGGATATTTTCCACTACCTCGCCGTCGCCGAGCCGCATGATCGACCCTTTGCCGAACTGCTTTTCGATCTGCGCGAGCGCAGCAGCGAGCGCCTTGCTCTTTTCAGCAGTCAGTCCAGCCGAGCCTTTCTTGCTTTCTTCCATGAATCGTCCTTTGCTATGATGAACGGCGTCTGAGGCAGATGTGCAAGTCGCTGCACGACACGTTGGTACGCGCAGCCGCGATTGCACATGAATCGCAGACACTGTATAAAAAAACAGTGGTTTTAGCAAGCCCCGGCAAACCGGATTCCCGAGTTCGAGCTTCGTACCGGAGCCGATACTTGCCGCCGCCACAACACTTTTGGAGACCGCGCTGAGCGCCGCGCGACAACACGGCGCCGGCCCATGCAACGCTGGGCGCATCATGCGAATTCTCATTGCCGAAGACGACAGCATACTCGCGGACGGTCTGGTCCGATCACTCCGCCAATCGGGCTATGCCGTCGACCACGTCAAGAACGGCGTGGAAGCGGATACTGCCCTGTCGATGCAGACTTTCGACCTCCTGATACTCGATCTCGGCCTGCCGCGCATGCCCGGGCTCGAGGTGCTGCGCCGCCTGCGCGCGCGCAATTCGAACCTGCCGGTGCTGATCCTCACGGCTGCGGACAGCGTAGATGAACGCGTCAAGGGGCTCGACCTCGGCGCCGACGACTACATGGCCAAGCCCTTCGCGCTCAACGAACTCGAAGCCCGCGTGCGCGCGCTCACGCGCCGCGGCGCCGGCGGCGGCCCTACGGTGGTGCGGCACGGCGCGCTATCGTTCGACCAGGTCGGGCGTATCGCGTGTATCAACGACCAGGTGCTCGACTTGTCCGCGCGCGAGCTCGGCGTACTCGAAGTGCTGCTGCAGCGGATTGGCCGGCTGGTGTCGAAGGAACAGCTCGTCGATCATCTGTGCGAGTGGGGCGAGGAAGTCAGCAACAACGCAATCGAGGTGTACGTGCACCGACTGCGCAAGAAGCTGGAACCGGGCGGCGTGCGCATCGCCACGGTGCGCGGACTCGGCTACTGCCTGGAAAAAGCGGCGCAGGCGCCTGTGCCGGCATCGGCCGCGACGTCGGGCGCAGCTTCGCCCGCGTCGCTCGGCGCGCCGGCCGCCAACGATCCATCGGCATCGTCGAAGTCGGTAAAAGGGCCGGCCGTGAGCGTCGAGGCGGCCGCGGAGGCATCGGGGACAAACGGGCTCGGCGCGTCCGCTACCTCGCCCTCCGCTGCCGTCGCGCCGGCAATGCCGGCCACCCATCCGTACAAGTAAGACAGCATGACCGCGCCTCTCGATGTCCGGCGCGCCACCGGTTCGCCCCCGCCATCGCCGCCCGCCGCTCCCGTACCACTAGACGACGAAACCCGCGACGCGCGCTACGAGAACCCCTTCGCGCCGCCCGACGAAACCGAGAGCGCCGCCCAGGCGCGCCCACGTTCGCTGTTCGGCGAGATTCTCGACTGGATGCTGGCGCCGCTCCTTCTTCTGTGGCCCATGAGCATTGCGGTCACCTACCTCGTGGCGAAATCGATCGCCAACGGGCCGTTCGACCGCGCGCTCGAAACCGATGCCTACGTGCTCGCGCGGCAGATCCATCCCGTGAACGGCGTGGCCGAACTGACGCTGCCCGAGTCCACGCGGGACTTCCTGCGCGCAGACAACATCGACAGCGTGTTCTTCCAGGTGCTCGGCACGCGCGGCGAGCTGGTGGCGGGCGACCGCGACATGCCCCTGCCGCACGAGGACGACCGCCCGCAACCCGGCATCGTCGAGTTTCGCGACGACATGCTGCGCGGCAACGATATCCGCGTGGCCTACACGACCGTCGAGTTTCCTCAGACGCCCGGCGCGCAGCCGGTACTCCTGCAGGTTGCCGAAACGCTGGACAAGCGCCGTCAACTGGCCAACGACATCATCAAGGGCGTGATCCTGCCGCAGTTCGTGATCCTGCCGCTCGCCATCGTGCTCGTCTGGTTCGGCCTCTCGCGCGGCCTCGCGCCGCTGCATGCGCTGCAGACGAATATCCGCGCGCGTCGTCCGGACGACCTCTCGCCGCTCGAAGCGCGTCGCGCGCCGCCGGAAATCGAGCCGCTCGTCACGTCGTTCAACGACCTGCTCACGCGGCTCGAGCAAAACATGGAGTTGCAAAAGCGCTTCATCGCCGACGCCGCGCATCAGATGAAGACGCCGCTTGCCGGCCTGCGCACCCAGGCCGAACTCGCGTTGCGTCAGGAAGCGCCCGCCGAAGTTCATCGTTCGCTCCAGCAGATCGCGACGAGTTCCGAGCACGCGGCACGGCTCGTCACCCAGCTGCTGGCGCTCGCCCGCGCCGAGAACCGCCTGTCCGGGCAAATTTTCAGCGCGGTGGACGTGGGCGAAGTGGCGCGCCACGCCGTGCGCGACTGGGTGCAGGCGGCTCTCGTGAAACAGATGGACCTCGGCTACGAAGGGCCGGACAGCGCCGACCCGAAGATCGAGGTGGAAGGCCATCCCGTGATGCTGCGCGAAATGCTGTCGAACCTCATCGACAACGCAATGCGCTATACGCCCCCCGGCGGCCGCATCACCGTGCGGGTGCGCCCGGATGCGGCGGCGGGCGTCGTGCATCTGGAAGTCGAGGACACGGGGCTCGGCATTCCGCCCGCCGAACGCGAACGCGTAACGGAGCGCTTTTACCGGATTCTCGGCCGCGAGGGCGACGGCAGCGGGCTTGGCCTCGCCATCGTCAAGGAAATCGCCACGATGCACGGCGGCACGCTGGCAATGGAAGATAACGTCTACCAGGAAACGCCCCGCATGGCGGGCACGCTCGTGCGCGTTACGCTGCGTATGCGGGGAGCGGCACAGACGAACGGCCTCTAAGGGTCGGACAAGGGACCGTAAGGAGCGTTTTTCAGGTACGAGGACTTTCCCTTACGAGCGGTTTTCGTACGCAGAAACAGCGCCACGAAATCGATGATGTACGGGACATTTGGCCGCGCATTTCCGCAATTCAGCGAATAAAGACGCGACTTCACTCCACACAAACCCGCTTCGAAAGACCCCGTTACGCGTCAGTAGCCAGTAAGTTTCCGTTCCAATAATCAAACGCAGGTGCGCCTGTCCGGGCGCGCCTCACGAATATCAATATCAGAACGGAGACGACTTATGGCAACCATAGGCGGGCAGCTATCGCACGCACCCATGACAGGCGCCGAAAAGCGGGTGATTTTCGCCTCGTCGCTGGGCACGGTTTTCGAGTGGTACGACTTTTACCTCGCCGGATCGCTGGCGGCTTTCATCAGCAAGAGCTTCTTTTCCGGCGTCAATCCCACCGCCGGCTTCATCTTCACCCTGCTGGGCTTTGCCGCGGGCTTCGCCGTTCGACCGTTCGGCGCCATCGTCTTCGGACGCCTGGGTGACCTGGTCGGCCGCAAATATACGTTCCTCGTCACCATCGTGATCATGGGTCTGTCGACGTTCGTGGTCGGCTTCCTGCCCGGTTACGCGTCCATAGGCATTGCGTCGCCCGTTATTTTCATCGCGATGCGGCTTGCGCAGGGGCTCGCACTCGGCGGTGAGTATGGCGGTGCGGCGACGTACGTGGCCGAACATGCGCCGGCCGGCCGACGCGGCTTCTACACCGCGTGGATCCAGACCACCGCGACGCTGGGCCTCTTCCTGTCGCTGCTCGTGATTCTCGGCGTGCGCACGTTCGTGGGCGAAGAGCAGTTCGGTGCGTGGGCCTGGCGCATTCCGTTCATTGCGTCAATCGTCCTGCTGGCCATTTCCGTTTGGATCCGGCTGCAACTCAACGAATCGCCCGTGTTCGCGCGCATCAAGGCAGAGGGCAAGACGTCGAAGGCTCCGCTGACCGAGGCGTTCGGCCAGTGGAAGAACCTCAAGATCGTGATCCTCGCGCTGATCGGCCTGACCGCCGGCCAGGCCGTGGTGTGGTACACCGGCCAGTTCTACGCACTCTTCTTCCTCACGCAGACGCTGAAGGTGGATGGCGCGAGCGCCAACATCCTGATCGCGATCGCGCTCCTGATCGGCACGCCATTCTTCCTGTTCTTCGGCTCGCTCTCGGACCGCATCGGCCGCAAGCCGATCATCATGGCCGGTTGCCTGATTGCGGCACTTACGTATTTCCCGCTCTTCAAGGCGCTCACGCACTACGCCAACCCGGCGCTCGACGCCGCCACGCAGAAGTCGCCGATCGTCGTGGTCGCGAACCCGGACGAATGCTCGTTCCAGTTCAACCCGGTGGGAACGGCGAAGTTCACCTCATCATGCGATATCGCGAAGGGTGCGCTGTCGAAGGCCGGTCTGAACTACACCAACGTGGCTGCGCCGGCGGGAACGGTAGCGCAAATCAAGGTGGGCGATACGGTGGTCGAGGCGTATGACGGCAAGGCAACCGACGCGAAGGCGAAGGGCGCTGCGTTCGACAAATCGCTCGGCTCGACGCTGAAAGCCGCCGGCTATCCGCCGAAGGCCGACCCGTCGCAGATCAACTGGCCCATGTCGGTCGTGATCCTGACGATTCTCGTCATCTACGTGACGATGGTGTACGGCCCGATCGCCGCGATGCTGGTAGAGATGTTCCCGACGCGGATCCGCTATACGTCCATGTCGCTGCCGTATCACATCGGCAACGGCTGGTTCGGCGGCTTCCTGCCCGCCACAGCCTTCGCGATCGTGGCGGCCAAGGGCGATATCTATTCGGGGCTGTGGTATCCGGTCGTGATCGCGCTCGCGACGTTCGTGATCGGCATACTGTTCGTGAAGGAGACCAAAGACTCGGACATCTACGCCCAGGATTGAGGGCGCAGCGAACGGGGGTTCGACTGTGAAGCGCCCATACGGACGAAGATGAGGATAGGGTTCCCGAAGCCTCGTCCTCTTCGGAGGGCTCTTAGTTCGGAGGCCCTCGCGTTCTGCCGCTGGCGCAGATGTTCGGCGTCAAAACACTGAAAGGCGAAGGAGATGCCGGCAGGGGGTTGACAGCCACAGCCGGCATCTTCATAATTCGCCTTCTTTCGGCGAATTAGCTCAGTCGGTTAGAGCGACGGAATCATAATCCGCAGGTCCGGGGTTCGAGTCCCTGATTCGCCACCAAATGCAAAAAAGCCCTGATTTTTCAGGGCTTTTTTCTTTTCAGCGATGCGCTGGGGGTCCAAAGCGGTGGTCCACTCTTATTGAGTGAGCCCATGCGTTTAGCGTCCCACCTGCGCCTGTCCCGGCACGGCGTTTATTCGTTTCGCCTCGTCCTCCCTGCTTCGCTTCGAGCCGCCCTCGGTCAAACCGAAATCAAGCGGTCGCTCGGCACGAAGAACCCCGCCTCGGCGCGGCTCCTGGCCTACGCGCTGTCCGCTAAACTGCTGCCAATCATCGACCAAGCGAGGCGGCTGGTGGCATTCGATCCCGACAACATCGACGCGCAAGCGATTCGCCGCCTCATCGTCGAAGGCCTGCGCGTCGAGCCAAATGGCGCGGTTTTCGTCGACCGGCTCGAAACCACGCCAGGCCGCGAGGCCGAAGAGCTGCGCGAGTTCGCCGCCATGGTCGAGCGAACGAGGTCGCGGACGCAGCAACGCATGGCCGGCGAGCCGAGCGCGGCCCAGCTCGCGGAGCGCGACGAGTTGGCGGCGGCGATCGGGCTCGCGCCGCGCGCACCGGTCGACGTGCCGCAAAAGCTAGACGAGGCGATTGCCGCCTGGCTTTCCCACCTTGGGGCGCTGGCGGGCTCCACGCGAAAAGCCTACGCGACCGCCCTCGCGGGACTCGCCCGCGCGGTCGGCGGACCGGACGCCATGGTCCACGCGATCACGCGCGGCCAGTGCATCCGCTACGCCGAAGGTCTGCTCGCGCCAGGGGCGGAAGGCAAGCCGCTCCACCCGAAGACCGTCCGCTCGCAGATCAACGCCTCGGAGCTGTTTCTGAAATGGGCAGTCGGCAACGGCCGGCACCTTGGACCCAACCCGCTTGAAGGGGTTGCCCGGCCATCGCCAACGCGCAGCGACGAGGGCGGTGCGGAAGCGTTCACGCTCGACGAGCTGCGCTTGATCTTCGAGCCGGAGAGATACAACAAAGCCAAGAGGCCGCATCAATTTTGGGCTCCGCTGATCGCCCTCTTCACCGGGGCGCGGGCCAACGAGATCGCGCAGCTTCGGTTGTCGGACCTTGAAGAGGTAGACGGCTTGCCGTGTATTCGCATCGACCACGACCCTCGCGGCGACAACCCCACGCGCACCAAGAACGCGGATTCGGTGCGGACGATCCCGATGCACCCAGAACTGATCCGCTTGGGGCTGCTCATCTACACCGAGGATGTTCGGAGCGCGGGCGGAACGAGGCTCTTTCCGCATTTGCCGATGGACTCTATGGGGAAGCGGGAGAAATACATCAGCCGCGACTTCAACGAAAAACACCTTCCGGATGTCGGCGTCCACCAGCCGCGCCGCAAGGTGTTCCACAGCTTTCGAGACACTGCCGAGACCGCGTTCCACGCCAACGGCGCGAACCCGGTGCAAATTGACGAATGGATCGGCCACAAGGCGGAGGGGATGGGCGCCTCGCGCTACAAGGCGAAGTTCACGCCCGCGCAGCTCGCGGAGCTGGTCTTGCCGAAGCTCCAATATCCGGGGCTCGACCTGAGCAGTCTGCGCTACTGGCCGGCACGATGGAATGACTGGCTGGCGAAGAATCTGCGACCGTAAGCGAACGAAGCCATGCTTAGGATCGCCTGGCGGCTGAGCGATTGCGCAGGTTGACATAGCCCCCGGGGGGGCTTACTATTACCAGCAAAGGTGTTCCGCCGCCTCAAGTGCGGGAGTGAAAAAAGGGTGTTTCGCTGCCGTAAAATGCGAACGTGAAAAAAGGGTGTTTCGCTGCCGTAAAATGCGAACGTGAAAAAAGGGCGTTTCGCCGCCGAAAGTGCGAACGTGAAAAAAAGGTTCTCGTTGCCTTCTCAGCGAGAGGAAAGTGGCCCAATGGGCCACTTTTTTTTGTTTGTTCCGGGGACAAAATGGAATTTTACACGGTCAGCGACGCATATATCGCCTACTTGAAGGCCATCGACAATAAAGTTCCAGACAATTACTCGGAGAAAAGACCATATATTGGGGTCATATTGGAGGTGGAAGGGCACAAATATTTGGCACCGCTCACCTCCTACAAAATGAAACAAGATCGAATTAACCCGTCGACCCCGACCATATTCAAATTGCATGAAAAAGGGGACCCAAACAATAAGTTGGGCATGGTCGCGATCAACAACATGTTCCCGATTTTGGATTCTGAGATCACGAAGGTTGATTTCACCGCGCAGGAGGCGCGTTACAGGCGCATGCTAAACCTTCAACTAGCCTTCATCAAATCCAATCAAGATCAGATAAGGGCTCGCGCGCGAGCCCTGCACAAACTGATCACAGAAAAGTCGCATAAGTTCTTCGCCTCTATCAGCTGCGATTTCGCCGCCCTTGAGGCGGGATACGGCGGATACGCGCAGCAACAGTCCTCTGGCACAGCCCAAGCAGCCGCAGCCCAAGCAATGCCAGCAGGCGACCAAGCCAAATAAGGCGCGATAGTCGTTCTTCTATTCGTCTGATTAATATGTCCGACGTCGACAAGCGAGCCAGGCAGACAGGGGCGACCGATCGCCAAACGCGAAATCGCGAGCGCCGCCCCCGTTCTCAGGTGGCCGACTCTCAACGATCCACTGTCCGCAATGGGCGCTGGGCTCTGCTTATCGGAAACCGCACAACGTTCGTGGCTGGCGTCTCAATCGCTCCCGCCTGGTTCGAAAGAAGCTCGCGAAGAAGCACAGGGTCGACGCGCATCTGACGCGCGATGTCTTCCTGTGAAATGCCAAAGGAGTCGCGCAACACCTCAACGCTGTCGACCACCAACTCCGGTTGCTCTGGCTGCATCTTCGCGTCCTCCACCTCGACTCTCGCTTCGCCGTGCCGGGTCAACCCGATGACGCCGCTCCTGTATTGCTCATCGGAAAAGACACCCAGTTGCCTTCCCCGGTAGAGCGCGGCCGCCTTCGAAACGCCCCATCTCATCTTGATCTCGGACAACGCCGCCCAATTCAATCGGCTCCCTCGCAACGCAGCGCGGCACTCCGGGGC
Organism: Paraburkholderia kururiensis; assembly: GCF_034424375.1. NCBI lineage: Bacteria > Pseudomonadati > Pseudomonadota > Betaproteobacteria > Burkholderiales > Burkholderiaceae > Paraburkholderia > Paraburkholderia kururiensis. The sequence continues at coordinate 4,797,964 of NZ_CP139965.1, read as the reverse complement.
GAAATACCGCCCGGGCATGAGAAACGAACTGGCAAACCGATTTGCCTGGGACTCCGTCAGTTTGTCGCCCGTCTGCACTCCAACGTGCAAAAAGAAGTGCCCAACTTCGTGCGCGATGCCGAAGCGCGTTCTGCAAGCCGAACGGCCCTCCGGATTCACCCCGATAACCGGCCTGCGGGTGGCGAACGAAATCGCGTCGATCTCCGAGGCCAACCCGTTCAGCGGAACCACGACCGCTCCCGCGTTCTCCGCAACGCGGGTCATGTTCTGAATTGGGCCAAGCCCGAGGTCCCAATGAGCGCGAGCCCGCTCAGCGGCGCGCTCAATCGAATCCGCCGACGAGCCATCGCCCTCGTCGAAGTTGTATTTCGGCAAATCAAGATGTTCTTCAAGCGCGTTGACCATCCGCTTCAACATCTCGCCCTTCGCTCGCGCCACTTGCCGCAGCGCCACCTTTGTCGTGAGCTGCTTGCGGAAATGACACTGCTCGTCCGCGATCGGCATGGGGTCCGGCTCCGTGAAAAACTCGGGCAGGACTTTCAGCTCGGAGCAGAAAGCGTCGACGAGCGCGGGCGTCGGCGCGTCGACGCCCGCCTCGATGCGGCTAAGAAACTGTTTTGAGCGGTCAATCCGCTCTCCCAGCTCTTGCAGGGACAACCCGTGGAATAGACGCGCCGTGCGCAGGTTGGACCCGATGAACATCATGGCGTGACAGTGGCGTCTTCGTCGCCCGCGTCGGGACGCTTGGGCGTGACGCGCGGCTTGCCCATGTCTTTCGGCGGCGGTGTGTTGGCGACAACTGGATGCAGCGCGCGCGCAGTGTCCGACACCCACTTGCACTTCACGACGCCCGCAGAGTCTTCCCCCAGGAAGACGACGCGCGGGTCGTCCGCCTCGGCGTAGCCGCCGTCAAGCACAAAGCAGAACTTGCAGGGCACGCCGCTTTCAACCTCCCCAAAGAAACCCTGCTGAATCGGCGTGGCGTCAAGAACGGCGGGCTTGGTGGGATTGGCCGGATCGTCTGCGGCGAAGCGGCAAGGAATGCCGCCGATTGTGAAGACCAGGTCGTTGCCGCCATGGCGCAGATCCAACCAGTCGTATTCGCCTGACAGCGCCGTCGATTTGAGTCGGTTCCGTTGGCGGCCAAAACGAGTGCAGCCCCGCGTGTAGCCGTCGTCGTAGTCGCTTTGCAGCGCCGTGGCCGTCGAGAAGTGCTCAGCGATGAGAATGGACGCAATGACAGACAAGCGATCGGCGCTCAGCGCCGGGTGAAACGCTTCGGGAAGAGGAAGGGACATTTGAACGCCGTTTCTTGAATGTGCATATCGGGAAGAACGTCAACCGGATTTTTGTGCAAATTCTAGAAAACGTCAACGAAATTTTAGAAGGGAGTCATTCGACAACGTGGCCGGATCGCACCGCGATGCAAAACGCTCCCTCCGTAACGAGTTGCGGCTCGCTGCTGGCCCCGCCGGTTCACTCCCGCTCCCTCGCCGACAAATCCTAGACGGCGAGCGCGCCTTCGTCATGCGCCTTCCAGTCGGCCGCCTCGATGACGAGCCCATCCGCGCTTCGCAGAGTTGGCAGTCATGCTCGTTGACCAACGCCGCAAAGCGGCCCACAAGATCCGTGGGAAAGGTCCAGTCGCCCTGCTCGTGCCCCGGTCGATAAACCCAAAAGACGGCGCCCGCGCCAGCTCGATCTTCCGAGACTAGCCGTCTGAAACAAGCCGGTCAGCAGCGCGGCCTGCAACAGGCATTGAGCCGTCGCCGATTCCGCCCGGCCGTTTCGGGTCATCCCCAACGCCGTGCGAAACCGCAGCGAAATCAGGCTGGCGCTTGCCGTGTCCAACGACAGATGCGACAAGCCGTTTTAGCGACCGTGCGTGGTCAAGCTGCGCGATGCCGTGGCCTTTTAAAAATGGTTCTTCGAGGTTGTCATGTTTTGCTGCGCGGTCACTGCCCGGGGCTTTATTCTCCGAATACGACAAAATGACCGACTCCGCGTGGGTGCGGTTGCGTTTTTTCCGATTCGGGATAAATATGCCATTCGAAGGGTTTCACCCTTCGACCATAAATCAATCCACCGAGGGAAATTATGCCAAACGTATATGTCGAGCCGCAGCCCAAAGGCCATCACGGGCACATCAGCGGTTATAAACTGGAATACGAGAACGACCGACCTGTGACCGACACGATCTACCCAACGCAAGAGGAAGCCATAGCCGCCGCCAAGAGGCTTGGACACAGACCGCTTGTCTCCCGGGTTCGTGAAACCAACAAAGGGAAACCTGACCAGTGGCGTGCGGCTTGACGCCATCACGACCGACGCGACATAAAGCGCGTCAACGTTTTCCGTCCGCCATTTTAAGGGGGAGCCTGAATCGGGCTCTCCCTTTTGTTTGATTCAACGCTTTCACCCGATTTCCAAATCAACGCATTTGCGCAGATGCCGCGTTTTGCCCAATGCTTTCGTTTCATCAGATGATTTGGCAAAATAGGCGGCGTTTTTTTAATCTCCGTGAAAACCAATGAGCGCTTTTATTCGCAAAGGCGACACGACGGACCACGGCGGCCGAGTGCTCGCCTGCTCTCCTCTCAGCAAAGTCGACGGCAAACCCGTCGCCCGCTTGGGAGACATGGTCTCGTGCCCGAAATGCGGCGGCGTCTATCCGATCGTCCAAATCTTGCCGCGCGGGATGACCATGGACGGCAAGCCGCCAGCCTTTGAGGGCGACAAGACGGCTTGCGGCGCCACATTGATCGCGTCGCAATCCAGCGCCACGGCGCAGCCCACCAGCGGGCCGGGCGGGCACGCTGGCCCGATCGCCAACCATCAGACGGCAGGCGACACCTCTGGCCCTTACCGCGGCCGGTTCCAGGTCCTAGACGAAACGACCGGCAAGCCAATCGCGAACCATCCATACACGCTGCACACGGCCGACGGGCAAAAGCTCTCCGGCCAGACCGACGCGAGCGGCTACACGCAGTGGCACGAAGCCGACTCGCCCGCGTCGCTGCGGTTCTCGTCGGAGTCGACGCAGTCGACGGGCTTTGAGGACGACGCGTGAGCGGCCCCGGCTACGGGACGGGCTCGGGGTCTGGCGGCTTGACCGGCGGCGGCCAAACGACGCCGGTCCAACTGCGGCCGGCGTTCCCCGACCCGGCCGACAAGAAGGTCATCTGCAAAGCCATCTGCGTCTGCAACCGCGAGCCCGACACCGGGGCCGCCGGGCAAAGCCTCAGGCAGCAATGCGTGTCGAGGAACCTGCGCGACGTCGACCGTTCGATGGGCTGGCAGAGCCCCTACAAATCGGAAGTGAACTACGACATGTCGCGATGGCCGCCCGCGCCGATCATGCGCTCCGCGTCGCCGACCGAGGCGCACCCTTACTTGCCAGGCTGGATCGCCAAATATTGGCCGGGCGGCCAGGACGCCTACCCCTCCGGCAGCAACGCCGTGCGGCGCCCGGACGTCGTCATCGTCAAGGACGGCTCGCTCCCGCCGACCCAGGACAACATCAAGGGCGTGGTCGAGATCAAGTTCCCGCCGCAAACCAAAGACCCTGAGCAGGAGGACGACTACGCGCGGATCGCCGGCTCCCCCAACAAAGTCGCGACCATGGGGCCGGGCGACTGCGACTGCTCGGACGACGACGGAGGCGAGAGTCCCGTCCGCGCCCTCTCCGAGGCGCTGTCGGGACTGGGGCGCTCGCTGCGCCAGATGATGGGCCAAGGCCCCGCGTCGCCGCCGGGCTTCGGCGGATTGCCGATGCCTCCCGCGCCCATTCCCGTTCCATAATTCAGGTTCGCCGGCATCGACACGACAATGGACAAGAATTTTCTCGACTGGGCCAAGGCCAACCAAGGAAAGGCCTTGGTGCAAAACGCGCTGTTGGAGCCGCGCTACGCGCACGACGGCATTGGCGCGGCGGTTGTCGTCCGCGCCTCGCTCTATTTCGAGCGCGCGTTCGACGCCGCCGTTCGGGAGGCGATCGTCGATTGCTTCGAAGACTACTGCGCGTCGCCAGGCTGCAAGCTGACGTTTTTGTGGAACAACGGGAAGGCCGCGCAAGCGTTCGACAAGGCCAAGCCCATGCGAGCGATCGCCGCGAGCCTCGGTCCGGAGGATCGCTTCGACTTCTGCTACGTCGGCGGAGGGCGAGCGTCGGACGCGAGCCTGTTCAAGTTCGAGGTCACGGGCCTGCGCCAATGGCAGGAGAAGATGGGCACGCGGGGGCTCAACTCGATGGCGTTCTCGTGGCCTGTCGTCGCCGTCCAGGAGAACCCGGACGCCTTCGCGAAGCTGTTCTTCGACGCGGCGCGTCGATTGAGCGCCGTTCACGGCCAAGCCGGATGCGCGGTCAACCTCTCTCCAACTGAGGCCGAGCCGAACGAGCCGACGGAATACTGGATTTCTCAAATCATGCCGGGCATGGATGTCGGCCGGCCCGAGTTCAATTCCGTTCGAGACCTGAAAGGAAAGATCAAGACCGTCAACTGGCTCACCGCGCTTGGCAAGCCGATGCTCGCCGAGGTCGGCGGCGTCGCGGCGCTGCGCGCGGAGCTCCCGCCGAGCTGGTATTCGATCGGCGATTATGGCGCGGGAATCGTCATTCGCGCGGGCGTCCTGCCCGAGTCGGGCATCTCCGACAGCGAGGACAAGCCCCCGGTCCCGCCGCCCGCCTACGTCGTCCTCGACCACGCCCTTCGCGCGGTTCGCGCGGAGGACATGGACATCCTCCAACGCGGCACCGTCAACGCGGGCGCTCCCGTCTACAACACCCGCCAGTCGACGGCCGCCTGGTTGCGACGCTTCGAAACCGATGAAAACGGGCTCCTGGCCGCGAAAGCCGCCCTGCTCGACACGCCTCCCCTCTTGCCGGCCAACGCGCTGCCGAACCCGCTCTGACACGGACGCCGCGCCGCGTCGCTTGCCGGGTCAAGAGCGAGCGCCTGCGCTCGACGAAGCGCACTCTCTTGACGCGCCACCACAGCCAACAATGGCAGAAGGGTTGCTGGCGACGTTTCTTCGCCCGAAACCCTTGAGCCAGTTTTAACGCCGGAAGCCCTGCCCCCAGGATCAAACCTTCGGGCGCCGCCGCGTCTTGGCCGGCGCTTGCGGCAATGAGTGGGACAGAACCCTGTGTTCGAGCTCCGCCCGCATCCTCTCAACCTGCTCGCGCAAATCGTCGCGCTGGAGATCACCGCACTCCCAGAGGAACACTTGATCGCTTGATGGCCAAGGCGCGATCGCGCCTACACCGTCTTTGCTTGTGAGTCCAAAGGATGAAGCGACACATCGCTCCCTGCGCCGACCGCCTCGCAGACGTCGCATGCCCCGTCGCTTGTCGCAGGCGCCGCCATCACGCAGTTGCGACCGTGGTCCTTCGCGGCATACAGCGCGGCATCGGCACGCGCCATCGCATCCGCGAAGGTATCGCCCTGGCCGAACTCGGCAACGCCTGCGCTGAACGTGCACTTCGCGCGGCCGTCCTGCTGCGGCATCAGCGCGGCAATCGATGCCCTGAGTTGGTCGGTGAGCCGCGCCGCCTCGGCCTTGCTCGCGTCGGCAATCAGCACGCCGAATTCTTCGCCGCCCAGTCGCCCGAACAGGTCGGTACAGCGAATGCCCTTCGAGATGGCCGCGGCAAAACACGCGAGCGTCCTGTCGCCGGCCGCGTGGCCGTAGCGGTCGTTGATGGTCTTGAAGTTGTCGATGTCGAGAATTGCAATGGAAAGGCGCTTGCCCGACGCGCGCGTCGCGTCCAGCAGCGTCTTGCCGCGCGCCATGAACGCGCGGCGCACCAGCGTGCCGGTGAGTTCGTCGATGGTGGCCATACGCTCCATGCGTTCGGCCATTCTGTCGTGCGCGAGCATCACCATGCCGATCGACAGGCACGGCAGCGTGAGGATGCCCATGCCGACAAACGCCGTATTGAGCGGCGTGGCTTCGAGGAACGTGGTCTGGTGTGCGAAGCCGAAGCCGTAGGCAAGGCCTCGTCCGACATGGACTGCCGCGCCCAGTATCGCGGAGACCGCCACGAACAGATAGCTGTATCTCGGACGACCCGGCGGGCGAAAGCGGTAGGCCATCCAGCCCACCGCGATGCGCACGTAGCCCAGAAACGCAGAGAGCAACGACACGCGAGCGTCGAGATCGACTGAGGCAAAGGTCCAGTAGACGAAGCCCGACACCACTGCGCCTGCGAGCAGATACTCAGGGAAAAACGATGGCCGAAGAAAGAAGAACTGACGGAAGCCCTGCACGACGAGCAGCGCTGCAAGGACGAGCATCACACCAACAGCGGCCGTGACGATAGCGGGCGGTGCATCGCGCTGCACGAGCAGCAGCGCGAGTGCGACGGCGAGCACCACATACCCGGCGCACCAGCGGCCAAGACCCGGAATGCGTGCCTGCAGCAGTGAGCCCAGCACCGCCACGCTCATCACGCAGGACATAATCGCAATGCCGATAAATGCGACGGGGCTGGACATGGCTCGATTGGAATTTGGGCGCTGAGAAACCCGGAAGAAAAGCGTCCGGCAAGCAAACGCAGCCTGTTGACTGTCCTCCCGCGGAACGATCGTATGGTATCGCAACTATTACCGACATCCGCCCGATTTTGCCCGCGCGCCCGGTAACTACAACAGGCTCGATGCATGACTTCGCGGAGAGCGTCGCCGGGTATGCGTTTGCGTCCCATGACATCCAACCTTGCACACGATGCGCATGTTCAAGCGCCGTTTGCGCCGGGCGGATATGCCTCTCAACAAGCGCGCTGGCTTCCTGTATCCTTTGCGACCTTTTCGCCGCAGAGCCAGGAAAGACCAGGCGAAACACCAGGCTCCGCGCGGCACGTGGGCTTCACTGGCGACGAAATTGCCATGTCACAATTCCGTCACCCATGTGCAAGAGTCCGGCTGCACAATTGGCGCCCACAACGAAAAATGCATGCATGTTACGGGGTAGTGCTGTGACCGAAAAATACAAGGTGCTGTTTCTCTGCAAGGAGAATTCGGCACGCAGCATCATGGCAGAAGCCTTGTTGCGCGAACTGGCGGGCGACCGTTTCGCACCGTTCAGCGCCGGAGCGGATCCGGCATCCAAGGTGCACCCCCTGGCCCTGGCCCAACTGCGCCCAGGCATATCGGAACTCGGCCGGCTCAATCCGAAGAGCTGGCACGAGTTCACGGGACAGTGGGCGCCTCGCATGGACATCGTCATCGCGCTGGACAGCCGCGTCACCGAGTACCATGCGCCCGCCTTCCCAGGCGAGCCGGAGTTCTGCGAATGGAGTTTCCCGGACCCGCTCGCCGAAGGCATGACGGACGCCGAACGGTCGCGCGCGTTCGAACGCGTCTTCTGGCAGATCCTGCGCCGCGTGAGCGTGTTCATTTCGTTGCCGCAGTACTGCAATGGTTCGTCGGCACGTGGAACATCGACGACTGTGCCGGCGACGTTGCTCGATGCAAGCGGCGACATGGTCTCGCCTTCGCTGGACCGTCATACCGGTTCGCGCGAGGCGGCTTGCGCGTAGGCTTTTTTCAACCGATCACGCCAGCTGCGCCGCACGGCGTGATCGGCCCGGTTGAACAAGCGCCATCACCTCACGCTGCGCCGCTTCTTCCCCTTGCCCATAGGCCGCGTCAATTCCGCGGCCAGAAAATCGACGAATGCCCGCACGCGCGCCGACAGTTGATGGTGCGGCGCGTAGACCGCATAGATGTCGGCGCCCGGCGTGCGGTACTCGGGTAGTACCTGCACAAGCGTGCCGTCGCGCAGATACGGCGCGATGTCCCACTCCGCGCGCATCAGGATGCCGTGCCCGTCGAGCGCCCACTTCACCGCGATCTCGCCGTCATTCGTCGCGAGATTGCCGCGCACCCTCACCGTCTCCGTTTTCTGTGCGGCACCACGACCACTCGTGAGTCGCCATACGCCATAACCGTCGCCGCCCTGGCGAATGCCGATGCAGTTGTGCTGCGCGAGTTCGCGCGGACTCTTCGGCGCCGCGTGCCGCCGCAGATACTTGGGCGACGCGCACAAGAGCCGCCGGTTCGGCGCGACGCGTCGCGCAATCACGCGCGCGTCGGGCGGTTCGCCGAAACGGATGCAGACGTCGAACGCGTCGTCGCTGAGCGGCGGCGGATCGACGGAAAGCTGCAACTGCGCCTCCACATCGGGATAACGCTCGACGAATCGCGAGATCGCGGGCGCCACATGGCTGCGGCCGAAGCCGAGCGTCGCGTTCACGCGCAAGAGTCCCTTCGGCACCGCGCGCGAGCCGCCGAGCAGCTCGGCAAGCTCGTCCATCTCGCCGAGAATCTGCCGCGCCCGCGCGAGATACAGCTCGCCTTCCGGCGTGAGGCTCATGCGGCGCGTGGTGCGATTCACGAGCGCAACGCCCGCGCGCGCTTCCATCTGCGCGAGATGTTTGCTCACCGCCGCCGTCGAAAGACCGAGTTCGCGCGCAGCCGCGGTAAGGCTGCCGCTACCGGCGAGCGTCGAAAAGAAACCGAAGTCGTCGGGCTGGATGGTGGCCATGGAGCAAGGAAAACGTCGTAAAGATCGGTGATAAAGCGAGCCGATTCTTAACGTGAGGTTAAAGGCGGTTTCAGTCTAGCACCGTTCCTGGCCGCGCTTTCTGCGCGACGATAGCCGCCACATCTACAGCTTCGAGGGAGACACACGGACATGAAGACCTGGCGCATTGCCACCATTCCCGGCGACGGCATCGGCAAAGAAGTGGTGCCCGCGGGCCAGCGCGTGCTGGAAGCGCTTGCGCAGCGTTCCGATGCGTTCGCATTCGAGTTCGAAAACTTCGACTGGGGCGGGGACTACTACCGCCAGCGCGGCGTCATGATGCCCGCCGACGGACTCGACGCCCTGCGCAACAAGGACGCGATTCTGTTCGGTTCGGCGGGCGATCCGCACATTGCCGACCACATCACGCTGTGGGGCCTGCGGCTCAAGATCTGCCAGGGCTTCGACCAGTACGCGAACGTGCGCCCCACGCGCATCCTGCCCGGCATCGATGCGCCATTGAAACGCTGCGCGCCTGCGGACCTCGACTGGGTGATCGTGCGCGAAAACTCGGAAGGCGAATATTCGGGTGTGGGCGGCCGCGCGCATCAGGGCCACCCCATCGAGGTGGCAACGGACGTTTCGATGATGACGCGCGCGGGCGTCGAACGAATTCTGCGTTTCGCGTTTCGTCTCGCGCAATCGCGTCCGCGCAAGCATCTCACGGTGATCACGAAGAGCAACGCGCAGCGCCACGCCATGGTGATGTGGGACGAGATCGCCGTGCAGATCTCGAAGGAGTTTCCCGACGTCAGCTGGGACAAGGAACTCGTGGACGCCGCCACCGCGCGCATGGTGAACCGTCCCGCGTCGCTCGATACCATCGTCGCGACGAACCTGCACGCGGACATCCTGAGCGACCTCGCCGCCGCGCTCGCGGGCAGTCTCGGCATTGCGCCTACGGCGAACCTCGATCCCGAACGCCGCTACCCGTCGATGTTCGAGCCGATCCACGGCTCCGCATTCGACATCATGGGCAAGGGGCTCGCCAATCCGATCGGCACGTTCTGGTCGGCGGTCATGTTGCTCGAACACCTGGGAGAAAACGCCGCGGCGCGCGTGCTGATGGCGGCCATCGAGCACGTCACGGCCAACCCCGCGCTTCATACGCGCGACCTGGGCGGCAGCGCGACCACGGCACAGGTGACGGACGCCGTCTGCTCGTACGTCGCGCAACACGCAGCGCTGGTTCAGCAGGCCGCCTGAGCGCATCGCTCATCTCGTTGCCTTTTCTCGCGCTGAAATCGCGCGGTGAGAGCAACACGAAGCAACACCGACCATACGAAGAGCCGCCGTCGTGCGCTACCCGTGCACGACAGGCGACCTCCACTGGAGACGACCATGACTTCCGACCTGCCCGCCCGCGTCGTGCGCAAGCTGACGTGGCGCATCCTGCCGTTCGTGATGCTGCTCTACTTCGTGAGCTTTCTGGATCGCGTGAACGTAGGCTTTGCCGCGATCTCGATGAACAAGGCCATCGGACTCACGCCTGCCATGTTCGGTCTGGGCGGCGGCATCTTCTTTCTGGGCTATTTCCTCTTCGAGGTGCCGTCGAACCTCATCCTCAACAAGGTCGGCGCACGCGTGTGGATCGCGCGCGTGATGGTCACGTGGGGGCTCGTGTCCGCGGCGTCGGCGTTCGTGAGCGGACCGCACTCGTTCTATGCGCTGCGTTTCCTGCTGGGCGTGGCCGAGGCCGGTTTCTTTCCCGGCATCATTCTCTATCTGAGCCAGTGGTTTCCCGCTCGCCAGCGCGCGATGGCCGCGGCCGCGTTCATGGCGGCGGCGCCGCTTTCCACGGCGATCGGCTCGCCCGTTTCAGGCGCGTTGATGGAATTGCCGCCCATGCTTGGCCTCAGCAACTGGCAATGGCTCTTCCTGATCGAAGCGCTGCCCGCCATCGTGCTCGGCTTCGTGGTGCTGCGCGCACTCACGGACTCGCCGGAAAAAGCCGCGTGGCTCGCGCCCGAAGAGAAGGCCTGGCTCATCGCCACGCTGCGCGACGAGCATCGCGAACGCGAGTCGCAGGCGGGTCATACCGAAGGCGCGCTGCGGGCGCTGCGCGATCCGCGCGTGCTGGTCATGGCACTGATCTACTTCGGCACGTCCGCGGGGCTCTATACGCTGGGCTTGTGGGCGCCGCTCATCATCCGCCAGTTCGGCTTCAGCGCGTTCGGCACCGGCATGCTCAACGCGATACCGAGCGTGCTGGCCGTGGTGGGCATGATCGCCTGGGCGCGTCATTCGGACCGCGCGAGCGAACGCACGTGGCACGTCGTCATCCCGTGCGTAGCGGCCGCCGCGGGACTCGCCTTCTGCGGCATCGCGCAGACGGCAGCGCAGGTCGTGCTGGCGCTCGTCGTGGTGAACGTGGGTATCAGCGCCGCGAAGGCGCCGTTGTGGGCCATGCCGGCGTCGTTCCTTTCGGGAGCGGGCGCCGCCGCAGGCATCGCGATGATCAATTCGATCGGCAACCTGGGCGGTTTCGTCGGACCCTTCGCCATCGGCTGGCTGAAGTCGGTGACGGGCGGTTACGCGGCGGGCCTCTACGTCGTCGCGGCGAGCCTTGGCTTGTCGGCCGTGCTCACGCTCGCGATTGCACGCGGCGGTTTGCGCAGACATCCGCAAGCTGCGCAGTAGGCGCAGCCTCGCGGCTTACTCCTCCATGCGAGCGCGCGTGGTGGAAAGCAACGCCGCCATGGTTTCTCGCGCGCGTACCGTGTCGCGTGCCTGAATGGCTTCGAGCACCGCAGTGTGGTCGGGCAACGCGGCGTTGAACACGTCGGCACGCTTGGCGTTCACGCGCAACTGGGCCTCCAGCGTGCGCTCGATCAACGCGCCGAGCGGAATGAGCAACTCGTTGCAGCACGCGTCCAGCACGCTCAGATGGAATTGCAGGTCGGCGCGCACCCATTCGTCCTCGTTGCGGGCGGCCGCCATGGCGGCGTGCGCCTCGGCGATGGCGGCAAGCGCGGCTTCGTCGTGTGCGGCAGCAGCGAGCGCGGCTGCGTACGGCTCGATCATTTCGCGCATTTCCTGCAGCTTCATCGCGAACTTGAGCGGCGGCGCCACGCGCGCGTACCAGTTGAGCAGGTCCGCATCGAGCAGGTTCCACGCGTCACGCGGACGCACACGCGTGCCCACCCGCGGCCGCGACTCCACCAACCCCTTCGACGTCAGCGTGCGCAGCGCTTCGCGCAGCACCGTGCGGCTCACGCCGAAGGCCTCCATGAGTTCCGCCTCGCGCGGCAGGACCGATCCCGGCGCATAGTCGCCGCGCAGAATGGCCGTGGCGAGTTCGTATGCCACGCGGCCGTGCAGATCGTTCTGAATGGCTGTTCTCCGTTGTGCTTGTACTTGTGCGGCCGGCTCGCAGCGCCAGGCCAGGCTGGACCGCCGCTCGCGGGCGGCGGGTCTTCGCGCGCATCCGGCAAAGGCAGCCGCGCGAAAGCGACCGCGATTATCGGACATTCCCGGCGCGCCGGGCATGCGGGACCGCAATACGTGGCCATGTGGCGCGATGCGGCCGCAATAGTACTATTAATAGTACTGTTTTGCGTTTTGCGCTAGGATATCGCCACTCGACGCGGCGCCTCTTTTTCCACGCAAACGGCCGCCGCGCAGTCACGGCATTCGCAAGGAGACATCGCCATGAAGATCACCCGCCTCGAAACGTTCATCGTCCCGCCGCGCTGGCTGTTCCTCAAGATCGAAACGGACGAGGGCATCGTCGGCTGGGGCGAGCCGGTTGTGGAAGGTCGCGCCCATACCGTGGAAGCCGCCGTCCACGAACTCGCGGACTACCTCGTCGGCAAAGACCCGCTGCTGATCGAAGACCACTGGCAGGTCATGTACCGCGCCGGCTTCTATCGCGGCGGCCCGATTTCCATGAGCGCGATCGCGGGCATCGACCAGGCGCTCTGGGACATCAAGGGCAAGCATCACGGCGTGCCCGTGCACGCGCTGCTGGGCGGCCAGGTGCGCGATCGCATCAAGGTCTACTCGTGGATTGGCGGAGACCGTCCGCACGACGTGGCGAACAACGCGCGCGCCGTGGTGGAGCGCGGCTTCAAGGCGGTGAAGATGAACGGCTCCGAAGAGCTGCAGATCATCGACACTTTCGAGAAGGTGGAAGGCGTGATCGCCAACGTGGCGGCGGTGCGCGAAGCCGTGGGTCCGCACGTGGGCATCGGCGTGGACTTCCACGGCCGCGTGCACAAGCCCATGGCGAAGGTGCTGGCAAAAGAGCTGGACCCGTACCGCCTGCTCTTCATCGAAGAGCCGGTGCTCTCGGAGAACGTGGAAGCGCTGCGCGACATCGTCAACCAGACCAACACGCCTATTGCGCTCGGCGAGCGGCTCTACTCGCGCTGGGATTTCAAGCACATTCTGGCGGGCGGCTACGTCGATATCATTCAGCCCGATGCGTCGCACGCGGGCGGCATCACCGAGTGCCGCAAGATCGCATCGATGGCGGAAGCCTACGACGTCGCGCTCGCGCTGCACTGCCCGCTTGGGCCCATCGCGCTCGCCACGTGCCTGCAGATCGACGCGGTGAGCTACAACGCGTTCATCCAGGAGCAGAGCCTCGGCATTCACTACAACCAGGGCAACGATCTGCTCGACTACATCCGCAACCCCGAAGTGTTCCGCTACGAAGACGGCTTCGTCTCGATTCCGCAAGGCCCCGGCCTCGGTATCGAGGTGAACGAGGACAAGGTTCGCGAGATGGCGAAGGTGGGCCACCGCTGGCGCAATCCGGTGTGGCGCCATTCCGACGGAAGCGTCGCCGAGTGGTGATGCAGCGAAGGCGAGCCCAATTGCGGCGCTCGCCCGTTACGTGACATCGCGCGGAGCACGTTTCGGTTACGTAACGTATCCCGCGTTTTTTCAGGCCTGTGTTCGCCGGCACACACACGCGTGTTGGCGGGCACGCCCGCCGCTTTCCCTTGCCCCACAAGGCCTCGCGACCGCGCCCACGACGCGTGGCGCGACTCTGGCCCACTCCTTGCTGCCGACCGTGCAAACGACAGCAAAAACAGGGAGTGCATATGGGCGAGTTCCTTCCCGACTATCTGATCCGCGAACAGGCGGCCGTCGGCGCGCTGTTCGCGTTCGGCGTGCTGCGTGTGATCGGCGCGGCCGTCGCGTTCGAGCGCGGCTGGCAGATCGGGCTGGTGGGCAAGTGCTTCGTCGCGGCGGCGGTGCTGTATTGCCTGCCGCAACTGTTCGATCTGCTCACGCAGATGTACGGGTCGCGCGTGGCGCTCGCGGAACTCGAAGGCAAGGCCGGGGGCTGCGCCGTGGCGCTGTTCTGCGCGCCGATTCTCGGTCATCGGCTCGGCTTCGAATGAGCGCGGCCCATCGCAACCGGCGCGCCGCGTGGGCAGCACGGCGGCCGTGTATCGCGCGCATCGCACGTGATGTGGCCGATGTGACTGCGGCGCCCGCCGCGGCTTCGGTGCAGTCGACGTATCGTGTCGGCGATGTCGTCGCGCTCAAGTCGGCGGGACGCGCGATGACGGTCATGTGGGCCGGGCCCGTCGTCTTCGACGAGGGCCATTGGGCGATTTGCCAGTGGTTCGACGACGCGGGCGAGCTGCGCCAGGAGATGTTCCCCGAGGCCATGCTCGTGCCCGCGCAATCGCGGCTCGCGTCCTGATACGCGGGCAGGCGCGCCCTTCGTCCCGTTTGCCTTAGCCCATCGCCATCGCGCCCGGCATGCTGTGCGCGAGCGCGGCCGCCGCGATGAACGCGCCCGTAATCGCCAGCGCTTCGAGATACAGCACGTTGGCGAACGTGCGGGCGTCCATGGTCGACGCCGTGCGGCGCAGGCGCGGCAATGCCTGGAAGCGATTCAGACCACCCAGCACGACAGCGAGCGCAACGAGCGTCAGCTTGAACACGAGCAGATGCCCCCACGTGCTGAGCGTGAGCGGCGCGAGCGATCCGCCCGTCCCACGCACCGCGCCGAACACGCCGGTCGCGATCACGAACAGCACGGCCACAAGCGACGTGGACGACAACTGACCGGCGACGCGAATCAGCACGGCACGCGCTGTCGATGTGCCGAGCGCGGGCAACACCGCGAATCCCGCCGAGATCACGAGCCCGCCCCACACGCTGGTGGTAAGCACATGGAGCGTCTGAATGCCGAGCGCGGCCGACGCAAGGCCGGCATCGGCAGCATGGCCTGACGCCGCCCGTCCCGCCGCGACGGCGATCACGGCAAGCCACAGCAGCGCGTCGCGCAGACGCCCCGCACGCGGCGCAAGCGTCATGACGAGCAACACGACAGACGCACCGAACGCGAACGCCCAGGCATGCCCCACGTGCGTCTGCGCCAGCAACGTCGGCACGGCGGACAAGGCATCGGTCAACGTCGAGCCGGTCACCGCGGCCGCTTCGTACAGCAACCACGCCAGTTGCGCGAGAAGCAAGGCGACGGCAGCCGCCACCGCCGAGCGTTGCGCGCGCATCGAAGCGACATGTGCGGGCGCCGCCACGGCGCGGCCATCTTTATCGAGCCACGCGCCGAGCAGCGCCGAACCCACGGCAAAGGCGAACGCCACGTCGACGAGGGCGGCCATCGTCACCTGCCCGAACCAGAGCCAGTCCATCGTCATCGGTCGAACCCCGCGGTCGCGCAAGGCGGAGGGCAGAAACGCGCGGCGCGCAACGTCGTACGCGGCGAGGAGAGAGAGTCGAATGGATTCATGAAGTAATGGGCTGGAGCGGGAAACGACGGCAAGGTAAGCAAACACGACCGCAGACGCGAGTGCGGCCCAAGATGGTAGCGATGATCGGCGCCGTTGTGGCGGGCACGCTTGCTGCGGCTATCGCGCCACCCAAGCGACCCGAAACGCCGAAACCCGCGGCCTCGTCAAACCGGCTTGCGGCGGCCGTTGCGGCAAACTGTCGCATCGCCGCTTCCTCTGGAACTTCGTTGCCTGTGGCAAATGGTCACCTTCACCCATCGATGATAGAATGCTGCGTCGCCGCAGCGCCGCCGTCTTTCATCTGGCGCGCGCAGCCTTCATTCCGAGCCAATCGAAGCTCGGTCAGGTTCCCGCCATTGATGGAGTTACGCGTGTCTTCAAGACGCATTTTCCGCCCGCTCGTCGCCCTTCTGCTGGCCGGCACGGCAGGCGTCTACAGTGCTGCGAATGCGCAGACGACCCAGCCCAAAGCCCCGGATACGATGGAAGCTCGCGTGCAAGGCTGCACGGCCTGCCACGGCTCGCATGGCCAGGGTACCGACAACGACTACTTCCCGCGCCTCGCGGGCAAGCCGGCCCAGTATCTGTACAACCAGTTGCAGAACTTCCGCGAAGGCCGCCGCAAGTATCCGCCCATGAATTACCTCGTCACGTATCTCTCGGACGACTACCTCCACGAGATCGCGACGTACTTCTCCCAGCAGCGTCCGCCGTACCCGCCGCCCGCCAAGCCCACGGTGGCCGCCGCGACGCTCGAACGCGGTCGCCAGATCGTGCTGAACGGCGACGCCGGCAAGCAGATTCCGGCCTGCGCGGCTTGCCACGGCAAGGCGCTGACCGGCATGGAGCCCGCCATTCCGGGTCTCGTCGGCCTGCACTCCGACTACATCAGCGCGCAGTTGGGCGCATGGCGCTCGGGCTCGCGTCACGCGGTGGCGCCGGACTGCATGCACACCATTGCAACGCGCCTTTCGGATGAAGACGTGAACGCCGTGGCCGCGTGGCTCTCCACGCAGCCGGCTCCGCAAAACCCCGTTCCGGCTCCGGCCCGCTCGATGAAGACGCCGCTCGCGTGCGGCAGCGAACCGCAATAAGGCGCCGGGAGAGACAACCAAATGAAACGCAAGTCCCTGTTCGCACTTTCCGCTGTGGTCGCCGTGGCGGCCGCGGCACTCGTCCCGGTGCTGTGGTCCGGCGGCGACAACCTGCACAACGGCGTCGCCGTTGCCGCCACGCCGGCCGACCAGGCCGAGCTCGTCAAGAAGGGCGAGTACCTGGCCCGCGCGGGCGACTGCATCGCCTGCCACACGGTGCGCGGCGGCAAGCAGTTCGCAGGCGGCCTGCCGATGGCCACGCCGTTCGGCACGCTGTACACGCCCAACATCACGCCCGACGACCAGTACGGTATCGGCAAGTGGAGTTCGGACGACTTCTATCGCGCCATGCACACGGGCCGCTCGAAAGACGGCAGCCTGCTCTACCCGGCGTTCCCGTTCACGAGCTACACGAAGGTCTCGCGCGCGGATTCGGACGCCATCTACGCGTACCTGCGTTCGGTGCCGCCGGTTTCGGTGCCCAGCCGTCCGCATGAACTCAAGTTCCCCTTCAACAACCGCAACCTGCTGATCGGCTGGCGCACGCTGTTCTTCCGCGAAGGCGAATACAAGCCGGACCCGACGCGCTCAGTGGAGTGGAACCGCGGTGCGTATCTGGTGGAGGGCCTCGGCCACTGCGGCATGTGCCACACCTCCATCAACATGATGGGCGGTCCGGTGAATTCGGCGGCCTTCGCGGGCGGGCTGATTCCCCTGCAGAACTGGTACGCGCCGTCGCTCACGTCGAGCGAAGGCGGCCTCGGCGCCTGGGACATCAAGGACGTCGCCGACCTGCTGAAGACCGGCGTATCGCAGCGCGGCGCCGTGTTCGGTCCGATGGCCGAAGTCGTGCACAACAGCCTGCAGTACCTCTCGGACGACGACATTCACGCCATGTCCACGTACCTGAAGACGATCCCGCAGAAGAGCGAAGCGCCGGAGCCGCTCCAGCTGGAAACGTCGCAAGCGTACGGCAGCGAACTGCTGGAGCAAGGCAAGAAGATCTACAACGACCAGTGTGCGAAGTGCCACGCGGAGAACGGTCTGGGCAAGCCGCCTGCGTTCCCGCCGCTTGCGAACAACCAGTCGATCCAGATGCAGTCGGCCGTGAACCCGATCCGCATGGTGCTGAACGGCGGCTATCCGCCGAGCACGTCGGTCAATCCGAAGCCGTATGGGATGCCGCCGTTCGCGCAGTCGCTGTCGAATCAGGAAGTGGCCGCGGTCGTCACCTACATCCGCATGTCCTGGGGTAACAAGGGCGCGCCGGTGTCGCCGCAACAGGTTGCCGATCTGCGTTCGGCGCCGCTCGACTGAGCGACGCGCTGACGCCAATCGCTGTACCCGGGGGCGCGGCCAGCGGATATCGCAGGCGGCGCCCCCTGTTTTTTGTGGGGCTTGTTTGACGCATTACGGACCGTGAAACAGCGGTCTGCCGCACCGGAACCATTGGCGCGTAAGGTCAGCAGCCATCACAGAGAGGAAGAAGGAACCAGCATGCACACCGGCGAGCGTTTCAACAGCATTACGCACCTCGTCGGCGCCGTACTCTCCGCAGCCGGACTGGCAACACTCGTCACGATGGGCGCGGTGGACGGCGACGCGTACAAGATCGTCAGCTTCAGCGTGTACGGCGCGATGCTCGTCGCGCTCTACACCATTTCCACGCTGTACCACGTGGCGCGCGGGCCGAAGCTCAAAGCCGTGCTGCAAAAGTGCGATCACTCGGCCATCTACCTGCTGATCGCGGGCAGCTATACGCCGTTCACGCTCGTGACGTTGCGCGGGCCGTGGGGCTGGTCGCTGTTCGGCGTAAGCTGGGGGCTCGCCGCGCTCGGCATCGGGCAGGAGTTGACGCTCGGGCGGCGTACGCGGGCCGTATCGATGGTGCTGTACGTGGCGATGGGATGGCTCGCGCTCGTCGCCGTGAAGCCGCTCGTGCATGCCCTGCCCGCGGGCGGCACCGCATGGCTCGTGGCGGGCGGTGTGATATACAGCCTTGGGATCTACTTCTTCATCAACGACGAGCGCATCCGGCACGGACACGGAATCTGGCATCTGTTCGTCCTCGCCGGCAGCCTCTGCCAGTTCGTGAGCGTCGCGCGCTACGTCGCGTAAGGCGCCACGGTCCTACCCTCGCGCAGCCGCCGCAGTGTCAGCGGCAGCGCGATGCAACTTAAAGCCAGCCGACGTGTCTCGATAGGCCGTCGACTTCTTCGGCACGCGCACTGGCGTGCCGCCCGGTTTTTACCGCGAAGGGCAGGCGCTTGCGCGCCGCCGCGCACCACCAGGCATGCCGACCGTGCACGCCGCCGCAGGCCCGTCCGGGCCATACCGCGGCGATGCACGGCATCATGCGAGCGCTGCGCGTATCGCCCTTCGCGTCACTGCATTGCAAACAGGTGTTTATGTCTTTCGACTCTCTCGGCTTGTCCGAACCGCTCGTCCGCGCCGTACACGAACTCGGCTATACGTCTCCCACTCCGATCCAGACCCAGGCCATTCCCGCCGTGCTCGGCGGCGGCGACCTGCTCGCCGGCGCACAGACCGGCACCGGCAAGACCGCCGGCTTCACGCTGCCCATCCTGCAGCGCCTTTCCACCATGCCGCCTGCGCCGGGCGGCAAACGCGTCGTGCGCGCGCTGATCCTCACGCCGACGCGCGAACTCGCGGCTCAGGTGGAAGAGAGCGTGCGCGCCTACGGCAAGTATCTGAAGCTGAAGTCGACCGTGATGTTCGGCGGCGTCGGCATCAATCCGCAGATCGATGCGCTCAGGCGCGGTGTGGATATCGTCGTGGCCACGCCGGGCCGCCTGCTCGATCACATGCAGCAGAAGACGATCGACGTCTCGCATCTCGAGATCCTCGTGCTCGACGAGGCCGACCGCATGCTCGACATGGGCTTCATCCACGACATCAAGCGCGTGCTCGCGAAGCTGCCGGCGAAGCGCCAGAACCTGCTGTTCTCGGCCACCTTCTCCGACGAGATCAAGGCGCTCGCCGACAATCTGCTCGACTCGCCCGCGCTGATCGAAGTGGCCCGTCGCAACACGACCGCGGAGACGGTCGCGCAGAAGGTTCACCCCGTGGACCGCGATCGCAAGCGCGAACTGCTCACGCACCTGATCCGCCAGCACAACTGGTTCCAGGTGCTCGTGTTCACGCGCACCAAGCACGGCGCGAACCGGCTCGCGGAGCAGCTCACGAAGGACGGCATCACCGCGCTGGCCATTCACGGCAACAAAAGCCAGTCCGCGCGCACGCGCGCGCTGGCCGAGTTCAAGGACGGCACGCTTCAGGTGCTGGTGGCCACGGACATCGCGGCTCGCGGCATCGACATCGATCAGCTGCCGCACGTCGTGAACTTCGACCTGCCGAACGTGCCGGAAGATTACGTGCACCGAATCGGCCGCACGGGGCGCGCGGGCGCGACGGGCGAGGCGGTGTCGCTCGTCTGCGTGGACGAGCTGCAACTGCTGAAGGACATCGAGCGGCTCATCAAGCGCCCGGTGCCGCAGGAAGTGATTCCCGGCTTCGAGCCGGATCCCAACGCGAAGCCGGAACCGATCCTCCGCCGCGGCCAGGGCGGCGGACGGTCCCAGCCGCGCGAAGGGCAAGCGCGTCCGCAAGGCGGGGCACCGCGCGCACCGAAAAAAGAGGCCCCGCGGGAACCTGCTCGCGGAACGGCGCACGCCGCCAAGCCCGCGCAAAAGGGCGCCGCGCATCCGCGTGGCAACGCACAGGGCAGCACGGCGCGAGCCGGCGCGAGCGCGAATGGAAACAGCAACGGCCACGCGCGCACGCAAGAGCCGCGTACCGCGAAGCCGGTCAAGCCAGGACATGCCGCATCGAACGGACACGGCGCCGGCAACGTTCGCAAGGACGCCCCTCGGCGCGATCAGGACAGCGGCGCAGCGCGCAGCGCCCGCAGGCCGCAAGGCAACCCCGGCGCATTGCTGGGCGGCAAGCCGCGCGGCAACGCATCGGGCAATCGCTGATCGCCTGCGTTGTGAGGTTGTGATGTCTTGAAGCACGCGCGCACCGCGGCGCGTTGCCGAACCCGCTGGACGCCCTGCCAGGCGCCCAGCGCGTCACCCTTCCGATGCGCGCCTGAGCAGCGCGATCTGTTCTTCCCAGCGGTGCAGCGCCGCTTCCCGCATCCCATCCTCGAGTTCGAAGCGAATCCCGCTCGTGAGCCGTGCGTAGTTCACGCGCTGCACTTCGCCTGCGGCAAGCGTGCCCTTGAAGCACGCCAGCGGCGGTGCGGCTTCGCCTGCAATGTGCATCGGCTCGAAGTCGAACTGCGTCTGATAGAACGCTCCGTCGAACACGAACGTGAGCGCGGCGGCGCCTTGGGCGACTAACGCTTGCGCGGCCCGCGATTGCGGCCACAACGCGATGCAAAGCGTGCGCGGCCCCGGCGCGTAAAGTTCGCCGATACCGAGCAACGCCGTGCGCGCCCGCCCGCCTTCGCCGGGCGTCACGAGCGACGCCGTGAATCCGGCCTTGCCAGCGAGCGACGTGCCGTCGAAGAGCGCGCGTAACGCATCCGGCCAGACATCGAAGGTCTGCTGTTGCAGCGCGTTGTTGCGCGCGGTCGGATCGCTCATGGCGCCACGACGTTGCACCCAGCTCTCACCGGAAGAACACGTGCTGCGTGATCTTGGCGAGCGGGTAATGCACGCCAGGCTGGATCTTCGCGGGCAGGTCGAGCGGCTTGAGCAGCATCTTCACGCACATGTCCGCCGACAGATTGCGGCGCACGAGCGCGTTCACGCGCGCCGAACGTTCGCGGTTATAGGCGGAGTCGTGCACGCGCTCGGGGTAGCGGATCGCAAAGACGTGACGAAGCGCGATCTCCGAGTCTTCGTTCTTGATCTCCATGACCCGGCGCATCAACGCCCCGAGCACGGCAAGCCGGCCGTTGCCCTCGATCTTGTTGTACTTCTTGAAGTACTTGAAAAAGTGCTTGTAGTGGCGCACTTCGTCGGTGCGGATGTTGTCCGTGATCTCCTTCAACACGGGCTCGTCCGAACACTCGTTGATGGCGCGATACAGCGTGGCGGTGCCCGTTTCCACGACGCAGCGCGCCACCATTTCGAGCGCGCGCGTCTTCTCGAATTCCTCGACGCTGCAGGTCTTCGAGTACTCGTCGAAGAAGTTGTGGAAGGCCGTGTCCCAGTCGAACTCCGGCCACACGTGCGCGATATAGGTCTTCAGCGCGCGGCCGTGCTGGAGCTCTTCGTGCTCCCATTCGTTGTTGAGCCACGCGGAGACTTCCGGGTCGTCGTCGAAGAACAGACTCAGGTTGCGCGTGTAGAGGTCGGTGCCGCTTTCGATGAACGAGGCCGCGCACAACAGCAGCAGCAGGTCTTCGTTGGCGGCGGCACGCTGACGGTCTATACGCGAGAGGTCGATGTCTTCGATACGCCAGGGCATTACATGGCGAGGCTCGATGTCAGTGCGCATTGTTTCGTGCTCCCAAGGCGACACCGGCGGAAGGGCGCAAACGCCACCGGGTTGGTTTGCACGGTGGTCCGCTCCCGCCGGTGAAACGTCATTGAAACGTCATACCCTTTCATGCTGCATCTTAGCTGTTGTTTCGCGAATCTGCAGTTAAAGAGCACAGACCGTACCTACGCACGGCAGTTCCGGCAAGAAGCTGTTTGAAATATTCCGTTGTAATGGAGAAGGTTTCTCTGTGGAGAGCGGCCGAACCCCGGGCCCCGGCAGCGGCTCGCTCTCGAATTCAGAACCCGGCGGCGAGACCGTCGCGGCGGCTGTCGCTTGCGGCGACGTAGCCACGTTCCGGCTCGTTGCGGTCGAGACGCCAGATGTACTGGCCGGAACCGAAGTCCATGTACGGGTCGTCGACGGACTTGATCGTATGGCCGCGCGCTTCGAGCGCGCGGGCGCAGGCCGGATCGAGCGTGGCTTCGACGTCGAGCGTGAAATCGCGGTTCACCTTCCAGCGCGGCGCGTCGCAGGCGGCCTGCGGTTGCTGGCCGTAGTCGAGCATCCGCACGATGGATTGCAGGTGCCCTTGCGGCTGCATGTCGCCGCCCATCACGCCGAAGCTCATCACCGCCTCCTCGCGACCGTCCACGCGCTGCGTGAGGAATGCCGGAATGATGGTGTGGAACGGCCGCTTGCCGCCTTCCACCACGTTCGGCGACTTCGGGTCCATCGAGAATCCGCAGCCGCGGTTCTGCATCGAGATGCCCATGTCCGGCACCACTATGCCCGACCCGAAGCCCATGTAGTTCGACTGGATGAAGCTCACCATCATGCCGCGCTCGTCGGCGGCGCTGAGGTAGATCGTGCCGCCGGCTTTCGGCATGCCGAAGTCGAAGTGCGTCGCGCGCTTCGGGTCAATCAGCTTCGCGCGTTCAGCAAGATACGCGTCGTCGAGCATCTGTTGCGGCGTGACCTCCATGGAGCGCGGGTCCGCCACGTAGCGGTACACGTCGGCGAACGCAAGCTTCATGGCCTCGATCTGCAGATGCTGCGACTCGACGCTGTCCAGCTGCATCGCGTTCACGTCGAACTGGGCGAGGATGCCGAGCGCGATCAGCGCCGCGATGCCCTGGCCGTTCGGCGGAATTTCGTGCACCGTGTAGCCGCGATAGTCTTTGGAGATGGGTTCGACCCAGTCGGCGCGGTAGTTGCGCAGGTCGTCCAGCGTCAGCGCGCCGCCGCCCTCACGCGCGAACGCGGCGATCCGCTCGGCGATTTCGCCCTCGTAGTAGGCGCGCGGGCCTTGCTCCGCCAGCATGCGCAGCGTCCTGGCGTGGCCGGGAAAGCGCACGAGTTCACTCACCTCGGGCGCGCGGCCGCGCGGCATGAAGGTCGCGGCAAAACCGGGCTGATCCTTGAGGTCGGGCACCGCGGCCACCCATTTGTGGGCCACGATGCTCGCCACCGCATGACCGCGCTCGGCAATTTCGATGGCGGGCTCCATCAGGTCGGCGAACGGCAGGGACCCGAACTTCGCGTGCAGCGCCTCCCAGCCGGCGATCACGCCGGGCACCGTCACGGCGTCCCAGCCGCGCTTGGGCTGCATCGCGAGGCCGTTCTCCTCGCCATAGCGGCGCCGGAAGTAATCGACGTCCCACGCGGCCGGCGCCACGCCCGATGCGTTGAGGCCATGCAGCTTGCCTCCGTCCCAGACGAGGGCAAAGGCGTCGCCGCCCAGGCCGCACGAAACGGGCTCGACAACGGTGATGGCGGCAGCGGCGGCAATGGCCGCGTCCACCGCATTGCCGCCCTTCCACAGCATGCGCAGGCCGGCCTGCGCGGCGAGCGGGTGCGAAGTGGACACGATGTTGCGGGCAAACACAGGCAGGCGGGGCGTGGGGTAAGGGTTGTGCCAGTTAAAGCGAGTCATGTCGTTTTCCAGTGTGGCCAGGGTGACGGAAGGCGAAGCAGCGAAACCGGGCATTGCAGCGCGAAGCCGTTCAAAGCGCAAATTCATTTATGGCATGAATAAATGCGGGGCGCATCTGAATCCGGCGCAGCGCGGGGAAGTCTTAAAATACGCCGACCCGCACAACAAGAGATGCGCCCGTACGCGCCACCGGCACAGACACCATGACACGAGACCCCCGCCTCACCCTGAACGCACGCCAACAGGAACTGCTCGAGTGGGTGCAGCGCGACGGCTTCGTCACTGTGGACGACCTCGCGGCGCATTTCGACGTCACGCCGCAAACCATCCGGCGCGACGTCAACTGGCTCGCCGACCTCAACCTCCTGCGGCGCTACCACGGCGGGGCCACCCTGCCCACGAGTTCGGAAAACGTCTCCTACACCGCGCGCCAGCGCATGTTCCACGAGGAAAAGCGCCGCATCGCTGCGCTCGCCGCCACGCACATTCCCGACCAGGCGTCGCTCTTCATCAACCTGGGCACCACGACCGAGGAAGTGGCGCGCGCGCTGAACCGCCATCGCGGCCTGCGCGTCATTACCAACAACCTCAACGTGGCCAGCATGATGAGCGGCTACCCAGACTGCGAGGTGCTCATCACGGGCGGCATTGTCCGTCCGTGGGACAAGGGGATTGTGGGCGAGCTCGCCATCGACTTCATCCGCCAGTTCAAGGTGGATTTCGCGATCATCGGCACCTCGGGAATCGAGACCGACGGCACGCTGCGCGACTTCGACACGCGCGAGGTGCGCGTGGCCGAAGCCATCATGTCGCATGCGCGCACGGTCTTCCTCGTGACCGACCATTCGAAGTTCGGCCGCCCGGCGCTCGTGCGCCAGGGCCACCTGAGCCAGGTCCACGCCCTTTTCACCGACGAGGCCCCGCCCGCCGACATGACCGAGACGCTCACGCAGACCGGCACCCAGGTATACGTGGCGAAGTGAGCACGGCATCGCCGCGAAACGCGCCGATGCCGACGTGAGGCGCCGCGGAGCCCGCTCACTCACCTGAGCGTTTGCTGCACCGCACGCGATACTTCGAGTGAAATCAAGGATTTGCCCGCACGGCCAAACCGCTTGTCGATGGCCCGCTTGTCAAAGGGAAAATTTTCGGGGCGCGGTTTGTACATCAGTGTGCGGTTGACTACACTCCAGTTCCCCGCCGCCATGCGGCCACGCGCGCTGCGCATTGGCCCTCGAGCCCGGCTCTCACGCCGGGCAGCGGCACTGCCGAAGCCTTCCGCCGTATCCGTTCGTCTCGCCCCCGGCCGATGCCGCGGCGAGCCCGTCGGGTCCGGCCCACTGGAGAGGACGACGATGCTGAGCCCGCATGAATTCGCCACGCTACTGCTCGTGAAGGACGCTCCGAACCAGCTCGACATGGAGCGCGAGGAACTGGACGCGCTGCTCGAGCGACAACTCGTTCAGCTCGAACGGCTCGCTTCCGGCAACCAGCGGTGGCGTCTCACGGAAACGGGCGATACCGCGCTGCGCGCAATCAAGCGTCTTTCCTGATCTGCCGGCTGGGGTGGATTCCGTAGGCTTTGCGCGTGCCGCTTTGCCGGCGGCCATGAGCGCGGCCGACGGGTGACCGCGAACCGCCAGCACCTTTTCGAATCCGTGCAGTTGCGACCAGCCAGCCGCCGGCTTGGCTGCACGTCCCTCCCCGACGCAGGCGCACGACAGTCAGTGCGCACGTGTGCCTGCAATGACAGTCACGCGCCCCGCGCGCTTCGTGGTCGCGTGACTTTTTTTGTCTGCGGGCGACGCTCCGCGCCCCAGCTCTCGATACCGCCGCAAGCCTTTACGGCCGCTGCGCTCAGCCCGCCCGCAGCGTCGGGTCCACCGCCGCACGCCAACTGACCGCGTTGGCCCGCTGGTCGTTGAAGAACGTCACCCACTGGTTACGCAGCTTCGGATCGCTGCTCGTAGCCAGCGCCGCGTAGCGCTGGGCGATCAGCGTCTGGAACGCGCAGTATTCGTCCTTCGAGATACGGCGGTGCCGGCTCGCCACATAGGCGTCGAGCAGCGTGGAGTAGACCGGCTGCGCGTCGTTGCCGTAGTCGATCGCCTGGGTGCCGCACATCTCCTGGAGCGAAGCGAGCGACGGCGCACCCCACCCTCCCGCCACGCCCGCCGACGGGCTGATGCAGCCACTCAGCAGCGTCGCAACGCCCACCATTCCCGCCATTGCCCTGATCGTCTTCACCTCAATCCTCCTTTGCCTCGTCGTTCACGGCCCCGCACACGGCGAGCCGCAGCCACGGCACCGAGTATCGCCGCTCGCGCCCGCACGTGCCACCGGCGCGGCACGATTCATCAGACCCTAACTTTACATTTTCGATTTTGTTCATTAGAGTTCGAAAACGAACATTATAGGTTCGATAGCCTTTCGTTCCATCCCTATCCAACAAGCATCCGGCCGGCCCCTCGGCGGTCATTCGATCGCAGCGCCGGTCCATCACGCGGAGACACAGCAGGTGACGCAAGGATCAAGGTTCGATCTGCTCGTCGTAGGCGGCGGCATCAACGGCGCGGGCATCGCGCGCGACGCCGCAGGTCGCGGCTTTTCGGTGCTGCTGTGCGAACAGGACGACCTCGCCGCGCACACGTCCTCGGCCAGTACCAAGCTGATTCACGGCGGCCTGCGCTATCTGGAGTACCGCGAGTTCGGACTGGTGCGCAAGGCGCTGCAGGAGCGCGAAACGCTGCTGCGCGCGGCGCCGCACATCATGTGGCCGCTGCGCTTCGTCATGCCGCACATGCCGGATCTGCGGCCCGCGTGGTTGATCCGCGCCGGTCTCTTCCTCTACGACCACCTCGCGAAGCGCGAGCTGCTGCCCGGCTCGCGCGGCATCGACATGCGCCGGCACGCCGCGGGCGCGCCGCTCGTCGATTCCATCCGGCGCGGCTTCGTCTATTCGGACGGCTGGGTGGACGACGCCCGCCTCGTCGTGCTCAACGCGCTCGACGCGAGCGAGCACGGCGCACGCGTCATGACGCGCACCAAGCTCGTGAGCGCGGTGCGCGCGGGCAACGAGTGGCACGCGAAACTGCAGCGCGCCGACGGAACGTCGTTCGACGTGCGTGCCGGCGCCATCGCCAACGCGGCTGGTCCATGGGTGGCCGAACTCCTGCACGGCGCGCTGGGCCGCGGCGCGCAGCACAGCGTGCGGCTCGTGAAAGGCAGCCACATCGTCACGCGGCGCCTCTTCGATCACGACCACGCCTACATCTTCCAGAACCCGGACAAGCGGATCATCTTCGCCATTCCGTACGAGCGCGAGTACACGCTGATCGGCACGACGGACATCGAATATCGCGACGACCCGGCACACGTGGCCATCGACGCGGGCGAAGTGCAGTACCTCTGCGATTCGATCAACCGCTACTTCAAGCGCCACATTGCGCCGGCCGATGTCTGCTGGACCTATTCGGGCGTGCGTCCGCTGCTCGAAGATGAGAACGCCGACAACCCGTCGGCCGTGACGCGCGACTACAAGCTCGAACTCGACGCGCCCGAAGGCACCGCGCCGCTGCTCTCGGTGTTCGGCGGCAAGATCACGACGTTTCGCAAGCTGGCCGAAGAGGCCGTCGATACACTCGCGGGCGCGTTGGGTCAGAAGGCACCGGCCTGGACCGCCGGTGCGCCACTGCCGGGCGGCAACATCGAACGCGCGGACTTCGAAGGTTTTCTCGCACGCTTTCAGCGCGAGCACGCATGGCTGCCCGCCGATCTCGCGCGGCGCTACGCACGCGCCTATGGAACGCGTGCGACGAACGTGATCGGCCACGCGCGCTCGCTCTCCGAGTTGGGCCGCGCCTTCGCGCCGGGGCTCTACGAAGCCGAACTGCGCTATCTGCGCGACGTCGAATGGGCGCGTAGCGCGCAGGACGTGCTGTGGCGCCGCTCGAAGCTGGGCCTGCACGTTGAGCCGGGCACGCTCGCCGCAGTGACGGCCGACATCGACGCGTGGTTCGCACAGGAGCCCGCAGCACGCGCGGCATGAAGCCGGCGCGCATGCCGTCGATCGGCACAATGGATCAGTAGCTCAGTAATCGGACCGCAGTCGAACGGTACGCAGAACAACAGGCTTTTCCCCGTCGCGAGTCCCCGCTCGCGATTCACGAAAACGCATGGAGAAGAGACACATGACGGACCAGTACATCCTCGCACTCGACCAGGGCACCACCAGCTCGCGCGCCATTCTGTTCGACCGTCAGGGAAACATCGTTTCCACGGCGCAAAAGGAATTCCAGCAGATCTACCCGAAGCCCGGCTGGGTAGAGCACGATCCTCAGGAGATCTGGTCGACTCAAGCCGGCGTCGCGGCCGAAGCGGTGACGCGTGCCGGGCTGAACGGCACGTCGATTGCCGGTATCGGCATCACGAATCAGCGTGAGACCACCATCGTGTGGGATCGCGAAACAGGCCATCCCGTCTACAACGCCATCGTCTGGCAGGACCGCCGCACCGCCGACTTCTGCGACCAGCTGAAGGCGCAAGGGCTCGAAGAGAAAGTGCGCGCGAAAACCGGCTTGCCTATCGACGCCTACTTCTCCGCCACGAAAATCCGCTGGATTCTCGACAACGTGGAAGGCGCGCGCGAAAAGGCCAGGCAAGGCCGCCTCGCCTTCGGCACCGTGGACAGCTGGCTCGTGTGGAACTTCACGAAGCACAGCCTGCACATCACCGACGTCACCAACGCGTCGCGCACCATGCTCTTCAACATCCATACGTTGAAGTGGGACGACGAACTGCTCGAAGCGCTCGACATTCCGCGCAGCATGTTGCCCGAGGTGCGTCCGTCGTCCGAGGTGTACGGTCCGACCGTGACCACCGTGTTCGCCTCGAAGATTCCGATTGGCGGCATTGCCGGCGACCAGCACGCCGCGCTCTTCGGGCAGATGTGCACCGAGTCCGGCATGGTGAAGAACACTTACGGCACCGGTTGCTTTCTCGTGATGAACACGGGCAGCAAGCCGATCGAGTCGAAGAACAATCTCGTCACGACCATTGCCTGGCAGATCGGCGACCAGATCAACTACGCGCTGGAAGGCAGCATCTTCATCGCGGGCGCCGTGGTGCAATGGCTGCGCGACGGGCTCGGCATCATCAAGAGCGCCTCGGAAATCGAAAGCCTCGCGCGCAGCGTGCCGCATTGCGACGGCGTCTACCTCGTGCCCGCATTCGCCGGGCTGGGCGCGCCGCACTGGAATGCCCGCGCGCGCGGCACGCTTTTCGGCATCACGCGCGGCACCACGTCGGCACATATCGCGCGTGCGGCGCTCGACTCCATCGCGTATCAGTCCGTCGACGTGCTGAAAGCCATGGAGGCCGACTCGGGCATCCGCATCGGCGAGTTGCGCGTGGACGGCGGCGCCTGCGCGAACAACCTGCTCATGCAGTTCCAGGCCGACATGCTCGGCGTGGATGCGGTTCGTCCGCAGGTCAGCGAAACCACGGCGCTGGGCGCCGCGTATCTGGCGGGTCTCGCCGTGGGCTACTGGAAGGACGTAGGCGAATTGCAGCAGCAATGGCAGCTCGACCGCCGCTTCTCGCCCGCCATGGAGCCGCGCGACGTCAAGCAGTGCCTCGACGGCTGGCAGCGCGCCGTGCGCGCCGCGAAGGCCTGGGCCGACGCGCCCTGATCCCCCTCGCCTGAAGCAGTCCCCGCTGCGCCCCGGTTGCCCTGCGGGCAGGACCGGCCGGCTGCGGCCTGGTGAACCAGCGGTCCGTCGCCATGGCGGACCGTATCCCCAATGGATCAGGAGAACAAGAATGTCACCCTATATTGCGGAGTTCGTGGGCACGGCCATGCTCGTGCTGCTGGGCGACGGCGCCGTCGCCAACGTGCTGCTCGCGCGCACCAAGGGCAAGGGCGCCGACCTCATCGTCATCGTGATGGGTTGGGCGATGGCGGTGTTCGTGGCGGTGTACATCACCGCGTCGTTCAGCGGCGCGCATCTGAATCCCGTCGTGACCGTAGCGCTGGCGCTCGCTGGCAAGTTCCCATGGAGCAAGGTGCCCGGCTACGTGGCCGCGCAGATGCTGGGCGGCATGGCAGGCGCGCTGCTCGTCTGGCTCGCCTACCGGCAACACTTCGCGAAAGAAGCCGATCCCGACGTGAAGCTCGGCGTGTTCTGCACGGCGCCCGCCATTCGCAGCGTGCCGCACAACTTCCTCACCGAAATGATCTGCACCTTCGTACTGATTCTCGGCGTGCTGTATCTGGCCTCGCCGCAGGTGGGGCTCGGTGCGCTCGACGCGCTGCCCGTGGGTCTGCTCGTGCTCGGCATCGGTATCTCGCTGGGCGGACCGACGGGCTACGCGATGAGTCCGGCGCGCGACCTGTCGCCGCGGCTCGTGCACGCACTGCTGCCTATTCCCGGCAAGCGCGACAGCGACTGGCACTACGCGTGGATTCCAGTGCTGGGCCCGCTCGCGGGCGGGTCGATGGCCGCGTGGATCTACATGCACGCGCATTGACGGCCCCGCGTCGCTGAGCATGACGGGCGGCGTGCGCAGCAAGGCAGCCGCCCGTCTCCCGATACTTCAGGATGACTGAGCATTTCCCCAAGCGCATGCGGGCCGCGCTTGAAGACATCACGATGCGCGGCACGAAGGACGTATCATGGCGCCTTCCCCATTCCCGCGCGCGCCGCCGCCGGACGCGCTTCATCCGGTTTCCTGCATGATCGACCATCTCATCTGCGACTGCGACGGCGTGCTCGTCGACAGCGAAGTCATTGCCGACCGCGTGCTCGCCGAAACCCTCACCGCCACCTTCCCGGGCATCGACTTCGGCCCTGTCGTGAAAACGGCGTTCGGCCAGCAGACCTCGCGTTTTCTGTCGAACGTCGCGAGCGAGTTCAACCTTCAGTTGCCGCCCGACTTTCTCGAGACGATCGAACATAACGTGGAGCGCGCGCTGGCCGAATCGCTGAGCCCCATCAACGGCGTGCGCGATGCCTTGCTGCGCGTGCCGCTGCCTGCCGCCGTGGTGTCGAACAGCCGGCTTTCGCGCGTGAGCGCGTCGGTGCGGCGCGCGGGGCTCGCCAATATCTTCGGGCCGCGCGTGTTTAGCGCCGAGCAGGTGCCGCGGCCCAAGCCCTTCCCCGATGTCTACCTATACGCCGCGCAACAGCTCGGCGTGGAGCCGGCGCGCTGCGTCGTGGTGGAAGACAGCATCGCGGGGCTCAACGCCGCGCGCGCCGCCGGTATGAAGACCATCGCGTTCGTGGGCGCGAGCCACATTCCGCACGGCTACGCAGACGTGCTGCGCGAAATGGGCCTCACGCGGATCATCGAACACATGGACGCGCTGCCCGCGCTGATCGAAAGCGGCGTGCGCGGCGAGTTCGGGGACGTGCAGTCCTGAGCGACTGCGAGGCGGGACGCCTCGCCGCAAACCTGCGCGCGCTATCGCGCGTTACGCCTCGTCCGTACAGCACTCGCGCGCGGCCGCAAGCGCCTCCCGAAACTCGACGAGTTCGGCAATCGTCAGCATCGGCAGACGATGCTGCGCGGCAAAGCGTTCCACCTCGGCGCCACGCGCCATCGTGCCGTCCGCGTTCATCAATTCGCACAGCACGCCCGCCGGCTTGAGGCCCGCCAACACGGCGAGGTCGACGGTGCCTTCGGTATGGCCGCGTCGCGCCAG
Organism: Paraburkholderia kururiensis; assembly: GCF_034424375.1. Classification (NCBI taxonomy): domain Bacteria; kingdom Pseudomonadati; phylum Pseudomonadota; class Betaproteobacteria; order Burkholderiales; family Burkholderiaceae; genus Paraburkholderia; species Paraburkholderia kururiensis. The sequence goes on along the minus strand of NZ_CP139965.1, from coordinate 4,766,476 downwards.
CACGCCGCCCGGCGCCGCACGCAGCGGAAATACGTGGCCGGGGCGCGCGATGTCGGCTGGCTTCGCGTGGTCCGCAATCGCGGTGCGAATCGTGGTGAGCCGGTCCGCCGCCGAAACACCCGTGGTGACGCCTTCGCGCGCCTCGATGGAAACGGTGAACGCCGTGCCGTGGCGGCTCTCGTTGTGCGCGACCATGGGCGGCAATTCGAGCGCGCGCACTTTCTCGTCCGGCAGGCACAGGCACACGATGCCGCTGCATTCGCGGATCAGGAGCGCCATGGTTTCGACGCTGAGCCGCTCGGCGGCCACGACGAGATCCGCTTCGTTCTCGCGGTCGTCGTCGTCCTGGAGCACGACGGGACGACCATCTCGCATGGCCTGCAGCGCGGCGGCAATACGCGGCGGAACGGGTTCGGTGGCCAGCCACGGAAGATCGGCCGAGGCGTCGAGCGGACGCGCCGTATTGGTCTGGCCTTGAAGGCGGGTGGAGTCCCCGAAGGACAACGGAGAATGGGACATGTGAAACGCTCCTCGCAAAAAGTTGGGCGAAAAACGTTTCAGGGCATTGCAAACAGACAACGCACCCGCACAGGGCAGCCGCAAGCGGCCGGCCGGAGCGCCCCGCAACGACACGTGGCGCCACGCCGCACGCGCGTAGACGCGCGCCGGCCACGGCGGGCAGAGTGACCATCTGCACATCTTCTTCCATCCGGACTATGACCGTCGGCTCTGGCATCGCACCAGATCTGCTGACCCCGCCATGCCGCGGCACACAGGCCGCAGGCGTTCGTACTGACTAGCGGGCGCTCGCGGGCTCGCCGGCTTTGCCGTGAAGGCAGGCTGACCTACCGCCGGTGGGGAATTTCACCCCGCCCTGAAGACGCACTGATTGCCGGAAAATCCGGCGGGCAAAGCATACAACAGCCGCGCGGATGGCGCAGCGAACCACGAAACCGGAAGCACCCTTGAGGCCGCGCGGCGCACGCTCATGCGTCGTGCCGGGCCGCCTCGGGCGGAACGTCCCAGCGCGGCGGGGTCTCCGCGTTGACGGTGACGCGAAACGCGCGCGCCTCCGTGTCGCCGGGATTGCGCAGGCTGTGCGGCTGGTCGGCATCGAACACGATGGCGTCGCCCGTCGCGAGCAACTGGCGCTGGTCGTGCACGCTGAGTTCCAGCGTTCCCACGCTCACCACGAGATTCACCAGCGTGCCCGGCGTGCGGCGCGTGCCGTACTCGGTGTGCAGCGGCGCGATGCGCAGCTCGTGGAACTCGGCGGCAACGGGCTCGCCTTCGGGATAGAGCGCGCGCTCGGCATAGCCGCCGTCCGCGCTCACGAGGCGCCGCGCGCGATCAGCCGGCAGGTGCTCGAAACCGTTCACGGCGTGGCGGCGCAGGAAAGCCGCCACCGACACCTTCAGCGCCGCGGCAATCTTGCTCAGCACCTTGATGGACGGCACGCTGCGTGCCGACTCGATCTGCGCGAGCATCGCCCGCGAGACGCCGGACGCGCGGGCAAGCGCGTCGAGCGAAAGCTGGCGCTCGGCACGCAGCCGCGCAAGGTTCACGCCGACGAGATGCTCCAGCAGATCGAACTGCCCGGCGTGGGCCTCGGGCGTCTCGTCGGCGGCATCGCGGACAAGCGCAAGCGGGGAATGCATGATCGCCTCCTTTTCCTTCGACTGTTCCTTCGTGCTGCCGTGAATCCGGCGGCCGAAACTCGAACGGAGGCTATCGTCGCACCGGCCCACGCCCGCGCCAACGAAGTTATCTTCACACCGTTATCACTATCGCGGAGGACGGTTTCGGGAAAGCTTCGGACCGTTCTTCATAAGCGGCCAGGCTCGCTCGGGCGCGCCCGCGTTGCCTCGCGTTAAGCACGCGTCTTCGCGCGCCGTCACCGGTGCCGCTCGGCCTACCGCTTGCCCGGGAGTGCCGGCTCGCGACGAATCCAGACGCGCCGCGAGCCACGTGACGAACAGTGCCGCGAGCGAAACCGCCGCCGCCACCCACGGCAACGCGTCGTAGCCGAAGCCGTGCGAGATGGCGAGCCCGCCCAGCCACGCGCCGCCCGCGTTGCCGACATTGAACGCGCCGATGTTCAGCGTCGACGCAAGGTTCGGTGCGGCCGATGCCTTCTCCACCACGCGCATCTGCAACGGCGGCACCGTGGCAAACGCGGCCACGCCCCAGACGAATACCGTGACGGCGGCCGCGATCTGCGAATGGCTCGTCTTCGTGAACACCGCCATCACCACGGCGAGCGCCGCGAGAATGCCCATGAGCGAGGGCATCAACGCGCGATCCGCGAGCTTGCCGCCCACCGTGTTGCCGAGCGTGAGACCCACGCCGAACAGCACGAGGATCAGCGTCACGGCCCGCGGTGAGAAGCCCGCGACGTTTTCGAGAATGGGCGCGATGTACGTGAACACCACGAACACGCCGCCGAAGCCGAGGATGGTCATGGCGAGCGCCAACCACACTTGCGGCTCGCGCAGCACGCGTACCTCGTGGCCGAGGCTTGCGGGGCCGGCGTCATGGCGGTTCGGCACGAGCGCCGTAATGCCGGCGAGCGAGAACACGCCGAGCGCGCTCACGATCCAGAACGCCATACGCCAGCCGAACTCCTGACCGATGAACGTCCCGAACGGCACACCCAGCACGTTCGCGAGCGTGAGACCGGTGAACATCAACGCGATGGCGCTCGCGCGCTTTTCCTGCGCGACGAGCGAGGCGGCCACCACAGACCCGATGCCGAAGAACGAGCCGTGCGCAAACGACGCCACGACGCGCGCGACCATCAACAGCGAATAGTCCGACGCCACCGCGCACAGCACGTTGCCCGCGACGAACACGCCCATGAGCAGTTGCAACGCAAGCTTGCGCGGCATGCGGCTCGTGACCACGGCGAGCAGCGGTGCGCCCACGGCGACGCCGAGCGCGTAGCCGGTCACGAGCAGACCCGCCGAGGGAATGGAGACAGCCAGATCGCGCGCCACGTCGGGCAACAAACCCATGATGACGAACTCGGTGGTACCGATGGCGAACGCGCTGATCGCGAGCGCCAGTAAGGGAATGGGCATGGAAACCTCCTGGTCCGATGCAAAAGGTCGACGCGCCGTGCGCGCAACGACCCGACAAGGCGCGCATTGTCGCTGCGCCGCGTCAATTTGATAATCGGCCAGGAATCAAAAACATTTTCAAACGGAACCGAAGAATGAGACGGCGCCGAAGCCGCGAGTTTTGGCGGGATCGGACGCGGCGAGGCGGAAGGCAAAGGGGAGACGGCAGGCTGGTGCCGCCTGCCGGGACGGCGGCCAATACGGCCGTCAGGCCCGGCCGGCAGCGCTGCGCAGGTCGCAAAGCGGACACGGCGGCGGGCTATAATACGCAATTCCACCGCGCGCCCGAGCCGCTGCGGCACGGCTTTTCCGGCCCTGCCCGCACTCCGGCAATCCTCATTCGAACAACCCCGGCGCGAGGCTCTCCACCTTTTTGAAACAACGCCCCCAGGTCAACCACTGCGAACGGCGAAACCCGATGACCAAGAAAGTTTATGTAAAGACCTTTGGCTGCCAGATGAACGAGTACGACTCCGACAAGATGGTCGACGTGCTCGGCGCCGCTGAAGGGCTCGTCAAGACCGACTCCCCCGAAGACGCGGACGTCATTCTCTTCAACACCTGCTCCGTGCGCGAAAAGGCGCAGGAAAAAGTCTTCTCCGATCTGGGCCGCGTGCGCGAACTCAAGGAAGCGAACCCCAACCTGCTGATCGGTGTGGGCGGCTGCGTCGCGAGCCAGGAAGGCGCGGCCATCGTCGCGCGTGCGCCTTACGTCGACCTCGTGTTCGGTCCGCAAACGCTGCACCGCCTGCCGCAGATGATCGACGCCCGTCGCGCGAGCGGCCGCGCGCAGGTGGACATCACGTTCCCCGAAATCGAGAAGTTCGATCACCTGCCGCCCGCCCGCGTCGAAGGCCCGAGCGCGTTCGTCTCCATCATGGAAGGCTGCAGCAAGTACTGCAGCTACTGCGTCGTGCCGTACACGCGCGGCGAGGAAGTGTCGCGGCCGCTCGACGACGTGCTGACCGAAATAGCCGGCCTTGCCGACCAGGGCGTGCGCGAAGTCACGCTGCTCGGCCAGAACGTGAACGCCTACCAGGGAGCGCTGACCGCCGGCTCACACGAAGTCGCGGACTTCGCCACGCTGATCGAATACGTGGCCGACGTGCCGGGCATCGAACGCATCCGCTATACCACTTCGCATCCGAAGGAATTCACGCAGCGCCTGATCGACACCTACGCGAAGGTGCCCAAGCTCGTGAGCCATCTGCACCTGCCCGTACAGCACGGCTCCGACCGCATCCTGATGGCGATGAAGCGCGGCTACACAGTGCTCGAATACAAGTCGGTGATCCGCCGGCTGCGCGCGATCCGCCCCGATCTGTCGCTCTCCACGGACATCATCGTGGGCTTTCCGGGCGAAACGGAAGCGGACTTCGAGAAGACCATGGCGCTCGTCGACGAGATGAGCTACGACACGAGCTTCTCGTTCATCTACAGCCCGCGGCCCGGCACGCCCGCGGCGAATCTGCACGACGACACGCCGCGCGAGGTCAAGCTGAAACGGCTGCAGCACCTGCAGGCCACCATCGAGGAAAACGTGGCGCGCATCAGCGCGGCGATGGTGGGCAAGGTGGAGCGCATTCTGGTGGAAGGGCCTTCGCGCAAAGACCCGACCGAACTAGCCGGCCGCACCGAGAACAACCGCGTGGTCAATTTCCCGGCGCCCGTCGCGTCGCACGCGCGGCTGATCGGCCAGATGATCGACGTGAAAATCGACCACGCGTACCCACATTCGCTGCGTGGCGAACTCGTGCTCATGCACGACAAAGCGCACGACGAAGCACAAGACGAGGCGCACGGCGGCGCACCGGCCACGGCGCACTGAACCTGCGGCGCCCGGCGCGCGCGTCCCGCACCACGATGCGCGCCCGCCGCTCGACCCCACGGCCGCTAACCGGCAGGAGTAGCCAGACACCTTGAAGACCGCCCAGCAACTGGAATTCACCGCCCCGCGCGACGATAACGCCCGGCTCGCCAATCTCTGCGGGCCGCTCGACGAAAACCTGCGCCAGATCGAACAGGCGCTCGACGTGACGCTGTCAAGGCGCGGCCACCGCATCTCGATTCGCGGGCGCGGCGCGAAAGTCGCCATGACCGCCCTCGAAAACTTCTACAACCGCGCACGCGAGCCGCTTTCCGTGGACGACATCCAGCTGGCACTCGTCGAAGCCCGGCATCCTGCCAACACGGGCAAGGGCACAAGCGCGGGCACGAACGGCAACGAGGAACTCGACCCACGTTTTCGCGGCGACCCCGACCATCCGTTCGACGAACCCGCACACGCCGACGGCGAGGCCGAAGAACCGGGGCCGAAGCTCTACACGCGCCGCGCCGACCTGCGCGGCCGCACGCCGGCCCAGCGCGAATACCTCAAGCAGATCGTTTCGCACGACGTCACCTTCGGCGTGGGTCCGGCCGGCACGGGCAAGACCTATCTGGCCGTGGCCTGCGCCGTGGATGCGCTCGAACGCGACCAGGTCAAGCGCATCGTGCTGACGCGTCCGGCCGTCGAGGCCGGCGAGCGGCTCGGCTTTCTGCCCGGCGACCTCGCACAAAAGGTGGACCCGTACCTGCGCCCGCTCTACGACGCGCTCTACGACCTGCTCGGCTTCGACAAGACGGCCAAGATGTTCGAGCGGCAGATGATCGAAATCGCGCCGCTCGCCTACATGCGCGGCCGCACGCTGAACCACGCGTTCATCATCCTCGACGAGGCGCAGAACACCACGCCCGAGCAGATGAAGATGTTCCTCACGCGCATCGGCTTCGGGTCGAAGGCCGTGGTGACGGGCGACACGACGCAGATCGACCTGCCGCGCGCGCAGAAGAGCGGTCTCGTGGAAGCGCAGCAGGTGCTCGCGAACGTACGGGGCATCGCGCTTACGCGCTTCACGAGCGCGGACGTGGTGCGCCATCCGCTCGTGGCACGCATTGTCGAGGCCTACGACGAGCACGCGAAACAAGAAGAAGCATGACGCGCGAGCCCAAACTGAAACTGACGCTGCAATTTCCGGCCGCGAAGGCGTTCCCGCAACACAAGGCGATGCTGCCGCGCGCGACGGTCGCGAACTGGGTCAAGGCGGCCCTGTTCGCGGACGCGGAACTCACCGTGCGCTTCGTCGACGCCGAGGAAGGCCGCACCCTGAACCGCACCTACCGCGGCAAGGACTACGCGACCAACGTGCTCACCTTCGCCTACGCGCAAAGCGAAGCGGACCCCGTCACGGGCGACCTCATCCTGTGCTGCCCCGTGGTCGAACGCGAAGCCGCCGAGCAAGGCAAGCCGCTCGCCGCCCACTACGCGCATCTGCTGGTGCACGGCGCGCTCCACGCCCAAGGCTACGACCACGAGACCGACGACGAGGCCGAAGAGATGGAAGGCATTGAAACCGATATCATGAACTCGCTCGGTTTTCCCGACCCGTATCGCGCCGACTAATACGCCGCCTTTAAGTGAGCGCCCGCTATCTCTCAACACCGCTTGCCGCTGGGGCAGCTTCGTGTCCCGACTATCCGCCGTCGCTCGGGGCCTCGCGCCTGCTCACGGACGACGAACTGCGCGCCTCGCTCGACTGCACCTTGCAGCAATGGGACGGCCAAAGCGACCTGTGGCTGTTCGGCTATGGATCGCTGATCTGGAACCCGGGGCTGCCCACCGTGGAAAGCGTGCGTTCGCGCGTGCACGGCTACCATCGCGGGCTTTATCTGTGGTCGCGGGTGAACCGCGGCACGCCCGACCAGCCCGGCCTCGTGCTCGCGCTGGACCGCGGCGGCTCGTGCCAGGGCATGGCCTTCCGGCTCGCCGCGGCCGGCGTGATGCCGCATCTCGAAGCGCTGTGGCGGCGTGAAATGCCGATGGGGTCGTATCGTCCGGCCTGGCTGCCGTGCAAACTTGCCGACGGGCGCTTCGTGGAAGCGCTGGCCTTCGTGATGCGGCGCGACGTCCCCAGCTACACCGGCAAACTGCCCGACGAAACCGTGCGCACCGTGCTGGGATGCGCCTGCGGCCGCTATGGCTCGACGCTCGACTACGTGCGGCGCACAGTCGTCGCGTTGCGCGAAATCGGCATGCCGGACCGCGCGCTGGAAGCGCTGCTGCGGCGTTGCGCAGCGGACGGCGCCGCCTCCGCTCCCTGAAACTGCGGTCCAACCGCCGCAGCCACGACGGCCTCGTGCCGCAGCGCGGCCGGACGCCCATCTGGCCCGCACCGAAATTTGTCCGCAGGCAGTCGCGCGGTTTTCTGCGATAGCATTGAACGACGTTGCCCGCGCACTGAGCCTCGCCGTGAACAGGCTCAGCGTCACGCGGCGAGACACAAGGTCCGGCCAAGGCGCTGGCCGCCCGGCTACACGGTCGCGCCACACGCGTGGTGTATCCTTAACCCTCCGCAACAGCGCGCCCGGCATGGCGGGGCGCACCACCATGAACGACTCTTATCCCAGTCGACGACAAACCGGCAAACCTCACGAAAAGCGCTCGCTGCTCGAGCGACTGACCGACTTCATCTCGCCCGAGCCCGATTCCCGCGGCGAGCTTCTCGAGATTCTCCAGGACGCGCACGAACGCAATCTCATCGACGCGGATTCGCTCTCGATGATCGAAGGCGTGTTCCAGGTCTCCGAACTGTGCGCCCGCGACATCATGGTGCCGCGCGCCCAGATGGACGCGATCAACATCGCGGACAACCCCGACGAATTCATCCCCTTCGTGCTCGAAAAGGCGCACTCGCGCTACCCGGTCTACGAAGGCAATCGCGACAACGTGATCGGCGTGCTGCTCGCGAAAGACCTGCTGCGCTACTACGCCGAAGAAGAGTTCGACGTGCGCGGCATGCTGCGCCCCGCGGTGTTCATTCCCGAGTCGAAGCGCCTCAACGTGCTGCTGCGCGACTTCCGCATGAACCGCAACCACATCGCCATCGTCGTGGACGAATACGGCGGCGTGGCCGGCCTCATCACGATCGAAGACGTGCTCGAGCAGATCGTGGGCGACATCGAAGACGAGTACGACTTCGACGAGGAAAGCGGCAACATCATCGAATCGCCCGACGGGCGTTTTCGCGTGCGCGCGCTGACCGAAATCGGCCAGTTCAACGAGGCCTTCGGCACGCATTTCCCCGACGAGGAAGTGGATACGATCGGCGGGCTCGTCACACACCACTTCGGACACGTGCCGCATCGCGGCGAGAAGGTGCGCATCGACGACCTGATCTTCGAGGTGCTGCGCGCCGACGCACGGCAACTCCACATGCTGCTGGTGCGTCGCGACGCGATGGCCGGCCAGCGCGAGGCGGCGTTGCAGCCGCCGGGCACCTGAAGGCGGGCGCTTTGCCGAGGTCGTGATCCCCGTGGCCCTCTCTTCGCCGGGCCAGCCGACTCCATGAACTTCAGACCGCGGTGAGGCGCTTCGCCCCTGAACCACCGCCACCCGCCTCGCGAAAACCTCTGATAGCCGCCGCGCGACTCGCGGCGCACGTTGCGCGAACCTCGCCCAGCCGCGCCGCGTCACAACCGTATGCCACAATCGCTCGCCGGCCATCGGCCGCGCCCCGAGCAATCACACGAGCCACCCTGGCACTCACTGAATTCGACCATGGCCGACCCCATTTCCTCGCGCCTGCGATCCGGCGCGACGCCCACCGCGCCCGGTGCCGCCGAATCGGCAGGCGGTCGCGCGCTGCCGCGCTGGCATTACCTCGCCGCCCTCGCAGCCGGCGCCGCCAACACACTTTCATTCGCGCCCACGCCGCACGGCGGCTGGCTCGAAATCGCGATCTTCGCGTTCTTCTATTTCTGGCTCACGCGCACCACGGGCTGGAAGAGCGCCGCCCTCACCGGCTGGGCCTTCGGCTTCGGCAACCTCGTGACCGGCGTGTGGTGGCTCTACGTCAGCATGCATTTCTACGGCGGCATGCCGGCGCCACTTGCAGGCGCGGCGCTCGTGCTGTTCTCGCTGTACCTCGGCTTCTATCCCGCGCTCGCGGCCGGTATCTGGTCGTTTTGCGCCGGCCACGCGAACAACGGCAAAGCGGGCGACCGGCCGTTTTCGCCGACATGGCACGGCGCGTTCGCCTTCGCCAGCGCCTGGGCGCTCGGTGAGTGGCTGCGCGGCACGGTGTTCACGGGCTTTCCGTGGCTCGCGAGCGGCTACGCGCAGGTGGACGGCCCCCTCGCGGGATTCGCGCCGATAGCCGGCGTGTACGGCGTGGGCTGGATGCTGGCGCTGGTGGCCGCGCTCATCGTGCAGGCCGTCACGCGCGCCGCGCAGTCGGGCCGTTCGTCTGCAAGCGGCAAGACGAATGGCGTGAGCGGCGCGCCTGCGTCGCTTGACACAGCAAAGCCCGCTGCTGGCGTGGCCGTGTCGGGCGGCATCGCGATCGCGCTCGCCGCGGCCGGCATGGCGCTCTCGTTCGTCACGTGGACCGTGCCCGCCAACGCACCGCTGCACGTGCGGCTGCTGCAAGGCAACGTCAAGCAGGACATGAAGTTCGAGGAAGCGGGCGTGTTGCAGGCCATCGACGAATACCAGCAGATGATCACCGCGAAGCCGGCCGATCTCGTCGTGACGCCCGAGACCGCGATTCCCGTGCTCGTGCAGCAGGTGCCCGACCGCTTCGCCACGGCAGTACGCCAGTTTGCGGACTCCACGGGCACGGCGATCCTGTTCGGTGCGATCGGCGGCACGGTCACGCCTGATGGACGCATCGTCGACTACACGAACAGCCTCTACGGCATCACGCCCGGTTCGCGCGAACTGTACCGCTACGACAAGCATCACCTCGTGCCGTTCGGCGAGTTCGTGCCGTGGGGCTTCCGCTGGTTCGTGAACCTCATGAACATTCCGCTGGGCGACTTCGCGCGCGGCACGCCGGTGCAGCAGCCATTCGTCGTGCACAACCAGCCCGTGGCCGTCGACATCTGCTACGAAGACATCTTCGGCGAAGAGATCGCGCGCAGCATTCGCGACAGCGCGACGCCGGCGGGCGTGCTCGTCAACTCGACCAATCTGGCGTGGTTCGGCAACACCATCGCGCTCGACCAGCACTTGCAGATCGCCCGCATGCGTTCGCTCGAAACCGGGCGCCCCATGCTGCGCGCAACCAATACCGGCGCCACCGCGGCCATAGACGCTCGCGGCCGCGTGATCGCCCGCCTGCCCACCTTCACGGAAGGCACGCTCGACGTCGACGTGCAAGGCACCTCGGGCTTCACGCCCTACGTGACGAGCGGCAACAACACGGTGCTCGCGGTTTCCCTGCTGCTGCTCGCGTTCGGGTTTGCGTTCGGGCCTGGGCGGCGGACACAGGGCAAAAAGTGACGGGCGGCGGCAGCGCTACGTCGTAAATGAGGCGCGAGGGCGTTCGCCCTCGTGAGTCGCGCGAGCCGATCAGCCACCCGGCCTACCCCGCTGGAAGTCTCAACCCACCGCCAATCCGGTAAAATTCGACGTTTTAGCCCCCGGCCGCATACCAGCCGGCTCGCGCCGCGGACGGTCCGCACGGCGCCGGGCCGCGGGGCGCCATCTGCCCGAAAGGCACTTCATGCTCACGTTTCAGCAAATCATCCTGACGCTGCAGTCCTACTGGGACAAGCAGGGCTGCGCGCTGCTCCAGCCCATCGACATGGAAGTCGGCGCGGGCACCTCGCACGTCCATACCTTCTTGCGCGCAATCGGCCCCGAGCCCTGGCGCGCCGCCTACGTGCAGCCCTCGCGCCGTCCGAAAGACGGCCGCTACGGCGAGAACCCGAACCGCCTGCAGCACTACTACCAGTACCAGGCGGTGCTGAAGCCGGCGCCGGAGAACATCCTCGACCTCTATCTCGGCTCGCTCGAAGCGCTCGGCTTCGACCTGAAGCAGAACGACGTGCGCTTCGTGGAAGACGACTGGGAGAACCCCACGCTCGGCGCCTGGGGCCTCGGCTGGGAAGTCTGGCTCAACGGCATGGAAGTGACGCAGTTCACGTACTTCCAGCAGGTGGGCGGCATCGACTGCAAGCCGGTGCTGGGCGAAATCACCTACGGCCTCGAGCGCCTCGCCATGTATCTGCAGAAGGTCGAGAACGTCTACGACCTCGTATGGACCGAGTGGGAAGAGCCGGGCCCGAACGGCCCAGAAGTGCGCCGCCTCACCTACGGCGACGTCTATCACCAGAACGAAGTCGAACAGTCGAAGTACAACTTCGAGCACGCGAACGTCGATCTGCTGTTCACCTTCTTCAACAGCTACGAAGCCGAAGCGAAGCGGATGATGGACAACGAACTCCCGCTGCCCGCCTACGAACTCGTGCTCAAGGCCGGCCACACGTTCAACCTGCTCGATGCGCGCGGCGCCATTTCGGTCACGGAGCGCGCGGCCTACATCGGCCGCATTCGCGCGCTCTCGCGGCTCGTGGCGCAGGCGTATTACGACTCGCGCGAACGGCTGGGCTTCCCGATGCTCGGCAATCCCGTGCATGGCGTGCCCGGCCTCACGACCGACGCACAAGACGCCGCGATGCCCGCCTGGGCGCCGCCGCTGAAAGTCGAACGCAAGTTCGACGAGGAATGACGGGACCAAGAACTCCATGACACACGCTCACCAAGCCACCCTGCTCGTCGAACTGCTGACCGAAGAGCTGCCGCCGAAGGCCCTCGCGCGCCTTGGCGACGCGTTCGCCGAAGGCATCGCACAGCGCCTCGCCGCGCGCGACCTGATCGAAGGCGAACTGTCGTTCGAACGCTATGCCACGCCGCGGCGCCTCGCCGTCGTCGTGAAGAACGTGCGCAGCGTCGCGCCCGAAAAGCGCGTGCGCGAGAAAGTGCTGCCCGTCTCCGTCGCGCTCGACGCGAACGGCCAGCCCACCGCGCCGCTCGCGAAGAAGCTCGCGGCGCTCGGCTTTCCCGACTTCCCCGTCGCGGAACTCGAACGCGCCACGGACGGCAAGAACGAAGCGTTCTTCCTCAACTACTCGGCCCCCGGCGCCACGTTGGCCGAAGGGCTGCAAGCCGTGCTGGACGAGGCGCTCGCCATCTCGAAGCTGCCCATTCCGAAGGTCATGACGTACCAGCGCCCGGACGGCAGCAACATCCAGTTCGTGCGGCCCGTGCATCGGCTCACCGTGCTGCATGGCGCGGAGGTCGTGCCCGTCAGCGCATTCGGCGTGGATGCGGGCGACACCACGCGCGGCCATCGCTTTCTCTCGGAAGGGCTCGTTGCCATTCCGAACGCGGACGCCTACGCGCAAACGCTGCTGCACAAGGGACACGTCGTGGCGAGCTTCGCGGACCGCAAGGAAACCATCCGCACGCATCTGCTCGCGCAGGCGAACGGCGACCAGGTGGTGATGCCCGAAGCGCTGCTCGACGAAGTGACGGCGCTCGTCGAATGGCCCGTGGTGTACGCGTGCCGCTTCGAGGACGAGTTCCTGCAGGTGCCGCAGGAATGCCTGATCCTCACCATGCAGACGAACCAGAAATACTTCGCGCTCACCGATGCCGCCGGCAAGCTACGCTCGCGCTTTCTCATTGTCTCGAACATCGAAACGAAAACGCCGGGCGACATCGTGGAAGGCAACGAGCGCGTGGTGCGTCCGCGCCTTGCCGACGCGAAGTTCTTCTTCGAGCACGACAAGAAGAAGCGCCTCTCGGACCGCGTTCCGCTGCTCGCCAACGTCGTGTATCACAACAAGCTCGGCTCGCAGTTGCAACGCGTGGAGCGGCTGGAAGGTCTCGCCGGCAGCATCGCACAGATGATGGGCGCGGACATCGCGCTCGCCACGCTCGGCGCGCGGCTCGCCAAGGCGGACCTGCTCACCGACATGGTGGGCGAATTTCCCGAGCTGCAAGGCACGATGGGCACGTACTACGCGCGCCACGACGGCGAACCGGAGGAAGTGGCGCTCGCATGCAGCGAGCACTACCAGCCACGCTTCTCCGGCGATGCGCTGCCCGCCACCACCACGGGCACCGTGGTGGCACTCGCGGACAAGCTCGAAACGCTCGTCGGCATCTGGGGTATCGGTCTCCAGCCCACGGGCGAGAAAGACCCGTTCGCGCTGCGCCGTCATGCGCTCGGCGTGCTGCGCATTCTCGTAGAAAAACAGCTGCCGCTCGATATCGTCGCGCTGCTGCGCGCGGCTTACGCGCAGTTCGCAGCGGTGCCCAACGTGGCCGATTCGACGGACGCTCTCTACGCGTTCTTCATGGACCGCCTGCGGGGCCTGTTGCGCGAGCGCGGCTACGCGGCAAGCGAAATCGACGCCGTGCTGGCGCTCAACCCCACGCGGCTAGACGACATCGTCGCGCGCCTCGACGCGGTGCGCGAGTTCGCGGCGCTGGCCGAAGCGGCATCGCTCGCGGCGGCGAACAAGCGCATCTCGAACATTCTCAAGAAGTCCGAGAGCGGCGCAGCCGGTGGCGTGCAGCCAGCGCTCCTTGTGGAACCCGCGGAAAAAGCGCTGCACGCGCAGCTCGAACAGGTGGCTCCGCGCGTGCAGTCGCAGCTCGCGGCGCGCCAGTACACGGGCGCGCTCACCGCGCTAGCCGCGCTGCGCGAGCCGGTGGACACGTTCTTCAACGACGTCATGGTGAATGCCGAAGACGCCGCGCTGCGCGCGAATCGCCTCGCGCTGCTCGGCGCGCTGCATCAGCAGATGAACTGCGTGGCGGACATTTCGCGGCTCGCCGCGTGAGCTTGCCATGCCAATCAATGCCAGCAGAAAGCTCGTCATTCTCGACCGCGACGGCGTGATCAACCTGGACTCGGACGCCTTCATCAAGACGCCCGACGAGTGGGTGGCCATTCCGGGCAGCCTCGAAGCCATCGCGCGCCTGAACCAGGCGGGCTATCGCGTGGCCGTGGCGTCGAACCAGTCGGGCATCGGCCGCGGCCTCTTCGACATGGCGGCGCTCAACGCAATGCATCTGAAGATGCATCGCATGGCCGCCGCGGTGGGCGGCCGTATCGACGCCGTGTTCTTCTGCCCGCACACGGCCGAAGACCAGTGCGAGTGCCGCAAGCCGAAGCCGGGCATGCTGAAGATGATTGCCGAGCGCTTCGAGATCAGCCCTGAAGACACGCCGGTGGTGGGCGACGCGCTGCGCGACTTGCAGGCCGGCGCCGCGCTCGGCTTTCAGCTGCATCTTGTGCGCACCGGCAAGGGTACGAAGACGCTCGCGGGCGGCGGGCTGCCCGAAGGCACGAAGGTCCACGACGACCTGCGCGCCTTCGCGCTCGACTTTCTCGCGAGCCAACACGAGTAACGCAGCCAGCACCGCGCTTGCCGCTTGCGGTTCGCCATTGGAAGCTGGACGCCTGTTTGCAGGATCACACCGATGCTCTTTGTCCGTTCGCTGTTGCTGCTCGTGTACTTCGCCGTGTTCACGGTGCCGTACGCGACCGCCTGCTTCATCGCCTTCCCGTTCATGCGCGCCGACCGGCGCTACTGGATGGCCGTGGGCTGGTGCCGTACGACGATGTTCGTCACGCGCTGGCTCAACGGTATCCGCTATCGCGTGCAGGGCATGGAAAATCTGCCCGACGGCCCGGCGGTGTTGCTGTCGAAACACCAGTCCGCGTGGGAGACGGTCGCGTTTCCCGCCGTGATGCCACGGCCGCTCTGCTACGTGTTCAAGCGCGAGCTGCTCTACGTGCCGTTCTTCGGCTGGGCGTTGGGCATGCTGAAGATGGTCCACATCGATCGCAAGGAAGGCAAGCATGCGTTCGATTCCGTCACGCGCCAGGGCAAGCAGCGCATGAGCGAAGGCGCCTGGGTGATCATGTTTCCCGAAGGCACGCGCACGCCGGTGGGCAAGCAGGGCAAGTACAAGACCGGCGGGGCGCGCTTCGCGCTCGCGACCGGCGCGCCGGTGGTGCCCATCGCGCACAACGCCGGGCGCGTGTGGCCTCGCAACTCGTTTTTTAAATATCCGGGTATAGTCACGGTGTCGATCGGCCAGCCCATTGATACTGCGGGACTCACGGCCGACGAAGTGAATACGCGCGTGGAAACGTGGATCGAGGCGGAGATGCGCCGCATCGATCCTGCCGCGTACAGCGTGACGGACGCTCCGCCCGCCACCACCGCCCGGATCTGACGCGCTACCGCCTTACGTTCGCACTTCGCCCCGAGGCGCGAACGACGCGTAAATTGCGAGCGTTTCGCCAAGCCGAATTCGATGCACAAGCCTCCCAGGCCGCGGCACGCCGCGGCGCTCGACAGCCGGCAACTCGACCTGCCGCTCTTTCCCGAGCCGGTTCAGGTGCCGCTCGCGCCGCAGTCGCTTGCGCCGCTCACGTCCATCCACCCGGCCGCGCCGGCTTTTCCTGCTGCACCGGTTTCTCCGCTCTCTCCGCTCACGCCTTCGCCGTCTGCGCCGCCACGCGCGCCGGACGGCACGAAGCTGCGCGCGCTCACGCTCGGTACGAAGACGCTGCACTACCGGCTCAAGCGCTCCTCGCGCCGCTCGATCGGCTTCACCATCGACGGTACGGGCCTCACCATCACGGCGCCGCGCTGGGTCACGCTCGCGGATATCGAAGCGGCGATCGCAGGCAAGGAACGCTGGATTTTTGCGAAGCTCGCCGAATGGCAGACGCGCACGGAACAGCGTGCGCTGCCTCAGGTGGAATGGAAAGACGGCGCCGAAGTGCCCTATCTCGGCAAGCCGGTCAGCGTGACGCTCGCGGCACCGCACGGCACGCTCGCCTTCGACGAAGCGGCAAGGGCGCTCGCACTGCCGCTGCCGCCGCATGCGGACCCGCAGCAGATCAAGGACCGCGTGCAAGGCTGGCTGCAGAACGAAGCGAAGCGGCTCTTCGGCGAGCGCCTCGCGGTCTATGCGGACAAGCTGGGCGTGACGTATCGCGCGTATGCGCTTTCTTCAGCGGCGACGCGCTGGGGCAGTTGTTCGAGCGACGGACGCATCCGCCTCAACTGGCGGCTGATCCACTTTCCGCTCTCGGTGATCGACTACGTCGTCGCGCACGAACTCTCGCATCTGCGCGAGATGAATCACAGCCCGCGCTTCTGGCAAACCGTGGAGTCGATCTTTCCCGAGTTCCGCGAAGCCCGGGAGGCGCTGCGCCAGCACCCGCCCGAGCTGCTGCCGGTGATGTGAGTTACTTCTTTTTCTGGATGAACTCGATCTTGTAGCCGTCCGGGTCCGTGACGAACGCGATCACGGTCGTGCCGTGCTTCATCGGACCCGCTTCGCGCACTACCGTGCCGCCTTGCGCCTTGATCTTCTCGCATGCGGCGTAGGCGTCTTCCACTTCCACGGCGAGGTGGCCGAAGCCGCTGCCCAGGTCATACGACGCGGTGTCCCAGTTGTGGGTCAGCTCGATGACGGTGCCGTCGCGTTCATCGGTGTAACCCACGAACGCGAGCGTGAATTTGCCTTCGGGATAGTCTTCGCGGCGCAGCAGTTTCATGCCGAGCAGCTCTGTGTAGAACTTGATCGAGCGGTCGAGATTGCCGACCCGGATCATCGTGTGCAGCAAGCGCATCGCGTACTCCGTTTTGCCTTCGTGAAAACGCGCAGGTTACCAAAAATGCTCGCCGCTTGCCGTCTACCGTTGCCGGCCCCGTGTGTGTGAATGCACAAGTCTGCGCTGCGCGCGTCGCCCCGGCGCATTACGCATTCTTACTGCTGCTTGCGACGCCTCACGCGCGAAATGCGCGCTTCTGCGATGATGCAATCCCGTGCGGCGTGGCATGCATCAGGAGGCGGTATGGATCACCTTGAGTCATTGCGGATCTTCTGCGCGGTCGTGGAAGCGAAAAGCTTCACGCGCGCCGCGCAATCGGTGGGGCTGTCGACGCCCGCGGTCTCGCGCTCGATATCGGACCTCGAAGAGCGGCTCGGCGTGCGCCTTTTTCAACGCACCACGCGGCATATCGCCCTCACCGAAGCGGCCGAGCATTTCTATGCGGGCTGCTCGCGCGTCATCAACGAACTGGATGCGCTGGAGGCCGACGCCGGTCAGCACAGCCGCGATCCCTCTGGCGTGTTGCGGCTCGTCGCGCACGCCACCGCGGCCGTGCAGCTGTTGCCTTCGCTCATCAACGGGTTTCGCGTGGCCTGTCCGAACGTGCAGGTGGAACTCACGCTGGCCGAGCGGCCCGTGGATCTCGTGGAAGAGGGTTACGACCTCGGCATCGTGCTGCCCTACATGCTGACGAGCGACCAGACCATTACGCGCGTCATCAATCGCATTCCGCTCGTGGTCGCGGCTTCCGCCGAGTACATGAAAGGTCGCAAAGCGCCGAAGACGCCCGAGGATCTTGCGACGCTCGACTTCGTCACCATGCTCACATCGATTCGCGAACCGAAGCTGCGCTTTCGCAGTCGCGCGTCTCTTCCGACCGATGCGGCCGATGCCGCCGACGCATTCGCTCAGTACGACGCGCATCACGAGATCGTGGTGCCGCTGCGATACGACATCTCGACGAACAGCGCGGCGTTCAACAAGGAACTGGTGCTGGGCGGCGCGGGACTCGGCATTCTGCCGCGCTCGATGATCGAGCGCGAACTCGCAAGCGGCCGGCTCGTGCAGATCTTGCCGGAGTTCGAACTGATCGACGGCGAGATCGAGTTGCAGCTCGCGTGGCGTGACCGCCGGCTCATGGCGGCGAAGGTGCGGGCGTTCGTCGACTTCGCCACGACGTTCTTCGTCGCGCCGCCCGCGCCCGCAGCCTCGCCGCCGTTGACCGCTCCGCGCAAACGCAGCCGCGCGAGCGCCGCACAGCAGATCTGAGCAGGCTGCACTACCATACGAACGCATGTGCATGCATATGCACAACTCGGGCCGTGCGCCCCTCGCATCCCCCTTGATGCATGGCGATGCGGATTTCCGCAAGCAACCTGCAAGGAGACTCGAAGCATGCGAATTCTGGTCGTAGGCGCCGGTGGTGTCGGCGGATATTTTGGGGCGCGTATGGCGCATGCCGGACGCGACGTCACGTTCCTCGTGCGGCCGAAGCGTGCCGAAGAACTGCGCCGCGCGGGCCTCGTCGTGCGCAGCCGGTACGGCGATCTCACACTGCGCGACGTGAAGACCGTGGTGAAGAGCGATCTGCGCGAGCCGTTCGACCTGATCCTGCTCAGCTGCAAGGCCTACGATCTCGCGGACGCCATCGACTCCTTCCAGGCCGCGGTCGGCCCCTCCACCTTGATCCTGCCGCTCCTGAACGGCATGCAGCACATCGACGAACTGCAACGCCGCTTCGGCGCGTCGCAGGTGCTGGGCGGTTTGTGCCTGATCGCGGCCACGTTGAACGCCGAACGCGAAATCGTGCATCTCAACGACATGCAGGCCATCGTGTTCGGCGAACTGGCGGGCGGCCTCTCGGAACGCACGCAGGCCGTGGTGGAGGCGATGGGCAACGCCGGGTTCGACGTCACGGCGAGCCCGAACATCGTGCAGGAACTGTGGGAGAAGTGGGTGTTTCTCGCGACGCTCGCGGGCATTACGTGTCTCTTCCGGGCCTCGATCGGAGAAATTCTCGCGACGCCGGACGGCGAGCGCGCCATCGCGAACCTGTTTGCCGAATGCTCGGCCATTGCCGCCCACAACGGCTACGCGGTGCGGCCCGAATTCAACGCGCGGATGCACGCGGTGCTGTTCGCTGCCGGCTCGCCGCTCACGGCGTCGATGCTGCGCGACCTTCAGGCCGGCTCGCGCATCGAAGCCGACCACGTGCTGGGCGACCTGATCCGCCGCGGCGGCGACCGCCAGCGCGACGATGCCGCACTCTCGGTGCTGCGGCTCGCCTACAACCATCTGAAAGCCTACGAAGTGCGCCGCGCGGCGCAGTTGCAGGCCGGAGCCGCATCATGAGCAAAGCCCCGTCCTACGACGCCTGCAACTGCTTCGCGCTGCGCCAGGCATCGCGCTACGTCACGCAGATCTACGAACGGCATCTGGCGTCGTCGGGTCTCTCGGCCGCGCAGTTCGCGATTCTCGCGCGCCTCTCGCGCAAGCCGGGCTCCACCATGCTCGCACTCGCCGACGCGATGGTGATGGACCGCACGACGCTCGTGCGCGCACTCAAGCCTCTGCAACGCGAAGGGCTGGCCACGGCCGAGCCTTCCGACGAAGACGCGCGCGCCTTGGTCTACAGCCTCACCGCGAAAGGCGCGCGCGTATTCGAGAAAGCGTGCGTGGCGTGGCGCGCGGCGCAAACGGAGTTCGAGCAGCATTTCGGACGCGAACGGGCCAAGGCGCTGCGCAGCGAATTGTTCGACATCACGCAGGCGATGGCGCATCGATAAGGGCTTCCCGCTAACAGGCGCAAGCAACAGCCACACAACAGGCGCGCGTCGCGCGACGCAGTGCAGCAAGCACATGCCGAACGTGGGGTCATGGCGCCGGCAGGCGTAGCGTTTTGCTATCGTGAGGCTCCTTTTCCTTGCCGAAACGATCACGCATGAGCACCGCCGCGTTGCCGGCCCGCCGTCCGCTGGATGGCTTCGCCACGATACTGATGATCGTGCTGTGCGCGATCTGGGGCTTTCAGCAGGTCGCCATCAAGAGCACGAACGTCGTGCTGCCGCCCCTCTTCCAGGCGGGACTGCGCTCGGCCATCGCCACGCTGCTCGTATGCGGCTGGGCACGCACACGCGGCACGCCGCTCTTTCGCGACGACGGCACATTGGGCGCAGGGCTGCTTGCGGGCGTGCTGTTTGCGGCGGAGTTCATCTGCATCTTCGTCGGACTCTCACTCACGAGTGCCTCGCGCATGGCCGTGTTTCTGTACACGGCGCCCTGCTTCACCGCGCTTGGGTTGCATTGGTTCGTGCGCGGCGAAAAGATGTGGCGCACGCAGTGGACGGGCATCGGCGTGGCATTCGCGGGCATGGCTCTCGCCTTCGCCGACGGCTTCGCGCACCACGCGCCCGGCGGCACCGCAGACAGCACGCATTCGATGCTGGCCGGCGTGGCCGGTGACGCGCTCGGCGTGCTCGCCGGCATCGCCTGGGCCGCCACGACCGTCGTCGTGCGCGCAACGAAGCTCGCGCACACGAGCGCGAGCAAGACGCTCTTCTATCAACTTGCGGTATCGGCGGTGGTGTTGCTCGCGCTGGCGGTCGGCCTAGGCCAGGCGCGCTTCGAGGCCATCGTCTCGATCACGCCGCTCACGCTCGCGAGTCTTGCCTATCAGGCTGTGATCGTGGCCTTCGTGAGCTATCTGTTGTGGTTCTGGCTGCTCACGCGCTATATGGCGTCGCGGCTTTCGGTGTTTTCGTTTCTCACGCCGCTCTTTGGCGTGACGTTCGGCGTGCTGCTGCTCGGCGAATCGTTCAGTTCGCGTTTTCTCGCGGCCGCGGCCATGGTGCTCGCGGGCATTGCCCTCGTCAACGCGCCGGCTCGCCGTCGGGCCTCGTAGCGGCGCCGCTTGCCGCCTGCGCGACGCGCACGTATTCCTCCACCGGCACGTCTTCGGCCCGGCGCGCCAGATCAAACCCGAGCGCGTCGAAATCCACGCGGTCGCGAAACGCACCCAGCGTGTTGCGCAGCATCTTGCGCCGCTGCGAGAACGCGGCGGTCACTACTTCGCCCAGTGCGCGTTCGTCGACGTCCGGCAGTTCGTGCGGTGCATACGGAATCATCCGCACGATCGCGGAATCCACCTTCGGCGGCGGCTGGAACGATTCGGGCGGCACGTCCAGCATCTTTTCGATTGCGTAGCGGTACTGCAGCATCACGCTGAGGCGGCTGAACGCCTTGCTGCCCGGCTCCGCGACCATCCGCTCCACCACCTCGTTCTGCAGCATGAAGTGCTGGTCGATCACGCAATGCGCGAACGCGGTGAGGTGAAACAGCAGCGGGCTGGAAATGTTGTACGGCAGGTTGCCGACGATACGCAGCGTCGGCTTGTCACCGGGCGCGGCAAGCGAGCCGAAGTCGAACTCGAGCGCGTCGCCCGCATGCAGCGCGAGCCGGTCGCCGAACTTCTTTTTCAGGCGGTCGATCAGGTCGCGATCCAGTTCGACGGCGTGCAGCGGCTGCTCAGGCGTGGCCACGCACTCGACGAGCGGCTCCGTGAGCGCGCCCAGCCCCGGCCCGATTTCTACCATGCGCTCGCCGCGCTGCGGGCGAATCAGTTGGACGATGGCGTCGATCACGCCCATGTCGACCAGAAAGTTCTGCCCGAAACGCTTGCGCGCGAAATGACCCTGGTGCTGTCGGCTGCTGGACATCGATGGAGAAAACCGGAAAAGAGTGAAAGCGAAGCGTCGTAACGCGTCAAGCCGCGCGACGGTGCCGCGCCATGGAAACGGCGGCGTCCACGGCGGCGACCATGCTGCCCGCGTCCGCGCGGCCCGTGCCGGCCAGATCGAGCGCGGTGCCGTGATCAACGGAGGTCCGCACGATGGGCAAGCCCAGCGTGACGTTGATGCCTTCGCCGAAGGTCGCGTACTTGAGCACCGGCAGACCCTGGTCATGGAACATGGCGAGCACGCAGTCGGCGTCCTTCAGATAACGCGGCTGGAACAGCGTGTCGGCGGGGTACGGGCCGCGGGCGTCGATACCTTCGGCGCACGCGGCATTCAGCGCCGGCGAGATCACGTCGATTTCCTCGCGCCCGAGGTAGCCGTTCTCGCCCGCGTGCGGGTTGAGGCCCGTCACGAGAATGCGCGGCAGCGGCACGCCGAAATGGCGGCGCAGGTCGCTGTTGATGATACGCAGCGTCTCGACCAGACCTTCAATGGTGAGCGCCGCGGAGACGTCCTTGAGCGGCAGATGCGTGGTGGCCAGCGCCACGCGCAGCGGCCGTTGGCCCGTGCCCGCCAGCATCATCACGACGCGCGGCGTGTGGGTGCGCTCGGCGAGATATTCGGTGTGGCCGGTGAACGGCACACCGGCGTCGTTGATCGTGCTCTTTTGCAGCGGCGCGGTGACCATGGCGTCGAACGTGCCGGCCATCGCGCCGTCGATGGCGGTATCGAGCAACGTCAGCACGTAGCGGCCGTTGGCGGCATCGAGCTTGCCCGCCTCGGCCGGCACAGCAACCGGCACGTGCTGCACGCGAACCCGCCCGCTTGCCGCAAGCGATGCCCAGTCCACGCCGACGGCTTTCGCGCGCTGCGCGAGCAACTGCGCATCGCCGATCACTACGAACTGCGCGTCCGGCCAGTGCGCGGCCGCGCCTGCGAGTGCCGCCGCCGTCAGCTCGGGCCCCACGCCGGCTGGCTCGCCGGTCGTGATGGCGATTTGCAGCGGCGCTTGCGCAGCGCCGGCGGCGGACGAAGGAGTCGAGGCGGCAGTCATGGCGTGGAGTGGACGGCGGACGTTACCGTCTATTGTAGGGACGGCATGCCGACCTTGTAGTCCACATAGGCGCTGTCGCGCAGCTGACGCAGCCAGTCGGCGTAGGCCTGCTCCGCCTTGCGCTGGCCGATGGCCTGGCGTGCGAGGTCGATCTGCTGTGCGACCGACCCCTGCGCTTCGCGGCGGCCCAGCACCTGGATCAGGTGGTAGCCGTACTCGGTGCGAACCGGCTCGCTTACCTGGCCGTCCTGCAGCGAATTCATGGCGCGCTCGAATTCAGGCACCGTCTCGCCCGGGCTGATCCAGCCCAGATCGCCGCCCTGCGAAGAAGAGCCGTCCTGCGAGTAGGTGCGCGCGAACTTGGCGAAATCGCCGCCCGCCAGCACCTCACGGCGAATCTCGAGCAGCTTCTGGCGCGCCTGCGGCTCGGACATGCCGTCGCCCACGCGCAGCAGGATGTGGCGCACGTGCGTCTGCGTGAGGTGCGAGGCGTCCGCCGAAGGCGAGCCCTGGCCTGAGCGGCGCTCCATCAGGCGCACGATTTCGAAACCGTCACCGGTGCGGATCACCGACGGGTTCACCTGGCCCGGACGCAGCGTGGAAGCCGCCGTCACGAATTCGGCCGGCAGCTTCGAGGTGGGTTGAAAGCCCATGTCGCCGCCCTTGCCTGCATCGCTTGCCTGCGAGTCGGACTTCGCGAGCTTTTCGAAGTTGGCACCGCCCAGCGCCTGTTGCAGCAGCGCCTGCGCCTTCTGCTGCGCGGCCTCGATCTCGGTCTGCGGCGCATTCTGCGGCGCCTTGAGCAGAATGTGCTCGAAGCGCAGATCGCTCGTGAGACCGGCGTTCGGCCCGCGCTGGCTCGCGATGTAGTTCGCGACCTCGCCGTCCGACACGGTGATCTTGCTGTCCACTTCCTTCTCGCGCAGCTTCGAGAGCGTGAGCTCGGTGCGTGCGTCGTTCGTGAACGTGCTCCAGCGCACGCCTTCGGCCTCGATCCGCGCGCGGTACGTGGCGAGATCCATGTTGTTGGCCTGGGCGAGGCGGGCGAGCGTGCGCTGCACGGTGGCGTCGTCGATCACGATGCCGTCTTCCTTCGCCTTCTGCAGCTGGATGCGTTCGAGCACCATCTGATTGAGCACCTGGAGGCGCAGCTGGTCCGTCGGCGGCACGGGCGCGCCCTGCTGCGTGAGACGCCGCGCGACGAGGCCTGCCCGTTCGTCCAGCTCGCGCTGCGTGATGACCCCGTCGTTGACCACTGCCGCGATCGTGTCGGCCAGCTGGCCGTTGTTCGGGGCGCTCAGTGCCTGAGCACTCGCCGGCGCGACCGGCAGGAAATACGCCGCGGCGGCGAAAGTGGCAGCCCATGCTGCCAGGCGAAGCTTTTTCATGATTCCCACAGATACTCCAAAGATGGCGGGCCGCTTCGCCCGTCTACTCGCGTTCGATGACGCATTGCCCACGCATCGTCGTGCCTGCTGCGCCGCGGTCATGTGTCATTCGTAGTTGGTGAAACGTGAATCGGGCGGCGGAGCCGGCGGCAGCGGCGTGTAGCCCGCCACGCCCGCGCGGAACGCAGCAACGAGGCCGTTGTCGACGTTCGAGAGCCCTTTGAGCGTGAGCTGCGCCAGAAAGCGCGTGCCGGTGGTCTGATTGCCTACCGTGTTCACCCCGTTCGCGTAGCGCTGGATACCCACGCCGAGCACCCAACAGTCCGCGTCGTACTGCATGCCGACGAGGCCGTCCACGATGCGGTGCCCGCCCAGGTCGTAATTGAAGCGGGCCACACCGTACACGCGGTGCGAGAGCGGCCATTGCCCCGAAATCAGAATCTGGTTGATCGGCTCGTTGGTGAGCGTCGTGTTCTGGCGCGTGTAGCGATAGGCGACGTTCACGACACGCGAGGTGCCCGGACTGAAGCCGAAACCCACGCTCGCCTTCGTCAGCTGATTGTTGTCGGCATTATATTGGAACGCCGTTTCCGAAGCGAAACCGGCCCCGAGCTTGAGCGCGGCGCCCAGAATCAGGTCCGAGTGCGTCGTGGCTTCCGACGTGGCCTGCCCCGGCAGCAGCGTGACGCGCTGGTCGCGGAAGTAGTACTGCTGCGCGATCACGAAGCGCGCGCGCTCGTCGCCCGTCGCCGGGTTGAGGAAGCGCGTGGTGAGGGCGGCAGTGATGCGGTTCGCGTCGGCGATGCGGTCGTTGCCGACGAACGTGTTCGGCGTGAAGATTTCCGCCAGCCCGAAGTCCGATTCGGCGGTGTCGAAAACCGGCGCGAAGTTCTGGTTGTGGTACGGCGTGTAGACGTAATAGAGCCGCGGCTCGAGCGTCTGGATGTAATCCTCGCCGAACACGCGCACCGAGCGGTCGAAGATCAGCCCGCTGTCGAAGCTGAACGTGGGCACTTGCTCGGTGAAGTCCTTCGGCTGGCCCGCCGGCGACCCCGTACCGATATTGCTCAGGTTGTACGACGCAAAGTGCCACTGCACCTTCGGCGTGACGAAGTAGCCGGGGCCCACGACCGAGTACGACACGTACGGATTGAAGACGATACGGTCGCCCTGCGTCGCGTCCTGCGTCGTGATGCGAAAGCGCGAGTAGTCGGCTTCCGCGCCGAAGTCGAAGCCGCCCACGTTGTACTTCGCGTACTTCACGTTGAGCTCGGGCTCGCGGCCGTACGGCGGCGCCGAAGGCGCGAGCGTCTGCCAGTGCTGCCAGCGCGCGAGCACCGACCACGGGCCGTTGTTGTACGTGAGCCCCGCTTCCTGCTGATACGTCGTCTGCAGCCCGTTGATGAACTGCGTGGACGTGCCCGCCAGGTCTTCCGGATACGTGTTGTCCGAGACCTTGTTGTAGTACACGTAGCCGCCGAACCCGCCGCCGAAATTCTGGTTGTGCTGGATGTACAGCGCGTAGCGGTTGGTCTTCGTGATCGCGTCGTTCGGCAGGAGCTCGCCTGTAATCTGGCCGGCGTAGTTGGGCGACAGATAACGGTAGTTGACCTGCGTGAGCACGCCGCGCTTCGAGATGATGCGCGGCGTGATCGTGGCATCGCGGTTCGGCGCGATGTTGAAGTAGTACGGCACCGAAAGCTCGAAGCCGTTGTTCGAGCTGAGCGAGAAGGTGGGCGGCAAGAGGCCGCTGCGCCGGTCGCCGGAAAGCGGGAACGACAGCCACGGGCTCGCGAAGATGGGCAGGCCCTGGAAGAACAGCACGCCGTTGTGGGCCACGCCTTCGTCGGCGCCCGTGTCGAAGTCGAACTCCGTGCCCTTGATGTACCAGGCCGGGTCCGACTCGCAGCGGCACGCCGTGTAGGTGCCCTTCGTGAACACCGACCGTTCGTTGTCGATCAGGTCCACGCGTTCCGCGCTGCCTGAGCCGCCCGTCAGCGTGAAGTGGTACTTCGGCGCGGTCATGAAGCCTTCGCTCGACTCCACCTTGAGGTGCGCCTCGGGGCCGACGAACGTGTTGCCGTTCTGGGTGATGCGCACGTGGCCGTACGCATCGGCCATGTCGGTGTCTTCGTCGTAGTGGAGCGCGTCCGCCTTGACGATGGCCGTGTTGTGACGCACCTCGGCCGAACCCTTCGCGGCGATGTCCTGATTGGCCGTGCCCGTCGTGCTGTCGCCCAGCACGAACGTCGCCGGACGCTGGCCGGATGCCACCGGATGTTCTTCGAGCTGGGGCGCGAGGCGCAGGCTCCACGGGCCGTCGAGCGCCTGTGGCTGCGCGGCGTCCCCGGCGAGCTGGGCGTGCGCGAACGCGGGCACGAAGCCCGGCACGGCCACGAGCGCCGCGATGAGCCGCCTTTTGCCCGGCACGCAGTCGTCACTGGAGGAGATCGTCTGGAAAAACTGTCTGGGCGGCATGTAAGGTTTTGGCGGATCGGCCCGGCCGGGCGCCCTTCGGCTCACGATCTGCCGCCTCGCGCAATCGAACCGTGACAGTTGGAATGCACAACCATTAACAATTCATCGGGCAAGCGCTCTGCGATGAAGGTAGGAAGCGGGCGGGCGAACCGTTTGTTCGGGGCTTTGGCGCGAGTCGCGTCAAAAAAGTCGTGGGGTATTATATGGCAATACGTTGTCCCCTCCCGTTTTCGCCCGGTTTTCATGACGCTCCACGCTGCCGCCCTTCGCCCGCCCGGCTCCCCCGATCCCCGACTCGATCTGCTCACCGCCTGGCTTGGCGGCCGCGCCTCACGGCACGGGCTCGATCTGGCCACGCTGGCGCCGGCTTCGTCCGATGCCAGCTTTCGCCGCTACTTCCGGCTCGCCGCCGGCACGCAACAAGGCGGAACCGCGATTGCCGTGGACGCCCCGCCGCCCGAAAAGTGCCGCGAGTTCGTCCAGGTGGCGCAACTGCTCGCCGATGCCGGCGTGCATGTGCCGACCGTGCTGGAGGCGGACTTCGATGCGGGCTTCATGCTCGTCACCGACATGGGCACCGATTCGTATCTGAACGCGCTCAAGAGCGCGGCGCCGGACGGCACGACCTCAGCGGCAGACCCAGGCCGCCCCGCGCCGCGCCAACTGATGCGTGACGCGCTCGACGCGCTCATTCGCTGGCAACTCGCATCGCGCGAAGACGTGCTGCCGCCGTTCGACGAAGCGTTCCTGCGCCGCGAAATGGAGCTGATGCCCGAGTGGTACATCGGTCGTCATCTGGGCCATACCGTAGATGAAGCGACGCGCGGCGTGCTGGACCGCACCTTCGCGCTGCTCATTGCGAGCGCACGCGCGCAACCCCAGGTGTTCATGCTGCGTGACTTCATGCCGCGCAATCTGATGATCGCCACGCCGAACCCTGGCGTGATCGACTTCCAGGACGCCGTGTACGGGCCCATCACCTACGACGTCGTCTCGCTGCTGCGCGACGCGTTCCTGTCGTGGGACGAGGCCTTCGAGCTGGACTGCTTCGCGTGGTACTGGGAGCGCGCGAAGAAGGCGGGCCTGCCCGTCGACGCAGACTTCGGCGAGTTCTACCGGCAGCTCGAATGGATGGGCCTGCAACGCCACATCAAGGTGCTGGGCCTTTTCTGCCGTATCAACTATCGCGACGGCAAGCCGCATTACCTGGCCGATCTGCCGCGCTTCGTGAACTACGCGCGCAAGGTGACGCAGCGCTACGCGCCGCTCGCGCCGTTTGCGAAGCTGCTCGATTCGCTCGAAGGCCGCAGCGCCGAAGTCGGCTACACGTTCTGACCGATCGTTCTGACCCATGAGCCAATCGCTCTTCAACCGCAAGGCGATGATCTTCGCCGCCGGCCGCGGCGAACGCATGCGTCCGCTGACCGACACCTGCCCGAAGCCGCTGCTGCCCGCTGGCGGCAAGCCGTTGATCGAATGGCAGATCGAAAGGCTCGCGCAGGCTGGCTTTGCGACCATCGTGATCAATCACGCGTGGCTGGGGGCGCAGATCGAAGCGCGGCTCGGTGACGGTTCGCGCTGGGGCGTCGCGCTGCGCTACTCGCCGGAGCACGAGGCGCTGGAAACGGCGGGCGGCATTGCGCAGGCGCTGCCGCTGCTCGAAGACGCAGGTACGCCGGAAGTCTTTCTCGCCGTGAGCGGCGACGTCTACAGCGACTTCGACTACGCGCATCTCGCGCAGCACGCCGAACGGCTCGCCGCACAGCCCGAGCCGGGCATGCATCTCGTCATGGTGCCGAACCCGCCGTTTCATCCGTCGGGCGATTTCGCGCTGGACGACCGCGCGGGCGGCACGCTCTCCCTCGAAGGCTCGCCGCGCTACACGTTCGGCAACATCGGCCTGTACGACACGCGCATGTTCCACGCACTGCCGCGCGGCACGCGCTGTGCGCTGAAACCGTACTATCGCGAGTCGATTGCGCGTGGGCTCGTCACAGGCGAGCTTTACGAAGGCGTCTGGGAAAACGTGGGCACGCCCGCGCAACTCGCCGAACTGGACGCCCGGCTCAAGCGCGTCCGCTAGTCTCCGTCTGCGATAACGCACTCGCATCGTGCGGCGCGTCTTCCGCGCTTCCGCCCGCCCCGTCCCCATCGCGCGCTTCCTGTTCCGCACGCTGCTGCTGAAGCGCCCACATCTGCGCGAACAGGCCGCCCGCGCGCAGCAACTCCGCATGCGTGCCCTGCTCCACGATGCGCCCGCGATCCATCACGATGATCTGCTGTGCGTGCACGACCGTAGAAAGCCGGTGCGCGATGATGAGCGTCGTGCGATTGCGCGCGATCTGGTCGAGTTCGTGCTGGATCGCGCGTTCCGAGCGCGAGTCGAGCGCGGACGTGGCTTCGTCGAACACGAGAATCGGCGGGTTCTTGAGCAGCGTGCGCGCAATCGCCACGCGCTGCTTTTCGCCGCCCGAGAGCTTGAGCCCGCGCTCGCCCACCGACGTCTCGTAGCCCTTGGGCAGACTTTCGATGAACTCGTGGATGTGCGCCGCGCGCGCCGCCGCGATCACCTCGTCGCGCGACGCCAAGGGCCTGCCGTACGCGATGTTGTAGTAGATCGTGTCGTTGAAGAGCACCGTGTCTTGCGGCACGATGCCGATGGCCGCACGCAGCGTGTCCTGCGCCACGTCGCGAATGTCCTGGCCGTCGATGGCGATCGCACCGCCGGTTGCGCGGTCCAGATCGTAGAAGCGGAACAGCAGCCGCGCGAGCGTCGACTTGCCCGAGCCGCTGTGGCCCACCACCGCCGTCGTGGTACCCGCGGCAATCGTGAAGCTCACGTCGTGCAGGATGGGCCGCGAAGGCTCGTAGGCAAAGTTCACGTGATCGAAGCGCACCTCGCCGCCGCGCACGGCGAGCGGCGGCGCATTCGGCACGTCGGGCACTTCGCGCATCACACCCATCAGCGAGAACATGCGATCCATGTCGGTCAGGCTCTGCTTGAGTTCGCGATACACCACGCCGAGGAAGTTGAGCGGGATGTAGAGCTGCAACATGAACGTGTTGATGAGCACCAGGTCGCCCAGCGTGAGCCGGCCCGCCATCACGCCTTGCGTCGCGCGCCAGAGAATGAACACGAGCCCGATGCCGATAATGGCCTGCTGCCCGAAGTTCAGCGCCGAAAGCGAGTTCTGCGACTTGATGGCCGCCGCGCGATAGCGCTTGAGGTTTTCGTCGTAGCGCTGCGCTTCCCATTCCTCGTTGCCGAAGTACTTCACGGTTTCGTAGTTCAGCAGCGAATCGATGGCACGCGAGTTCGCGCGCGAATCGAGCTCGTTCATCGTGCGACGGAAGTGCGTGCGCCATTCGGTCACCTTCACCGTGAACACGATGTACGCCACCAGCGCCACGAGCGTGACGACGGCGTAATAGGCCTCGTAGCGCACCACGAAGAAGCCCAGCACGAGCCCGACTTCGACGAGCGTGGGCAGGATGCTGTAGAGCGAATACGAAATGAGCTGCGTAATGCCGCGCGTGCCGCGCTCGATATCGCGCGACATGCCGCCCGTCTGCCGGTCCAGGTGAAAGCGCAGCGACAGCGCATGCAGATGCCGGAACACCTTGAGCGCGAGTTGCCGCACGGCGCTTTCCGTGACCTTCGAAAACAGGATTTCGCGCAGTTCGGTGAAGAGCGAAGTCGAGAGTCGCACCACGGCATACGCAATCACGAGCAGCCCGATGCCGCCCGCCAGCACGATGGAGGGCGCATGCTCGGCGCGCCCGAGCGCCGTGAGCTGCTGCACGGAGGCGAGACTGTCGACGATGCGCTTCATCACGACAGGCACGCCCAGGTTCGCCACCTTCGCGCCGATCAGGCAGGTCAACGCGAAGATCACGCGCCACTTGTAGGTGGCAAGGTAGGGCAGCAGCGAAACGATGGTCTGCCAGTCGTTACGCGGACCGGTTGCGAGCGGCGAAGGCTCGCCGGAAGGGGGAAGGCGACGCATGGATTGTGCAGTGGGGTTCGTGACGGGAGGGCTCTGCGCGCCTCGCCGCTGCGCACTTTCCCGTACAATTTCTGATCTTCCGTATTGTCGCAGAAGGCCGCGCCCGCCGCTTCAGGGCGCCGCGCCTCCCCCATACACGCAAACCCGCCCACACGCGCCCTATCCATGGATAAACACATGACCGAGTCCATCCACCTTCCGCAGAAGCCGCCCGCACTACGCGTCGTGCCGCAGCCTTCGGACGCGAACGTCCACGGCGACGTGTTCGGCGGCTGGATCATGGCGCAGGTGGACATTGCCGGCTCGATTCCGGCCAGCCGCCGCGCCAATGGGCGGGTCGCCACCATCGCGGTCAACTCGTTCATCTTCAAGCAGCCGGTATTCGTGGGCGACCTGCTGAGCTTCTACGCGGACATCGTGAAGACGGGCAACACGTCGATCACCGTGTCGGTGGAGGTTTACGCGCAGCGCATGAGCCTCACACAAGACGTCGTGAAGGTGACCGAAGCCACGCTCACCTACGTCGCCACCGACTCCGACCGCCGCCCGCGCGCCCTGCCCACGCTGGACTGAGCACGCATCCCGGGAACGCGCCGCCCGCGCTTGCGGGCTAGGCCTCGGCGCACTCCACGCCGCCCTGCAGCAGATTCGCGATGGCGTCGCGCGGCATCGGGCGAGCGAAGAAGAACCCCTGCATCTCGTCGCACGCTCGTTCCTTGAGGAAGTCGAGCTGCGCCGACGTCTCCACGCCTTCCGCAATCACCTGCAACTCCAGCGAGTGCGCGAGCGCGATGATCGCGGACGTGATCGTCTCGTCGTCGCCCGAAATGCCGATGTCCGACACGAACGAGCGGTCGATCTTGAGGCGGTCCACCGGAAAGCGCTTGAGGTAGCTCAAGCTCGAATAGCCGGTGCCGAAGTCGTCGATGGCAAGGCCGATGCCGAGCGCGTGCAGGTCGTTGAGCATGATCACCGCTTCCTCGGCGTTGCGCATGATCGTGCTTTCGGTGAGTTCGAGTTCCAGATACTGCGGATCGAGCCCGGTCTCTTCGAGCACCTGCGTGACGAGCTGCGTGATGTTGCGCTGCTGGAACACGCGCGCCGACAGATTCACCGACACGCGTGCCGGCGGCAGCCCCGCTACCTGCCACGCCTTGTTCTGGCGACACGCTTCGCGCAGCACCCATTCGGAAAGCGGCCCGATGAGCCCGCTTTCCTCGGCGACCGGAATGAACGCCGACGGCGAGACGAGCCCGGCTTCCGGGTCCTGCCAGCGCACGAGCGCTTCCATGCCCACGATACGGCCGGTATCGATGTCGATCTGCGGCTGGTAGTGCAGCAGGAATTCGTTGTCGCGCAGCGCCCGCCGCAGGCGCCGCTCCAGCGAGAGCCGCGCGGTCGCGCTCGCGTTCATCTCGGGCTGGAAGAACTGGAAAGTGTTGCGGCCCATGTCCTTCGCGCGGTACATCGCCAGGTCGGCCTTCTTCATCAGCGTTTCGGCGTCGTCGCCGTCTTGCGGGAAGAGGCTCGCACCCATGCTGCAGCCCACGTAAAGCTCGTTGCCGTCGAGCCAGACCGGCTCCGAAATCGCGGCCCGCGCGCGCTCCATCCACGCAATGAGCGACTGCTCGTCCACCGTGTCCGCCATCACGATCACGAATTCGTCGCCGCCGTGGCGCGCCACCGTGTCGCTCGCGCGAGCACAGCGCGCAAGGCGTTCGGCCACCACAGAAAGCAGCCGGTCGCCGATGCTGTGACCCAGGCTGTCGTTCACGTTCTTGAAGCCGTCGAGGTCGATGAACACGACCGCGAGTCCGCGCTCGCGCCGCTGCGCCGCGACGAGCGCCTGCTGAAGCCGGTCGCGCAGCAGGTTCCGGTTGGGCAGCCGCGTGAGGCTGTCGTAGTTCGCCTGGTATTCGAGCTGCTCCTGGTAGCGCATCAGCTCGGTCACGTCGCTCACGATGCCGACGTGGTGCGTGGTGCGCCCGTCCGCATCCGGCACCGGCGCGATGAAAAGCTGATTCCAGAACAGCGCGCCGTCCTTGCGATAGTTGCGCAGCACGGCGCTCACCTCGCGGTTGGCCGCCAGCGCCTGGCGAATGGCGTGCAGCCCTTCCTGGTCGCGGTCGTCGCGCTGCAAAAGCCGGCAGTCCTGCCCCACCACTTCGGCAGGATCGTAGCCCGTGATGCGCGCGAAGGCCGGGTTCGCGTACTCGATCAGATGGCCGCCCGGCCCTGGGCCGGTGATGATGATTGCGTTCACGCTCGCATCCAGCGCGCGGCTTTGCAGGCGCAGCGCGAGGTCGGCGCGCTTGCGCTCCGTGATGTCGGTGTAGGAGCCGAGCACGCCCAGCACATTGCCGTCGCCCGCCGTGAACGGCAGCTTGCTCGTGACGGTGGTGCGATGCACGCCGTCGATCACGAGGTCCACTTCGAAGTTGAGCTTGGGCACGCCGGACTCGATCACCTCGCGGTCGTGCGCGCGCACGGTGTCCGCGAACTGGCGCCAGGGCAGGTCGTGGTCGGTCTTGCCGATCACCTGTTCCGGGTACGAGAGCCCCGCATCGCGCGCGAACGCCATGTTGCAGCCCAGATAGCGGGACTCACGGTCCTTCCAGAAAATGCGCTGCGGAATGCTGTCGATCACCGTCTCCAGCATCTGGTTGGAGCGCTGGGCCTCGGCTTCGGCGGCGATCTGCTCGGTCACATCGTCAGCCAGCACGAACACCGCGCTGCGGCCCATGAACGTGAGCGCGTGGTACGACACGTCCGCGCTCACGTGCGAGCCGTCGCGCCGCACGTGATGCCAGATGCCGGCCATGGTGCGCCCGTCATGCGAGGCGGGGTCGCTGCGCGTGAGATGCAATTCGAGCCGGGTCGCTTCCTCGGGCGTATGAATGGCGCGCACCGACATGGCGAGAAACTCGGCTTCGCTGTAGCCGTACTGCTGGATCGCAGCCGTATTGACGGCGAGAAAGCGCAGCGTGTCGCGATCGAAGATGTACATCGCCACGGGGTGCGCTTCGAACAGGCCGTGAAAGCGCTCGTCGCTGCTGCGTAGCGCCCGCGCGATGCGCAACTTTTCGCGCGCCGCGTTCTCGCGCACGCCGAAGGTGTAGATGAGCAGCGTGCCGCCCGCGAGCATCGAAATGACGAGCAGCACCACGGCCCGGCGGTTCGCGGCGATGGAGTCGTCGATCACCTTTTCGAGCGCGATGCGCTGCTTCTGCTGCAACGCCGCGAACTGCGCTTCGAAGCGGCCCATCTGCACGTCGAGCCGCATGTACACGGGCGCCACCCACGTGCGCGAGTCGTCGCTGCCGGCCGGCGCCGGGGTCGCGGTGCGATCCAGTGCCACGCGGACGTCGCGTTGAAAGGCCGCGGCGTCGAGCGCGAGATTGTCGAAATCGGCCGCCATGTCGGGCATGTCGGCGAACGCGGTGCGCAGTCGCGCCGTGGCCTTGTCGAGCGTTGCGGCGCGCTCGCGCCTCGCTGCCTCGCTTTCGCCCTCGCCCGCGGTCTCGTAGCGGCCGAGCGCCATCAGCTCGTCGTTGAGCGTGTCGCGAAAGGTGTCCAGATCCTGGCGGATGTGCGTGGCCTGCAAGGTGCGGGCGTCGGCCTCGCGCTGCCCGCGTATCTGCGTGTACGCGACGAACGCGTTCGCGCCGACCGCGGCGGCCACGACTGCCACGTTGATCAGCAGCCGCTTCGAGAAGAAAGAGTTCATGGGTTCCGGGCGTCGTTCGTCCTGCGGTCGGGGTGCCTGCGGGGCTTTATTGACAACATATCTGCGACGGGCAGGCGCGCGATGCGCCTCAACCTATGGATAACGGCAGCGTCCGGAACAGTTTGAGGGAAAAGAAAAAAATTCGTTCAGGCGGCCGCAGCCAGACCAAATTCGCGCATGGCAGGCAGGAAATCGTGATTGCCTTCCGGCTTGCGCGAGAGCTTGGCAAGAACGTAGCGCTTGAAAGGGGCCAGCTGCGCCCATTGCTCGATGCCCGGAGCCGCGAGGCCGGCAAGC
Source organism: Paraburkholderia kururiensis (assembly GCF_034424375.1). Taxonomy (NCBI): domain Bacteria; kingdom Pseudomonadati; phylum Pseudomonadota; class Betaproteobacteria; order Burkholderiales; family Burkholderiaceae; genus Paraburkholderia; species Paraburkholderia kururiensis. Next base: position 4,732,201 of record NZ_CP139965.1, on the reverse strand, counting down.
GACGCCTGGTTCAGCACGCCTTCCGGCACCGCGCCGGTCTCGCGCCAGGCCGGCGCGGCATCGGGCGTGAACCATTCCGGCTCCACGTTGGCGTGCGTGCGCAGCATCTCGAAGAGCGCGTGGTCGAAATTCGGCTCGATCTGCGCGTCTTCCTCCACCGGAAAGCGCGCGAGCAGCTTGCGGTCCTCGTAAGGCAGCATCTGCCATTGAGCGAGCGAGATGCGCAGACCGAAGCGGTCCAGGTTGAAGCGGACGGACATCGGAATGTAAGTGAGGTCCTCGGATGAGGCGATCTCGAACTGGAAAAGCAGCGGCGCTTCGTGGAGTCCCATGGCGGTATATCCCAGGTTCTGTCAGCCAGGTTCTGTGGGGCGCCGGCCACACGGGGCGCCGGCTTGGGGTATTTTAGAACCTTCTGCGCGACCCACGAGCCCGCCTCAGGCTGGGCTCCCCGTCAGGGCGACGCACCAAGGAGTCCACGCTTGAACCCACTGGAAACCGCCGGCCAGCCCGGCGCCATCGAATTGCCCGTCACGCGCCACCGCGGCGGCGGCGCCGAAACGCTCGTCGATCACGTCGGCCAGGAATGGCCCGTGGCGCTTGTGTTCAACGGCATCTCGCACGCGGTGATGATGTGCACGCCGCGCGACCTGGAAGCCTTCGCGGTGGGCTTCGCCATTTCGGAAGGCATCGTGGACCGCAACGCCGACATTCAGGACATCGAGGTCGCGTTTCGCGAAGACGGCGAGTTGCCTTACGCCGAAGTGCAGCTGACCATCGTGCAGCAGGCGTTCGCGGGATTGAAGGAGAAGCGCCGCGCGCTTGCGGGCCGCACGGGCTGCGGCGTGTGCGGCATCGAAAGCATCGACCTGCTCGATCTGCAACCGGAGCGCGTGCCGGATACGGGCTTTCTCGCGCGGCTCGCGTCTGACGCGCTCGCCCGCGCCGCACACGACCTGCCCGCGCACCAGGCGCTGACGAAGCTCACCGGCGGTCTGCACGCCGCGGCCTGGTGCAACGCGCAGGGCGAGATTCTGCATGCCTTCGAAGACGTGGGCCGCCACAACGCGCTCGACAAGCTGATCGGCCAGCTCGTGCTGGAGCGCGCCGACACCACGGACGGCTTCGTGTTTCTCTCCAGCCGCGCCAGCTACGAACTCGTGCGCAAGGCCGCGCGCGTGGGGGTGCCGCTGGTGGCGACTATTTCGGCGCCGTCGTCGCTGGCCATTGCCATCGCGAAGAAGGCGGGCTTGCGGCTCGTGAGCTTTTGCCGGGAGTCCGGGTATGTGGAATATGGAACGGCGTAACGGGAAGGTCGACGCGTGACGTGCGTGGTTGTTTGCGTGAGGTGCGAGGCAAAAAGAACGGCGCCGAAAGCGCCGTTCTTGTTCGTCCAGTCAGTCGTTCACGGGGCTCAATCGAACTGCCTGAAATCCGGCTTGCGCTTCTCGAAGAACGCCTTGAACGCCTCGCGCGCTTCGGGCGCGAGCAGCATCTTGCCGAAGTGCACGGCCTCTTCCGTCATGCGGGTATGGACTTCGTGCTGCGCCGCGCCTTTCATCAGCGCCTTGGTCACACGCAGCGACGACGCCGGCAGCGCCGCCAGCTTGCTCGCCTGGGCAAGCGCAAACGCCTCCACCTCCGCGGCGGGCAGCACGCGATTCACGAAGCCCATGCGCAGCGCCTCCTGGGCGTCGAACGCGTCGCCCAGCAGCAGCTTTTCGGCTGCAAGCGGATAACCCGCAATGCGCGGCAAGAGCAGCGACGATGCCGCCTCCGGGCACAGCCCGAGTTGCGCGAACGGTAGCGAGAACTTCGCCGTGTCCGCGGCGTAGACGAGATCGCAATGCAGCAGCAGCGTCGTGCCGATGCCCACGGCCGCGCCCGCCACCGCCGCGACCACAGGCTTTTCCGCCGTGCTGATGGCGCGCAGGAACTGGAACACCGGCGCGTCCTCGCCCGCAGGCGGCGCCTTCATGAAATCTTCGAGGTCGTTGCCGGCGCAGAACGTGCCCTCGCTGCCGCGAAACAGCACGACGCGCACGGCCTTGTCGTGCTGCGCGGTCACGAACGCGTCGGCCATCGTCTGGTACATCGCTGCCGTAATCGCGTTCTTGCGCGCCGGCCGGTTGAACGTGATGGTGAGCACGCCGTCGTCGGCCTGGCTCGTCAGGATGTCGGGGGTCATTCGCGGGTCTCCTCCGTTGAACGAAAACGGCTCGCAAACCTCGCGGCCTGCGAACCGTTCATGCCTTTACGGTGTCTCCTCGCTGCCCGGGCAAGCGAGCATGCGAAGAAGCGGCCTGCACCTTACAGACGCTCGATGATGCCGGCCGCGCCCATGCCGGTGCCCACGCACATCGTCACCATGCCGTAGCGCAGGTTGCGACGGCGCAGCGCATGCACGACGGTCGCCGCACGAATCGCGCCCGTGGCGCCGAGCGGATGGCCCAGCGCAATCGCGCCGCCCATCGGGTTCACCTTGGCGGGATCGAGGCCCAGGTCCTGGATCACGGCGAGCGACTGCGCGGCAAAGGCCTCGTTCAGCTCGATCCAGTCGATGTCGTCCTGCGTGAGACCCGCGGCCTTCAGCGCCGCGGGAATGGCTTCCTTCGGCCCGATGCCCATGATCTCCGGCGGCACGCCGCGCACCGCGAAGCTCACGAAGCGCGCGAGCGGCGTGAGGTTGAACTGCTTCAGGATCTTCTCGGACACCACGATCAGCGCGCCCGCGCCGTCCGAGGTCTGCGAGCTGTTGCCCGCCGTCACCGATCCCTTGTTGGCAAACACGGTGCGCAGTTTCGCGAGGCCTTCCAGCGACGTGTCGGCGCGCGGACCTTCGTCCAGCGCGACTTCACGCGTCTTCACCTTCACCTCGCCGCTCGCCAGATCAGGCACGCGCTCGGTCACGGTGTACGGCGCGATCTCGTCCTTGAACTCGCCCGCCTGCTGCGCGGCAATCGCGCGGCGATGCGACTCCAGCGAAAACGCGTCCTGCGCTTCGCGGCTCACCTGCCAGCGCTCGGCCACGCGCTCGGCCGTAAGACCCATGCCGTAAGCGATGCCGATGTTCTCGTTGGCGTCGAAGATGTGCGGCGACATCGACGGCTTGTTGCCCATCATCGGCACCATGCTCATCGACTCGCAGCCGCCCGCGATCATCGCGTCCGCTTCGCCCACGCGAATGCGGTCCGCGGCCATCGCGAGCGCCGTCACGCCGGAGGCGCAGAAACGGTTCACCGTGACGCCGCCCACCGTGTTCGGCAGGCCGGCGAGCAGCGCGCCCATGCGCGCCACATTGAGGCCCTGCTCCGCTTCCGGAATGGCGCAGCCGATGATCGCGTCTTCGATCACCTTCGTGTCGAGTCCCGGCACCTGCGCCACCGCGGACTTGATCGCGTGCACCAGCAGCTCGTCAGGCCGCGTGTTGCGGAACACCCCGCGCGGCGCCTTGCCAATGGGCGTGCGGCTCGCGGCGACGATATATGCATCCTGTAACTGTTTGCTCATGTGAGACTCCGATCCGAATGACTCGCCGCTTCAGTTGCGCACCGGCTTGCCGGTCTGCAACATGCCCATGATCCGTTCCTGCGTCTTCTGCGTGCCGAGCAGGTCGACGAACGCGCGACGCTCCAGCGCGAGCAGCCATTCTTCGTCGACGAGGCTGCCGGCTTCGACGTCGCCGCCGCACACCGCTTCGGCAATGCGGCTCGCAATCAGGAAATCGTGATCGCTGATGAAGCGGCCGTCGCGCATGTTGACGAGCGACGCCTTGATGGTCGCGATCGCCGAACGTCCGGCCACCGGTACCTGCGTTGCGCGCAGCGGCGGGCGGTAACCCGCGGCGGCAAGTGCGCGCGCTTCCTTCTTCGCCGTGTCGAGCAGTTCGAACACGTTGAAGACGATGGTGTCCGACGGCTTCAGGTAACCCATCGCGCGTGCTTCGAGCGCGGAGGCCGAGACCTTCGCCATCGCGGCGTTTTCAAACGACTTCTGTACGAAGCGCAGCAGGTCGCTCGGGGTCGCGCCCACGGCCTCGGCAGTCTGCGCCGCACGCAGCGCCGCTTCCTTCAGACCGCCGCCCGCCGGCACGAGACCCACGCCGACTTCCACGAGACCCACGTAGCTCTCGATATGCGCGACGCGCTTCGCGCTATGCAGCAGCAGTTCGCAACCGCCACCCAGCGCGATGCCCGACACCGCCGACACCACCGGCACGTTCGCGTACTTCACGCGCAGCATGCCCTGCTGGAATTTCTTGACGAACGGTTCGATGCCCTTCGCGCCGCCCATCATGAACGCGGGCATCGCTTCTTCGAGATTCGCGCCCGCCGAGAACGGACCGCCCGGCGCGCCGAGCTTGAGCGAGGTCGGCTGCCACACCACCACGGCACGGTACGACTGCTCCGCGAGTTCAATGGCTTGCGTGAGACCGTCGATCACGCCGGGGCCGATCGTGTTCATCTTGCTCCTGAACGACACGATCACGACGTCGTCTTCGCCGGCACGGTCGTCCACCCAGGCACGTACGTGGTCGGTCTCGAAGAGCGTCTTGCCGAAGGTCTTCGGGTCCCCGCCCTTCTCGCCTTGCAGCGGCGCGCGGAACACCTGGCGTTCGTAGACGGAGAGCGACGAGCGCGGCACGAAGCGCTTCGCCGCGGGCGACCAGGAGCCTTCGGACGAATGCACGCCGCCGTTCTCGGCGACCGGCCCTTCGAACACCCAGGCGGGCAGCGGCACGTTCGCGAGCGCCTTGCCCGCGGTGATGTCGTCCTGCACCCATTCGGCGACCTGCTTCCAGCCCGCCGTCTGCCAGCCTTCGAACGGACCTTCGTTCCAGCCGAAGCCCCAGCGGATGGCGAGGTCGACGTCGCGCGCGTTGTCCGCAATCGATTCGAGGTGCACGGCGATGTAGTGGAACACGTCGCGGAAAATCGACCACAGGAATTGCGCCTGCGGATGCGTGGATTCACGCAGCAACTTCAGGCGCTCGGCGGGCGGGCGCTTGAGGATGCGCCCCACCAGTTCGTCGGCCTTGGCGCCGGCTTCCACGTACTCGCCGGTTTTAGCGTCGAGCACCTTGATGGCCTTGCCTTCCTTGCGATAGAAGCCCGCGCCGCTCTTCTGCCCGAGCGCGCCTTTCTGCACGAGCGCGGCCAGCACGGCCGGCGTCTCGTAGACGGGGTAGAACGGATCGTTCGCGAGGTTGTCCTGCATCGTCTTGATGACGTGCGCCATCGTGTCGAGACCCACCACGTCCGCAGTGCGGAACGTGGCCGACTTGGCGCGGCCCAGACGGCTGCCCGTCAGATCATCGACTTCGTCGAAACGCAGACCGAACTTCTGCGCTTCCGTAACCACCGCGAGAATCGAGAAGATGCCGACGCGGTTCGCGATGAAGTTGGGCGTGTCTTTCGCCCGCACCACGCCCTTGCCCACCGCGCTCGTGAGGAACGTTTCGAGTTGATCGAGAATCTCGGGCCGCGTGTGCGCCGTCGGGATCAACTCCACGAGATGCATGTAGCGCGGCGGATTGAAGAAGTGCACGCCGCAGAAGCGCGCCTTCAACTCGTCCGAAAAACCGTCGGACAACGCCGTGATCGAAAGGCCCGAGGTATTCGAAGCAAAGATCGCGTTCGCGCCGATATGCGGCGCGACCTTCTTGTAGAGGTCGTGCTTCCAGTCCATGCGCTCGGCGATGGCCTCGATCACGACGTCGCATTCGGCCAGCTTCGCGAGGTCATCCTCGTAATTGGCGGGCTCGATGTACTGCGCGTCCTCTTTCACGCCGAACGGCGCGGGCGACAGTTTCTTGAGGTTCTCGATCGCCTTGAGCGCGATCGCGTTCTTCGGACCTTCCTTGGCGGGCAGATCGAACAGCAGCACGGGCACCCGGGCGTTGATCAGGTGCGCGGCGATCTGCGCGCCCATCACGCCGGCGCCGAGCACGGCCACCTTGCGAATGATCAGATTGCTCACGTTGTTCCTCCAGCGGAATGTGCAATGTCGAGCGAATTGAATGGAATGAGGTAGAGGCCGGGATGGTTCATGCGTCGCGCGGCTCTGTTGGTCCGCGCGACGCAAAAGACAGGCCGGCGGGCGCCTAGAACAGCGCTTCGTCGATGTCCATCAGCGTCTTCGAGCCCGCGCGGGCCTGGCGGATCGTGGTGGCCGTTTCAGGCAGCAGCTTCGCGAAGTAGAAGCGCGCGGTGGCGAGCTTGGACTTGTAGAACGGGTCGCCGGACGCTTCCTTGTCCAGCGCGATGCGGGCCATGCGCGCCCAAAAGTACGAGAACACGAGGTGGCCCACGGTGCGCAGATACGGCACGGCGGCGGCGCCCACTTCGTCGGGGTTCTGCATCGCCTTCATGCCGATTTCCATGGTGAGCTTCTGCACCTTGTCGCCGATGTCGGCGAGCGGGTTCACGAACTCCTGCATCTCGGGCTTCACGCCCTCCTCTTCCACGAAGTCGCTCACGAGCTTGCCGAACTTCTTGAGCTTGGCGCCCATGTCGCCCAGCACCTTGCGGCCGAGCAGGTCGAGCGACTGAACTGCGTTGGTGCCTTCGTAGATCATGTTGATGCGGGCGTCGCGCACGTATTGCTCCATGCCCCATTCGGCGATGAAGCCGTGGCCGCCGTACACCTGCAACGCGTGGTTGGTGCACTCGAAGGCGTTGTCGGTGAGGAACGCCTTGATGATGGGCGTGAGCAGCGCGACGAGGTCGGCGGCTTCCTTGCGCACGGACTCGTCGCTGTGCGACAGCTCGCGGTCGATCTGCAGCGCGGTCCAGTACGAGAACGCGCGGCCCGCCTCCACGTAGGCCTTCTGCGTGAGCAGGATGCGGCGCACGTCGGGGTGCACGATGATCGGATCGGCGGGCTTGTCCGGCGCCTTCGGTCCCGTGAGCGAGCGCATCTGCAGGCGCTCCTTCGCGTACACCAGCGCGTTCTGGTACGCGACCTCGGTGAGGCCAAGACCCTGCATGCCGACGCCAAGACGCGCGGCGTTCATCATCACGAACATCGCGTTGAGGCCCTTGTTCGGCTCGCCAACGAGCCAGCCCTTCGCGTTGTCCAGATTGATGACGGCCGTGGCGTTGCCGTGAATGCCCATCTTGTGTTCGATGGAGCCGCACTTCACGCCGTTGCGCTCGCCGGGTTCGCCCGCTGCATCGGGAATAAACTTCGGCACGATGAAAAGCGAGATGCCCTTCGTGCCGGCTGGCGCATCGGGCAGACGCGCGAGCACGAGGTGAACGATGTTCTCGGCGAGGTCGTGCTCGCCTGCGGAGATGAAGATCTTGGTGCCGGTGATGGCATACGAGCCGTCGCCGTTCGGCTCCGCCTTCGTGCGCAGAATGCCGAGGTCGGTGCCGCAATGCGGCTCGGTGAGGCACATGGTGCCGGTCCAGACGCCGGAAACGATCTTCGGCAGATAGGTCTTCTGCTGCTCCGGCGTGCCGTGCGCATGCAGGCATTCATAAGCGCCGTGCGAGAGGCCGGGGTACATCGTCCACGCCTGGTTGGACGAGTTCATCATTTCGTAGAGCGCGTTGTTCACGAACGCGGGCAACCCCTGGCCGCCGAATTCGGGATCGCAACCGAGCGCAGGCCAGCCCGCCTCGACGTACTGCTGGTACGCCTCCTTGAACCCTGTGGGCGTGGTCACCACGCCGTCGCCGACGTAGGTGCAGCCTTCGCGGTCGCCGACCTGGTTCAGCGGGAACAGCACTTCGGAGCAGAACTTGCCGGCCTCTTCGAGCACCTGGTTGACGGTGTCCGCGTCGAGGTCCGCGTGCTTCGGCATTTGCTTCACTTCGGCTTCGACGTTCAGCAGTTCATGCAGCACGAATTGCATATCGCGCAGCGGCGGGGCGTACTGTCCCATGACTTCTTCTCCAAGGATGAGGACTGACAAGCTCGCCGCCTGCTTGCGGCGCGGTGCCGACCGCGCCGTGTCCCGCTAGCGGCTTTCGCTCTGATACGAAACGATCAGCTTTTCCAGCGCAGCCCACGTCAGGCGCACGGCATCGGGCAGATGCAGGAAGCGTGCGTCGTGATGCAGGCCGAGCGTGAAGCTGTACAACTCGAAGAGCATCAGCTGCGGATCGGTATCGGCGCGCAGATGCCCTTCTTCCATTGCCTGCGAAATGGCCCGCATGAGCGCGGCGCGCCACATCGTGACGCTCGCCACCAACTGCTCGCGCACGGCGCTGTCCGCACGGTCGTCGTACTCGACGGCGCCGCTGATGTAGATGCATCCAGTGGTGACTTCCTGAATGCGCTTCTCCATCCAGCGCGACAGCATGGCACGCAAACGCGGCAGACCGCGCGGTTCGCGCAGGCTGGGGAAGAACACTTCCTCCTCAAAGCGGCGGTGATACTCACGCACCACTTCCACCTGCAAGTCTTCGCGCGACCCGAAATGCGCGAACACGCCACTCTTGCTCATCTGCATACGCTCGGCCAGCAAACCGATGGTCAGACCTTCGAGTCCATCCCGGCTGGCCAGGTCGAGTGCTGCATCGAGAATTGCGGCTCGCGTCTGTTCGCCTTTTCGCATAGCTTTATACCGTTACGATGTGACCGAAATAAAATCGAACGGCCGTACTATTGTTAGGTACGACCGCCCGCTGAACAAGGACTTTATTAGAAACCGGGGTCTAACAGGCACTCTAATTCTGCGCCGCATGGGGTGGGAGCAGAAGCCGATATTTCCTCGATTGCGCGCGCCGGGTCGCGTGTGGCAGCGTGCAGGGCCAGACGGGTACGAGGAAACGGGCGAAACGTGGCCGCAGCCTAGTCGTAGCCGCCCACGGTCAAGAGCTTCATGGTGGCCCGATACGCCGCGTAGGCCAGCCAGTTGAGCAGCCGCTCGGCGGCCGGCCGGGCCTCGTACCGGGCCTCGTCGATCAGGCGCGACTCGTTGAACGCGGTGAGGATGGCGCCGCGCAACGCATCGATCTCCGGATGCAGCACCAGCATCACATTGGCCTCGTTGTTGAGCACGAGGCTGAGCGCATCGAGATTGGAGGAGCCCACCGTGGCCCAGTTCGAATCGACCACGGCGACCTTTCCGTGCAGCATCGTCTTTTCGTACTCGGCAATGCGTACGCCCGCCTTCAATAGCGAGTGGTAGAGGAACGGCACGGCGTAGTCGAGGGCGGCGAACTCTTTTCGGCCGATCAGAAGCCGTACCTCCACGCCGCGCCGCGCCGCGTGGATCAACGCCCGCCGCAGTCGCCGCCCCGGCATGAAGTACGGATTCGCGAGCAGCACTTCCTTGCGCGCCTGTCCGATGGCGGCGAGGTAGGCCTTTTCGATGGCGCGCCGGTTCACGACGTTGTCGCGTGCGACGAAGGCCACGCAGGGCTCGCCACTCGGACGGACGCGCCGCGCGCGGAAGCGGCCGCTAAACGCGGTGCGCAGAAACGAAGAGGGTCTGCGACGCGCAGCACCTACCGCCGCGCCTTCATCGTCCGATCGAACGGGGGGCCGGTGGCCGAGCACGATGCGCTGCCATTGCAGTTCGAACGCCTCGCGCACGTCCGCCACCACGGGGCCGCGCAGTTCGACGGCAAAGTCCCAGCGCGCATGCGGCAGGCGGGTACCGTTGTGGTCGAAGTCGTCGACGATGTTGATGCCGCCGCACCAGGCGAACGTGCCGTCGACCACGGCAAGCTTGCGGTGCGTGCGCGCAAAACCGAAGCGACCGAACAGATGCGGGTTGAAGATGCGATGCTCGATGCCCGCGGCCACCCATGTATCGAAGAACGGCAACCGGCCCGTGCCGATGCCGTCGGTAATGATGCGCACCCGCACGCCGCGGCCTACTGCGCGCAGCAGGGCTTCGGAGACGGCCCGGCCTGCCGCGTCGTCGCAGAAGATGTAGGTCTCCAGCATGACGTCGCGCGTGGCGGCGTCGATGCGCTGCACGAGCGCGTCGAAGTATTCGTCCCCGGAGCAAAAGAGCTTGACGGCGTTGCCCGCCGTGAAGCGATATCGCGACCAGTAGCGGCGGCCCAGCAACGTGCGGCCCAGGCGTTCGAGCCGCGGCAGGCGCGCGGGCACCGACGATTCGCGCGTCGCCGTCATCGGCCGGCCGCCTGGCGGCGCGCCTCGAGTCGAGCAGGCAACTGGAGAATGGCGTCCTGGTTCGACGACGAGAAGCAACGGCTCGCGGCTTCCTGCCAGGGCAGCCAGAGGAACGCGGTGTGTTCGCGCGGCGCCAGCGTCACCTCGAGCCGCTGCGGCACTTCGAGACTAAACCAGTGCTCGACGTTGCGCGTCACGCCTTCCTCGTAGCGGTGCCGCCACACGGGGTAGATCTCGTAGTCGATCTGGTACTGCCAGTCGAAGAGCGCCGTGTATGGCACGTCCGCCGCGCCCACGACGATGCCTGTTTCCTCGGCCACCTCGCGTACGGCCGTTTCGGCAAGCGGCTCGTCGAGCCGGTCCTTGGAGCCCGTGACCGATTGCCAGAAGCCCGGACGATCGGCGCGCTCGATGATGAGCACGTCGAGCTGCGGAGTGTGAATGACGACGAGAACGGATTCCGGAATCTTCTTCGGCATGGTGGCGAAGCGCAGCGCGAGCGGTGCGCGGGCATGTCGGCGGTGAAATCGGGGAAGCCGGCTGTCTGGCGGCGCAACGCATTCGATGCTCGCGACGCCCCGCAGCCGGCCAGTACGAATGTAGCGCAAAAAGCAGAAAAGGCGCGTGACGCGCCTTTTCTGTGTGGTGCGGAAGCGGTGCGCTTCGTCGCTTCGGCCCCTCGCGACGAGAGGCCGCCAGCGGCTTACTGCGCCTTCTGCTCCGGCTGACGCAGACGGATGTGGAGCTCGCGCAACTGGCGCTCGTCCACTTCGCTCGGCGCCTGCGTGAGCAGATCCTGCGCACGCTGCGTCTTCGGGAACGCGATCACGTCGCGGATCGAATCGGCACCGGCCATCATCGTGACGATACGGTCGAGGCCGAACGCAATGCCGCCGTGCGGCGGCGCGCCGTACTGCAGCGCGTCGAGCAGGAAGCCAAACTTCGCACGCGCTTCCTCCGGACCGATCTTCAACGCGCGGAACACCTTGCTCTGCACTTCCTCGCGGTGAATACGCACCGAACCGCCGCCGATTTCCCAACCGTTCAGCACCATGTCGTAGGCCTTCGCGAGACAGCGGCCCGGATCCGTTTCCAGATACTCGATGTGCTCGTCCTTCGGGCTGGTGAACGGATGGTGCGCGGCCACGAAGCGGTTCTCTTCCTCGTCGTACTCGAACATCGGGAAGTCGATCACCCACAGCGGCTTCCAGCCAGCCTCGAGGAGCCCGTTCGCCTTGCCGAACTCCGAGTGGCCGATCTTCAGCCGCAGCGCGCCCAGACTATCGTTCACCACCTTCGCGCGGTCGGCGGCGAAGAAGATGATGTCGCCGTCCTGAGCACCCGTGCGCTCGATGATCGCCGTGATGGCCGCGTCGTGCAGGTTCTTCACGATCGGGCTTTGCAGGCCGTCGCGGCCCTTCGCGGCCTCGTTGACCTTGATCCACGCCAGACCCTTCGCACCGTAGATGCGCACGAATTCCGTGTAGCTGTCGATGTCGCCGCGCGAAAGCTCACCGCCCTTCGGCACGCGCAGGGCCGCAACGCGACCGTCCTTCGTGTTGGCCGGCGTGCTGAACACCTTGAAGTCGACGTCCTTCATGGCATCCGTGAGTTCCGTGAACTCGAGCTTCACGCGAAGGTCCGGCTTGTCCGAACCGAAGCGGCTCATGGCTTCCGAGTACTGCATCACCGGGAACTTCGTGTCCAGTTCCACGCCGATCGTTTCCTTGAACACATGGCGCGCCATCTCTTCGAACAGGTCACGAATTTCCTGCTCGCCGAGGAACGACGTTTCGCAATCGATCTGCGTGAATTCGGGCTGACGGTCGGCACGCAGGTCTTCGTCGCGGAAGCACTTCACGATCTGGTAGTAACGATCGAAGTTCGCCACCATCAGGAGCTGCTTGAAGAGCTGCGGCGACTGCGGCAGCGCGAAGAACTGGCCCGCGTTCACGCGCGACGGCACGAGGTAGTCGCGTGCGCCTTCCGGCGTGCTCTTGGTGAGCATCGGCGTTTCGATGTCGATGAAGCCTTTCGCGTCGAGATACTTGCGCACCTCCATCGCGACGCGGTAGCGCAGGCGCAGGTTGTGCTGCATCTGCGGACGGCGCAGATCGAGCACGCGATGCGTGAGGCGCGTGGTTTCCGAAAGGTTGTCGTCGTCGAGCTGGAACGGCGGCGTGACGGACGGGTTCAGCACGGTCAGCTCGTGGCACAGCACTTCGATCTTGCCGCTCGTGAGGTTCGCGTTCGTGGTGCCTTCCGGACGGTTGCGCACCACGCCCTTCACCTGCACGCAGAACTCGTTGCGCACGCCTTCGGCCGTCTTGAACATCTCGGCGCGGTCCGGGTCGCAGACAACCTGAACGAGGCCTTCCCGGTCGCGCAGGTCGATGAAGATAACGCCGCCGTGGTCACGGCGCCGGCTCACCCAGCCGCACAGCGACACGGTTTGGCCCAGCAGGTGTTCGGTCACCAGACCGCAGTATTCAGATCTCATCGACATGATGTTCGTCTTTCGTTATTCAGGAATTGAACGGCTGCGCCCACAGTGACGGGCGCCAGCCGGTGTTACAGCGGAGGCTCGACGGTGCGCCGCTGCGGCGTGGGCGCCGCATGCGGCGCCGACGGCGCGACGACGCCCATCGAAACGATGTACTTGAGCGCGGCGTCGACCGTCATGTCGAGTTCGACGACCTCGCTGCGAGGAATCATGAGAAAAAAGCCCGACGTCGGATTAGGCGTGGTGGGCACGTACACGCTCACGCACTCTTGCTTCAGGTGATTCACGACGTCGCCGCCGGGAATGCCGGTCAAAAACGCAATCGTATACGAACCCTTGTGCGGGTATTCGATCAGGAGCGCCTTGCGAAACGCGTTGCCGCTGCTGGAAAGCAGCGTGTCGGACACCTGCTTGACACTCGTATAGATGGGACCGACCACGGGAATGCGGCGCACCACGGCGTTCCACGCCTCCACGAGCTTCTGCCCGACGAGGTTCTGGGTCAGCAGGCCGACGACGAAGACGAACGCGAGCGTGAGCAGCGCACCGAGCCCCGGCAGATGGAACCCGAACAGGCGCTCCGGCTGCCACGCCTCGGGCAGCAGCAGCAACGTCTGATCCATCGTGCCGATGATCAGATTGAGCACCCACAGCGTGATGGCGAGAGGCACCAGCACGAGCAGGCCAGTCAGGAAAACCGATTTGAGCGTCGCTTTCTTGGTCGTCATGTGTACCGCCGGAGAGCCGTGGCGAAGCGCCACGGCGTGGGCGCCGCCCCTCAGTCAGAATGGGACGGCTCGGGTATCAGGGACTGCCCGTCGTGCTGGCCGCGCTGGAGGTGGCCGCCGGCCCCGCGCTCGATGCGCCTTCGGAACCGCCGGCCGACTGGCTGCTGCCCGCGCCGTCGGTGGTAGTGGAAGCGCTTTCCGCAGATGCCGCGCCTTCCTTCTTCGCACCCGTGCTCGCGCCGCTGGCCGCGCCGTTGCCGCCGCGAAAATCGGTGACGTACCAGCCCGAGCCCTTCAGCTGGAAGCCCGCCGCCGTCACCTGCTTGCGGAAGGTGTCTTTCTGGCACTCCGGGCACTGCGTCAAAGGCGAATCGCTCATCTTTTGCAGCACGTCCTTCTGGAAGCCGCACGACTCGCAACGATAGGCGTAGATCGGCATGATCCTGTTCCCTGATGAAAATCTGATAAACGCTTGCAAAGCCTTGAATTATAGCCGCAAACGCCCTTCGGCCCGGCGATTTCGCCAGCCGTCGCATTGCACGGCCACCGCGCGCTCAGATGGGGGCGAGGACCGCGCGGATCAAGAGCGACTGGCGCGACGTTGCCAGGTCATCCAGCGCTCGCGGCCGGCAAAGACCGGTATCGAACCGGACACGGGCTCGTCTTCCACGAGCGTGAAGTTGGGTTCGAGCAGCGCGTCGAGCTCGGCACGGTCGATGCCGAACGGCGGCCCCTTCGGCGTGGCGCCGATGAAGAAGAAGCCGGCGAGCAGGCCGCCTTCCGGCAGGATGTCGGCCATGCGGGCAGCGTAACGCGCCCAAAAACCGCGCGGCAGGGCACACAAAAAAGCGCGCTCGTAGACCCAGCCGGGCGTGAACGGCGGCTGCCAGCCGAAGAAGTCCGCCTCTTCCACCACATGCGTGTACTGCTCGCCCAACTGGGCGCGCGCTGTGGCGACGGCGGCCGGCGAGAAGTCGATGGCGCGCACCTGGCGACCGCGCTGAGCGAGCCACAGCGCTTCCCAGGCACTGCCGCATCCAGGAATCACGACCGCTTCGGCAGGATGCCGCGCCGCGAACGCTTCGAACGCGGGCGGCACGCCGGCCTGGTCCCAAGGGGTGAAGCCCTGCTCGAAGCGCTCGTTCCAGAAAGCCGGGTCACGCGGATCGCGAGATTCGAAGTCGGGCATCGATGGCACCGCCGCTGCGGGCGTTGCCGCGGACTTTCCTGCGCCACCCGGTTCATCGGATGGGCCTGCCTGATGGGTTGGATCGGTCATGGCGCGTTTGTTCCTCGATGCTTTCGGGTCTCAAGCAGGCTTCGGCGTTCGCTCAGACGCTCTCAGCCGCCCTCACCCACCGTGTTCAGCCACCATAAGCGAGCGCGAGCCACAAACGGGCGGCGATGGCGCCGGCGCCGACCGCAAGGCCAAACATGAGCAGCCCTTGAAGCAGCCGGTTGGTCCGCTTCTGCTCCAGCAGGATCAACCGCATGGCGTCGTCGCTCGTGCCCGCATGGGGATTGTCGTGGCGCTGCGCCAGAACGTGGTGAATCAGGCGCGGCAGCTGTGGCAACGTCTTGCTCCACTGCGGCGCTTCGATCTTCAGCCGCTCATACCAGCCGCGCAGGCCGATCTGCTCGTTCATCCACCGTTCGAGGTACGGCTTCGCCGTCTTCCACAGGTCGAGGTCGGGATCGAGCGAGCGGCCCAGCCCTTCCACGTTGAGCATGGTCTTTTGCAGCAGCACGAGCTGCGGCTGGATTTCAACGTTGAAGCGGCGTGAGGTCGAGAAGAGGCGCATCAGCACCTGGCCCAGCGAGATGTCTTTCAGCGCCCGGTCGAAGTACGGTTCGCAGACGGCGCGAATGGCGCTTTCCAGTTCTTCCACGCGCGTGTTGGGCGGCACCCAGCCCGATTCCAGGTGCAGCGTTGCAACGCGGTGGTAGTCGCGCTTGAAGAAGGCGAGGAAGTTTTGCGCGAGGTAGTTCTTGTCGAAGTCCGAGAGCGCGCCAATGATCCCGAAGTCGAGCGCGATGTAGCGGCCGAAGTGCGCGGGGTCGAGGCTCACCTGGATGTTGCCCGGGTGCATGTCCGCGTGAAAGAAGCCGTCGCGGAACACCTGCGTGAAGAATATCTCCACGCCTTCGCGGGCAAGCTTCGGGATGTCCACGCCTGCGGCCCGCAAGGTTTCCACCTGGCTGATCGGCACCCCGACCATGCGCTCCATGACGAGCACGGTGGGCGTGCAGAATTCCCAGTACATTTCCGGCACGAGCAGGAGGTCGAGCCCCGCGAAGTTGCGCCGCAGCTGACTGCCGTTGGCTGCCTCGCGCATGAGGTCGAGTTCGTCGTGCAGGTACTTGTCGAATTCGGCCACCACTTCGCGCGGCTTGAGCCGCTTGCCGTCCGCCCACAGCCGTTCGGCCCACACGGCGAGGTCACGCAAGAGCGCGAGGTCGGAATCGATGACCGGCCGCATGTTCGGACGCAGCACCTTGATGGCCACGGGCTTGCCCGCGTGGTCGCCCGTCTTGAGCTTCGCGAAATGCACCTGGGCGATCGAGGCGCTCGCCACCGGCACGCGCTCGAAGTCGTCGAACAGCACGCCCACAGGCGCGCCCAGCGACCTCTCGATAAGCCCGATGGCCACATCCGAATCGAATGGCGGCACCTGGTCCTGCAAGCGCGCCAGTTCGTCGGCGATATCGACGGGCAACAGATCGCGGCGCGTGGACAGCACCTGACCGAACTTCACGAAGATCGGCCCCAGGCTTTCGAGCGCGAGCCGCAGCCGCACCCCGGGCGGCTGATCGAAACGACGGCCGATGGTGGTGATGCGCAGCAACAGCCGCACGCGGCGGTCGTTGATGCGCGAGAGCATCATCTCGTCGAGCCCGAAACGGATGACGGTGAAAAAGATCTTTAGAACTCGCAGAACGCGCATGTCGGGCCCGATCACCTAGCGCGCCGGGCGCGATGTGGCTGCCGCGCGCGAGCGCTCGCTAGCGATTTTCTGCTCCAGACGCTCCACGCGCTTTTCGACACGCGCGAGCGTGTCGCGGGCGCGAGCCAGCTCCTCGCTGAAATCCTGAAGTGCGTCGCGGCGCACCAGTTGCGGGTCTTCGTCGAGCAGGTACTCGGCCACCGAGTCGAGCAGATTGCGCCCCGCCCGGCGCGCGTGTTCGCCCGCCGTACGCACCAGCGACGAGACGCGCCACGCCGGGCCGTCGCCAATGAGTTGCGCCAGATCCTCTTCCGGCTCCCAGCGCAGATGTTCGGCCAGCTTCGCGATGGTCGTCGCGAATTCGGCATCACCCTCGATCTTGACGTGCTTCATGACGGCCGCCTGGCCGCCCTGCAGGAACGCAGGCACGGCGTCGGCGGGTACCGAGACAGTCACGTCGAACGCATGCGCGTCGCGCTCGTCCACAGCCGCCAGGTAGCCGTCCGCTTTCACGAGCAGAGTGAGGACGACGGGTGGACAGGCAAGCCGGACAGTCTTGCCGGCGTAGGGAGCGAGACGGTCGAGCGCCCACGTTTCGCGGGCGAGCAGGTGATTGACGGCAGCGGCAAAGGGCTTGGCGGCGAGGGTCATCGGCACGTGGAGGAATAAAAACCCGCGCGGGCGAAGGCCACGCGCGGGTTCCTATTGTAACGTCCGTCACGTCCGAACCGGGCCGCGCTGAGCGTCGGCCAGACGGACGATACGACGTGCGTCAGTGCGCTCCGTGGGTCAGCTGCTGGATGCCGGCGAGCAGCCAGCCTTCGCCGCGACGCGCCGACTTCGACAGGTTCCAGACCTCGGAGAACGGTTCGGCCGGCGCGCCCGCCGTCTCGCGGATGAGGCCGGAGAACTGCACGCTGGCCAGGTACTCCTCGCCACGGTCTTCGACACCGAGCAACTCGGCGTTGAGTTGCACCACATCAGTCTGGTTCGCCTGTGCGCCGCGCGAGTCGAGATCGACCTTCACTTCGGCGAACATTTCCGGCGTGGTGAATTCACGGATGTCGTCCATGTTGCCGGCATCCCAGGCAGCCTGGAGGCGCACGAAGTGAACCTTCGCATTGCGCAGGAACGCCTCGGTGTCGAAACCGGGCGGCACCGCGACCTGAGCAGCCGGCTCGGATGCCGTTGCTGCGGCAGCCGCGGGGCTCGCCGAAGCAGGCAGCGACGACATTCCGGAGAAACGCGGCTCCGCGGTATCGCGCGCCGAACTAAAGTCGCCGGCGCGGTAAGCGTCGGCGCGGCCGGCACCGGCTGCGCCGTAAGCCGGCTGGTTCGCGTCGCGGCGGCGACCCGTGAACTTGCGGATCAGCCAGATCGCGATCATGGCGATGAGCGCGATCACGATGATGTTCGCCATCATGCCGGCGAACGCTTCGCCCAGGCCAAAGTGAGACAGCAACGCGGCAATGCCGAGACCGGCGGCGAGACCGGCGAGCGGCCCAAGCCAGCGCGAACGCGAAGGCGCGGCGGCGGGCGTGGGAGTGGGTGCGGGCGCCCGCTGCGCCTGAGCGGCCTGGCCCGACTGCTGCAGGGGTTGACCGGGTTGTTGCGCAGGCGGCGTGGCCTGGCGCTGGGTCACGGTAGACGACTGCCGGCCGATGGTGCGACCGCCGCCCATGCGGCGTGCGTCGGCATCCAGCGACGCGAACGTCGCCGCGACCACCAGGCCGACGATTGCGAACCGCCCGATCCGCGCCGCCCACGAGGGAGAAAGACTTTTGAAAGACTTAGAGCGCGCATCAGACATAACTGAAATTCCTTTCAAGACAACGAGTTGGGAACGCTAATACTTTGTCGCGACATGCAAGGCTACCACGCCAGCTGACAAATTGTAATATTTGACGGCTTCAAGGCCGACTTGTTCCATCATCGTCTTCAAAGTTTCCTGGTCCGGGTGCATGCGGATGGATTCGGCCAAGTAGCGGTAGCTGTCGGCGTCTTTCGCAAAGCGGTCGCCCAGCCAGGGCAGCACCTTGAACGAATAGACGTCGTAGAACTTGCGCAGCGGCTCCCATACCTTCGAGAACTCCAGCACAAGCACGCGCCCGCCCGGCTTCAGCACGCGCCGCATTTCGGCGAGCGCCACGTCCTTGTGGGTCATGTTGCGCAGTCCGAACGCGACAGTCACCACGTCGAAGTAGTTGTCCGGAAAGGGGATTTTCTCCGCGTCGCACAGCAGCGCCGGCGTAATGACGCCCTTGTCGAGCAGCCGGTCGCGGCCCACGCGCAGCATCGATTCGTTGATGTCGGTGTGCCAGACCTCGCCCGTCGGCCCGGCCTGTTTCGCGAACGCCTTCGAGAGGTCGCCCGTGCCGCCCGCGATGTCGAGCACCCTGGCGCCGGGGCGCACCTTCGCCTGGGCGATCGTGAAGGCCTTCCAGGCGCGATGCAGCCCGCCCGACATCAGGTCGTTCATCAGGTCGTAGTTCGAGGCGACCGAGTGGAACACGCCCGCCACTTTCTTCGCTTTTTCCTGTTCGTCGACGGTCTGATAGCCGAAGTGGGTTTTGCTCATCGCGCTGGTCCTTTCGCGGGTTCGGAATTGTTGCGCCGCGCCATATGCGGCAGGCGCCATCGTATCAGGGCACGGCCGGATCGGTATTAATGACAGTGGCCGTGCGCGGCTGCGGGCGCGGGCATGGGCGCGTCGCGCTCCACGCCTGCTGCTTTCAGTTTTGCGAAGTACTCGGCCCACAGCTCGTCCTGGCGCGTGGCCAGGTCATAGAGCAGGTCCCACGAATAGATGCCCGTGGCGTGACCGTCCGAAAACGTCGGCTGCAACGCGTAGTTGCCCACGCCTTCCAGCGCCGTGATCGTGACCTCGCGCTTGCCGGTCTGCAGCGTCTCCTGGCCCGGCCCGTGGCCACGCACTTCCGCGGACGGCGAATACACGCGCATCAGTTCGAACGGAACGCGATAGCTGCGCCCGTCGGCGTATTGGAGTTCCAGCACGCGCGATACCGCGTGCACGACGACGCCGGTGGGCACCGGCGTATCGGGTTTCAGTCCACTCATGATTGACCTCAGGCGAGCGCCTGCTCGATTTCGTTACGTACGGCTTCGCGCAGCAAGGTGGCCTGGGCGCGCCGTGCGGCGAGGAGTTTTTCGGACACGGTGCGCTGGCGCGGCGCCCACACCGGCATGGGGAAATGGGCGTCGTTCGAATAGCGCGGAATGACGTGCCAGTGCACGTGCGGCACCTGGTTGCCGAGGCTCGCGAGATTCACCTTGACGGGCTGCATCACGCGGCGCAGCGCACGCTCGACCGCGTACACCGCGCGCATGATGCGTTCCCGCGCGCCGCCGTCCAGATCCGAGAACTCCGCAACGTGCGCATTCCAGATCACGCGGCAAAAGCCGGGGTAATCCAGTTCGTCGGCGAGGACGACCCGCAGGGTGTCGTCCTGCCAGAGCACCTCGCCGCCGTCCTCACGGCAGAATACGCAGTCCATCGTTGTCCTCAGGCAGATCGGCAGGATGCCGCAACGGTGCCATTAGACCAGCACGCGCTCGATTCCGCCATTGTTCGCACGCGCAACATAATCGGCCATCCAGCTCTCGCCCAGCACGTGGCGGGCGATCTCGACGACGATGTAGTCCGCTTCGATGCCGGCGTCTTCGTTGTAGCGCGAAAGCCCTTGCAGGCACGACGGGCAGCTCGTGAGGATCTTCACGTCCGCCGCACCGTTGCCTTGCGGCGCCACCGGCTGGGGACCGTCGCCGGCCTTGAGCACCGAACCCGCGGGCGCGCCTGCCGCCCCCGCGGCAGCGTTGGCCGGGTTGATCGCGTTGGCACCCGCTTGCGCCACGAGCGGAATGCCGCGCAGCTTCGCGGCACCCTTGCGGATCTCCTCTTCCTTGCGAAAGCGCACCTGCGTCGAAATGTCCGGGCGCGTCACGGCGAGCGTGCCCGACTCGCCGCAGCAACGGTCGTTCTTCTCGATGCGGTAGCCGTCTTTGTCCGAACCCATGAGTTCGTTGACGAGCTTCACGGGGTCGATCGTCTTGATCGGCGTGTGGCAGGGATCGTGGTACATGTAGCGCGTGCCCGTCACGCCGTCGAGCTTGATGCCCTTCTCCAACAGGAATTCGTGGATGTCGATGATCCGGCAGCCCGGAAAGATCTTCTCGAATTCATAGCCCGCGAGCTGGTCGTAGCAGGTGCCGCACGACACCACCACGGTCTTGATGTCGAGATAGTTCAGCGTGTTCGCGACGCGATGGAACAGCACGCGGTTATCGGTGACGATCTTCTCCGCCTTGTCGTACTGCCCCGCGCCGCGCTGCGGATAGCCGCAGCACAGGTAGCCCGGCGGCAGCACCGTCTGGACGCCCGCTTCCCACAGCATGGCCTGCGTGGCGAGCCCCACCTGCGAGAACAGCCGCTCGGAGCCGCAGCCCGGGAAGTAGAACACCGCTTCCGAATCGACCGTGGTCGTCTTCGGGTTGCGAATGATCGGCACGATCTTGTTGTCTTCGATGTCGAGCAGCGCGCGCGCCGTCTTCTTCGGCAGGTTGCCCGGCATCTTCTTGTTGACGAAGTGGATCACCTGCTCCACCACGGGCGGCTTGCCGGTGGTGGCGGGCGGATGAGCCGTCTGCTTCTTCACGACCTTCTTGAGCAGGTCGTTACCGAGGCGCTGCGCCTTGTAGCCGAAGCCCATCATCGCGGTACGCGCGAGGTTGATGGTCTGCGGGTTGGTGGCGTTCAGGAAGAACATGCCCGCCGCGCTGCCGGCGTTGAACTTCTTCTTGCCCATCTTGCGCAGCAGGTTGCGCATGTTCATGGAGACATCGCCGAAGTCGATCTTCACCGGGCACGGCGTCACGCACTTGTGGCAGACCGTGCAGTGGTCGGCCACGTCGTTGAACTCGTCCCAATGCTTGATCGACACGCCGCGGCGCGTCTGCTCCTCGTACAGGAAGGCCTCCACCAGCAGCGACGTCGCGAGAATCTTGTTGCGCGGGCTGTAGAGCAGATTGGCGCGCGGCACGTGCGTCGCGCACACCGGCTTGCACTTGCCGCAGCGCAGGCAGTCCTTGATCGAAGCGGAGATCGCGCCGATGTCGGACTGCTGCATGATGAGCGACTCGTAACCCATGAGCCCGAAGCTCGGCGTGTAGGCGTTGCGCAGATCGGCGCCGTCGAGCAGCTTGCCCGCGTTGAAGCGGCCTTGCGGATCGACGCGCTGCTTGTACGCGCGGAATTCGGCGATCTCGTCTTCGGTGAGGAACTCCAGCTTCGTAATGCCGATGCCGTGCTCGCCCGAGATCACGCCATCCAGCGAACGCGCGAGCTTCATGATGCGCGCCACGGCGGCGTGCGCGTCCTGGAGCATCTCGTAGTTGTCGGAGTTGACCGGGATGTTCGTGTGGACGTTACCGTCGCCCGCGTGCATGTGCAGCGCGACGAACACGCGGCCGCGCAGCACGCGCTTGTGGATGGCCTGAGCCTCGTCGAGGATCGGCTTGAACGCGCCGCCGTTGAAGATCTGGCGTAGTTCCGCGCGAATCTCCTGCTTCCACGACACGCGGATCGTCCGGTCCTGGGTGACGTGGAAGACGTTTGCGTCGGTCTGCACGTCGACGCGGTCGGCGAACTTCTCGGCCAGCGCCTCGTAGCCGAGCTGCACCAGATGGTGCTGCGCTTCGGCAAGCGGCATGTCGAGGTGATCGCGCAGGAATTCCCAGCGCGCACGCACGTGCCGCAGCAGGTCGAGCGCCTGCTGCACGCGGTCTTCCAGCAGCTCGGCGCTGGGAATCTCGTTGGCGTCATCGCTCTTGCCGAGCGGCAGCTTGCCCGCCTTGAAGAACGCTTCCAGCGCGTCCAGCAGTTGCAGCTTGTTCTTGATCGACAGCTCGATGTTGATGCGCTCGATGCCGTCCGTGTACTCGCCCATGCGGTCGAGCGGAATCACGACGTCTTCGTTGATCTTGAACGCGTTGGTGTGCTTCGCGATGGCGGCCGTGCGGCTGCGGTCCAGCCAGAAGCGCTTGCGCGCCTCGGCGCTTACGGCGACGAAGCCTTCGCCGCTCTTGCCGTTGGCCATGCGCACCACTTCCGAGGTGGCGGCGGCCACCGCGTCGGCGTCGTCGCCCACGATGTCGCCGATCAGCACCATCTTCGGAAACGCGTTGCGCTTCGACTTCGTCGCGTAGCCCACGGCGCGCAGATAGCGCTCGTCGAGGTGTTCCAGCCCGGCCAGAATCGCGCCGCCCTGCTTCGACGTTTCGAACAGGTAGTCCTTGATTTCGACGATGCTCGGAATGGCCTCGCGCGCCTGGCCGAAGAACTCGAGGCAGACAGTGCGCGTGTGCGCGGGCATCTTGTGCAGCACCCAGCGCCCGGACGTGATGAGCCCGTCGCAGCCTTCCTTCTGGATGCCGGGCAGGCCGGCGAGGAACTTGTCGGTGACGTCCTTGCCGAGCCCTTCCTTGCGGAAGCGCCGCCCCTCGATTTCGAGCGTCTCCGTGCGCAGCAGCTTTTCGCCCGGCGCATGTTCGCCGTCGAACCACTTCAGTTCGAAGCGCGCCACGGCAATGTCGTGAATCTTGCCCAGGTTGTGCTCGAGGCGCGTGACTTCGAGCCAGTTGCCCTCCGGATCGACCATGCGCCACCAGGCGAGGTTGTCGAGCGCGGTGCCCCACAGCACGGCCTTCTTGCCGCCCGCATTCATCGCAATGTTGCCGCCGATGCACGACGCGTCGAGCGACGTGGGGTCCACGGCGAACACGTAACCGGCCTGCTCGGCGGCCTCGGTCACGCGGCGCGTGACCACGCCCGCGCCGGAGTAAATGGTCGGCACCTTGCGGGCCACGCCCGGCAACTCCGTCAGTTCGACGGCGCCCAGTTGCTCCAGCTTTTCGGTGTTGATGACGGCCGAGAACGGCGTGAGCGGCACCGCGCCGCCCGTGTAGCCCGTGCCGCCTCCGCGCGGAATCACGGTGAGGCCGAGTTCGAAGCAGGCCTTCACGAGGCCGGCGATCTCCGCTTCGGTGTCCGGCGTGAGCACGACGAACGGATACTCGACGCGCCAGTCGGTCGCGTCGGTCACGTGCGAAACGCGCGCGAGGCCGTCGAAGCGGATGTTGTCCTTCTGCGTGCGGCGGCCCAGCACCTTCGTTGCGCGGCGACGCAGTTCGGCCATCTTGGCGAACTCGGCGGCGAAGTGGTCGATGGCGCGGCGCGTAGCGCCTACCAGCGTTTCGACGCGTGCGGCGCGGTCGATGCCCGCCTCGTCGCTGTGCTCGAGCAAGTCGGCACGGCGGCGCTTTTCGATTTCCGCGAGCCGGTGATTGAGCGCCTCGATCAGCAGGTCGCGGCGCTTCGGATTGTCGAGCAGATCGTCCTGAAGATACGGATTGCGCCTCACCACCCAGATGTCGCCCAGCACCTCGTAGAGCATGCGCGCCGAACGACCCGTGCGGCGCTCTTCGCGCAGTTCCGAGAGCGCCGTCCATGCTTCTTCGCCGAGCAGCCGGATGACGATTTCGCGGTCGGAGAACGACGTGTAGTTATAGGGAATTTCGCGCAGGCGCGGCTCGATTTCGGCGGCTACTGCCGCGGCAGCCCCGTGGGGATCGAAAACTTGAGGTGCGTTCATGTTAGGACGACTCGGTGGGTCTGCGCGGCGGACCTGTGCGGTAAGCGCCGGCTGACAGTGCGCGTGGGACGCATTCTGGGGAAGCGTGTCCGAAATATTCTGCTATTTGCGGACGACCGTGATGTGAAGCCCGCGCCGGCCAGGGTGAAGCAACGAACGCTGCCAAACTTGCCGGGGACTTCGCTGGCTCAGATTCCGCTACACGATCGTGCGTGGCGGGCGTGCCGCTGCGCCGCGGGGCGGGTCTCGCGCCGCGCGGGCATCAAATGGGCGATCCGAGGCTGCCAGCGCATCTTTCGGTCCTTGTTCCAAAACGAGATTCTAACTCATCATGCTGGCCGGCGCTGACCGCCACCCTGCCCCGCAAGGGGCTTTGCGGGGCGCCTGGCGGCGGCCTGAGCGAGGCTCAATGGCGCTATCATTGACGCTTTCCCTCCTCACCCAGCGCGGCGCGCATCCCCAGCATGGCTCCCCACGACTATCTCAAGAAGATCCTCACCGCACGCGTCTACGACGTGGCCCGCGAGACCGAACTCGAACATGCGCCGAACCTCTCGGCACGGATGCACAACGCCATTTACCTGAAGCGCGAAGACAACCAGCCGGTGTTCTCGTTCAAGCTGCGCGGCGCCTACAACAAGATGATCAATCTGCCCGCCGACGTGCGCGCGCGCGGCGTCATCACGGCGTCGGCCGGCAATCACGCGCAGGGCGTCGCCTACTCGGCCGCGCGCCTCGGCGTGAAGGCGGTCATCGTGGTGCCGATCACCACGCCGCAGGTGAAGGTGGACGCGGTGCGCGCCCACGGCGGCCCGACGGTGGAGGTGGTGCAGGCCGGCGAATCGTATAGCGACGCCTACGCGCACGCCCTGAAGATCCAGGAGGAGCGCCAGCTCGCCTTCGTGCATCCGTTCGACGACCCCGACGTCATCGCCGGCCAGGGCACGATCGCGATGGAAATGTTGAGCCAGCACCAGGGCCCCATCCACGCGATCTTCGTGCCGATCGGCGGCGGCGGCCTCGCGTCCGGCGTGGCGTCGTACGTGAAAGCGGTGCGCCCGGAGATCAAGGTCATCGGCGTGCAGACCGAGGACTCGTGCGCCATGGCCAAATCCATCAAGGCCGGCGAGCGCGTGGCGCTCAACGAGGTGGGCCTGTTCTCGGACGGCACGGCGGTGAAGCTCGTGGGCGAAGAGACGTTCCGCGTGTGCCGCGAGACGCTCGACGAAGTGATCACCGTGGATACGGACGCCCTGTGCGCCGCGATCAAGGACGTGTTTCAGGACACCCGCAGCCTGCTTGAACCCGCCGGGTCGCTCGCCGTGGCAGGCGCGAAGCAGTACGCGGAACGCGAAGGCATCGAAGGCGAGACGCTGATCGCGATCACCTCCGGCGCCAACATGAACTTCGACCGCATGCGCTTCGTGGCCGAGCGCGCCGAGGTGGGGGAGTCGCGCGAAGCCGTGTTCGCCGTCACCATTCCCGAAGAGCGCGGCAGCTTCAAGCGGTTCTGCGCGCTGGTGGGCACGCGCAGCGTGACGGAATTCAACTACCGCATCGCCGACGCGCAGTCCGCGCATATCTTCGTTGGCGTGCAGATCAAGAATCGCGGCGAGTCCGCGCAGATCGCCGGCAACTTCGAGGCGCACGGGTTCGCCACGGTCGACCTCACCGGCGACGAGCTCTCCAAGCAGCACGTGCGCTACATGGTGGGCGGCCGCTCGCCGCTCGCGCACGACGAACGGCTCTTCCGCTTCGAGTTTCCGGAGCGGCCGGGCGCGCTCATGAAGTTCCTTTCTTCGATGGCGCCGAACTGGAACATCAGCCTGTTCCACTACCGCAACCAGGGCGCGGACTACAGCTCGATCCTCGTCGGCATCCAGGTGCCGAAGGCGGAAGACGCCGAGTTCGGCCGCTTCCTTGCCACGCTCGGCTATCCGAACTGGGAAGAAACGGCGAACCCGGTCTACCGGCTGTTCCTCTCGTAAGGGCTGCGGCCTGCGCCCGTAAAAACAGGACCGCACACGCATGGCGCTCTCGCTCGCGGACAAACTGGTCGTCGCCATCTCGTCGCGGGCGCTGTTCGACTTCGAGGAAGAAAACCGCGTTTTCGAGACCGGCGACCTGCAAGCCTACGAGGCGCTCCAGCGCGAGCGCCTCACGGTTCCGGCGCGGCCCGGCGTGGCGTTCGCGCTGATCCGCAAGCTGCTCGCGCTGAATACCAGCGCGCATCGCGTGGAAGTGGCCATCCTCTCGCGCAGCGACCCCATCAGCGGGCTGCGCGCGTTCAGCTCGTGCCGCGAACACGGACTCGCCATCGAGCGCGGCGTGTTCACGCGCGGCCGTCCGCCGTTCGGGTATCTGAAGCCCCTCAACGCGTCGCTCTTTCTGTCGGCCAATCACGGCGACGTGCGCGACGCGCTCGCGGCCGGTTTCCCCGCCGCACGCGTGCTGCCCGAATCGGCGACAATGGCAAGCCGGTATCCGGACGAAATTCGTATCGCGTTCGACGGCGATGCGGTGCTCTTTTCCGACGAAGCGGAGCAGATTTTCCAGCGCGACGGGCTGCGCGCGTTCGTGAGCCACGAGCGCGACAATCGCGAGCTGCCGCTGGCCGTTGGGCCGCTCAAGCCGCTGCTGGAAGCGCTGCACCGTCTGCAGAAACTCGCCGACGAAGCCTCGCCCATGCGCATCCGCACTGCGCTCGTCACGGCGCGGTCGGCTCCAGCGCATGAGCGCGCCATTCGCACGCTGATGGCCTGGAACATCGAAATCGACGAAGCGATGTTCCTCGGCGGCCTCGACAAGGGCGCGTTCCTGCGCGAATTCGAACCGGACTTTTTCTTCGACGACCAGATCCGCCACTGCGAATCGGCCCGCGCCGTTACGGCGACGGGGCACGTCGCGAGTGGCATCGTGAACGCATCATGACACCCGAACAGTCACCGCTCGGCAAACCCGCCACGTACACCGAACAGTACGATCCCACGCTGCTTTTCCCGATTGCGCGCGCCGCGGCGCGCGAAGCCATCGGCATCGGCGCACAGTTGCCGTTCTTCGGCACCGACATCTGGAACGCCTACGAGCTTTCGTGGCTCAACACGCGCGGCAAGCCCCAGATCGCCGTGGCCACGTTCTTCATTCCGGCCGACTCGCCGAACATCGTCGAGTCGAAGTCGTTCAAGCTCTACCTCGGGTCGTTCGCGCAGACGCCGTTCGAATCCATCGACGCCGTGCGCGACACCATCAAGCGCGACGTGGCCGCGGCGTGCGGCGCGTCGGTGTCGGTGCGGCTCGACCCGCCCGCGGCATTCGCCAAGCTCCCGTTCGAAGAGTTCGAAGGGCTTTCGCTGGACCGGCTCGATCTCGACGCCGACGTCTACCATCCGGACCCGTCGCTGCTGCGCGCGGCACTGGGCGAGGCGCCGGTGGAGGAAACGCTGGTGTCGAACCTGCTCAAATCGAATTGCCCCGTCACGGGCCAGCCGGACTGGGGCAGCGTGCAGATTCACTACGTGGGCCCGCAGATCGATCAGGCGGGGCTCCTGCGCTACATCATTTCGTACCGCAATCACACGGGGTTTCACGAGCAATGCGTGGAGCGCATCTTCGTGGACATCCTGCGCGAATGCCAGCCCGTGAAGCTCGCGGTCTACGCGCGCTATACGCGGCGCGGCGGGCTCGACATCAACCCGTTCCGCACCAACTACAACCTGCCGATGCCGGACAACGCGCGGCTCGCCCGGCAGTAAGGCGCGGCTTACTTCTCTGCCGGCGCCTTGTAGGCCACGCAGTCGATCTCGACCTTGCAGTCCACCACCATGCTCGAGACGACGCAGGCGCGCGCCGGCGGATGCTCGCCGAAGTACTCGCGAAACACCTTGTTGAACGACGCAAAGTCGCGCGGGTCATCCAGCCACACGCCGCAGCGCACGACGTGCTCGCTGCCGTAGCCGGCCTCCTTCAGGATGGCGACCATGTTCTGGATCGCCTTGTGCGACTGCTCGACGATGCCGCCATTGATCACTTCGCCGTTTTCCATCGGCGTCTGGCCCGAGACGAAGAGCCAACCGTCCGCCTCCACCGCACGCGCAAACGGCATGTGCTGACCGCCCGTGCCCTTGCCGCCTTCCACACCATAACGCTTCATCGTTTCTGCTCCTGGTCGATTGTTGGCGCGCGCCGCGAAAGTGCGACGCGCGAGAGGAATGCCGTCCCGGTATGCCGGCACACCGGCCGGCATACGACGGAACTTGAACGCTGAATTCAGAACGCGCGTTGTGCCGCTCCCGCCGGCACCGCTCCGCGCGCCACGAAATGCCCGGCCCGCTCGCCGGACGGCTGACCCTCGCGGTACGACAACACGCCGTTGACCCACACGGCGTCGATGCCGTCCGCCGGTTGCTGGGGCCGTTCGAACGTCGCGGCGTCGCGCACGCGCGCCGGGTCGAACAGCACGAGGTCAGCGTGATAGCCCACGTGCACCTCGCCGCGCTGCGCCAAGCCGAAGCGGCGTGCGGAGAGCGACGTCATCTTGCGCACGGCTTCTTCGAGCGGCATGAGCGCCATGTCGCGCGCGTAGTGGCCGAGCACACGCGGAAATGCGCCCCACAGCCGCGGATGCGGCAGCGGATCGTTCGGCAAGCCGTCCGAGCCCACCATGCTGGCCGGATGCGCGAGGATGCGCCGCACGTCGTCCTCGGACATGTTGTGGTACACCGCGCCCGCCGGTTGCAGGCGCTTCGCGGCGTCCTGCTGGCTCACGCCCCACTCCGCCGCAATCTCCTTGATACGCTTGCCCGCCATCTCGGGATGCGGCTCCGACCACGTGACCGTGATGTCGATGTCGCCCGTCACCTGCTTGAGATCGAGCGTCGACGAACTGCGGTTGTACGGATAGCAGTCGCAGCCCACCGGCTGAAGGCGCCGCGCGCGCTCCAGCCGTTCGAGCACTTCGGTGCTGCGGCCCCAGTTCGACGGCCCCGCGCACTTGAGGTGCGAGATCACGACCGGCACCTGGGCGTGGCGGCCCACGCGAAACGCTTCGTCCATGGCGTCCAGAATGCCGTCGAACTCCGTACGCATGTGCGTCGTGTAGACCGCGCCCGCCGCGGCAAGCGGCTCGGCGAGCGCCATCACTTCTTCCGTCGACGCCGCGAACGCCGAGCCATACGCGAGCCCGGTGCTCAAGCCCAGCGCACCGTGCGCGAGCGCTTCTTCGAGCTGCGCGCGCATGCCGTCGATCTCGGCGGCGGTCGCGGTGCGGTCGAGCCGGTCCATGTGGTTGTTGCGCAGCGCCGTGTGGCCGACCAGCGCCGCGACGTTCACCGCGGGCCGCGCGGCGTTCACGGCGTCGACGTAGGCCGCGAAGGTCGGGTACTGGAACGCGTCGCGCTCGCCGAGCAGGTTCATCGGGTCGGGCGGCTCGCCCTTGAGCGCCATGGGCGACGCGCTGATCCCGCAGTTGCCCACGATCACCGTCGTCACGCCCTGGCTCAGCTTCGGCAGCATCTGCGGCGAGCGGATGACGTGCGTGTCGTCGTGGGTGTGGACGTCGATGAAACCCGGCGCGAGCGCGCGGCCGTTCGCCTCCACGACCTCCTCGGCCAGCCAGTTCGACAGATTGCCGATCGCGACGACGCGGCCGTTGCGGATGGCCACGTCGCGCTCCACGGGCGGCGCGCCCGTGCCGTCGTAAAGCTGGGCTCCGACGATCAGCGTATCTGCGGCTTCAGGATGCGAATGCATGGGTCAATCTCCTAGCGGTTGCCTGTCGCCGCCGCCACGGTGCGCGTCGAGCGCGTGCTTCATGCGGCGCAGCAGTTCGCGGCTCTCGTCGCCCTGGCTCACGGCGAGTTCGGTGACGAGCACGTCGAGTGCCATCATCATCGCGTAGCGCGACGACGACGGCTTGTAGATGAAGTCAGTTTCGAACGCGACGATGGGAATCAGCCAGTCCGCCAGCTTCGCGAGCGGCGAGGCAGGCGCCGTGATGGCCACCACCGTGGCGCCGTAGCTGCGCGCGATGCGGCAGTTCTCGACCATCTCGGGCACGCGGCCCGTGGTGGATAGTGCCACCACGACGCAGTCGCGCGAGAGCGTGCTCGCCACCATCCGTTGCAGCAAGGCGTCCTGGTAGGTCGCGACGGGGCGGCCGAGGCGCACGAGCCGAAAGCGCGCTTCGTCGGCGAGCGCCGTCGAGCCGCCGCCCATGCCGAACACGTAGATCATGCGCGCCTCGCGCAGCGCCGCCGCGGCCCGCGCCACGGGCGCCTGGCGCAGCAGTTGATGGTTGTGCGCGAGCGCGGTCTGCAATTCGTCGAACACGCGCGTGGCGATCGATCCGGCGGCGTCCGCAGGCGTTTCGGCGTGCAGGAAGCGCTGGCCGACGGCCGCCGCTTGAGCGAGCCGCAGCTTCAGTTCGCGCACGTCGCGGCAGCCCACCGTCTTGGCAAAGCGCGTGACGGTGGCCACGCTCACCGCCGCGTCGCGCGCGAGCGCGCCGATGCTCGCGCGAGAGGCGCCCGCGAGATCGTCGAGAATACGCGCCGCCACCTTGCGTTCCGCCGATCGCAGATCGGGCGCGCATTCGGCAATGCGCGCGACGATGTCGAAGGTCTGCGGTTCTGTGGCTGAATTCATGGAGCAGGCGGGAACGGATGCAGGACGGCAACGCAGGTCACGTGCCTCAGGTACGGTACGGACGAGGCGCAGGAACACCGCACGCTGCGCCGCCTCTGGTACTAAATAACATTTACGTCGGCATCGTACTTTCTGTACCATGGCGAAGTCAACCTGGGTTCCGCATAACAGCGTGATGGAGCAAGGCAAGATGAAAGTTACAAACTATCAGGGACGCACGATCGACCCCAACAGCAAGGGCCTCGGTAACGTACCGGGTTCGAGCATCCAGTTGACGGATGCGGGCCGCCTCGAATGGAACCTGCTCGACGAAGACGTGAGCCTGCCCGCCGCCGTGCTCTACGCGGACCGTATCGAGCACAACCTGAAATGGATGCAGGACTTCGTCGCCGAATACGGCGCGAGGCTCGCGCCGCACGGCAAAACGACCATGGCGCCGCAGCTTTTCCGCCGCCAGATCGATGCCGGCGCGTGGGGCATCACGCTCGCCACGGCGCACCAGACGCGCGCTGCGTGGCACGGCGGCGTGTCGCGCGTGCTCATGGCCAATCAGCTGGTGGGCCGGCGCAACATGATGATGGTGGCCGAACTGCTCAGCGACCCCGACTTCGAATTCTTCTGCCTCGTCGATTCCGTGGACGGCGTGGAGCAGTTGGGCCAATTCTTCGGCTCGGTGCGCAAGCAGCTCAACGTGCTGCTCGAACTGGGCGTGCCGGGCGGGCGCACCGGCGTGCGCGATGCCGCGCAACGCGACGCGGTGCTGGCCGCCGTCGAACGCTACCCGGATTCGCTGCGG
Organism: Paraburkholderia kururiensis; assembly: GCF_034424375.1. Lineage (NCBI taxonomy): Bacteria > Pseudomonadati > Pseudomonadota > Betaproteobacteria > Burkholderiales > Burkholderiaceae > Paraburkholderia > Paraburkholderia kururiensis. Next base: position 4,700,822 of record NZ_CP139965.1, on the reverse strand, counting down.
CTCGCGGGCGTGGAAGTCTATGAAGGCGTGCTGAAAGAAGAAAACGAAGTGCGCGCGTTTCTGCGCGAGGCCGTGAATCTCGCCACGCAACTCGCGGACGCAGGCCGCTTCGCGCGCTCGCCGGCCATTCTCACGGGCGCGGGTTCGGCGTGGTACGACGTCGTGGCGGAGGAATTTTCAAAGGCGACGGTGGGCGGCCACATCGAGGTGGTGTTGCGTCCGGGCTGCTATCTGACGCACGACGTCGGCATCTACAAGAAGGCACAGAGCGAGATCTTCGCGCGCAACCCCGTCGCGCGAAAAATGGGGCAGGGCCTGTTGCCTGCGCTGCAACTGTGGGCCTACGTGCAGTCGATTCCCGAACCGGACCGCGCCATCGTCGGCTTCGGCAAACGCGACGCCGCGTTCGACGCAGGCTACCCCGAACCCGCACGCCACTTCCGCCCGAGCCGCGACGGCAGCGACCACGGCACGCCGCGCGACATCGCGCCGAACGAAGGCTGGGAAATCTTCGGCATGATGGACCAGCACGCGTACCTGCGCATTCCGCCGGGCGCGGACCTGAAAGTCGGCGACATGATCGCCTTCGACATCTCGCATCCCTGTCTCACCTTCGACAAGTGGCGCGAGGTGCTGATCGTGGACGCGTCGTATCGCGTAACCGAAGTGGTCGAGACGTTCTTCTGACGGGCGTGATTGTGCGATGCGGACGCGGCGCTTAAGCCGCGTCCTGCACCGGAGTAACCGGCGCGGACGCTGCCACCTCGGCAATGCGCGCCTCCAGCAAACCGAGGGCGCCGGAGAGGGCCTTGAGGGCGTCGTCCGGCATCGCCGCCATCGTGTCGTGCAGGAAAGCGTTGCGGCGCGGCAGGCTTTCTTCCATCGCGTCGCGTCCCGCCTGCGTGAGCTTCACGTTCGTGATGCGGTTGTCGCGCTCGTCGGAACTCCGCGCGATCCAGCCCATTGCCTCCAGCGCCTTGAGTTGCCGCGTGAGCGCGCCGGGATCCACGCGAAGGCGTTCCACAAGGCGCTTTTGCGACGACTCGCCGCCCTGATCGTAGAGCGCGAGCAGAATCCGCCAACGCGGCATCGGGTGGCCCACCTGCGCCTCGAACGCCGACATGAACGCCCGATAGGTGCGGCCGAATTGCTGGACGATGGCGACGCGGTCCTGTTCTTCCATGATGTGTACCGTAATGCCTGAAAACGAAACGTCAGTCGGCGGAAACAACCGGCTCGATCTGACGCCGTAGTTTAACCGGTGGTACCCGTCGGCTCTGCCAGACGGAAATCACGGCCACGGCCGCCGCGAGGGCGAGGCCCAGGTGGATGGCGGCCACCAGCGCTTCGCGCGCCGTTTCGAGCAGCACGCCGCCGTTGTGGCCCGCCTGCGCCATCTGCGTGGTAAGCGTGGTCTGCGCCTCGTGGTTGATGAGAATCTGCGGGTCGCCCAGATCGCCGAACCACTGCATGGCGTGATCGTTTTCCAGCGCGCTGCGCACGCCGCTCGCGTACATGTGCGTGACGAACGTGCCGGTGATGGCCGTGCCCACCATCCCGCCGATCATGCGCAGCGATTGCAGCAGCGCGGTGGCAATGCCCAGGTGCTCGCGGCCCGCGGTCTGCTGCGCGAAGACCGTGAGGTTCGGCATCACGAAGCCAAGCCCCAGGCCGCCGAAAATCATGAACGCCATCAGGAGCGCGTGCGGCATGGCGCGCGTGGCGATCACCACTGCGAGGCACGACACGGCGAGCATGCCGAAGCCGACATAGAGCATCAGGTTCGGATTCGGAATGCGCGACACGATGCGCCCGTTCGCAATGCTGCCGATGGTGATGAACACCACGAGCGGCGTAATCACGAGACCCGCTTCCTGCGGCGACATCCCGAAGCCGCCCTGGAACAGCAGCGGCGCGTAGAAGAGCAGCGAGAACATCGAGAAGCCGCCCAGCACGGAGAGCGTGAAGAGCGCGTTCAGGCTCCGGTTGCGAAACATGTCGACGGGAAGAATGGCTTGCGGGAAACGCTTTTCCCATTGCCAGAGCGCCCAGGCGGCCACGATGCTCACGGCGAGCAGCGCGACGGCTGCGGCGCTCACGCCGTGCTTCGGCAGCAGTTCGACGAACAACTGGAGCGAGCCGAGCGCCAACGCAATGAGCACCGCGCCCGGCCAGTCGAGCCGCATGCGCCCTTCGTGCGCGACGTGCCGCATGTGCGGCAGATAGCGCCACACGAAAAAGAGCGAGAGCAGCCCCACCGGCAGATTCACGTAGAAGACCGAACGCCATCCCGCGTACTGCGTCAGGAAACCGCCCAGCGAGGGACCAATCGCATTCGCGATGCCGAACGCCGAACTCATCATCACCTGCCAGCGCAGGCGCACGACGGAGTCCGGAAAAAGATCGGGAATGCAGGCGAACGCGGTGCCCACCAGCATGCCGCCGCCAATGCCTTGCAGCCCGCGCGCGAGCACGAGAAACAGCATGCTGTTCGCCATCCCGCACAGCACCGAGGCGCCGGTGAACACGACGATCGACGCAATCAGGAACGGCTTGCGTCCGTAGTAGTCGCCGAGCCGCCCGAAGATGGGCACGGTAATGACCGAGGCGAGCAGATACGAGGTCGCCACCCACGCGTAGAGATCGAAGCCCTTCAGTTCAGCGACGATGGTGGGCAGCGCGGTGCCGACCACGGTCTGGTCGAGCGCAACGAGCATGGTGACGAAGGAGATGCCGAGCATCGCGAGCAGCGACTCCCGGAACGGCAAAACCTGCCCACTCGAATGGTGGGTTGTGGTGTGGACGGCCATTTTTGATAGCGCAACAGTTGACTCGTCAAAGAAATGAAATCATATCACGCCTGGGTGTTCTAATCAGGCTGGTGCCCGCGGAGTCCCGCTGGCCCGGCATGGCGCTTTATCGGGACGTCAGGTCCCTCAGGAGGAGTATGGAGTGGGTTCCCACCGCGTCGGCGCAAGCACTTTCCGCCGACGACATGGCTGCGCTGGCGCGCGCGAAGCACGAGCTTGAAAGTCCGCCGCTCACCATGAAGCTGGCGGCGATTGTCGGTGCGCCTTTGGAGAAAGTCATGCTGCGGCTGCCCGCCGTCGCCAACCAGAAGGTGGCGGAAGCGACGCAGTCGGCGCTGCGCAAATGTCTGCAGATCGCGTTGAAGACGCTGCGCAAGCCGGGGCATGGAGCGGGCCACCTCGCAGTCCACGTCGGCTCGGGCGAAACCGGTGCGGCGGCTTTGCCGCCGGCCATGCCCGAGAAACCCGGCAACCTGCTCCACAAGTTCGCCGTGGCCACCACGGGCGCCGCGGGTGGGGCGTTCGGGCTGTTCGCGCTGCCGGTCGAGTTGCCGGTCACCACCACGCTGATGTTCCGCTCGATCTGCGACGTGGCGCGCAGCGAAGGCGAAGACCTCAATTCGACCGACGCCCAGCTGCAATGCCTCGCGGTGCTCGGCATGGGCAGCCATTCGAGCACCGACGACGAAGCCGACCTCGGCTACTTCATCATGCGCGGCGCGCTTGCTCAGGCGGTGTCGAAGGCTTCGTCGGAGATCGCGTCGAAGGGCATCACGGCGCATGGCTCGGCGGCACTGGTGCGCCTCGTCAACGCCATCGCGGCGCGCTTTTCGGTGCAGGTGAGCGAGCAGGTAGCCGCCAAATCGATCCCGGCGATCGGCGCGGTGCTAGGCGCGATGGTCAACACCGTGTTCATCGATCACTTCCAGCAGGTCGCGCACGGCCACTTCACCGTGCGGCGGCTGGAGCGCAAGTACGGCGAAGAGGCGGTGAAGGCGGCGTATCAGACCATCGACATCTCGCTCGCCTGATCGGCGTGTGCGTGCGTGATGCGGCGCACGAAGCGCGCCGCGTCGTCCAGCGCGCGGCGCGACTCCGGTAGAAACGGCGCGAAGATGGGCCACACGTGCGGCATCTTCGGCCAGATGTGCAGTTCCACTTCCACGCCCGCGGCGCGTGCCTTGTCGGCAACGCGCCGCGTGTCGTCGAGCAACACTTCCGTGCTGCCCGCCTGCATGAAGAGCGGCGGCAGGCCGTGCAGATCCGCATAGAGCGGCGACGCGTAGGGGTGCGTCGGCTCGGTCTCGCCCAGGTAGATCTTCGCCGCGCGCGCAATCGCGGCGCCGGCGAACATCGGGTCGACGCCGTCGTTGGAGCGCAGCGTCGCGCCGGTTGCGGCGAGATCCGTCCACGGAGAGAAGAGGACGCCGCCTGCGGGCAAGGCGTCGCCGGCATCGCGCAACGCCACCAGCGTGGCGAGCGCGAGTCCGCCGCCCGCCGAGTCTCCGGCGATCACGATGGACTGCGGCGGCGTGCCGTCCGCAATCAACCGGCGATACGCAGCGAGCGCGTCGTCGAGTGCAGCGGGAAACGGATGCTCGGGCGCAAGGCGATAGTCGAGCGAGAAGGCGCGTGCATCGGCGCGAACGGCAAGGCCGAACACGATGGCGCGGTGCGTCTGCGGCGAGCAGAAGTAATAGCCGCCGCCGTGCAGGTACAGAATGGTGCGCGTCGCCACATGAGAGGTTGCCGCGTTGGCGCCTGACGTGTTCGACGAAACCGCGTTCGCGCGACGCTCGAGCCATTCGCCCATGAGCGGCGCGTGCGTGGCGCCGTACTGTTCGCGCAGGTGCCAGCCGGGCGGCACGCGCGGCGACCACGCGCGCTTTTCAGTGCGGGCACGGGCGCGCCGCACGTTGATGGACGGCTTGAGCGTCTCGGGACGAAACTGCCTGCGCAGCACCCAGCACGCGAGTGCACTTTGCCAGCTCATCGGTATGGGCTCCATGGTCGATAAACCGCTCATGGTAAGCGGGAGCAGCGGCGAGGCGAATCGATTGAACGCTCTAGCGGCTCTGACCGCTCATCGGCATGTGCCGAAACATCCGACGTGCCGCGGCAGCCGCCGCGCTCAGTTGGTCGGCCGCACCTGGCCGCGAATCTCGCCGCTCGGGTTCTGCGCGGTATGGACGTTGAAGTACCACTGCCCCGCCATGAGGTCCGTCACCTGCTGTTCGGTGAGCGTGGCGGCGCCCTTGATGGGACTCGCGAGCGACTGTTTCTCCACCGGCACCTGCACCTTGGCGTTCTGCCCCACGGGCGCGGGACCGTGGAAGTGTGCGGCCGTGACCGGGCTGGAAAGTCCCTCGTAAGTCGCCGTCCATTGCAGCTTTTTCGTCGATGTATCGAACGTCGCGTCCAGCATGCCGTGCCCATGACTCACACGCGGCGGCACTTCACTGGACGGTTCGAGGTCCGCCCTCAACGCGACGGTATCGGCAAATGCGGCGCCCGAGATCAAGGCGCACAGCGCGACAGCGACCTTCAATGTGCGAAGCACTTTCATGTTCTTCTCCGGATTCGGCAATTCTGTCCGATGCGACATCACCACCAGGTCACATTGGGACGGCGCCCTCGCGACGCCTGCCACATGCTAGTGCAAAATCCGCTGCGCCGCCGTGCCGGCCGCCTCATCCCTCCCACTGACGGCCGCGATTCTCGCAATATTTTTGAACAGTTCCTTGTCGGATTTGTTCTCGATTTTCGTCGCTCGAACGACTACGCTTCTTCCTGCGAGAAGTGACTCTTCATTGAAGGGTCTCCAAGCTTGAACGCGGCTTCGGCCGCGTTTTTTTTCGCCTGCACATTCGCGTCGGCCACCTCGACGTGCGACCTCGTCGGCCACCTCGTTGGCGAAAGAGGCATCAGCCGATTCGTGGGATCAATTCGCCGCGCTCACCGCGCCCATCTTCACGCGATGCGCTCGCGGAAATACCGGCAAGGCGAGGAGCGCGCACACGCTCGCCGCAGCCCAGACGGCGGTCCACGAACCCACCGCGAGCAGCGGCGGAATGGCCAGCGGCGTGAGGAACAACGTCGTGAAGGCGCCGGTGTTGCCCATCGCCAGCGCCGTGCCGGCTCGTTGCGTGCCGGCGAGTGTCGCGAGTTCTGTATAAGCCACACCGTGCCAGGCCGATGCGCTCACGCCGCCCAGCACAATCGCGACGGCGAACAACGCGATCGCCGTTGAACCCGCATGCGGCACGGCGAGCGTCATCGCCGCGAGCAAGGCGAAGAGCGCCGCGGTCAGCAGGCTGCACGCCCGCATGTAGCCGCGACGGTTGCCGTGACGATCGGTCCAGCGCCCGCTCCAGACGCGCATGACAGCGGCGCCCGTCTGCACGGCGGCCATCGTCACGCTGATGGCCACGACGCCCGCATGACTGAAGTCGTGCAGAAAGACCGCTGCGAAGGTCACGACCGCGAGCTGCGGCACGCAGAGCGCCGCGATGCCGAGCGTCACGCGCCAGATGGCGGGGTCGCGCAGCGGACTCGCAGCGGCACGCGCGTGAGCAGGATGGGGGCGAAGCGGCGTCTTCGGCGCGTGGGCGCTTGCCGGAGAATTCGTCGACGGAGTCGCTGGAATCTGGCCACCGGTACGCGTCGACGCAGCGCCGCCCGCCGCATGCTCCGGCTCGTACAACCAACGCCACGCAAAGCCCGCCGTCACCGCGCACAGCACGGCGAGCACGCCATAGACCGCCGCGAACCCATACGACGTGGCCAGCGCAGGCAGCATCAGCGCACCCAGGCCGCCGCCTGCGGGTACCGCTGTCTGCCGGATGCTCATGGCGAGGCCACGCTCGCCTTCCTTGAACCAGGCCATGACGGCGCGCCCACTCGATCCGTTCACGCTGCCGCCCAGCAATCCGACAAGGAGTAGTCCCGCGGCGAGCGTGACAAGAGCCGGCACGTGGTCCGCACGCGGCACGACAAACAGCGCCATGCCCACGAGCGCCGCCGCCGTGCCGCCCAACCCGAGCAGCAGCACACGACGGTCGCCCCAGCGGTCCGTGAGCAAACCCCACGGCAACTCGCTCAGCGCGATGCCAAGGCCCAGCATGCCGAGCACGAGCCCCAGCCCGCCATTGCCGATGCCATACGCGCCGCGCAGCAACACGGCCGTGGTCGGAATGCCCGAGAACGCCGCCGCGAAGCTCGCGTTAGCCGCAAAGCCCACACCCAATACCTTCCACCGATGATTGCGCCCGCTTGCCGCGCCGCGCGCCAGGTTGCCGTTCATGCCTGCCTCCCGTGATCCAGCAAGATCGAATGGAGGCATCGTACGGATGGACGACCCATCGGAAAAGCGGGAAAATGAGATCACTTCCATCGGATAAACCGAATCATGAATCTGCGTGGTTTCGACTTCGCCCAGTTGCGTACGCTCGTCGCGGTGGCAGAAGCGGGCAGCGTTTCGGCAGCGGCCGAGCGGATCTTCCTCTCGCAGTCGTCGGTGAGCGAACAGTTGAAGAAGCTCGAAGACCGCGTCGGCCAGCCGCTCTTCGTGCGCAGCAAACAGGGCGTAGTTGCGACGCCGGCCGGCGTGAAGCTGCTCGCTCACGCCGAGCGGATCCTCGCGCTCTCCGAAGCGGCCTTCGACGACATGCAAGGCCGCGCCCTGGACGGCGAGCTTCGCATCGCGATCACCGACTACTACCGGCCGCACGAAATCGCGCTCGTGCTGAGGCGCTTTTCGGAACAGCATCCGCGGCTGAAGCTGCACGTCACCGTACTGCCGAGCGCCGTGATCGACAGCAGCGCCGACGACAACACGTTCGACATCGGTCTCTCGCTGCGCATCGTGGCACCCGCGGGACGCACGACGGCACGCGGCGCGAGCGGCACGTCGAAACTCGCGAAAGTCGCCAGGGGCAGCACCGTCGTGCGGCGCGAGAAGCTGGTCTGGGCGGCGTCGGCCGATATGGACACGCGGCGCATGGAGTCGCCGTACCGGCTGGTGCTGCTGCCCGCCACGTGTCAGTTGCAGCGCTACGTCGTGAAGCTGCTCGAGGAGCGCAAGGTGCCGTACCTCATCTCGCATTCGGCGTCGGGTGTCGCGGGACTGCAGCTCGCGCTGAAGGCCGGGCTGGGCATCTCGTGCCTGAACGAGTCGTCGGTCGGCGCAGGGCTCGTGGCGTGCGGCAAGCGCGTGGACTTACCGACGCTTCCTGCGGTGGAGTTTCATCTGCTGCCGGCGCGCCCCGGCGAGAGCGAACGGGTGGCGAACGCGCGCACAGTGCTCAGGGAATTGCTGGCGTAGCGGCGAGCGTGGGGCTCCGGCGTCCACAAGCTGAAGGCGGCGGGACGTGATGGCGTGTGTCGCGCGTGTCGGAAGGAACACCGAAGGCCCACGCCGTGCCATTCACTTCTGCGCGCCGTTCACCAACCCGGCAAAGCGCATCAGATCGACATTGCCGCCCGACACGATCACGCCCACGCGCTTGCCCTTCACGTCCACTTTGCCTTGCAGCGCCGCGGCCGCCGCGAGACAACCAGTCGGCTCCACCACGATCTTCATGCGGCTCGCGAAGAACTTCATCGTTTCGACAAGCTCCGCGTCGCTCACCGTCGCGATGTCGTCCACGAGTTGGCGGATCACCGCGAACGTGTATTGGCCGAGATGCTGGGTCTGGGCACCGTCGGCGATCGTCTTCGGCGTATCGATATGGACGATCTCGCCGCTGCGCAGACTGCGCTGCCCGTCGTTGCCGGCTTCGGGCTCCACGCCGACGATCGTGCAGCGCGGACTCAGCGCACGCGCCGCCACGGCGCAGCCCGACAGCAACCCGCCACCGCCCAGGCACACCAGCAGCAGGTCCAGCTCGCCCACGTCCTCGATCAACTCCTTGGCCGCCGTACCCTGCCCCGCCATGACGTGCGGATGGTCGTACGGCGGGATCAACGTGAGACCGCGCTCCGCCGCGAGACGCCGCCCCAGCGCCTCGCGGTCTTCGGTATAGCGGTTGTAGAACACCACCTCGCCGCCGTAGCCGCGCGTGGCCGCCACCTTCACGGCGGGCGCGTCCTCGGGCATCACGATCACCGCCTTCACGCCCAGCAGCTTCGCTGAGAGTGCGATGGCCTGCGCATGATTGCCCGACGAAAACGTGATGACGCCGCCCGCCTTCTGCTCGGGCGTGAACTGCGCGATCGAGTTGTAGGCGCCGCGGAACTTGAACGCGCCCATGCGCTGGAAGTTTTCGCACTTGAAGTACAGCTGCGCGCCGCTCAGCGCGTTCGCCGTGGACGACGTGAGCACCGGCGTGCGATGTGCGACGCCGCGCAGGCGTGCGTGGGCGGCGGCAACGTCGTCGAACGAAATGGGCAGCGCGGTCATGATCGTGGTTCCGTGGGCAAATAGGTGTAGACGGTGGAGCGCGCCACGCCGAGCGTCTGCGCGACTTCGGCGTACGCGTGACGCAGGTTCAGCAGGCCGCTGGCGGCAAGCTCGCGCAGGGCGTCGCGGCGCTGGGCGAGCGTCATGCCCATGGGCGTCGTGTTGCGCGCGGCGGCAAACCGCTCGAGCGCGGCGCGCACGTCTTCCACGCGCCGCGGCGCCAGCGACTCACCGACCGGCGCGGCGGCGCTGTCGGTCTGCATCAACTGGCCGAGACCGGCCGTCACGGCGCCGATCAACGAGATGTCCATGTTCAGGCAGATCGCCGCCACGTACTCGCCGGCGCTGTTCTTGAGTCCGATCGAAGTGCTCTTCGCCGGTCGCCCATCCGGGAAGCGGTTCGCGTAGTTCTGAACGACTTCGGGAAAGTCGGGATTCGTGATGCGCGCGAGGCCGAGTTCGGTCACGGCGTCACCGGGCTCGCGGCCGGACAGATTGTTCGCGATGGCCACCACCGCATGTTCGGGACGCGTGAGGTCGTGCAGCACCACCTCGACAAGAGGCGCGAGCGTGCGGCCCAACGCTTCGACGATCTTCGCGCCTTCGCGCAGAAGCAGGGCGTTTTCGCGTTCGGTGCCGTGCGTGCCCGAGCGTTTGCTTGGGGCCGCTTTGCGGGTTCGCGTGGATGGTCGCGTCATGAGTGACATTTTGGCGGTTTATGACGAAATGTCAATTGCGCATATTAGGCCGCCTCGTTCTGACCGCAGCGAGGGCCGCATGCGTTCGCACCGCGGTTCCGACCCTGGCACGCGTCATGCGGTCCGCAGGCAGCCGGCATGAACCACGGCCAATGAACCTGGAGCATCAACGAGATGACTAGCGAACCGAAGGAAAACCACAAGACCGACGGTCAAGCCGCGGGACGGGAATCTCCGCATCTGGACGACAAGGAGCGCGACCAGGCGTCCGTGCACAGTTCGCCGCGGGCGCTCGTCATCCACGAAATCATCCGCGAGGAAGGGGAGACCGCATTGGGCCGCAAGCCGCTCGCGCTGCTGTGGTCCGCGCTGGCTGCGGGGCTTTCGATGGGCTTTTCGTTCTTGACGCAAGCGGTGCTCGAAACCAAGGCGTCGCCGGGAGACGACAGCGTCTCGCTGATCGGCGCGGCCGGCTATTGCGTCGGCTTCATCATCGTCGTGCTGGGGCGCCAGCAACTGTTCACCGAGAGCACGTTGACCGTGGTGCTGCCGGTACTGACGCGCCGTGACCTGGGCACCGCGGCAGCCGCGCTGCGTCTATGGGCCATCGTGCTCGCCGCCAATCTGGCCGGCACGTGGATGTTCGCCGCCATCCTCACGCTGCCGACGCCTTTCACGCTCAAGCTCGCACCCATGCTCGACAAGCTCGGACAGGCGCCGTTCGAGTCGGCGTTCGCCACGACCACGTTGAAAGCGGTGCTGGCCGGCTGGCTGATTGCGCTGATGGTGTGGCTACTGCCGAATGCGCGGTCCGCGGCGGTGCTGATCGTCGCGCTGCTCACGTACGTGGTCGCCGTGTGCGGGCTTTCGCACGTGATAGCGGGATCCGTCGAAGCGGCGTACGCCGTTCTGCGCGGCAACGCGGGAGTGCCGGATTATCTGCTGCGATTTTTCGCGCCGACGTTGCTCGGCAACGTGGTGGGCGGGGTGGCGCTCGTGGGCCTGTTGAACCACGCGTCGATTGCGCCGGAGATGACGGGGCGGGCGTGAGGCCGGCAAGCGCTCGGGCAGCACGGCTTACGTCGAGTCAATCCGACTGCGGGCACAAAAGAAAACCCCGCCATCAGGGCGGGGTTGATCTTTACTGCGGTTGGTTACGGGACGTCAGAACGGAATATCGTCATCCATCTCGTCGAACCCGCCGCCCGCCGGCGCGTTCGACCGGCCCGCGCCGCCGCCTTGACTGCCGCCACGCGGGGCGCCCCCACCGGTCGCACGGCCGCCGCCACCGCCGCCGCTGCGTTCGGCCGGCTCACGATAGCCGCCGTCGTCGCCACCCATCGAGGCGCCGCCGCGGCCGCCCAGCATCTGCATCTGGTCGGCCACGATTTCGGTCGAGTACCGGTCGGTGCCGTCCTGGGCCTGCCACTTGCGCGTGCGGATGCGGCCCTCGATGTACACGGACGAGCCCTTCTTCAGGTACTCCGACACGATTTCAGCAAGCCGCCCGAAGAACGCCACGCGATGCCATTCGGTGGCTTCCTTCATTTCGCCGCTGGCGCGGTCCTTATAGCGGTCCGTCGTGGCAAGCCGGATGTTCGCCACCGCGTCGCCACTCGGCAGATAGCGTACTTCGGGATCGGCGCCGAGATTGCCGACGAGAATGACCTTGTTCACGGATGCCATGTGTTTCTCCTGTTGATTCCGTTGCAGGCGGCGCTGTGCGAGAGTGTTGCGCGGACGGTCCTGCGCGAAGCGGCGCCGCGGCAGGCCCGCTTCAGGCGAACCTGCCACCGCGCTGTGCGCGATCGCCGCCCTGTGTGCTCAATATAGATTGTGGCGCCGGCCTGTCACGCCCTGCGCGGCGGCGCCTTCATATTGGCGGCGATTATAAGCCAGCACAATACGAGCCCCGAGCAGGCAAAAAACACGGCGCTTTGTCCGCTCGACTTCAGCAGCCAGCCGCCCAGCATGCCGCCGAGCGCGAGCCCGATGGACTGCGTGGTGTTGTAGACCCCGGCCGCGGCACCCTTGCGGTTGCCCGGCGCCAGTTTCGAAACCAGCGACGGTTGCGACGCCTCGAGAATGTTGAAGCCGAGGAAGTACACGAACAGAATCGCGGTCACAGCCAGAATGGTATGCGGTGCAGCGCCAAGTAACAGCTGGCCGATCAGGATAAGGGCGATAGCGGAAAGCAGCACGGCCTTCATCTTGCCGCGCTTCTCGGCGGCGATGATGGCGGGCACCATCATCACGAAGGCAAGGCCCATGACGGGCAGGTAGACCTTCCAGTGCGAGGCTACGGGCAGGCCGCCCGCTTCCAGGATGCGCGGCACGACGAGAAAGAGCGCGGTCTGCGTGGCATGCAGCACCAGCACGCCGAAATTCAGTCGCAGCAGCTCGACGTTGCGCAGCACTTCGGCGAACGGCGCGCGCACGTGCACGGGCTTGGGGGCATCCGGCACGACCCAGAGCACCACGCCGATCGCGAGTATCGAGAACACGCCCACCAGCGAGAAAAGCCCGCTCATGCCCACCCAGTGAAACACGATAGGCGCGCCGACAATGGCCACGGCAAACGAAACGCCAATGCTGCCGCCCACCATCGCCATGGCCTTGGTGCGGTGCTCCTCGGCGGTGAGGTCGGCAATAAACGCGATCACTGCGGACGATATGGCACCCATTCCCTGGATCACGCGCCCGACGATCACCCACGCAATGTCGTGTCCGAACGCGGCCACGAAGCTGCCTACCGCGAAGATGGCGAGGCCGGTCGCGATCACGGGCTTGCGGCCCACGCGGTCGGAGACCCAGCCGTAGAAAATGTAGAGCAGGGATTGCGTCGCGCCATACGCGCCCAGCGCGATGCCGACGAGCAGCACGTTGTCGCCGCCGGGGATCGTTTTCGCGTAGATCGAAAACACCGGCATGATCATGAAAAGCCCGAGCATGCGCAGCGCGAAGATGGCTGCGAGCGACACGGTGGCCCGCAGTTCGGGCGCGCTCATGCGCGAGGAAGTGGCAGACGGATTGGACATCGGGAGAGCGCAACGGCGCGCCTGCAGGCTGTCAGCAAGCCGTAACGGCGGTCTGGAAAAGTCGCTATAGTAGCAGGTTTAGCCTTCCCTTCTCCCGCAGGTTCATGGAACAAATCCGTATCCGTGGGGCCCGTACCCACAACCTGAAAAACGTCAATCTCGATCTGCCGCGCCACAAGCTCGTCGTGATCACGGGGCTTTCGGGCTCGGGCAAGTCGTCGCTCGCGTTCGACACGCTCTACGCGGAAGGCCAGCGCCGCTACGTCGAGAGTCTGTCGGCTTACGCACGGCAGTTCCTGCAACTGATGGAGAAGCCGGACGTCGATCTGATCGAGGGACTCTCCCCCGCCATTTCGATCGAGCAGAAGGCTACGTCGCACAATCCGCGCTCCACGGTGGGCACGGTGACGGAAATCCACGACTACCTGCGGCTGCTGTACGCGCGCGTCGGCACGCCCTACTGCCCGGACCACGAAATTCCGCTCGAGGCGCAAAGCGTCTCGCAGATGGTGGACGCCGCGCTCGCGTTGCCGGAAGAAACCCGGCTCATGATCCTCGCGCCCGTGGTGGCCAACCGCAAGGGCGAACACACCGAACTCTTCGACGAGATGCAGGCGCAGGGCTTCGTGCGGTTCCGCGTGCGCTCGGGCGGCGGCACCGCCAACGAGGGCGAGGCGAAGATCTACGACGTAGATTCGCTGCCCAAGCTCAAGAAGAACGACCGGCACAGCATCGACGTGGTGGTGGACCGCCTCAAGGTGCGCCCCGACATGAAGCAGCGTCTCGCCGAATCGTTCGAAACGGCGCTGCGTCTCGCGGACGGGCGCGCCATCGCGCTCGAAATGGATACGGATCGCGAGCACCTGTTCAGCTCGAAGTTCGCCTGCCCGATCTGCTCGTACTCGCTCCAGGAGCTGGAGCCGCGCCTGTTCTCGTTCAACAACCCGATGGGCGCGTGCCCGGAATGCGACGGCCTGGGCCAGATCACGTTCTTCGACCCGAAGCGGGTGGTGGCGCATCCCTCGCTCTCGCTGGCGGCGGGCGCGGTGAAGGGCTGGGACCGGCGCAACCAGTTCTACTTCCAGATGCTGCAAAGCCTCGCGGCGTTCTACGAGTTCGAAATCGACACGCCGTTCGAAGACCTGCCCGAGAAGATCCGCAAGATCTTGCTGTACGGCTCCGGCAAGCAGGCCATTCCGTTCTCGTACATCAACGAGCGCGGCCGCACGTCGGTGCGCGAGCACGTGTTCGAGGGGATCATTCCGAACCTGGAGCGGCGCTACCGCGAAACGGATTCGGTCGCCGTGCGCGAGGAGCTGGCGAAATACCAGAACAACCAGGCGTGCCCCGCCTGCGAAGGCACACGGCTGCGCCGCGAGGCGCGCTTCGTGCGCATCGGTGCCGGCGAAGACGCCCGCGCCATCTATGAAGTGAGCGGCTGGCCGCTGCGCGACTCGCTCGGTTATTTCCAGACGCTGCGCCTCGAAGGCGCGAAGCGCGAGATCGCCGACAAGGTCATCAAGGAAATCGTCGCGCGGCTCATGTTCCTCAACAACGTCGGGCTCGACTACCTGTCGCTCGAACGCAGCGCGGAAACGCTCTCGGGCGGCGAGGCGCAGCGCATCCGGCTCGCCTCGCAGATCGGCTCGGGACTCACCGGCGTGATGTACGTGCTCGACGAGCCCTCCATCGGCCTGCACCAGCGCGACAACGACCGGCTCATCTCCACGCTCAAGCACCTGCGCGACCTCGGCAACTCCGTGATCGTCGTGGAGCACGACGAAGACATGATCCGCATGGCCGACTACGTCGTGGACATGGGCCCCGGCGCGGGCGAGCACGGCGGCATGATCATCACGCAGGGCACGCCGCAGCAGGTCGAGGCGGACGCGGCCTCGCTCACGGGCCAGTACCTCTCGGGCACGCGCCGCATCGAGTATCCCGACGAACGGCGCGACCCGGACGAGCGCCACCTGCGCATCATCGAGGCTTACGGCAACAATCTGAAGCACGTCACGCTCGATCTGCCGGTGGGCCTCCTCACCTGCGTGACCGGCGTGTCCGGCTCGGGCAAGTCCACGCTCATCAACGACACGCTGTATCAGGCCGTGGCGCAGCACCTGTACGGCTCGTCGACGGAACCGGCGCCTTACGAGGCGATCGAGGGCCTCGAACATTTCGACAAGGTCATCAACGTCGACCAGTCGCCGATCGGTCGCACGCCGCGCTCGAACCCGGCCACGTACACGGGCCTCTTCACGCCGATCCGCGAACTGTTCGCGGGCGTGCCGTCGGCCAAGGAGCGCGGCTACGACCCGGGCCGTTTTTCGTTCAACGTGAAGGGCGGGCGGTGCGAGGCGTGCCAGGGCGACGGCGTGCTGAAGGTGGAAATGCACTTCCTGCCCGACGTGTACGTGCCCTGCGACGTCTGCCACGGCAAGCGCTACAACCGCGAAACGCTGGAAGTGCTCTACAAGGGCAAGAACATCAGCGAAGTGCTGGACATGACCGTGGAGCACGCGCACGAGTTCTTCAAGGCCGTGCCGGTGGTAGCGCGCAAGCTGAAGACGCTGCTCGACGTGGGCCTCGGCTACATCCGCCTGGGCCAGTCGGCCACCACGCTTTCGGGCGGCGAGGCCCAGCGCGTCAAGCTTTCGCTGGAACTGAGCAAGCGCGACACCGGTCGCACGCTCTATATCCTCGACGAACCGACCACCGGCCTGCACTTCCACGACATCGCCCTGCTGCTCCAGGTCATTCACCGACTAAGGGATCAGGGCAATACGGTCGTTATCATCGAGCATAATCTCGATGTCATCAAAACCGCCGACTGGGTCATCGATCTGGGTCCGGAAGGCGGCGCCGGCGGCGGCCAGATCATTGCCCAGGGCACGCCGGAGCAGGTGGCGAAGTCGAAGGCGAGCTTCACGGGCAGGTATCTGGCGCCGCTGCTCAAGCGCCCGGCCGCGGTTGCAGCCGCGAAATGAATGGGAAGTCCCCCAGCGGGAAAACCCGAGGTTGGAGAGTGAAGGAACGATGGCCAAGCGCAACGAGGTGTCCGAGGAAGGACAAGTGCAGGACCTGCGCCCGCGCCCGGTCAGACTGACGAGCGACATGAGCCTGCCGAAGCTGTCGGCGGTGGAAATCGGCAGCTACATCGTCGCGCTCTTCGCGATGTGGGCGGTGCTTCACCTGAAGCTGCTGGGCGCGCTGCTCGCCGGCATGCTCGTCTTTCAACTCGTGCACACCATAGCGCCGCTCATCGAGCGCCGCATGTCGAGCCAGCGGGCGCGCTGGGCCTCCGTGGTGCTGGTCGCCACGGTGATCGTGGGCGCGCTCACGGGCATCACGATCGGCATCATCGAACACTTCGAAAGCGACGTGCCGAGCGTGCAAAAAGTGCTCGACCAGATGATGCAATTCATCGATCAGGCGCGTGGCCGAATCCCGGAAGCCATTGCGGCCTACCTGCCCGTCGATACCGACCAGATGAAAGCGAAGGCCGCAGCGCTCATGCAAGCCCATGCGAGCACCCTGCAGCAGGGCGGCAAGAGCGCGGCGCGTATTTTCGGGCACGTGGTGATCGGCATGATCATCGGCGCCATCATCGCCGTGGGGGCTCAACGGCATAGCCAGCGGCTGCCGCTTGCCAAAGCCTTCGTCACGCGCGTCGCGCGCTTTGCCGACGCGTTCCGCCGCATCGTGTTCGCGCAGGTGAAGATTTCGGCCATCAACGCCACGTTCACCGGCATCTATCTGCTGCTGATTCTGCCGGTGGTCCACGCGCCGCTACCGCTTTCCAAGACGCTCGTCGTCTTCACGTTCGTGGTGGGCCTGTTGCCGGTGATCGGCAATCTGATTTCGAACACGGTGATCGTGGCCATTGCGCTCACGGTGAGCCTGCCGGCGGCCGTCATGTCGCTGGCGTTCCTGATCCTGATTCACAAGCTCGAATACTTCCTGAACGCGCGCATCGTGGGCGGCCAGATCGAGGCGCGCGCGTGGGAACTGCTGGTCGCGATGCTGATCATGGAAGCCGCGTTCGGCATTCCGGGCGTCATTGCAGCGCCCGTGTTCTACGCGTACATCAAGCGCGAACTCATCTATCTGCGGCTCGTCTAGCCCGCATCGGGACACGGCGGCGCGGCTAGATGGCCCGCACTGCCGCCGTGTCCGCGTCCAATCAGCGAAACACCACCGTCCTGCTGCCGTTCAGCAGGATGCGATGCTCGATGTGCCACTTCACGGCACGCGCGAGCGTCACGCACTCCACGTCGCGCCCAATCGCCGTGAGCTGTTCCGGCGTCATGCTGTGGTCCACGCGCTCCACTTCCTGCTCGATGATCGGGCCTTCGTCGAGGTCCGTCGTCACGTAGTGCGCCGTTGCGCCGATCAGCTTCACGCCGCGGTCGAACGCCTGGTAGTAGGGCTTGGCACCCTTGAAGCTCGGCAGGAACGAGTGGTGGATGTTGATTGCGCGGCCCGCGAGGCGCCCGCACAACTGCGGCGACAGAATCTGCATGTAGCGCGCGAGCACGACGAGGTCGGCCTGATGCTCGTCGATCACTTGCAGCACGCGCGCTTCCTGCGCGGACTTCGCTTCGTCCGCAGAGGACGTCAGCGGGAAGTGATGGAACGGAATGTTGTAGCTCGCAGCCAGCTGATAGAAGTCCTTATGGTTCGAGATGATGGCGGGAATCTCGATGGGCAGCTGCCCCGTGCGGTAGCGGAACAGCAGGTCGTTCAGGCAGTGGCCGATCTTCGACACCATGATCACCACGCGCGGCTTCACCGACGCGTCGTGCACCTCCCAGCGCATGCCGAACTGCGCGGCGAGCGTATCGAAAGAGGCGCGCAGCGCTTCGAGCCCGGGGTCGCCGCCCACTTGCTGGAAGTGCACGCGCATGAAGAAATCGCCGGTGCGGCTGTCGCCGAATTGCGCGGAGTCGAGAATGTTGGCGCCGCGCTCGAACAGGAAGCCGGACACCGCGTGAACGATGCCGGGCCTGTCGGCGCACGACAATTTGAGAATGAAGCTGTGTTCGGTCGACATAACCGCGGTGCCCCCCTTTCCTGTTGCTTTGAACTGACTGATTGTGCGGCGTGCGGGCCGCTGCGGCGCGGTCCGGCGTTCAGGGCGCCGGCGGCGCGAACAACGCGTCGATACCCGCGCATGCGTCCGGATCGATCCAGCGGCGGCGCAAGAGGCAATCGAGCGTCGCGAGACTGGCATCCACCGTCATGGCGCCTTCTTCGATCCAGCGCGCCACTTCGTCAATGCGCGCGAGGCGATGTTCGCCCACTTCGCCATCCTGATTGAGCGGCGCGAAATCCGCGGGCAGCGCGAGGTCGTAGACGAAGATCTGCTCGGCCTGCGTGCCCTCGGGAAGCGATTGCAGCACGTGCACCGTGCGCCCCGGCGCGGCCTGCGCGGCGATGTCCTCGCCAATACCCGCCTCTTCCCAGCACTCCTTCACGATCGTGGCCTCGATGCCGAAACCCCAGCCGATGCCGCCCGCCACGACATTGTCGAGCATGCCCGGATCGGTCGCCTTGGTTTCGCTGCGCCGGGCGATCCAGAGCTGCGGCGCGCCGGCCGCGTATTCTACGACGCCGTTCAGGTGCACCGCGTAAGTCATGGTGCCGAAGAAGCGCGAGGCGGCGCGCTCGATATAGGCGAGCGGCGCGGCATCGAACGCATTGCGGATCGCGTAGGTTTCGTCGCGCCAGCCCGGAATGCGCCCTTCCGCCGCGAGCGCGCCGATGACAGCACCCAGCGCCGCGCTGCGCAGATCCACCGTGGAAAACGCCGCCGACAGGGCGATGCGCGCGGTGTCGATCTCGAACACGTCCGGCCAGCGTGCGAGCAGCGGCGCGTCGGTGCGACGCACCCAGCCCACGCGTTCCGCGCCGATATAGAAGGGCAGATGCGCGTTCGGGTCGAAGCGGCGCGCGGCGACGATGCACGGCAAGCTCATAGACGACCTCCTGCTCAGTCGCGCAACGCGACGCGAATGCCGATCGCGATGAAAGTGGCGCCCGCCACGCGATCGAGCCACACGCCCACGCGTGGCCGGCGTTTGAGCCACGTGCCGATCATGCCCGCGCAGACGCCGAACGCCGAGAACACCACCACGGTCTGCAACATGAAGAGCGCGCCGAGTTCGAGCATTTGCAGCGTGACGCTCTGCGCGCCGTGCATGTCCACGAACTGCGGCAGGAACACCACGAAGAAGAGCGTCACTTTCGGATTCAGCATGTTGCCGAGCACGCTCTGCCGGAAGATCGTGGCGAGCGGTTGGCGCGGCCGCTCGTGTGCCGTGGCGAGCCCCTGGCTGCGCAGCGCCTTGATGCCGATCCAGACCAGATACGCGGCGCCCGCGAGCTTGATGACCTGAAACGCCACCGGAGACGAGCGCAGCACCGCCGCAACGCCCAGCGCCGCAAGCGTGGTGTGGAACGTCACGCCCGCCGCAAAACCGAGAGCAGCGACGAGCCCGGCCGCACGGCCCTGCGAGATGCCGCGCGCCAGCACCTGGAGGTTGTCGGGGCCGGGCGCCAGCGTGATGGCGATCGAGGTGGCGAGAAAGAGCAGGAAGTTGGGCATGATCGTAGCGTCGGGCCGATGGCGGCAGCGATTGCGGTGGGGATGAACTGCAGGCAACAGAACCGCCCGCGTCAGCGAACCAGCCGGGGCTCAATCGGTAACCCGATCGAACCCGGCCGGGTAACTCAGTGGCCGCCGAATTCGGTCACGGTGTAGAGCGGCAGGCCGGCGGCACGCAAGAGCTGCGAGCCGCCCAGGTCAGGCAAATCGATGATCGCGGCGCCCTCCACCACCACGGCGCCCAGCCGCTCCAGCAGCTTCTTGCCGGCCATCATCGTGCCGCCGGTCGCAATCAGGTCGTCCACGATCACGATGCGGTCGCCCGCGCCGCACGCGTCCTCGTGAATCTCCACGGTC
Organism: Paraburkholderia kururiensis; assembly: GCF_034424375.1. Taxonomy (NCBI): domain Bacteria; kingdom Pseudomonadati; phylum Pseudomonadota; class Betaproteobacteria; order Burkholderiales; family Burkholderiaceae; genus Paraburkholderia; species Paraburkholderia kururiensis. Next base: position 4,680,912 of record NZ_CP139965.1, on the reverse strand, counting down.
GCCGCGCCGTATTCGAGCTGATACGACTCCGACACCGTGCGGTACGGCAGCTTGCCCACCTTGCGAATGGGAATGAAGCCCAGGTTCAGCTCGTACGCGAGAATCGGCCCGATGATGAAGCCGCGCGCGTCCAGCCCGGCAACGTAGTCGAGCCGCGCGTCGATATAACGCTGCACGAACAGGTCGATCAGCACGCGCAGCGCCTTTGCGCTCTGCAAAAGCGGCGTGATGTCGCGAAACTGCACGCCGGGCTGGGGCCAGTCGGGCACCGTGCGGATCTGGTCTTTGACGAACTGGGCTGCGTCGAGCCGCGCGTTCGCGGGCGCTTGGGACATGATGTCTCCCGGTGGATCAATTCAATGGTGAGTGTTCGGGTGCCAAAGGCGCGCCGGCAGCGTGCCGCGCCGGCTCGAAGCGCCGGCAACGGCGGCTCGCGATGTTTCCGGCGACTGCATGCGTGCTGTCAGGCTGCGGCGGCCCGGCCCCGCCGCGAAAGGCGCTCTTCCGCTTCGGCCAGTTGCTCGGGTAATCCTCGCAGCACGACGATGTCGCTCGCCCGCAGCTTCGTCGACGGGTCGGGTTCCACGCCGCGAATGCCGTGCCTGCGGATCGCCGTCACTTCGACGCCCATGTCCGCGAGGCCCAGCTCGGCGAGCGTGCGGCCCACGGCGTCGGCCTTCGCGTCGATCGGCACCGATTGTAGCCGCACCTGCTCGTGACCGTCGTCCACGTCCGCGTCGTCGGCACCGTGGAAGTAGCCGCGCAGCAGGCTGTAGCGCTGATCGCGCATTTCCTCGACCCGCCGCACCACGCGCCGCATCGGCACGCCCATCACCACGAGCGTGTGCGACGCCAGCATCAGGCTGCCTTCGACGATCTCGGGAATCACCTCGGTCGCACCCGAGGCGAGCAGCTTTTCGAGATCGGAGTCGTCGACGGTGCGCACGATGACGGGCAGCGTCGGTTCGAGTTCGTGGATGTTGTGCAGCACGCGCAGCGCCGAAGGCGTGTTCGCGTAGGTGATCGCGATGGCCGCCGCGCGATGCACGCCCGCGGCCACGAGCGATTCACGACGGGCCGCGTCGCCGAACACCACCGACTCGCCCGCCGCCGCAGCGGCCGTCACGCGGTCGGGATCGAGGTCGAGCGCGACGTACGAGAGCCCCTCGTGTTCCAGCATGCGCGCGAGGTTCTGGCCGGACCGTCCATAGCCGCAGATGATGACGTGCCCACTCTGCTTGAGGCTTTGCGTGGCGATGCGCGTCATCTGCAACGACTGCTGCATCCATTCCGTAGACGAAAGCCTGAGCACGATGCGGTCGGCGTTCTGGATGACGAACGGCGCAGCAAGCATCGAGAGCAGCATCGCGGCGAGGATGGCCTGCAGCAGCGTGGCGTCCACGAGATGCTTGTCGAGTATCAGATTGAGCAGCACGAAGCCGAATTCGCCGGCCTGCGCGAGCCCGAGCCCCGTGCGCATCGCCACGCCGGGCAGCGCGCCGAAGAGCCGCGCGAGCCCCGTGATGATGACCGCCTTCAGCAGCATCGGCACGATCAGGAAGCCGAACACGAGCAACGGATGCTCCCAGATCACGCGCGGGTCCAGCAGCATGCCGGTAGTCACGAAGAAGAGCCCGAGCAGCACGTCGCGAAACGGCTTGATGTCTTCTTCCACCTGATGCCGGTACGGCGTCTCCGAAATCAGCATGCCGGCAATGAAGGCGCCCAGCGCGAGCGAGAGGCCGAACTTGTCCGTGATGAACGCCGCGCCGAGCGTGACAAGCAGCAGGTTCAGCACGAACAGTTCCTGCGAGCGCCGCCGCGCCACCACGTTGAACCAGCGCGTCATGAAACGCTGACCGACGATCAGCAGCAGCGCGAGCGCCACCACGATCTTCACCGCGGCAAGCCCGAGCGACTCCACCAGCGAAGCCGAGCCGCCGCCGAACGCGGCAATGACGATGAGAAGCGGCACCACGGCCAGATCCTGGAACAACAGCACGCCCATGATGTTGCGGCCGTGCGCGGACTCCAGTTCGAGCCGCTCCGCGAGCATCTTGCTCACGATCGCCGTGGACGACATCGCAATGGCGCCGCCCAGCGCGACGCACCCTTCCCAGGTGATATGCACCCAGCGCTCGAGCGCCAAGCCCACCACTACGGCAATCGCAATGGTCGCGAGCACCTGCAGCAAGCCGAGCCCGAACACGGCGCGCCGCATGGAGCGCAGCTTCGCCAGCGAAAACTCGAGCCCGATCGAAAACATCAGGAACACCACGCCGAACTCGGCGAGGTTCTGCGCGCCGTGCGAATCCGGGACGATACCGAAGGCGTGCGGGCCCACCACGATGCCGACCGAGAGGTAGCCGAGCATGGGTGGCAGATTCAGATAACGGAAGAGAACGACGCCCGCCACTGAGGCCAGCAGCAGAAACAGCGTCATTTCCAGCGGGGAGATCATCGTGAAAAGCGTCCTCGTTCGTCAGCGGAACCGTTGCGCGGCGGCATGGACGCCTTGCGGCGGGACCCAGGCGCAACAAGGTCGAGCGGCCGGCGAAGGCAGCGGCCGCGCGGTCGGCGCGCGGCGCGGCGAACAAACGCCTTTGCTATACTCCGCGAATGATAGCGAAAATCAATGGCGATCGGGCACTCGCGCTCGCTCGCGACGTGCTCGACATCGAAGCTGACGCCGTGCGCTCGCTTCGCGACCAGCTCGACGAAGGCTTCGTCGGTGCGGTCGATTTCATCCTCAGCTGCCGTGGCCGCGTGGTCGTTTCGGGCATCGGCAAGTCAGGCCATATCGCGCGCAAACTCGCGGCAACGCTTGCCTCCACCGGCACGCCGGCGTTCTTCGTGCATCCCGCCGAAGCGAGCCACGGCGACCTCGGCATGGTAACTGCCGACGATGTCTTTATTGCGATGTCCAACTCAGGGGAATCCGAAGAGTTGATCGCGATCTTGCCGCTCATCAAGCGGCTGGGCGCGAAGCTCATCGCCATAACCGGCCGCCCGGGTTCGAGTCTCGCGAAGCTCGCCGACGTGCACCTGAACTCCGGGGTATCGAAAGAAGCCTGCCCGCTCAATCTCGCGCCCACGGCCAGCACCACGGCCGCGCTTGCGCTGGGCGATGCGCTCGCGGTCGCCGTGCTCGACGCCCGCGGCTTCGGCGCCGACGACTTTGCCCGCTCGCATCCGGGCGGCGCGCTCGGCCGGCGTCTGCTCACCTACGTGCACGACGTGATGCGCACGGGCGACCAGATTCCGAAGGTGCCGCAAAGCGCCACCGTGCGCGATGCGCTGTTCCAGCTCACGGCCAAGCGCATGGGCATGACGGCCATCGTGGACGACACGGACCGCGTGCTCGGCATTTTCACGGACGGCGACCTGCGGCGCGTGCTGGAACGCGTGGGCGACTTCCGCGATCTGCCGATCGGTTCGGTCATGACGCACAGCCCGCGCACCATCGCGGCCGACCGCCTTGCCGTGGAAGCCGTGGAACTGATGGAGCGCCACCGGATCAATCAGATGCTCGTGGTCGATGAAGCCGGCAAGCTCATCGGCGCACTCAACATGCACGATCTGTTCTCGAAGAAGGTGATCTGATGGCCGTCTCCGCCCTTACCGCCACCGAACGCGCCAGCCGTGTGCGGCTGATGATTTTCGACGTGGACGGCGTGCTCACCGACGGCAGTCTGATGTTCACCGCGAACGGCGACACCATGAAGTCGTTCAACTCGATGGACGGCCACGGCCTCAAGCTGCTGCAGCGCGCCGGCATCGAAACGGCCATCATCACGGGGCGGCGTTCGGGCATCGTGGCGTCCCGTGCCGAGGAACTCAAGATCACGCACGTGCATCAAGGCATCGAAGACAAGCTCACGGCGTTCGCCAGGCTGCTGAAAGAGACGGGCATCCCGCCTGAGGACTGCGGCTACATGGGCGACGACTGGCCCGACCTCGCGGTGATGCTCCGCTGCGGCTTCGTTGCCGCGCCCGCGAACGCGCACCCCGAAGTGATTGCACGCGCACACTGGGTGAGCGAAGCGCGGGGCGGTCACGGCGCCGTGCGCGAGGTGTGCGACGCGCTGCTGCGCGCCCAGCATCGCTATGAAGCGATGCTGGCGGCCGCCTGCGGAGCGGCACACGAATGAACGCGCCGTTTCGCTGGACCTCGCTGATTCCCGTCGTCGCCATGGCCGCGCTCGCCGGCATCACATGGTGGCTGCTGCAGGCAACGCTGCCGCGGCCGAACGAAAGCGTACAACGCCCGAAGACGCACACGCCGGACTATTTCGCCGACAACTTCTCGGTGTCCGAACTCGATCAGTCGGGCGCCACGCAATACCGGCTCACGGCCACGCATCTCGTCCATTACGAAGACGACGAGAACAGCGATCTCACGAGTCCGGCCGTGCGCGCGTTCCAGCCGGGCAAGCCGATCGTCACGGCCACGGCGGAGCGCGGTACGGTGAACGGCGACGCGTCGATCGTGGACATGTACGACCACGCACGCATCGTGCGCGCCCCGGGCGCCGGCGACCCGCAGATGCAGGCCGATTCCGAGCATTTCCGCGTGCTGGTCAACGACGATGTGATCCTGACTGAAAAGCCGGTTAAACTTCAGCGCGGCCAGTCGGTCATGACGGCCACCAACGGCATGAACTACAACAATGTCACCCGGGTGATCCAGCTGTTCGGCAACGTCCGCGGCTCGATTGCTCCGGTCGACTCCGGCGGCTCCTCCTGACAGCCCGGGTCATCCATTCCAGGCACGACTGCATGAACCACTCGTTACCCTGTTTCGAAGCCGGCCATCGCGCGGCCGGCGGCGTCCGCCGCACCGGCTTTGCCGCGCTGGCGGCACTGACGTTCGTGCTCGCGCTCGTCGGCGTGGTGCCCGCGGCACACGCCGAGCGCGCCGACAAGGACAAGCCGCTCAACATCGAATCGGACAACATGACGTACGACGACCTCAAGCAGGTCACCATCTTCACAGGGCATGTGGTGGCCACGAAAGGCACGATCGTGATCAAGGCCGACCGTGTGGAGGTACATCAGGATCCGCAGGGCTACCAGTACGCCACGGGCACGTCGACGGGCAACAACCTCGCGTACTTCCGCCAGAAGCGCGACGGCGTGGACGAATACATCGACGGCGACGCCGAGCGCATCGACTACGACGGCAAGCAGGACCTCACCACGCTCACGACGCGCGCAACCGTGCGCCGCCTGCAAGGTCTCTCCACGGTGATGGACCAGGTGCACGGCAGCGTGATCACCTACGACGGCCAGAACGATTTCTATACTGCGAAGTCGGGCAAGGACGTGGCCGGCCCCGGCAATCCGACAGGACGCGTGCGCGCCATGCTGTCGCCGCGTAACGGCGGTGCCGCACCGCTCACGGGCGCTTCCGCTACGCTCGTGCCGTCGACGCAGTTGAAGGGAACACCGCAGTGAACGCGAGCCCCCTTCATAACCGCCAGCCTGCGGGCACCAGCAGTTCGCTCGTCGTACGCAACCTCAAGAAGCGGTACGGCTCGCGCACGGTCGTGAAAGACGTATCGCTCGACGTGAAGAGCGGCGAGGTGGTCGGTCTGCTCGGCCCGAACGGCGCGGGCAAGACCACGTCGTTCTATATGATCGTGGGCCTCGTGCCGCTCGACGCCGGCGAGATCGACCTGAACGGCCAATCCATCAGCCTGTTGCCCATCCATAAGCGCGCGTCGCTCGGGCTGTCGTATCTGCCGCAGGAAGCGTCGGTATTTCGCAAGCTTACCGTCGAGCAGAACATTCGCGCGGTGCTCGAGCTTCAGCATGACGGCGCTGGCAAGCGGCTCTCGAAGGAAGCGATCACTGAGCGCACGGAAGCGCTGCTCGACGAGTTGCAGATCGGGCATCTGCGCGAGAACCCGGCGCTATCGCTCTCGGGCGGCGAGCGGCGACGCGTGGAAATTGCGCGCGCACTCGCCACGGACCCGGCCTTCATTCTGCTCGACGAACCGTTCGCGGGCGTGGACCCGATCGCGGTGCTCGAAATTCAGAAGATCGTGAAGTTCCTGAAGCAGCGCAATATCGGCGTGCTGATCACGGACCACAACGTTCGCGAAACGCTGGGCATCTGCGACCACGCGTACATCATCAGCGACGGAAGCGTGCTAGCAGCAGGCGCGCCGGGCGACATCATCGAAAACGAAAGCGTGCGCCGCGTTTATCTGGGCGAGCACTTCCGCATGTAGGCACAGGACGGCAGCAGAGCGAGCGCTTACGCCGCGCTCGCTCTGCCACCTGCTTCATCAAGACGCACCGGCGCACGGCGACACGCCACGCAGCCGGCTTGCTCTCCGCGAGGCCGCCACCCGGCCCGCTCCTTTAGCGTTGAATGCGCCGCGCGCCAGCGCGCAGCAATTCTTACGTTCGCCGGCCGTGCGCCGCGCTCGCAGCCGCACCAGATCTGGGCACGCGTTTTCGCGTATGTCGCCGGGTATCGCGGTCGTGGCAAACTCTTTACAATGAATCTCAAATTGCCATGAAAGCCAGCCTCCAACTTCGCCTGTCGCAGCATCTTGCGCTGACCCCTCAACTGCAACAGTCCATCCGGCTGCTGCAGCTGTCTACGCTCGAATTGCAGCAGGAAGTCGCGACGGCGATCGCGCAGAACCCCCTCCTCGAAAACGAAGACGACTGGATCGCCAGCCCCTTGCGGGTGGCAGCGGACGGCTCCGTGATCGCGCAAACGCCCACGTCTTCGGCGCCCGAGCCGATGTCCGCGGCACCCTCTTCGTCGTCCTCGGCAGAGAGTTCGGAAAGCGGCGAACCGGCGAGCGTCGACGAATACAACGGCCTTGCCGGCGATGCCAACGGCGACGCGTCGCAGTGGAATCTCGACGACTATGGCCGCTCCGGCACGGCATCCGACGACGACGACCTCCCACCGCTGCAGATCCACGAATCCAGCACGTCGCTGCGCGACTATCTGATGGCGCAGTTGCGCGTCACGCAGGCAAGCCAGCGTGACCGTGCGCTCATCACGTTCCTCATCGAATCGCTCGACGACGAAGGTTATCTCACCGCAACGTGTGAAGAAATCCTCGCCGACATGCCGGCCGAGCTTGAAGTGGACGCCGACGAATTGAACGCGGCCCTCGCGTTGCTGCAAAGCTTCGACCCACCCGGCGTCGGTGCGCGTTCGGCATCGGAATGTCTGAAGCTGCAATTGCTTCGGCTCGATCCGTCGCCCACGCGCACGCTCGCGCTCGAAATCGTCGCGCACCATCTCGAGTTGCTGGCGGCACGCGACTTCACGCGTCTGCGCAAACATCTGAAGGCAAGCGACGACGAACTACGCGATGCCCATGCACTGATCCGCTCGCTCGAACCATTCCCTGGTGCTGCTTACGGCAAGGCCGAGGCCGACTACGTCGTGCCCGACGTGATCGTGAAGAAAACCGCACAAGGATGGCATGCCGAACTGAATCCCGAGGTGGTGCCGAAGCTGCGCATCAATCATCTGTACGCGAACATTCTGCGCAACAACCGCGGCGACCCAGGCAGCGGCTCGTTGCGCCAGCAACTGCAGGAAGCGCGCTGGTTGATCAAAAATATTCAGCAGCGCTTCGAAACAATCCTGCGTGTTGCGCAGGCTATTGTGGAGCGTCAGAAGAACTTTTTTGTGCACGGCGAAATTGCCATGCGCCCCTTGGTTTTGCGGGAAATAGCTGATACGCTGGGCTTACACGAGTCAACTGTCTCGCGTGTGACAACCGGCAAGTACATGCTCACCCCATTTGGGACGCTTGAATTTAAGTACTTCTTTGGATCGCACGTTTCGACGGATACGGGAGGCGCGGCCTCATCAACGGCCATACGCGCGCTCATCAAGCAACTGATAGGAGCAGAGAACCCGAAATCCCCTCTCTCAGACAGCCGCATAGCCGAACTGCTGGCGGAACAGGGCTTCGTGGTGGCGCGCCGCACAGTGGCGAAGTATCGCGAGGCGCTCAAGATTCCAGCGGTCAACCTGCGCAAGTCTCTTTAGCCCGTTGCTTACCGCGACGGGCGTTTTCCGGCCGCGTCGCTGTTGGCGGGGATGGCCGGCCGATGCGGCCCGTCCGTAGTCAGTCTCGGGGAGACGGCGTAAATCGGACAGCAGTCGACCGGTATCGCCGCATTCGAACGCGCACGGCGGCCATCAGCCTGGAGAAGCACGATGAATCTGAAGATCAGTGGACACCATCTCGAAGTAACGCCAGCGTTGCGAGAATACGTGATCACCAAACTGGACAGGGTGCTAAGACATTTCGATCAGGTAATCGATGGCAATGTGGTCCTCTCGGTCGACAATCATAGGGAAAAGGACAAGAGACAGAAGGTTGAAATCAGTCTTCATCTGAAGGGCAAAGACATCTTCATCGAAAGTGCAAACGGCGATCTGTATGCGGCTATCGACGTCATGATCGACAAGCTGGACCGGCAGGTCGTGCGCCACAAGGACCGCGTTCAGGGGCATCAGCACGAGGCCATCAAGCATCAAGCCACCACGCCGCCCGTCGAAGTTCCGCCGCAATAAGGTTAGTGCGGCACGGCACATGCCGCTGCGGCAAGGCCGGCTGGCTACCAGAAAAAACCGCCCGAAACCGGGCGGTTTTTTCATGAGTTCACCATGACCGCAAACGAAAAGACCGCGCAGAGTACCAGGTTTCGGCCCCTGGTGGAATGCATGGCGCATCGCACCATGCCGATGTATGCTTGTTCTATAATGTTTCGGTCACTTTCGGGGCATTTCCGCCGGAGTCCTGTCAAAAAAGGGCTTCGCCGCACTTCGCCGTGAGCATCCTGTCAGACATGGAATATCCATCACCCGCCGCGGCGAGCAGCATCCAGGCCACGTTTTCGCCTGCCAACATGAATCGTTTAGCCAAAATTCTTCCACTCGAGAACGTCGTCGTCGGACTCTCCGTCACCAGCAAGAAACGCGTCTTCGAGCAAGCGGGCCTGATCTTCGAAAACCAGAACGGCATCGCCCGCAGCACGGTCACCGACAATCTGTTTGCGCGCGAACGCCTCGGCTCCACTGGCCTCGGTGAAGGCGTGGCCATTCCGCACGGACGGATCAAGGGCCTCAAGCAGCCGCTCGCCGCCTTCGTCCGCCTCGCGGCGCCCATTCCATTCGAGGCGCCGGACGGTCAGCCCGTCTCGCTGCTGATCTTCCTGCTCGTACCGGAGCAGGCCACGCAGCAACACCTGGAAATCCTCTCGGAAATCGCCCAGTTGCTCTCGGACCGGGAAACGCGCGAGCGTCTGCACACTGAAGAAGACCGCGAAGCATTGCATCGCCTGCTCACCCAGTGGCAACCTTGACGTATCGCGGCCGGCCCGCCCGGCGAAAGACCGCTCTCCCCCCGACGCCGCACTCCGCGCAACACGGCTGAGGTACGCCCCATCCGATGCGCCCACCGGGCAGCCTCGCTCCGGAACGCCGGACGAGCGGCCCACCTTGGAGTCTTGGATTCATGGACACCTCCAGCATCAACGCCCAAAGCATCTTCGACGACAACGCCGCCACGCTGAAGCTCAGCTGGCTGACGGGGCATGAAGGCTGGGAACGCGGTTTCTCGGCCGAAACGGTGGTGAACGCGACATCGAGCGCCGACCTCGTGGGCCACCTGAACCTGATTCACCCGAACCGCATTCAGGTGCTGGGCGAGGCGGAGGTCAATTACTACCAGCGCCAGACCGACGAAGACCGCTCGCGGCACATGGCCGAGCTGATCGCCCTCGAGCCGCCGTTCCTGGTCGTGGCCGGCGGTGTCGCCGCGCCGCCGGAACTCGTGCTGCGCTGTACCCGCTCGTCCACGCCGCTTTTCACCACGCCGATGTCGGCGGCCGCGGTAATCGACAGCCTGCGCCTCTACATGTCGCGCATCCTCGCGCCGCGCGCCACGCTGCACGGCGTATTCCTCGACATCCTCGGTATGGGCGTGCTGCTCACGGGCGACTCGGGCCTCGGCAAAAGCGAACTGGGCCTCGAGCTGATCAGCCGCGGCCACGGGCTCGTGGCAGACGACGCCGTCGACTTCGTGCGGCTCGGCCCCGACTTCGTGGAAGGCCGCTGCCCGCCGCTGCTGCAGAATCTGCTCGAAGTACGCGGCCTCGGCCTGCTCGACATCAAGACGATCTTCGGTGAAACGGCGGTGCGTCGCAAAATGAAGCTGAAGCTGATCGTCCAGCTGGTGCGCCGCCCCGACGGCGAATTTCAGCGTCTGCCGCTGGAGAGCCAGACGGTCGACGTGCTCGGCCTGCCCATCAGCAAGGTCACGATTCAGGTTGCCGCTGGCCGCAACCTGGCGGTGCTGGTGGAAGCCGCCGTGCGCAACACGATCCTGCAACTGCGCGGCATCGACACGCTGCGCGACTTCATGGACCGCCAGCGCCTCGCCATGCAGGACCCGGACAGCCAGTTCCCCGGCAAGCTGATGTAGCGCCGCGCCGGCCGGGCAGGCGCGCGGGGCAGATGCTATGATGAAACGAACCGTTTCCCCACTCCCATGCGCATTATCCTGATCACCGGCATCTCCGGCTCCGGCAAGTCTGTTGCGTTGAACGCGCTCGAAGACGCGGGGTATTACTGCGTCGATAATCTGCCGCCGCGTTTTCTCCCGCAGCTCGCCGCCTACCTAGCGAGCGACGGCCAGGAGCAGCTCGCGGTAGCCATCGACGCCCGTTCGAGTGCTTCGCTCGACGAAATGCCCGCGATGATCCGCGACCTATCGCGCCAGCACGATGTTCGCGTGCTGTTCCTGAATGCCAGCACGCAGTCGCTGATCCAGCGGTTCTCGGAAACGCGTCGACGCCACCCGCTCTCGGGTTCCACGTTGCATGACGCCGACGTCGGATTGCTCACGTCGCTCGAGGAAGCGATCGAGCACGAACGGGAACTGGTTGCGGGGCTGGCCGAATTCGGCCATCGGATCGATACGAGCAATCTGCGCGCGAATGCGCTGCGCGCCTGGGTGAAACGCTTCGTCGAGCAGGAACGCAGCAGTCTCGCGCTCACCTTCGAGTCGTTCGGTTTCAAACGCGGTGTGCCGCTCGATGCGGACTTCGTGTTCGACGTGCGCACCCTGCCGAATCCGTATTACGACCGTGAGCTGCGTCCGCTGACCGGCCTGGACCAGCCCGTCATCGATTACCTCAACGCGTTGCCCGTCGTGCGGGAAATGATCGACGACATCCACGCGTTCCTCGTGAAGTGGCTGCCGCGCTTCAGCGAGGACAATCGCAGCTACCTCACCGTCGCCATCGGCTGCACGGGCGGTCAGCATCGCTCGGTATTCATCGCAGAGACGCTCGCCGCGCGTCTTGCGAAAGAAGCAAACGTTATCGTGCGGCACCGCGATGCGCCACTCGATGTGGGCGAATCGTCGAAGCTCGTTGCCTGACTGGCCGTGCCTTAACAGCCGTGCCTGACTGGCCGTGCCCAACTGGCCGCGCCGCGCGGCCTCAACCGAAAGCGTTGCGCCATGTCCTCTACCAATGCCGTACTCGCCGATTTACCGCTGTTCCCGCTGCACACGGTGCTCTTCCCCGACGGCCTGCTGCCCCTCAAGATCTTCGAGGCGCGTTACCTGGACATGGCGCGCAACTGTCTGCGCGAGAACACGCCGTTCGGCGTTTGCCTGCTGAAGAGCGGCGGCGAAGTGGCTCAGCCGGACGAGCCTTCCATCCCCGAAACGACAGGGTGCCTTGCCGAGATCGAACAATGCGACGTCGAGACGTTCGGCATGCTGCTGGTACGCGCACGCGGCACGCGGCGTTTCCGGCTGTTGTCGCATCGGGTGGAAGCAAGCGGGCTTCTGGTCGGCATGGCCGAGCCTATCGGCGACGACGCCCCGCTGGAAGGCACCGACCGGCTCGCTAAATTCGGCGCATGCGCAGAGGTGCTGGAGCGCATCATCGAAACGATTCGCGAGCGAGACACGGACAGCGTGCCGTTCGCCGAACCCTTCCGCCTGGACGACCCGACGTGGGTATCCAACCGGCTCGCCGAAGTGCTGCCCATTGCGCTGCGCGCGCGGCAGAAGCTCATGGAATTGCAGGACGCCGGCGCACGCATCGACGTCGTGCACCACTACATGCAGCAGCATCAATTGCTGTAGGCCATATAGCGTTCGCTGCGAGAGCCAACCCGCTACAGCAACGATCCGCGCAACCCGTCCAACAGCTTGCGCACGGGCGCGGGCACTCCATACGAATCGATGTCGCTCAGCGAGACCCAGGCGGTTTCAGCGTCGCCGGCCGCAGGCTGGGCACTCGCGACGCGATCCATTTCGATCACACGCGGCTCGATGTCGAGCCTGAAATGCGTGAACGTGTGCGTGAGCGACGCAAGCGCAGACGCCGCGCCGCGTGCACCGAACGCGCGGGCGCGCTCCGCGAGTGCCGCTTCGTTCACCGCCTCGGGCAGGCTCCACAGGCCGCCCCAAATGCCTGCTGGAGGACGCCGCTCCAGCATTACGGCATCGCCATCGATCAGCACGAGCATCCACGTACGGCGCGTCGGCACGGTCTTCTTCGGCCGCGCCGCCGGTAGCTCGCGCTGGCGGCCAGTTGTGTTCGCAACGCAGTCGTCGGCAAACGGGCAGCGCGCGCATTCGGGCTTGCCGCGCACGCACAGCGTCGCGCCCAGATCCATGAGGCCCTGGGTGTAGGCGGTGACGTCGGCGTCGCTTGCCTCGGCGCCCGGCACCAGCGATTCGGCCAGCGACCACATCGCGGTTTCCACGCGCTTGTCGCCCGGGAACCCTTCCACGCCGAACACGCGCGCGAGCACGCGCTTCACGTTGCCGTCGAGGATCGTCGCCCGTACGCCGAATGCAAACGATGCGATAGCCGCGGCCGTCGAACGCCCGATGCCGGGCAGTTCCGCGAGCGCATCTACGCTGTCCGGAAACACGCCGCCGTGCTCATCCACGACCACCTGCGCGCAGCGATGCAGGTTGCGCGCACGCGAGTAATAGCCGAGCCCGGCCCACAGCGCCATCACGTCGTCGAGCGGTGCGGCGGCGAGCGCGGCCACGTCGGGAAACCGATCCAGAAAACGCGCGTAATACGGGATCACCGTGGAAACCTGCGTCTGCTGCAGCATGATCTCCGACAGCCAGATGCGATAGGGATCGCGCGTGTTCTGCCACGGCAGGTCGTGACGGCCGTGCTGACGCTGCCACGCGATGAGTCGCGCGGAAAATGCGTCGTACGTGGGCTGCGCGGACGACGAAAGAACAGTGGGAGCGAGCATGACAAGAGCGGAAGCGAGAAAAGCGAAGCCGGGTCTCAGCGCTGGCAGACCGGGCAATAGTAGGTGGAACGCTGGCCTTGAACGATCTGCCGGACCGGCGTGCCGCACACGCGGCACGGTTGGCCAGCGCGATCATAGACGAAATAGTCGAGCTGGAAGTAGCCACTCTCACCGTCGCTGCCCACGAAGTCGCGCAGCGTACTGCCGCCCTTCTCGATGGCCGCTGCGAGCGTCGCTCTGATGGCATCCGCGAGCAGTTCGTAACGCGCGAGCGACACGCGACCCGCCGGCGTAGTGGGCCGAATGCCCGCGCGAAAGAGACTCTCCGATGCGTAGATGTTGCCCACGCCCACCACGATGTCGCCGGCCAACAGCGCCTGCTTGACGGAAACTTTGCGGCCACGCGTTTTCCGGTGCAGCAGCGCGCCGGAAAACGCCGGGGTAAACGGCTCGATGCCCAGGTTCGCAAGCAGCGGATGACCGAGCACGTCGCCCGCTTCCCGCGGGTGCCACAGTACAGCGCCGAAGCGCCGCGGATCGCGAAACCGGAGAATGAAGTCGTCGAAGATCCAGTCGATGTGGTCGTGCTTGCCCGCAGCCGGCAGATGCGGGAGGTTGCGCAGCACTCGCAGCGTGCCCGTCATGCCGAGGTGTACGATGAACCAGCCTTCGTCGATCTCGAACAGCAGGTACTTGCCGCGCCGTTCGACCTTGTGCACGGTGCGCCCCCTCAAAAGGCGGGCGAGTCCAGCCGGAACCGGCCAGCGCAGGGCGGCGGTACGCACGTCGACGCGTGCTACGCGACGGCCCGCGACATAAGGCTCGATTCCCCGACGGGTAACCTCAACTTCCGGCAGTTCTGGCATGTCTAAGTGGTTTGCTGGCTGCGTGGCCGATTGTGCGCTTATTGTAGCGAGCGCGTTACAATCGTCCGAAACATTGAACGGATTTCCATGGAACTGTCTTTCGTGAAGCTGTTTGCGAAGCGCCGGGCGCACGCCCTGCCTCAGCTCCACCTGCCGCCGGCCGTTTCGGTCCGCAGCCTCCTTGGCGCCGCGGTGGTTGCGGCGTGGACGCTCGCCGCCGCCCCCGCGTTCGCGCAGGCCCCTTCCCCGGACACGGGCGACACGTCGGCAATGCCCGATATGCTCGGCGCGCCCACTGCGGAGGAACAAAAGTCTCTGCCTGACGTTCCGCTGACGAGCCAGATCGTATTCCAGGTGCTGGCAGCTGAAATCGCGCTGCAGCGCGACCAGCCCGCGCCGGCTTACCAGACGTACCTCGCCCTCGCACGCGACACGCACGACCCGCGCATGGCGCAACGTGCCACCGAAATCGCCATCGCAGCGCAAAGTCCGTCGGACGCCCTGGCCGCCGCGCAGCTCTGGCAGCAGTACGCACCCGAGTCGGACCGCGCAGCGCAGCTCGATGCATCGCTGCTCGTGCTCTCGGGCCGTCCTGAGGACGCTGAGCCTTTGCTCGCTCGCGAGCTTGCGCGCGTGTCGGAAGAGAATCGCGGCAGCGCAATTCTCTCGCTGCAACTGCTGCTTTCGCGCGGCCCCAATCGCGTGGGCGGACTGAATACGCTCAAGGACCTGCTCAAGAACGACATGAGCCGGCCCGAGGCGCAACTTGCCATCGGCCGGCAACAACTGCTCGCCGACGACGTGCCCGGTGCGCGCAAGTCGCTCGAAACCGCGCTCTCGATTCGCCCCGACTACCTGCCCGCCGCGTTGATGCTTGCGCAGATGGGTCCGGACGAGCGCAACGAAGCAATCGCGTCACTCGAGAAGTATGTTCAGCAGAATCCGAAGTCGCACGACGGAAGGCTCGCGCTTGCGCAGACGTACCTTGCAGCGGACCGCCTCGACGACGCGCGCAAGCAGTTCGAGACCATGCGCAAGGACAGCAGCGGCGACCTCACGCCGCTGATGGCGCTCGCGCTCATCAGCATCCAGCAGAAGAAATTCCCTGAAGCACAGGCATATCTGACGCAGTACGCGCAGCAGGCCGAAAAAACGCCCGGTGGTGACCCGGGCCAGGCCTACATCTATCTCGCGCAACTCGCGCTCGAGCAGAAGAACGAGCCAGACGCGGCGAAGTGGCTCGACCGCATTCAGCCCGACAGCCAGCAGTACATTCCGGCGCAGGTTACGCGCGCGCAACTGCTCGAAAAGCAGGGCAAGCCCGACGACGCGCGCAAGCTCCTCGCCGGCATTCAGGCTGCGGACCCGCGCGATCAGGCGCTCATCGCGCGCACGGACGCCGCGATTCTCTTCGACGCGAAGCGCTACCCCGAAGCCGAAGCGCGACTCGCCAAAGCGGTGGAGCAATTTCCGGACGACCCGGATCTGACCTACGACTACGCGATGGCAGCAGAAAAGAACGCGCACTACGACGTCATGGAAACGCAACTGCGCAGGCTGATCCGCACACAGCCCAACAATCCGCAGGCGTACAACGCGCTCGGCTACTCGCTGGCCGACCGTAACCAGCGCCTCCAGGAAGCGGACAAGCTGATCGAGAAGGCCTCGTCGCTCGCGCCCAACGACGCGTTCATCATGGACAGCGTGGGCTGGGTCAAATACCGGCTCGGCGATACGTCGGATGCCATCAAGCTGCTGCGCAAGGCCTATACGTTGCAGCCGAATGCCGAAATCGGCGCTCATCTGGGCGAAGTGCTCTGGAAGAGCGGCGCCCAGGACGAAGCGCGCGCCACGTGGCGCGACGCACGCAAGCTCGAACCCGATAACGACACCCTCGTGAAAACGCTCAAGCGCTTTCAGGTGAACGATCTCTGATGCATTCATCCCGTCACGCCAATCGCTTCGCTTCCCGTTTTCCTCGTGCATCCGGCGGCGGTTACAAGGCTGCACGGCGTGGTGCCTTGGGCTTCGCCGCCGTGCTCGCCATCGCGCTTGCCGGATGCGCGAGCGTGCCGCATCCCGCCGAGTCGACCTCGAACGCGGCGACCTCTGTCACCGCGCAAACGAGCCGCGCGTATCACGGGCGCTTCGCCGTGCAGTACGTCGACCAGAACGGACAGCCGCGCAACGCGTACGGCAACTTCGACTGGCGCGAGAACGGCGACACCGTCACGCTTCAGTTGCTCAATCCGTTCGGGCAGACGCTCGCCATCGTGACGTCTTCGCCCGCGGCCGCCACGCTCGAATTGCCCAACCGGCAACCGCTTACGGCAGACAACGTATCGACGCTGATGCAAAACGCGCTCGGCTTCGCGCTGCCTGTGGAAGGGTTGCGCTATTGGCTGCAACCGTCCGTCGCGCCCACGTCGCACGCACAGACCGAAAAGGACGCCGGGCAGGATTCGCGGCTCAAGCAAATCCGCCAGGACGGCTGGACCATCGACTATCTCTCGTATGCCGATGCACCCGCCATCGGCGTGAAGCGCGTCAACCTGAGCCGCGAAGAGCCGCCGCTCGACATCAAGCTCGTGCTCGACCAGTAAGCTGCGCCCTGCGCTTTTCCCATGACCGAAACACCCGATTCGCTGCGCGGCTGCCTTGCGCCCGCCAAACTGAACCTTTTCCTGCACATCACGGGGCGCCGGCCTGACGGCTACCACTCGCTGCAGACCGTCTTTCAGCTCCTCGCATGGGGCGACACACTGCATTTCACCGCGCGCGAAGACGGCGAGATCACGCGTAAAACCGAAGTGCGAGGCGTGCCGCCCGAGCAGGACCTCACCGTGCGCGCCGCGACGCTGCTCAAGCAGTACACGGGCACGCGCAAAGGCGTCGAGATCGAGATCGAAAAGCGACTGCCGATGGGAGCGGGACTGGGCGGCGGCAGTTCGGATGCGGCCACCACGCTACTCGCACTCAATCGCCTCTGGACACTCGATCTGTCTCGTGCGGAACTGCAATCGCTTGCACTGAAGCTTGGCGCCGACGTGCCCTTCTTCGTCTTCGGCAAAAGTGCCTTCGCAGAGGGTGTTGGCGAAGCGCTTCAGGCTGTACAATTGCCGCGGCGTTTTTTCCTCGTTGTCACGCCGCGGGCACATGTCCCCACCGCCGCAATTTTTTCGGATGAGGCGTTGACAAGAAGCACGAAAGTCATCACAATGACGGACTTTCTTGCACAGCAAGGTTGCAGCGCAGGATGGCCAGAAAGCTTCGGCCGAAATGACATGCAGCCGGTTGTCGCGGGAAAATACGCGGAAGTTGCGCAGGTGCTGGGATGGTTCGACAACATCGCACCCGCGCGGATGACCGGATCAGGCGCAAGCGTTTTTGCAGCGTTTGCCAGCCAGGCCGAAGCAGAAGCGGCGCAAGCCAAAATGCCGGCAGGTTGGTTGAGCGTGGTAACGGAAAGCCTCGATACCCATCCACTCTTCGCTTTCGCGACATAGGTTTTGCGTCATCGGGCAGTCCTACCGGCCCGGTGGAGCTCAAAGTTAGTGTAGGGGAGTCGCCAAGTTGGTTAAGGCACCGGATTTTGATTCCGGCATTCGAGGGTTCGAGTCCTTCCTCCCCTGCCAAAAATTCTCGCATTCCTCCGCCCAGCCTGAAGCAGGTGCATGATGAGCAGCCATGACGGCCTGATGGTTTTTACTGGCAACGCCAATCCTGCGCTTGCTCAGGATGTCGTCAAGATTCTTGGAATTCCCCTCGGTAAAGCAATGGTGAGCCGTTTCTCCGACGGCGAAATCCAGGTTGAAATCCAGGAAAACGTACGCGGCAAGGACGTCTTCGTTTTGCAGTCCACCTGCGCGCCGACGAACGACAACCTGATGGAACTGATGATCATGGTCGATGCGCTCAAGCGCGCATCCGCAGGCCGGATCACCGCCGCCATCCCCTACTTCGGCTATGCCCGGCAAGACCGCCGCCCGCGCTCCGCGCGCGTGGCCATCTCGGCGAAGGTCGTGGCGAACATGCTGGAAATTGCCGGCGTCGAGCGGATCATCACCATGGATCTGCACGCCGACCAGATTCAAGGCTTCTTCGACATTCCGGTCGACAACATCTACGCCACGCCCGTGCTGCTCGGCGATCTGCGCAAGCAGAACTACGAGAACCTGCTGGTCGTTTCGCCTGACGTCGGCGGCGTGGTGCGCGCCCGGGCCCTTGCAAAGCAGCTCAATTGCGATCTGGCCATTATCGACAAGCGTCGTCCGAAGGCGAACGTCGCCGAGGTGATGAACATCATCGGTGAAGTGGAAGGCCGCACCTGCGTGATCATGGACGACATGGTCGATACGGCCGGCACGCTGTGCAAGGCAGCACAGGTACTGAAGGATCGCGGCGCGAAGCAGGTTTTCGCTTACGCCACGCACCCGGTGCTCTCCGGCGGCGCAGGCGAGCGTATCGCCGGCTCGTCGCTGGACGAACTGGTTGTGACGGACACCATTCCGCTTGGCGCCGAAGCCCGCGCCTGCTCGAAGATTCGTTCGCTTTCGTGCGCGGGTCTGCTCGCGGAGACGTTCTCGCGTATCCGTCGCGGCGACTCGGTGATGTCGCTGTTCGCCGAAAGTTAAAGGTTTCGCGGTAAGCGCGGTATTTCCGGATACCGCGCCTATTCGCAACAAGGCGCGAGCGAACGAAGGTTCGCGCCATTCTGTTGGGGCCTAAGCCAGCGTGCGAAGGCCCCGTTTTTACTGCCTGGTCGCGGGCAGTACATTGGAGAAGCAAGATGAAAGTAGTCGCTTTCGAGCGCAACCTGCAAGGTACGGGTGCGAGCCGCCGCCTGCGCAATACCGGCAAGACGCCGGGCATCGTTTACGGTGCCAGCGCCGAGCCGCAACTGATCGAACTCGATCACAACGCGCTGTGGCACGCCCTGAAGAAGGAAGCCTTCCACTCGTCGATCCTCGACCTGGAAGTGGCCGGCAAGTCGCAGCAAGTGCTGCTGCGCGACGTGCAATACCACCCGTTCCGTCAGCTCGTGCTGCACGTGGACTTCCAGCGCGTGGACGCAAGCCGCAAGCTCCACACGAAGGTGCCGCTGCACTACCTGAACCAGGAGTCCAACCCGGCCGTGAAGCTGTCGGGCGCGGTTATCTCGCACGTGTTCAACGAAATCGAAGTGGAATGCCTGCCGGCCGCACTGCCTGAGTTCATCGAACTCGACCTGGCGAAGATCGAAGCCGGTCAGTCGCTGCACGCGAAGGACATCCCGCTGCCGAACGGCGTTTCGCTCACGGCTCACCTCGAAGCTGAAAATCCGGTTGTCGTTTCGGCGACGATTCCGGCTGGCGCAGCATCCGATGCTGCCGCGGAAGGCGAAGGCGAGAAGCCCGCTGCCTGAGCTGAGAGATAGGCAAGCTATCCTCTCGATCCGTTTCAATGAAACGGACGACGTGACCCGCCGCGGTTCGCCCCGGCGGGTTTTTTTTCGATCGTTGCATGCCTCGCCCTCGAGCGGCGCGGCCGCGAGAACCTCATCATGATCAGGCTGATCGTCGGGCTCGGTAACCCGGGCGCCGAATACACCGCGACTCGCCACAACGCCGGCTTCTGGCTCGTGGACCAGCTCGCGCGCGAAGCAGGCACGTCGCTGCGCGACGAGCGGCGCTTCCATGGCCACTACGCGAAAGCGCGCCTTTACGGCGAGGAAGTGCATCTGCTCGAACCGCAGACTTACATGAACCGCTCCGGGCAGTCGGTGGTCGCGCTCGCGCATTTCTTCAAGATCCTGCCCGACCAGATTCTCGTCGCGCACGACGAACTCGATCTCCCACCCGGCACGGTCAAGCTCAAGCTGGGCGGCGGCAGCGGCGGTCACAACGGGCTGAAGGACATCTCCGCCCATCTGTCGACACAGCACTACTGGCGCCTGCGAATCGGCATCGGTCATCCTCGCGATCTCATTCCCGAGAGCGCGCGAGCGGGGGCAAAGCCGGATGTCGCCAACTTCGTATTGAAGCCGCCGCGCAAGGAAGAGCAGGACGTGATCGATGCGTCCATCGAACGCTCGCTCGCCGTGATGCCGCTCGTCGTGAAGGGCGAACTCGAGCGCGCGATGATGCAACTGCATCGCGTCTGAACACGAACGGGAGGCTGCCTTGAGCCGCTACTGGAGCGACATCGTCCACCGACTGGTACCCTACGTGCCCGGCGAACAGCCGGTGCTCGCGCATCCGGTCAAGCTCAACACCAACGAGAATCCCTACCCGCCCTCGCCGCGCGTGGTCGAGGCGATTCGCCGCGAACTCGGCGACACGGGCGAAGCACTGCGTCGCTACCCGGACCCGAGCGCGCGTCGGTTGCGCGAAACCGTAGCCGCGCATCACGGTATACGGGCGGACCAGGTGTTCGTCGGCAACGGCTCCGACGAAGTGCTCGCGCACGTGTTCCAGGCGCTGCTGAAGCACGAACACCCCGTGCTCTTCCCCGACGTCACGTACAGCTTTTATCCCACCTACGCACGGCTGTACGACGTGGCCTATCGCACGGTCGCGCTCGACGAAAGCTTCGGAATCCGTATCGACGACTACACCATGCCCAACGGCGGCGTGCTGTTTCCGAATCCGAATGCGCCCACGGGCCGCGCGCTGCCGCTCGACCGGATCGAAGCGCTCGTGGCGCGCAATACGGAATCGGTAGTGGTGATCGACGAAGCGTATGTGGACTTCGGCGCGCGGTCGGCCGTGAAGCTGATCGATCGCTATCCGCATCTGCTCGTGGTGCAGACGGTTTCCAAGGCGCGTTCGCTGGCGGGCATGCGGGTGGGTTTTGCGTTCGGAGATGCGGCGCTCATCGAGGCGCTGAACCGCGTGAAGGACAGCTTCAATTCGTATCCGCTCGACCGGCTGGCGCAGGTAGCCGCAACGGCCTCCTACGAAGACACGGCGTGGTTCGAGACGAACTGCGCGCGCGTAATCGCCAGCCGCGAACGCCTGACCGCAAAGCTCGAAACACTCGGATTCGATGTGGTGCCGTCAGCCGCGAACTTCGTGTTCGCTCGACACAAGGACCACGATGCCGCAACGCTCGCGGCGAAGCTGCGCGAGCGCGAAATCTTCGTGCGGCACTTCAAGGCGCCGCGCATCGACCAGTATCTGCGGATTTCGATTGGCACCGACACGGAATGCGACACGCTCGCCGGTGCGCTGGGCGAGTTGCTCGGCCGGTAGAACGGCCGCCCCGCCAGGCTAACGCTATAGGCTAGGTATTCTTCGCGGCCATCAGACCGCGATACTTTTCCATCAATTGATCACGCGTCTCCACGTGCTGGGGGTCGCGCGGAATGCATTCGACCGGACACACCTGCTGGCATTGCGGCTCATCGAAATGGCCGACGCATTCGGTGCACTTGTTGGGGTCGATCACGTAGATTTCCGGGCCCATCGAAATGGCGTCGTTCGGGCACTCGGGCTCGCAAACGTCGCAATTGATACACTCGTCGGTAATCATCAGGGCCATGCTTTTCTCACTTCCTGGCGGCCTCTTCCCTCTGGCGCCGATCGTTTCCGCTGGACGCCGCATAAGCGGCCAGCCGAAAACGGAGGCGGGGTAAACAGAGGCCGTGTTTCGTTGCGTTAGACACAGCCGCCAGTTTACGCCGCTTCGTGAAATTGCTCAGGGCTTCTTCGGAATGGCGGGGCCGCCCAGCGCGGACACCTTGTCCTGCAGCCACTTCTCGACAGACGGAAACACGAACTTGCTGACGTCGCCGCCCAGTTGCGCGATCTCACGAACGATGGTGCCGGAGATGAACTGATACTGGTCGGACGGCGTCATGAACATGGTCTCGACGTCCGGCAGCATGTAGCGGTTCATGCCGGCCATCTGAAACTCGTATTCGAAGTCGGACACGGCACGCAGGCCGCGCACGATCACACGCGCGTTGTTGCTGCGAACGAAGTCTTTAAGCAGTCCCCTGAAGCTCATGACCTGCACGTTGGGATAGTGGCCCAGCACCTCGCGGGCGATGTCGAGGCGTTCGTCGAGCGAGAAAAACGGCTTCTTATTGCGGCTGTCGGCCACGCCGACCACCAGCGTGTCGAAGATGCTCGAAGCGCGCCGCACGAGGTCTTCGTGACCGCGCGTGAGCGGGTCGAACGTACCCGGGTACACGGCGACTACCATGTTGTTTCTCCTCTCAACAGACAAATGAGGGCGCCACGCCGACGGCGACGGCCATGCCCGCGACCGCGCACGTGACGGCAAGCCGTCCGGCGCTTGTTATGGAACGCGCATTATTCCTCATTTTCGCGCTGCAGCAAATGATAGTGGACCGCCCCCGCCTTGCCGTGGCGAGCCACCGCCCAGCCAGCCAGCGCCGGGGTTTGCGCGGGGTCGAGCGGCGCGCCGGCCTCGACATAGAGGAAGCCGTCGGCGGCGACGAGCGGCGCGGCGACGTCGAGCGCCCGTTCCAGCGTCGTGCTGTCGCCGAACGGCGGATCGAGAAATACCACGTCGAACGATGCCGGCGTGAGACCCGCGGCAAGACGCAAGGCGTCCGCCTCCACGACTTCGATGGACCGCGCATCGAGACGCGCCTGGTTCGCGCGCAGTTGTGCAGCCGCGCGCGCGTTGCGCTCCACCATGAGCACGCGCTCGGCGCCGCGCGACGCGGCCTCGAAACCGAGCGCGCCGCTGCCCGCGAAGAGATCGAGACACCGCTCGCCGTCGAGCCGCTGGCCGAGCCAGTTGAAAAGCGTTTCGCGGACGCGGTCGGGCGTGGGCCGCAGGCCGTCGAGATCGAGCACCGGAAGCGGCGTGCGCTTCCAGTCGCCGCCGATGATCCGCACGGTGTGAGCCGATTTACCTCGCACCGGCGCGGCAGTGTGGGCACCATGGGCGCGCGAAGGAGAAGAACGGGACATACAGGTGATGAGCGATAAGGTGCCGGAGCGCCAACGTTACCACAGGCCTTCCCGGCAGACGCAGCCCGGTACGTGACCACCGCGCCGCAACGAGGCCGGATGCCGCCTGATAAAATGGCGCGTTTGCACGTTCCGCATTCGCGCATCCCGCACCTGCCACGCCAGTCGTTGCCGCCCAAGGGTCGGACACGGTGCGTCGGCCTCGCACCAGACACGCCAAATCATGTTCAGTTTTTTCAAGCGATTCAGAGGATCGAAAGCCGCCGAAGGCGCGCCCGCCGATGCGCAGGCCGAGACTCCGGCCGAGGTTCAAAGTGAACCAGCGCAGCAGCCGGCCGCCGTCGCGGAAACCACGCCGCCGCCGCTGGAGGCAGCCGCTCGCGTAACGCCAGCCGCGGCACCGGCGCCATCCGCACGCGAGCCTGAAGCATCACCACCTCAACAGCGACCCGCCGCCGACATCCCGGCGCCTTCGCCCGCATCCGCGCAACCCGCCGTCACGC
This sequence comes from Paraburkholderia kururiensis, assembly GCF_034424375.1. Taxonomy (NCBI): domain Bacteria; kingdom Pseudomonadati; phylum Pseudomonadota; class Betaproteobacteria; order Burkholderiales; family Burkholderiaceae; genus Paraburkholderia; species Paraburkholderia kururiensis. The sequence continues at coordinate 4,657,322 of NZ_CP139965.1, read as the reverse complement.
CGCCGACGGTCGCGGCAAGGCCGGTCACGACAGATCCAGCCGTGGCGCCATCGTCCGCAGCTCAAGCCGCTGCACCACAGGTCGCCTACGCTCCCCCAACCGGCCAGGCCGACGACGAATCGGTCGAAACAGTCGAAATCGTTCCGCCGCCCGCGCCGGAACCCGAAGCGAAGAAGTCGTGGCTCTCGCGGCTCCGAAGCGGTCTGTCCAAAACCAGCTCGAACATTGCAGGCATCTTCGTCGCCACCAGGATCGACGAAGACCTGTACGAAGAGCTGGAAACCGCGCTGCTGATGTCCGACGCAGGCGTTGAAGCCACGGAGTTCCTGCTCGAATCGCTGCGCGAGAAGGTCCGTACGGGCCGGCTCACCGACGCACAGCAGGTGAAGACTGCGCTGCGGGGCCTGCTGGTCGATCTGCTGAAGCCGCTCGAAAAATCGCTCGTGCTCGGTCGCGCGCAGCCGCTCGTCATGATGATTGCCGGCGTGAACGGTGCGGGCAAAACCACGAGCATCGGCAAGCTCGCCAAGCATCTGCAGCGTTTCAATCAGTCGGTGCTGCTCGCGGCCGGCGACACGTTCCGCGCCGCCGCGCGCGAGCAACTCGCCATCTGGGGCGAGCGCAACAACGTGACGGTGGTGTCGCAGGAAAGCGGTGACCCGGCCGCCGTGATCTTCGACGCGGTGGGCGCCGCGCGCGCCCGCAAGGTCGACGTGCTGATGGCCGACACGGCCGGCCGCCTGCCCACCCAGCTTCACCTCATGGAGGAGTTGCGCAAGGTGAAGCGCGTGATCGGCAAGGCGCTCGACGGCGCACCGCACGAAGTGCTGCTCGTGATCGACGCCAACACCGGTCAGAACGCGCTCGCCCAGGTGAAAGCCTTCGACGACGCGCTGGGCCTCACCGGCCTCATCGTCACGAAGCTCGACGGCACGGCGAAGGGCGGCATTCTCGCCGCGATCGCGCGTCAGCGGCCGGTGCCGGTGTACTTCATCGGTGTGGGCGAAAAGGTGGAAGATTTGCAGCCGTTCAGTGCCGAGGAGTTCGCCGACGCGCTACTGGGCGCGTAACGCTTCGCATCGCCGGATGCAAAACAAAAGGGGCGTCCCCATCTGAGCGGCCGCCCCTTTTTCATTGCTGCGCCGCGCGACGCAATCAGCTCGCGTGCCGCGCGAACCTCGATCACTCCGAATCCGGCTGCCGCCCCGGCGCCGCGCGCTCGAACGCATCGAGCTGCACGGCGTGGTCGTAGATGCGCTGGATCGTCGGAAAGCGCGCGGTATCCACCTTGAAGCGCTGCGCGTTGAACACCTGCGGGATGAGGCAGACGTCGGCAAGCGTCGGCGAGTCGCCGAAACACAGCTTGCCCGTGCGGGCATCGCCCCCAAGTCGCGCTTCGAGCGTCTCGAAGCCCGCTTCCACCCAGTGCCGGTACCACGCGTCTTTCACGTCGTCGGTCACACCCACGGTGTGCTTCAGATACTTGAGCACGCGCAGATTATTGAGCGGATGAATCTCGCACGCGATCTGCAGCGCGAGGGACCGCACATGCGCGCGATCCACGGCCGTTGCGGGCAAGAGCGGCGGCGTGGGATGCGTCTCTTCGAGATACTCGACGATCGCGAGCGACTGTTGAAGCGCGTGGCCGTCGTCTACGAGCGTGGGCACGATCGCATCGTGATTGAGCTTGCGATACTGGGGCGAAAACTGCTCGCCGCCGCCGCGCAGCAGATGAATCGGCACGTAATCGTAGGACAGGCCTTTCAGGTTCAACGCGATCCGTACGCGATACGACGCCGAGCTTCGAAAATAGCTGTAGAGCTGCATGTGTTGTGTCTCCTCCCTGCCGACAGCTCAGACCACGCGCACCGTGAATTCGCCGAGCCCGTCCACGCCGCCTTTCATCACGTCGCCGGGCACGATGGCGCCCACGCCTTCCGGCGTGCCCGTGAAAATCAGATCGCCGGGTTGAAGTTCGAACAGCGTCGAGAGATACGCGATGGTGTCGGCCACCGGCCAGATCAGTTGCGAGATGTCGGAGCGCTGTTTTTCTTCGCCGTTCACGGTGAGCCAGATCGCGCCTTTGGCCGGATGACCGATCTTCGCCGCGGGATGGATGTGACCCACGGGAGCGGAGTGGTCGAAGCCCTTCGCGGTGTCCCACGGACGACCGAGCTTCTTCGCTTCGGCCTGCAGATCGCGGCGCGTCATGTCGAGGCCGAGCGCGTAGCCGTACACGTGATCGAGCGCGCGCTCCGCCGGAATGTCCTTGCCCGCCTTGCCGATGGCCGCCACCATTTCCATCTCGAAATGCACGTTCTTCGAGAGCGACGGATACGGAAACTCGCCCGTTTCGCCGGGCGCGACGTACACCACGGCGTCGGCCGGCTTGCCGAAAAAGAACGGCGGCTCGCGCTCCGGGTCGTGGCCCATTTCGCGGGCGTGCGCCTCGTAATTGCGGCCCACGCAGTAGATGCGGCGCACCGCGAACAGCTCGCTGGAACCCGCAACCGGCACCGCTACGACCGGCGTCGGAGCAAACACGTATGTCATTCCGTTCTCCGTCCTGTTGGAAAGCCGCGTGCGCGGCGAGAAAGCGATGAGTGTAGCGTGTGCCGCCTGCGCACGCCGGAATGCAAGGCGCCTCGCAGGCGGGCCCGGCAACGCCGTGCAAACTGCGGCGAGCATCGCTTGCACAGGCGCGAGCCGCGGGGCGCGAACGATCGTCCGTGGCAGCCTCATGCGATACTGAACGCCATTCCGTTTCAATCCGCCCGAGACACGCCAGCGCTCCAGCGCCGGCCCGCACCGCCTTTGCCATGACCGAGCCAGCCAATCTTGCCGATCCGTTTCCGTGTGCCCACCTCATCAAGGAGATCGGCCGCGGACCGCACGGTGCGCGCGCCCTTTCGTCCGAAGACACGCGCGCGCTCTACGCCGCGATGCTCGACGGCCGGGTGTCGGACCTCGAGCTCGGCGCCGTCCTGCTCGCCTACCGGCTGAAAGGCGAAACCGCCGACGAACTCGCCGCCATGCTCGCCGCCGCTCATGCATCGTTCGAACCGATCCGTGTGGCCACTGGCGCGCACGCCGTATCGGCGGTCTCCATCCCCAGCTACAACGGCGCACGGCGCCAGCCCAACCTGGTGCCCCTGCTCGCTTTGCTACTCGCGCGCGAGGGTGTGCCGGTGCTCGTGCACGGCGTGAGTACGGACCCCGGCCGGGTCACGAGTGCGGAAATCTTCGCGGCGCTCGACATCGAGGCGGCGCGCTCGCGCGACGACGCCGAAGCGCAGTTGGCCTCGCGTCGCCTTGCGTTCACGCCCATCGAAGTGCTTGCGCCGAAGCTCGCCCGGCTGCTCGCGCTGCGCCGTCGGATGGGCGTGCGCAACTCGACGCACACGCTCGTGAAAATCCTTCAGCCGTTCGCGCCGCCGGGGCTGCGGCTCGTCAACTACACGCACCCGCCTTATCGGGAAAGTCTGACGGCGCTCTTCAATTCACATCCCGACGTGGCGACCGGCGGCGCGCTGCTCGCGCGCGGCACGGAAGGCGAACCCGTGGCGGACACGCGTCGACAGGTCCAGGTGGACTGGCTGCACGACGGCGTCTGCGAGACGCTGGTTGAAGCGGAACGGTCGTCGCCCGAGGCACCACAGGCCGAATTGCCCGAAGCCCGCGATGCCGCTACCACCGCGGCCTGGATCGAAGCCGTGATGCGTGGCGAAACGCCCGTGCCGCCCGCGATTCAGCGCCAGGTCGAAGTCATTGCCGGCATCGCGAAGCGGCTGGGCGGTTGACAGCGCCCGCTGGTCTCGCATACATTGGCCCAATGCGTTCCATTCCGAACACCCTCCGAATTACCTTCGGCCGCCTACCGCGGCCCCTATCGCTACGTCTAGCGTAAGCAAGGCGTAGCGCCGCGCGCCCTCTTCAACGCGCGGTCCTCCCGGCAGTTTCCGTAGTTTCCGTTTCACCCCAAATCGCAGTTCCCTTTACAACCTGTAAGTCGTCAGTATTCGTCCGCTTACCGTGCGGGCGAATCGCGAGGGTCAAATGCACGTCGCGCCTCAGGCGCACCGTGCAGCGGCAGCAACCGGCCAGCCGCCCGATGCCCACCGCCTCTCGCAACGACACGACGAATGAGGCTCGCCATGTTGCGTCAACCCGCCGAGAAATACCGTCCCTTCCCCGCCATCCGTTTGAACGGCCGCAAGTGGCCCACCCGCACCATCGAACGCGCGCCCATCTGGATGAGCACCGATCTGCGCGACGGCAACCAGTCGCTGATCGAGCCGATGAACATTGACCAGAAGCTCGAATTCTTCGAAATGCTGGTGGCCATCGGCTTCAAGGAGATCGAGGTCGGTTTCCCCTCGGCATCGCAGACCGATTTCGATTTCGTGCGCAAGCTGATCGTCGAAAAGCGCATTCCTGAAGACGTCACCATCGAAGTGCTCGTGCAGTCGCGCGAAGACCTGATCGCCCGCACGTTCGAGGCGCTCGACGGCGTGCCGCGCGCCATCGTGCATCTGTACAACGCGATTTGCCCGTCGTTCCGCAAGATCGTGTTCGACCAGTCGAAAGACGAAGTGAAGGCGCTCGCCGTGGAGGGCACGAAGCGGATCCGCGCTCACGCCGACGCCCGGCCGCAGACGCACTGGATCTACCAGTACTCGCCCGAAACCTTCAGCATGACCGAACTCACCTTCGCGCGTGAAGTGTGCGACGCGGTGGCGCAAACGTGGCGCCCCACGCGCGATCACAAGATGATCGTGAACCTGCCTGCCACCGTGGAGGCAGCCACGCCCAACGTGTTCGCGGACCAGATCGAGTGGATGGACCGCAACCTCGCCTACCGCGACAGCATCGTGCTCTCCGTGCATCCCCACAACGACCGCGGCACGGCGGTGGCGGCCGCCGAACTCGCGCTGATGGCGGGCGCGGATCGCGTCGAAGGGTGCCTCTTCGGCAACGGCGAGCGCACGGGCAACGTCGATCTCGTCACGCTGGCCATGAACCTCTACACGCAAGGCATCGACCCCGGCCTCGATTTCTCGGACATCGACGCGGTGCGCCGCGTCGTGGAGCGCTGCAACCAGATTCCGGTGCACCCGCGCCATCCGTATGCCGGCGACCTCGTGTTCACGGCGTTTTCCGGCTCGCATCAGGACGCCATCCGCAAGGGCTTCGCGCAGCAGCGCCCGGATGCCGTGTGGGAAGTGCCGTACCTGCCCGTCGATCCCGCGGACCTGGGCCGCAGCTACGATGCGGTGATCCGTGTGAACAGCCAGTCGGGTAAGGGCGGCGCCACCTGGCTGCTCGAGCGCGGCATGGGCTTCACGCTGCCGCGCCGCGTGCAGATCGAGTTCAGCCACGCCGTGCAGGCGGCCACGGATTCGTCGGGCGCGGAGATGTCCGGCGAGTCGATCTGCGCGCTCTTCGCCCGCGAATACTTCGAAACGCAAGGGCCGGCTCGCCGCATCAGCGCGGGCAAGCTGCGCTGGAACGAGCGCGATCTGGTGGTACCCATCGCGCCGATGGCTGCTTCAGCCGGCGGGCAGCAGGCAGCGCACGACGCACACGCGCTCGAGGCCCATGCCCAGGCCATTGTTCGGGCAATGGCGGGCGCGTCGGGCGAAACCGTGGAAATCACGTCTCACGAAACGGCGCGTGCCGCGGACGGCCGGACAGCCGTGTTTGTAGGCTGCCGTGTGGGCGGCCAGGCGGTGCGCCACGGCGTAGGCGTCGCCGAGGACCCCGCGACTGCCGTGGCCGACGCCGTGGTGAGCGCGGTCAACCGTGCCGCGTGGCCGGATATCGACCGGCGCGCGGCAGCGTAGAGAGGAAACGAGAAGCGGCGCCGCAACGGCGCCGTCATTCGATCGCGCAACGCGTGGCCTGCCAGGCAACGAGGCGCCACTGGCCGTCTTCCTGCGTCTGGATGGCCGTGTACGCGATGGGAAACAGCAGCGCGCCGTTGTTCGCTTCCATTTCGATGAGCGCGCGACCGCTCACCACGCAGGTCTCGCGACCCACAGGCAGCACGTCCTGCGACTGGATCTCGATCTGGCGATAACGTCGGCGGCCCGCTGTGATCGCGTCGATGAACTGCTGCTTCGTTTCGCGCTTGCCGTTCGTGTGAACGTAAATCACGTTGTCCGAGAGCAGCGCGCTCAGCAACGGCCCGTCGCCGTCCACCATCGCGCGAAAGCGGTCGCGCTCAAGTGCGCGAATCGCCTCGATCACTTTTGCCGCCATCGCTTGCGCCCCTTATGCATCGGCGGGCTGCGCGAGAGCAGCCACGATTCAGAAGTTGTACTGCAGGTATAGCTGGCTGAAATTTATACCAGGATTGGGCTCTTTGATACCGGCGTTCGATACGTGCTGGAAGCGATAGCCGGCCTGGTACTGCTGATGGCTGCCGAACTGGGCACCCACGCCCACCATGTCGGCGAACTGGAAGGCCGTGGAAAGCGTATAGGAGGTCGAGATCGTGGGACTGGTGAGCAACCGCACGCCAACGCCGGCTTCCACGAACGGCCGCACCCAGCCCGAACTCTTCACGAACCGAAGCACCGGCCCCACGCCGAACTCGCCGATATTGTTGTGTACGTTGCCTTCGTCGGTATGCCACCACGCCGCATGGGCCTCGCCCAGCACCGTGAAGTGCCAGCCGCCGATTTCCCACCACGTGATGTTCGGATCCCAGACAAACCCCAGATCGAGCTTGCGTACATGGTGATCGGCCACCGCGCCCGTCACCTGGATACCGAATTGGTCCGCCGCCGCGCTGGCGGACAGACCTGCCAGCGCGGCCGCCAGCACGACCTTTACGACCCGGCTGCGCCACGCCCAGTTTTCTCTGATCATCGAACGCCCTGTTAGTCGGATTTTGATCTTGATCGAGGAGCGACCGCCCCAATATAGGCCAGCAGAGTAGCAAAAACCGAACCCGTCCCTCATCGCTCTTTGCAGCAAATAACTCCTTCAAATTCCGGAAAAATCGACCGCTTTTTGCGGCGCTGCTGGCTTTCGCGAGAATTCTACGCGCGGCCTGACAATTCTGCCCGCTGGGCGTCATACTATTAAGAGACGAATTTCGATAGCATTCCGGGAACCTCCGGCCCTGGAATCTATCCAAGAATTAGCACTCGGTAAACCAGAGTGCTAACATGCACCGTACAGTCGAAGTCTGACTTTGCAAGAACCCACAGGAGTTCTCATCCGTGAGCAACGCAATGACCCTTCCGAGTACTCTGAGCCCGTCGTCGGCCAAGGCCGCTCCGGCAGGTTCGCTGGCGCTCGCGCAGTTCACGCTCCTGCCCGGCCAGCTGGGCAATATCGACGCCTACATTCAGGCGGTGAACCGGATTCCCATGCTGACGCCGCAGGAAGAGCGCCAGTTCGCCACCGACTATCGTCAGCACAACGACCTCGACGCCGCGCGCAAGCTGGTGCTGTCGCACCTGCGCCTCGTGGTGTCCATCGCGCGTAACTACCTGGGCTACGGCCTGCCGCATGCCGACCTGATCCAGGAAGGCAACATCGGCCTGATGAAGGCGGTCAAGCGGTTCGATCCCGAGCAGAACGTTCGGCTCGTCTCGTACGCGATCCACTGGATCAAGGCCGAAATCCACGAATACATCCTGCGCAACTGGCGCATGGTGAAGGTTGCCACCACCAAGGCGCAGCGCAAGCTGTTCTTCAACCTGCGCAGCCACAAGCAGGGCGTGCAGGCATTCACGCCGGAAGAGATCGAGGGCCTCGCGCAGGAACTGAACGTGAAGCGCGAGGAAGTGGTGGAGATGGAAACGCGTCTGTCCGGCGGCGACGTGGCACTAGAAGGCCAGGTGGAAGACGGCGAGGAATCGTATGCGCCTATCGCCTGGCTGGCGGATTCGCACAACGAGCCCACCGCCGTTATCGCCGCGAAGCAGCACGATCGCCTGCAGACGGACGGCATCGCGAGCGCGCTCGAAGCGCTCGATGCACGTAGCCGCCGCATCATCGAAGCGCGCTGGCTCAACGTGGCCGACGACGGCTCGGGCGGCTCCACACTGCACGAGCTTGCCGACGAATTCGGCGTGTCGGCCGAACGCATCCGTCAGATCGAAGCGAGCGCGATGAAAAAGATGCGCACGGCGCTCGCCGAGTACGCGTAACCGAGCTTGACGGCGGCCGCGGTTATCCACGGCTGTCGCCCTTCCGCCATAGTTTCCAGAAGCCCGCTGCCCGAACAGGCAGCGGGCTTTTTTGCGCCTTCGTGCCGGGTCTCCGCTCTTCTGCGACAAATCATCACAAGCCGGAAATGGCGATCCGGCGACGATAGAATCTGCGTCCGCCTCCGCGCCGACGCCTTGCAAGCGCGAACTGAAGGTCGCTTGACCTAAATCACGCTTCAGAACGCGGTTCGGGTTAAAAAAAGCCCCATCACCCACCGCATGCCGGGCCGCAGACGCTGCGCCGCCCGGCGCGCCCTTCGCGCTTCCCTATGACGCCCGCCTCACCGCACCTGAACAAGACTCTCGACGCCTGGCTCGCGCGCCGCACCGGCTCCGCGCGCGGCGGCCTTCGTCTCGCCGTGGCCGCCGGCCTTGCCGCCGGTCTGCTCGTGATCGTGTCGTCAGCGCTGCTTGCATGGACGGTCAACGCCGTCATCGTGCAAGGCGGGGCGCTCGGCGACGTGTGGCTCGCGCTCGCCGCCATGTTGCCCGTGTTCGCCGCCCGCTTCGCGCTCACGCTGGCTTCGGAGCGCATCGCCTTCCGCGCGGCGGCCAAGGTGCGCGGCGAACTGCGCGCCGAACTCGTGCGCAAGATTCACGCGCTGGGTCCGGCGTGGCTCAAGGGCGAGGCAACCGGCGCGCTGGCGAGCCGCGCCGTAACCGGCATCGACGTGCTTGAGGGCTACTACGCCCGCTGGCTGCCGAATCGCGCGCTCACTTCGATGCTGCCCATCGCGATCCTCGTGGTCGTGTTTCCCATCGATTGGGTGTCCGGCCTCGTCCTCACGCTCACCGCGCCGCTCATCCCCGTGTTCATGATCCTGGTGGGCAAGCGTTCGGTGGAAATGAACCAGCGCCAATGGCATCAGCTGACGCGCCTCGCCGCGCGGTTTCTCGACACGCTGCAGGGTCTCACCACGCTCAAGCTCTTCAACGCGAGCCGGCGCGAGGCGCAAGTGGTGGCACGCCTCTCGGAAACGTATCGGCAGAGCACGATGCAGGTGCTGCGCATCGCGTTCCTCTCCGCGGTCGTGCTGGAGTTTCTCTCGACGGTGAGCATCGCGATGGTGGCCGTGCTGATCGGTTTCAACCTGCTCTACGGCAAGGTGCATTTCCAGCCGGCGTTCCTCGTGCTGCTGCTCGCGCCCGAGTTCTACCTGCCGCTGCGCACGCTCGGCACGCACTATCACGCTCGCATGGAGGCGATCGGCGCCGTCGAGCACATCGCGGCCATTCTCGATACGCCGCAACCGGACGCCCACGCCGCGCGCGTGCCGCTCGCCGCAGCGAAGGAATACGGCATCGCGTTCGATGCGGTCTCGTTCGCCTATGACGCGAACCAGCCGGCGCTCGACCGCGTGAGCTTCGCACTCGAATCCGGACGTATTACCGCGCTGGTCGGCCCGAGCGGGGCAGGCAAGAGCACAGTGCTGAACCTGCTGCTCGGCTTCGTCGCGAACCAGCAAGGCAGCATTCGCGTCAACGGACAGCCGCTCGCGGAGGTCGACCCGGCAAGCTGGCTCGAACAGGTGGCGTGGGTGCCGCAACGCGCGCACGTGTTCCTCGGCAGCGTGCGCGACAACATCCAGATCGCGAATCCGGCTGCATCCTTCGACGCCGTACGCGCGGCCGCGCAACAGGCGGGCGCCGACGACTTCATCATGGCGCTCCCGAACGGCTACGACACGCCGCTCGGCGAACGCGGCGCCGGCCTTTCCGGCGGCCAGATCCAACGCCTCGCACTCGCGCGCGCCTTCCTGAAAGATGCCCCCGTGCTGCTGCTCGACGAGCCCACGGCCCACCTCGACTCCGCGACGCAGACACACATCCACGAAGCCCTGCGCCGGCTCGCGCGTGGCCGCACGGTGCTGCTCGTGGCGCACCGGCCCGCCACGGCGCGACTGGCCGACCACATCGTGGTGCTGGACGGCGGCAAGGTCGCGCAAAGCGGAACGCACGAGGCGTTGCTCGCGGAGCACGGCCTGTATCGCCAGCTGATCGGCTCAGGCGCGGACGAAGCCGCCTCGTGCAGCGAGGTGAAGGCATGACGACGAAAACACCGCACACGATGGCTGCGCGCATGCACCTCGCCAACCGCCGCGACGCAACCGACACGGTCACCGCCCGCGCCGATCTCATACGCCTCGTCACGCTCTTTCGTCCGTACTGGAAATGGATGGCGGCCGGCATCGCCGTGTCGTTCGTCACGCTGGTCGGCAACGTCGCGCTCATGGCGATCTCGGGCTGGTTCATCGCCTCGATGGCGCTCGCCGGAATCAACCACGTCGTCTTCGACTACTTCACGCCGGCAGCACTCATTCGCGCCTGCGCCATCGTGCGCACGGGCGGCCGCTACATCGAGCGGCTCGTCACACACGAAGCCACCTTCCGCCTGCTCGCAAAGCTGCGCGTCTGGTTCTACGAACGCATCGAACCGCTCGCGCCGGCGTGTCTCCAGCACACGCGAGGCGCCGACCTGCTCACGCGCATCCACGCCGACATCGAAAGCCTGAACCACGTCTACCTGCGCGTGATCCTGCCGATGGCGACCGGCGCACTCGGCGCCCTGCTGATCGTCGCGACGATGGCGGCATTCGACGTGGCTGTGGCATTCGTCACGCTCGTCTTTCTCGCACTTGCGGGCGTCGTGCTGCCCGCGCTCGTCTATCGGCGTGCGAGCGGCCCGGCGGCCACCGGCATCGCGCAGCGCGCCCAGTTGCAGGACGCCATCGTCGACGACCTCCAGGGGCTCGCCGAGCTACGCGTGTACGGTGCGGCGGAAGGCCACGCACAACGTATCGAGCACCTCTCCGGCGCCCTGCTCGATACGCAGGTCAAGCTCAACGACATCAAGGCCATCGCGCAGGCGGCCCTGTCCGCAGCGGCGTCGCTTGCGATGTGGGGTGCGCTCCTGATCGCCATTCCGCGCGTGAGCGCCGGCACGCTGCCGCCCGCCGACCTCGCGATGCTCGCGCTCTTCGTGCTCGCGAGCTTCGAGGCCGTGGTGCCGCTGCCGCTCGCCATGCAGATGCTGGGCGAGAGCCTCGCCGCCGCGCGGCGCATCTTCGCGCTTGCCGACGCGCAGCCCGCCGTGCGCGATCCGGCGAGCGCCACGCCGCTCACGGCGGCCAACGACCTGCGATTCACGCACGTCGGCATGCGCTATCCCGACGCGGACCGCGCCGCGCTGCACGACCTCTCATTTGACCTGCCCGCGGGACGGCGCCTCGCCATCGTGGGCGGAAGCGGTGCGGGCAAGAGCAGCATCGCGAACCTGCTGTTGCGCTTCTGGGACTACCAGCAAGGCAGCATCACGCTGGGCGGCGTCGAACTGCGCGAGGCCGCGGCCACCGACCTGCGTGCGCGCATCGCGGTGGTGGCGCAGGACACCTATCTCTTCAACGCGACGATCCGCGAAAACCTGCTGCTCGCTCGCCCCGACGCCGATGAAGCCGCGCTCGAAGCCGCCTGCCGCGCCGCGCAGTTGCACGACTTCATCCGGAGCTTGCCGCAGGGGCTCGACACCGAGATCGGCGAAGCGGGCACGCGCCTGTCGGGCGGCCAGGCGCGCCGCCTCGCGGTCGCGCGCGGCCTGCTGCGCGACGCGCCCATCCTGATTCTCGACGAACCCACGGAAGGCCTCGACACGGCCACCGAAGCCGACTTGCTGCGCTCCATCATGCAGCTCATGGAAGGGCGCACGGTGCTGCTCATCACGCACCGGCTGTCAGCGCTCTCGGGGCTGGTGGACGAAGTGATCGTGCTGGACGAAGGGCGCATCGTCGAACAGGGCGCTGCGCAAACGCTGCTCGCGCGCGACGGCGGCTTCTCCACGCTCCTGCGCAACGACGGCCTTCAGGCCGCCGCGCAAGACGTCTGACATGCGGCTCGCATGAGACGGCTGTTTTGACCTGCGACAAAAACCGGGCATCACGAACTTCTTATCATCGATATGTCCACACCGGCCTTAGGGAAATTGCCGAGGAGGACATGGCATCGGATCGCACCACCGCCTGCTACGGCAGGCGCAGCGGGGCAATCCGGCCACACGCACGGCCGGCGGGAAGTCGCACAAAGATGATTCTGCTCGTCATAGAAACAAGACCAGAGGGTAGGCACTGCATGTTCGCGACCTTATGCCACACGCAACAGCAGCCACACGCGACAGCGCTTCACGTCGAGGCGCCCGCACATAGCAGCCCACCCCGCAACCGCTTCAAATCGCCTTGACTGGAGTGTCAAATGATCAACGATACCGTGGTTGAGCTATCGCGAATCCAGTTCGCCGCCACCGCGCTTTACCACTTTCTGTTCGTCCCGCTGACGTTGGGGATGTCGTTCATGCTGGCGGCCATGGAAACCGTCTACGTGATCACCGGCAAACCCATCTACCGGCAGATGACGGAATTCTGGGGAAAGCTGTTTCTCATCAACTTCGCGCTCGGCGTCGCGACGGGTCTCACGATGGAGTTCGAGTTCGGCACGAACTGGTCGTTCTACTCGGGCTTCGTCGGCGACATCTTCGGTGCGCCGCTCGCCATTGAAGGCCTGATGGCGTTCTTCATGGAGTCGACCTTCATCGGCCTCATGGTGTTTGGCTGGAAGCAGCTTTCCAAAGGCAAGCACCTGATCGTCACGTACCTTGTGGCGTTCGGTTCGAACTTCTCCGCGCTGTGGATTCTGGTGGCCAACGGCTTCATGCAGAACCCGGTGGGCGCCACCTTCAATCCCGTCACGATGCGCATGGAGCTCACCAACTTCGGCGCCCTGATCTTCAGCAACGACGCGCAAACGAAGTTCGTCCACACCAGCGTGGCCGGCTACGTGACCGCGGCGATCTTCGTGACCGCGGTGAGCGCGTATTACCTCGCACGCAAGCGTCACGTGGAACTCGCGAAGCGCTCGTTCCAGATGGCGAGCATCTTCGGCGTGCTGTCGGTTGCGGGGGTGCTGACGCTGGGCGACGCGCTCGGCTTCGTGGCCGCGCAGGCGCAACCTTCCAAGCTCGCTTCGATGGAAGCGATGTGGCAAACCGAACCGGCGCCGGCGCCGTTCAACATCGCTGCATGGCCTGATAACGAGGCACGCAAGAACACGTGGGCATTGCAGGTGCCGTATGTGCTCACGCCGCTCATGACGCACACCATGGACACGCCGGTTCCGGGTGTGGACCAGATCGTCGCCGACGCCGCGAAGCGCATCAAGAACGGCATTCCCGCCGTCAACGCGCTGAAGGTGCTGAGCAGCAATCCGGCCGACCCGACCGCGCTCGCGCAATTCAACGCGCACAAGGCGGACCTCGGCTACGGCTTCCTCGTGAAGCGCTACGCCGCAGGTCAAGACACCGCCAACGCCACGGACGCCGACATCGCCAAGGCTTCGGAATCGGTCGTGCCGAACGTGTTCTGGATGTTCTGGGTGTTCCGCCTGATGGTGGCGCTGGGCCTCCTGATGCTCGCTTACTTCGTGATCGCCGTGATCCTATCGCTGCGTGGGGACGTGGGCCGTCAACAGTGGTTCCTGAAGATCGCGCCGTGGATGATTCCGGTGCCGTTCCTCGCCTGCGAAATGGGCTGGCTCACGGCGGAAATCGGTCGTCAGCCGTGGACGGTGTTCGGCCTGCTGCCCACCTGGATGTCCGCATCCAGCCATAGCGTGGGCTACATGACGTTCTCGCTGATCGGCTTCGTGCTGCTCTACTCGATCTTCATCGCCGTCGAGGTCTACCTGATGGCGAAGTTCATCCGCAAGGGTCCGGACGAAGACCATGCCGAACCGGGCGCCACGCCCACCGTCCTCACTCCGGCATTCGCCAACGACACCGCGCGGTGATCCGCAAGGAACAAGACCATGGAACTCTATCTAATCCTCAAAGTGCTCTGGTGGCTGCTGCTCGGCGTGCTGCTCATCGGGCTTGCGACGATGGTCGGCATGGACATGGGCGTGGGCGCGCAACTGCGCGTCGTCGGCCGCACCGACATTGAACGGCGCGTCGCGATCAACACGATCGCACCGCACTGGGACGGCAACCAGGTGTGGTTCATCCTGGGCGGTGGCGCGATCTTCGCGGCATTCCCGCTCATCTACGCCACTGCGTTCTCCGGCCTCTACATCGTGATGCTGCTGTTGCTGTGGACCATGATCATGCGTCCCATCGGCTTCGAGTACCGCAGCAAGATCGACTCGCCCACCTGGCGCAGCGCGTGGGACTGGGCCCTCGTGGCAAGCGGTGTCGTGCCGATGATCGTGTACGGCGCGGGCGTGGGCAACATGTTCGTGGGCGTGCCGTTCCACTTCAACTGGGACCTCACCTCGTACTACACGGGCAGCTTCATTACGCTCTTCAATCCGTTCGCGGTGCTCTGCGGTGTGCTCTCGCTGTCGCTCGCGTTGTACATGGGCGCGGCCATGCTCGTGGGCCGCTCCGAAGGCGCGGTCGCGCAACGCGCGAAGAGCGTGGCGACGGTCGCGGTGATTCTCGCGGTCGTGGTGTTCTCGGTGTGCGGCGTGTGGGTCTCGCAGATGCAGGGCTACCGTCTCGTGCATTCGGTCAGCCCGGCGCTTGCGCAAACGCCGTTGCAGCAGCAGGTCGTCGAACTGGCCGCAGGTGCCTGGCTCGGCAACTTCCACAGCTACCCGATTCTGTGGATCGTGCCGGCGCTCGGCTATGTGGGCATGATTCTCGGCCTGCTCTCGCTGCGCGCGGGTCGTTCGACGCTCGCGTGGTGGCTCGGCGCGATCGCATGGATCGGCGTGATCGGCACGGCCGGCACAGCACTCTTCCCGTTCCTGATGCCGTCGTCCAGCATGCCTAACCAAAGCCTCACCGTCTGGAACTCGGTATCGAGCCAAACGACACTCACCTGGATGACGGGCTGGACCGTGGTGTTCGTGCCCATCGTGCTGGGCTATACGAGCTGGGCGTTCCACGTGATGCGCGGCAAGGTCAAGGCGGACCAGGTCGAAACCGATCCGCACGCATATTGAGGAATTCGCGATGAAAACCCTGTTCCACTTTCTGATCCTCGCCGTGCTCGTCGTGATCGCCATCGTGATTGGCGTCGTGGTGGGTGCTTACGGCGCGTGGTACTTCTCGTGGCTGATCGGCACGATCATGATCGTGCTGTTCGCGGCGGCGGGCGGCGTGCTCTACGACACGCAACAGAAGGAGCGCCGCGCCGCGAGCGGCAAGTAAGCGCACCTTCGCTTCACATAGACAAACAGCACCCTCGGGTGCTGTTTGCTTTTGGTGGGTCGCGATGCGAGTGCGTTGCGTATCACCGGCGTGTCACCGGTGCATTGACCGGCGCATAGGCTTAGCGCTGCCTCGCATCACGTCGACAACATCACGCAGGCTGTGCCGCCGCTCCACCGCTTGGCGGCAAGAGCCGCGTCGACAACAACTGCGCGTAGCGTTGAGCCGCGAAGCCCGCGACGATGTGGAAGGTGTCGGCGGAGACCCAAGCCACGTCGAGCGCTGCGAGCCGCTGGCGATCGACCGCCGAAGGATCGCGCACGACCACACGCAGACGCGTCGTCGCAACGGCTTCGAGGGAAACGACATTGGTCGCACCGCCGAACACCGCGAGCCAGCGCACAGGATCCGGATCGAGCGGCCCCGCTTCGGCATCTGACGACGCCGTAGCCGACGCATTGGCCGCAACCGCGTTCTGTCCGACTGCGGAGCCACCTGCTGCGCTGCCCGCACCTGCCCCCGCCATCTCCGCGCGCATTTCGTCCGCGATGATGTCCGCCTCCGGACCGATGATCACCTGCACGCTGTCGCCGCCACGTTTGAGCACGCCGCGCGCGCCGATCGTCTTCAGGTCGGACTCGGACACCTTCGCCGGGTCCGCCACGGAAAGACGCAGACGCGTCGTGCAGGCATCCACCACCTTCAGGTTAGCGGCGCCACCCAGCGCCGCGATATAACGCGACGCGCGCGACACCGCCGCGCCCGCCGTGGGTGCAACGAAACCGCCCGTCACGAACGAATCCACCTGCGCCTGTTCCGCAGCCGGCTCGCGGCCCGGCGTGGCCATGTTGAACTTGCGGATGAAGAAGCGGAACAGACCGTAGTAGACCGCGCCGTACACGAGACCCAGCGGAATCGCTTCCCAACCCTTCGTGGAGAGCCCGTAGTTCAGCACGTAGTCGATGGCGCCCGCCGAAAACGTGAACCCCAGCTTGATGCCGAGCAGCGAGCAGATCGCAAGCGAGAGCCCTGTCAGCACGGCATGAATCGCGTACAGCACGGGCGCGAGGAACATGAAGCTGAACTCGATGGGCTCGGTCACGCCCGTGAGGAACGACGTGAGCGCCATCGAAAACAGCAGGCCGCCCACCGCCGCGCGGCGCTCCTTCGGCGCTTCGTGCAGCATCGCAAGGCACGCCGCCGGCAGGCCGAACATCATGATCGGGAAGAAGCCCGACATGAAGCCGCCCGCACTCGGGTCGCCGGCAAAGAAGCGGTGCAGGTCGCCCGTGACGGCCGCGCCGCCGCCGGGCGGCGTGAACGTGCCGAACACGAACCACGCGAGCGAATTGAGGATGTGATGCAGGCCCGTGACGAGCAGCAGCCGGTTGAGCACGCCGAACACGAACGTGCCGACGGCGCCCGCCGTGGTGAGCCAGTGGCCTGCCAGATCGATGGCCGCCTGCACCGGTTGCCACGCGTAGCCGAACACGATGCCGAGACCCATACACACGAGCCCCGTGATGATCGGCACGAACCGTTTGCCGCCGAAGAACGCGAGGTAGTCGGGCAGCTTGATGTCCTTGTAGCGGTTGTAGAGCAGCCCCGCCACGAGGCCCGCGATGATGCCCGACAGCACACCCATGTTGAGCTTGTCGTTGATGTCCTTCATCACGGCGATCTCGACGAGATAGCCGATCGCACCCGCAAGCGCCGCGACACCGTTGTTGTCCTTCGCAAAGCCGACCGCCACGCCGATGGCGAAGAGCAGCGGCAGGTTGTCGAAAATCGCGCCGCCTGCGTCCGCGATCATCTTGATGTTTAAGACATCGGGCTGGCCGAGCCGCAGCAGAATGCCGGCTACCGGCAGCACTGCGATGGGCAGCATCAGCGCTCGCCCGAGCCGCTGCACTTTCAGAAACGGATTGCCATCCATTGAGTCACCTCCTGGTCCCTGTCCCGCATGGAATTGATGTGGATTGAATGCGCTGCTTGATGCGTTACGTCGTGTGTTGCTTGATGCGAATCCGTGCCGAGAACTCCGCGCCACGAAAGCGGCAAGTTCAGTCCAGCGGCCAGGCTTCGCGGCTCATTGCCCGTACGGCCTGTGCCGATTCGAGCGCCAGCGCATCCTGGGCGCGCTGACGGCACAGCGGGTAATCGAGACTGCGCACGCGTGCCTTGATGGCCGGCACACTGACCGGGTCGACCGAAAGCTCGGTGACGCCGAGGCCCACGAGGAGCGGCACGGCGAGCGGGTCGCCCGCCAGCGCGCCGCACACGCCCACCCACTTGCCGTGCTTTTCGGCGCCCTGAACCGCGATGCCGATGAGACGCAGCACCGCCGGATGCAACCCGTCGGCCTGTGCCGCGAGATCGGGCCGGCAACGGTCCATGGCGAGCGTGTATTGCGTGAGATCGTTGGTGCCGATCGAGAGGAAGTCCGCGTGGCGCGCCAGTTGATCGGCCAGCAGCGCCGCCGAGGGCACCTCGATCATCACGCCCACTTCGATGCGATCCGTGCGGCCCTGCTCGCGCGCAAGTTCGTCGATACGCGCGCGCAGCCGCACCAGTTCGCCTGCGTCCGTCACCATGGGCAGCAGGATGCGCACCGCGCCCACGGGCTGCACGGCGAGCAGGCCGCGCAGTTGATCATCGAGCAGGTCCGGGCGCACCTGGGCGAGGCGAATGCCGCGCAGGCCGAGCGCCGGGTTCGGTTCGGGCGGCAGCGTCAGGTAATCCACTTCCTTGTCGGCGCCCACGTCGAGCGTCCGGATGATCGCGGTGCGGCCCGCGAGCGCGTCCGTAATGGCCTGATAGCTTTGCCGATGCTCGTCCACCGTAGGCGCCGCCGGACGATGAATGAAGAGCAGTTCCGTACGCAGCAGGCCCACCGCGTGGGCACCGTTTTCGACAGCGATTTTCGCGTCGTCGAGCGTGGCGATGTTCGCGGCCACTTCGATTGCGCGGCCGTCACGTGTGGCTGCCGCCTCACCCGACATGCGCCGGTTCGTTTCGCGCAGTTCGTCCAGCCGGTCGCGCTCGCGCCGCGCACGTTCGATCTCCTGTTCGCCCGGCGCATATTCGAGGCGCCCCGCGCTTGCGTCCACGACGACCTGCGTGCCTTCGGCGATCGCATGCAGCGCACTGCCCACGGCGACGAGCGCCGGAATACCGGTCTGCCGCGCGATGATGGCCGCGTGCGAAGTTGCGCCGCCGCCAGCCATCACGAGCGCCGAGACGCGGCTGCGGTCGAGCGACGAGAGGTCCGACGGCGTGAACTCGTCGGCGGCGAGCACGGCCTCGTCAGGCAACGCTCGGCTCGCGGCGCTGGAGCCGCCCAGCGCGCGCAGCACGCGCTTTTCGATGTCGCGCAGATCGGCGGCACGCTCGGCGAGCAACGAGTCCTTCACGTCGGCCAGCACGGCGATCTGCGCGCGAATGGCTGCGCGCCACGCGAAGCCCGCGCTCTTGCCGAGGCTGATGAGATCGCGCGCGGCGTCGAGCAGCGTGGGATCTTCCAGCAGCACGCGATGCACTGCGAAGATACCCGCTTCGCCCACCGCGCCGCGCTGCGAGGCTGCGCGCACGGTGGTGTCGAGTTCGGCATCGACGGCGGCGAGCGCCTTGTCCAGCAACCGGCTTTCGGCGGCGGGCGTGCCGGCCGCCTGCTCGACGGGTTCCACCTCGACGTTGTCCCAGCGCACGAGCTTGCCGAGCGCGACACCCGGCGACGCGCACACGCCGGCAAGCGTGTTGGCCGGCAATGCCGACGCGGCTTCGTGCGGCAGTTCACGCGGCGCGGGCGACGTATCGCGCGCACGCGTCTCTTCGACTTCGCCGTGCGCCTCGCGCAGCAGCTCGTTGGCCGCGGCCTCCACGGCCTTCGCCGCATCTCGGCCTGTCGCGACGAGTTCGACCGTGGCGCCCTCACCTGCACCGAGCGCCAACAAGCCGACCACACTTTCGATCGGTGCCTTGCGCGCGCCGAAGTGCACTTCCACGCGCGCATCCAGACCGCGCACCGCTTCGCGCACGCGAGCCGCAGGCCGCGCGTGCAGGCCGCCCGCGTGGGCGAGCGTCACAGTGCGGCGCGCCTCGCCGGCGGAAGCAGATGCTTCGGTGTGCGATTCAGTTTGTGCCTGAGTCACCGCGCTCGCCGCACTCGCCGATGCGGACTCGCCCGCTCCCCGCGCACGCAGCACGACCAGCGCGCTCACGCCGGCCTTCGCCGCGCCTGGCCGCGCGCGGTCTACCACTTCGAACGCATCCGAATTCGCGATGGCCACCACGGAAACGAGACTCGGCGCCATGCGGGCGATGAAGTCCTGATCGAACTCGATGAGCACGTCGCCCGCGCGCACGCTCGCGCCTTCCGCAACCTTCGGCGTAAAGCCCTCGCCATTCAGCGCGACCGTGTCGATGCCGATGTGCAGCAACACTTCTGCGCCCTGCGTGGTGCGAATGGTGAGCGCGTGTCCGGTGCGCGCGAGGTGCGCCACGACGCCGTCGCACGGCGCGACGAGCCGCCCGTCGAGCGGATCGATGCCGATGCCGTCGCCGAACATGCCTTCGGCGAACACGGGGTCGGGAACATCGGCCAGCGCCACGACCGGGCCGGTCAGCGGCGCCAGAAGAACAAACTGACCTTGAGCAGGATTCATCAGATGCGACTCCACGACACGTTCCATCAGGACTCTCGCTTAATGTGTTTCGGTGACTTTATGCAGATGGCGCGGCGTATCGGGATTGCGCCCGCGCGCGGCGGCGAGGCCGGCGGCCATCACATAGAAGGAAAGAATGGCGGGGATCGGGTCCAGTGCGGCATCCGCGGCCGGTTCGAGCGGCAGGGTCACGTCGGCGATGTCGGCCGCATCGGCGGGCGCCGCAAGCAGCACGCGCGCGCCGCGCGAACGCATGTCGCGTGCGAGCTGCACGAGCCCGGCCTGCTCGGGGCCGCGCGGCGCGAACACGAGCAGCGGATAGTCGCGGTCGATGATCTCCATCGGACCGTGCCGTACTTCGGCGCTCGAAAATGCCTCGGCCTGAATGCCCGACGTCTCCTTGAGCTTGAGCGCCGCTTCCTGCGCGATGGCAAGGCCCGTACCGCGACCGATCACGATCATCTGCGAGACGTCGCGCAGTTCGTCCACCGCCTTCGACCAGTCCAGCGTGCCCGCGCGCGAAAGCACGTCGGGCAGCGAGCGCAGCGCGGCCACGAGCGCTGCGTCGCGCTGCCAGTGCGCGACGAGCTGGGCCGAAAGCGAAAGCATCGCGATATAGCTCTTCGTCGCGGCCACGCTCAGCTCGGGCCCCGCGAGCAGCGGCAAGTCGTATTCGCAAGCCTCGGCCAGCGGCGAACCGGACACGTTCACAGCCGCCACGGTCAACGCGCCCGCGGCGCGCAGCGCCGTCATCGTGCCCACCAGATCGGGGCTCTTGCCCGACTGCGAGAACGCCAGCGCGAAGGCGTCGCGCACGCGCAGCGGCGCTTGCTGAAGCGTGGCGATCGACATGGGCAGCGACGCCACCGGCACACCGATGCGGCTCATCGTGAGGCTCGCGAAGTAGCTCGCCGCGTGGTCCGAGCTGCCGCGCGCCACGGTGAGTGCCACGTGGCGCGGCTTGCCTTCGAGCCTCGCCGCCAGGGCCTCGATGCGCGAGGTGTCGGCGAGTTGCGCGGCCACCGCGTCTGCCGACGCGAGCGCCTCTTTAAGCATATTCGACAATCGCTTCTCCTTCGACGTAGGTCGCCGTCAGCGCCAACGCGCGGTCGAATACGACGATGTCGGCCCACGCGCCGCGCGCAAGGCGGCCGCGATCTTCGATGCCGAGGTAGTCGGCGGCGTAGCGCGACATGCGGTTCGAAACGTCCTCGATCGGCAGGCCGAGCGAAACGAGATTGCGCAGCGCGACGTCCATGGTGAGCGTGCTGCCGGCGAGCGTGCCGTCGGCAAGACGCACGCCGCCGAGGCACTTGGTGACGTGCTGGCTGCCGAGCCGGTACTCGCCGTCGGGCATGCCGGTGGCCGAGGTGCTGTCCGTCACCACGTAGAGGCGCGGGATGGCGCGCAACGCCGCGCGGATCGCGCCAGGGTGCACGTGCAGCAGGTCGGGAATGATCTCCGCGTATTCGGCGTGCGCAAGCGCTGCGCCCACGAGGCCGGGATTGCGGTGATGCATCGGCGACATCGCGTTGAAGAGGTGCGTGAAGCCGCGCGCGCCGTGCTTGAGCGCGGTCACGGCGTCGTCGTAGGTGGCGAGCGAGTGACCGAGTTGCACGCGCACGCCGCGCGCCGCCATCTCCGAAATGATCTCGATGTGGCCCGCGATTTCGGGCGCCACCGTCACCACGCGGATAGGCGCGATGGAGAGGTACCTGAGCACTTCGTCGAGCACGGCAGATACCGCGGCGTCCGGCTGCGCGCCGAGCTTGCCCGGGTTGATGTACGGCCCTTCCAGGTGCACGCCGAGCACGCGCGCGCCGCCCGGCGTGCGGCTGCGCGCCACGCTGCCGAGCCCGGCCACGACGTTCATCAGTTCCTCGCGCGGGGCTGTCATCGTGGTGGCGAGCAGGCTCGTCGTGCCGTATTTGGCGTGGGTGCGCGCAATGGTTTCGATGGCGTTGCCGGCTTCCATCACGTCGGCGCCGCCGCCGTGCACGTGCAGGTCGATGAAGCCGGGCAGGATGTAGGGGGCGTCGTTGGTCGCCGGGTCGACGCGCTCGCCGGCAAGCGACGTGATGCGGCCATTTGCGGTTTCGAGCGTGCCGTGAATCCAGCCGTCGGGGGTCAGTATGTTTCCGGTCAGCATGTGTGTTCCTGGTGATGCTTCGGGTGATTCCTGAGTGATACGTGCGATACGTTCATGACTGATTCGCGTGGCGCTGTTCGTGTTCCCGCTACTGCAGCAGCTCCGCCACGAAATCGTAGTAACCGTCGCGGCAATACGTGTCCGTGAGTTCGATTGCCCGCTGGTCCGCGCTAAAGCCGACGCGCTTGATGACGAGCAGCGCCGAGCGCGGCTCGATCTCCATCAGCGCGGCAATCTCGCTCGTGGCGTTCACCGCGCGAAAGTGCTGCAGCGCGCGGACCACGGGCACGCCGCGTTCCTCGAGGTGGCTGTAGAGCGACACGCCGATCGCGTGCGGGTCGGGCACGATCGAGACCGGCAACGCCGAATGCTCGACGGCCATTACGATGCCGTCCGCGCGGCGCAGGCGCCGCAGGTTCGCCACCGACGCACCCGGCGACAAGCCGAGGTGCACGATCTCGTCGCGCGTGGCGGCACGAACGTCGCGCTCGAGCCATATGGAATCGGGCGTGAAGCCGCGCTGCTGCATCTTCTTCGTGAAGCCCGTGAGGCGCGAAAGCGGATCTTCCACACGCGGCGTGATGAAACTGCCGGCACCGCGCGCACGGCGAATCAGACCTTGCTCCACGAGCAACGCAATCGCCTTGCGTGCAGTGATGCGCGACACGCCGATGGCATCGCAGAGCGTACGTTCGGAAGGCAGCGCCTCGCCTGCGGACCAGACGCCGCACTGGATCGCCGTCGCCAGATTGCGCGCCAGTTGCAGGTACAACGGTGTGACGTTGCGCGCATCGGGCAGCAACGCGGACCAGCGGGTTTCCATGAGGGCTCGGGCGGGGAGAACGGTTGGGAGGGTCTTTCAGGCTGAGCCCATTATATAACCACAATAATACCAGTCAACGAACTGGATCCCGGCGTGCCGATCTTCAATCGAGCCTTATTTGACGGGCCTTTCTGCGATTTTCACCGGCGGGAACCGGCAGTTCGGCGGCATCGGGATTTACCCTGGCGACGCCTTGGTATCGCGTTTTCGGCATACCGCTTTAATACCACTTCACCACTCAAAACCTTGCATGCTGCGCACGCGGCCCGTTCCCATATCGAGAGGCGAACCCTATAGTTGTGCATCACAGGCAAAGACGAAAAACACGGGGAGGAGGAGTTGACTGAATCTGATACGTTGAGGCGCGCGGAGGCCGTCCGCCACTTCAATCGTTTTTATACGCGCCACATCGGCGCACTCCACGAGCATCTGCAAAAGAGCGCCTTTTCGCTGACGGAGGTGCGCGTTCTCAACGAGCTGTCGCGCGGCCGCGCGAACACGGCGGCGGCGCTCGCCCGCAATCTGGGGCTCGATACCGGTTACCTGAGCCGCATCCTCACGAGTTTCGAGCGGCGCAATCTGCTGACGCGCCGGCCGTCCGAATTCGATGCGCGTCAGTCGCTGCTCTCGCTCACGGAGCAGGGCCGCGCCGAGTACGAACCGCTCGAGAAGGCGGCCGTGGCCGAAGTGCGCGCGGTGCTGACGCGCCTGCCGCAGGCGTCGCAGCAGCAGTTGATCGGCGCGATGAAGCTGATCGAACGGCTGCTCGACGACCGGCCGCAGCGGGGTCTCGTGAAACTGCGCGCGCCGACGACGGGTGAGGCGAGCTGGCTCGTGCATCGTCAGGCGCAACTCATGGCGGCTGCGCATGGCTGGGATGCACGCTTCGAGGCGCTGCTCGCCCGCACCGTGGCCGGGTTCGCCGAGTCGCACGACGCGCAGCGCGAGGCATGCTGGATCGCCGAACAAGACGGCATGACGGTGGGCTCCGCGCTCGTTGCCGCGCGCTCGCAGGACACCGCGCGCGTGCGCATGTTTTACATGGAGCCCGACATGCAGCGCCTTGGCATCGGCGCGCAGCTCCTGGAGGAATGCGTGCGTTTCGCAAAGAACGCGAGCTACGGTGTGCTCTCGCTCTCGCTCGCCACGGTGATGGAAGACGCGCGACGGCTCGCGGCGCGCATGGGCTTTCACTGCGCGGGCAGCAAGGAGGCACACCGCTTCGGGCATCCGCTCACCATCGAACGGTGGGAACTCACGCTGTCGTGAGGTGCGCGAATTGAGCACGAACCAGGCGCAATCGGTACGCGCCTGGACTCGATTCAAAAGAACAGATACCCCGCGAGCGCGGAGATCGCGACCACGAGCCAGGGTGGCAAGCGGGCCGCCATCAGTAGCGCAAGCGCCACGAGTGCGAATGCGATGTCCGCCGGCCCGCGCAGCGCATTCACGCAGAGCGGCGAATAGAACGCCGCGGCGAGGAGTCCCACCACGGCGGCGTTCACGCCCATCAGCGCGTAGCGGCACGCAGCGAGGGCCCGCAACCGCTCCCACAAAGGCATCACGCCGATCACAAGCAGAAACGACGGCAGAAAAATGGCGACCACCGCAATGGTGGCGCCCACCACGCCCGCAGGCTGCTGGTTCGATACCGCACCGAGAAACGCCGCGAACGTGAAGAGCGGACCGGGCACGGCCTGCGCAGCGCCGTAGCCGGCAATGAACGCTTCCGGCGTGACCCAATGCGGCGGCACCACCACCTGTTCGAGCAACGGCAACACGACGTGACCGCCGCCGAACACCAGCGAGCCGACGCGGAAAAAGCTCGCAAACAGATGCAGCGGATAGTTGCCGGAGACGGTGGCGAGCGCAGGCAGCCCGAGCAGCAGCAGGACGAAGAGTCCGATCATCAGCACGGCGTGCACGCGCCCACCGGCGCCGATCGCTTCGCTGTGGCCGCCCATCGCCGGCAAACGGCCACGCAGCAGCCAGCCCGCCAGCGCGCCCAGTACGAGCACCGCGAGTTGCGCGAGCGGCGTTGCGAACGCCAGCATGATGGCCGTGGATACGACGGCAATCGCCACGCGCGGACGGTCGGGCGCGAGCGTGCGCAGCATGCCCCACAGCGCCTGCGCCACCACGGCGACGGCGACGAGGCTCAGCCCGTGCAGCCAGCCGGCTTGCGCCGTCGCACCGTGTCGGCCGACGAGAAGCCCGAACGCGCAGAGCAGCGCCGCGGACGGCAGCGTGAAGCCAGTCCACGCGGCGATCGCGCCTGCGATGCCGCCCTGGCGCAGCCCGAGCGCGATGCCCACCTGGCTGCTCGACGGTCCCGGCATGAACTGGCAGAGCGCAACGATGTCGGCGAACGCAGCGTCCGTGAGCCACGCACGGCGGCGCACGAATTCCTCGCGAAAGAAGCCGAGATGCGCGATCGGTCCACCGAAACACGTGAGCCCGAGCCGAAGGAAGATCGCGAAGATCTCGAATACGGACGGCCGTGTGGGCGCGGCGGGGCGGGAAACGGAGGGCATGCGGTCGTCCATGTCGGTCGGGATGCGGTCACGTTCGAAAGGTGCGGCGCTTGGGGCGTATCGCCTCGCGCACATCGCTTCGGGCTGCGTCGCGCGACATGCTAGCAGTGTCGGGCCGAAGCGGTATGCAAGGGGCGCGTGAGGATGGCGAGGCGCTCGCATATCCGCACCAAAGCGACGAAGCAGCGAAACGGCACGGCAAAACAAAACGCCACGGCAAAGCGTGGCGTTGTCGATCATAAAAGCTGGCTGCGCCGCTTTAGAACGAGGGCACGACGGAGCCCTTGAACTGCGTCTTGATGAACTGGCGCACGTCTTCCGACTGATACGCAGCCACGAGCTTCTTCACCCACGGCTTGTCCTTGTCCTGCGTGCGCACGGCGATCAGGTTGGCGTACGGGCTGTGCACGTCTTCGAGCGCGATGGCGTCTTTCGTCGGCTGCAGTCCCGCAGCAAGGGCGTAGTTCGTGTTGATCGCGGCGGCGTCGACGTCGGCGAGCGAGCGCGGCAGTTGCGCTGCGTCCAGTTCGACCAGCTTCACCTTCTTCGGATTTTCAGCGATGTCGAGCGGCGTCGCGTTGCTGCCGCTCGCGCCTGCGCCGGCGCGCAGCTTGATCACGCCTTGTGCCTGCAACAACAGCAGCGCGCGGTTCTCGTTGGACGGGTCGTTGGGCACCGCGACCTTCGCGCCTTGCGGGAGGTCCTTCAGCGACTTGAGCTTCTTCGAGTAGACGCCGAGCGGCGAGATGTAAGTCAGCCCTGCGCTCACGATCTTGTAGCCGCGCTGCTTGATCTGGCTGTCGAGATACGGCTGGTGCTGGAAGCTGTTGGCATCGAGGTCGCCTGCGTCGAGCGCCGCGTTCGGCTGCACGTAGTCGTTGAACTCGATGACCTTGACGTTGAGGCCTTCGCGCTTCGCGACTTTATGGACGACGGACCAGATCTGCGCGTCGGGGCCGCTGATGGTGCCGACCTTGATGACGTTCTCGTCGGCGCGAGCACCGAAGCTCGCTGTGAACGCGGTTGCCGCGACGGCGGCGGAAAAGAGCTTGAGGAGATTTCTGCGCTGCATGGGATAGTTCGACTGACGTGATTCCGGGTTCTGTCGCGCCGGCAGGCCTGATGCCATACCGGCGGCGACATAAATGGTCTCATATGCCGGAGCCATTGAGAAATAACGGAATCGAATACTGGTATGCGGGGCGCGGTGCGGCGCTGTGTTGCCGAGGCAAGGCGCGAGATGCTCCTGCACCGTCGCGCGAGATGCCGCGGCGCGACGGGCGGGTGAAGCTTCGGGGGTTTCGGTTAGAACGTCGTCCAGTCGTCGTCTGCGGGGACGGCCGCGGACCGCGGCGTAGCGCGTGGAGTGACGGCTGCGGTGGCGGCTGGCGCGACGGCAGCCGTGTCGGCAAGCGGCGGCGTCGTGACGGCCGCGGATGCCGCGGCACCTGCCGAGGCGGCCTTCCGCGCCTTTGCGGGCTGCCCATGCTCGCGGCGACCGGATGCCACGTCGGCGGTCGCAACGGTCGAAGCGTTCGGGGCAATAGAAGCAGCGGAAGAAGCCACCGCGGCCTTGCCCGCCGAAGCAGAACCGCCAGCCTCCGCGCGCTTCGGCGCGGGCAACGCCGCGCGAGCGGGCGCGGCTGCCTTTGCGTTCACGGCTTTGGCGCCATCTCGCGTCGACGCACCATCCGCAGCCGATGCCCGACCACTCGCCGCCGCGCCGTCCACACGGAACGCACTCACGGCCTCGCGCAGCTTTGCCGCCTGATCCTGCAACGATGCCGCCGCCGCCGTCGCCTCTTCCACCAGCGCGGCATTTTGCTGCGTGACCTCGTCCATCTGCGTCACCGCGCGGCCCACCTGGCCGATGCCGCTGCTCTGCTCCTCGGAGGCGGCCGCGATCTCACCCATGATGTCCGTCACGCGACGCACGGCCTGGAGAATCTCGCCCATCGTCGCGCCCGCCTGTTCGACGAGCGACGACCCGTTGTTCACGCGCTCCACCGAGGCATCGATCAACTGCTTGATCTCTTTCGCCGCGGTCGCCGATCGCTGCGCGAGGCTGCGCACTTCACCGGCCACGACAGCAAAGCCGCGGCCCTGCTCGCCCGCACGCGCCGCTTCCACGGCCGCATTCAGCGCGAGGATGTTGGTCTGGAACGCGATGCCTTCGATCACGCCGATGATGTCCGCGATCTGGCGCGAGCTGTCGTTGATCTCACCCATCGTGCCGATCACGCGGTTCACCACGTCGTGGCCCTTCGTCGCGATTTCGGATGCGTTGTTCGCGAGTCCGCTCGCCTGGCGCGCGTTGTCGGCGTTCTGCTTCACCGTGGCCGTGAGCTGCTCCATGCTCGCGGCGGTTTCCTGCAGCGAGGCGGCCTGCTGCTCGGTGCGCTGCGAAAGGTCGCCGTTGCCGGCCGCGATCTGTTTCGTCGCGGCGGCAATGGATTCCGCGGAGTGCCGGATTTCACCGATAGTGCGTTGCAGCCGGTCCTGCATGTCGCGCATCGCGGCCATCATGCTGCTGGAGTCGCCGTTGCGAACGTGGACCGATTGCGAGAGGTCGCCGCGCGCGATGTGCTTCGCGAGACGCAGCGCGTCTTCGGGCTCTCCGCCCAGGCTCTTTCGGACACTGCGGATCACCACCAGCATGGCGAAGGAGATCGCCACGCCGATCACCACAATCGCGCCGAGATGCGTGAGCAGCGTCTCGTAATAGGTGGTGTCGATGTCGCGGACGAACACCGCGGTCGAAATGTTCCAGTCCCACGGCGCGAAATGCACGACGTAGCCGATTTTCGGCAACGCGGTTTCGCTGTGCGGCAGGCGCCCGCGGTACTCGGTGAAGCCGCGACCCGTCGCTTTCGCCGCATCCACGATCGAGACGTAGACCAGCTTGCCGTCCGGGTCCTTGAAGTCGCCCGCCGCTTTGCCGACCATCTGCGGCAGCGTCGGATGCATGAGCACGACGGGCTTCGAATCCATCACGAACACGTAGCCGGCGTCGCCGTAGCGCATGGTGGAGAGTCGCGCGAGCGCCTCACGCTGGGCGTCTGCCTCGCTCATCTTGCCCGCCTGGGCGAGCGTGTAGTAGCCGTTCACGACGCCTTGAGCGGCGTCCACCAGATTCGCCATGCCGGCTTTGCGCTCGGCCAGCATCGTTCCGCGCGTTTCCACCGCACTCCACAGCCCGACGCCCAGCAACCCCAGCCAGACGAATGCGAGCGACAGCCACAGCTTGCGGTTCAGACTCATCCTGCTCATAGCGTTGGTCTCTTCTTGTGGGTTTCTTGCGTGAGGCGCCCGCCCGAGAGCGCGAACGACGCGCAAACGCAGACGCAAACGATTGCCGCAGGTATAACGGCATCGCGAAGAGTCAACTTGAGAGAAAGTGTAAGGAAGGTCTGGAGACGAACAGCCGCGCCTGTCTCACCCGAAGGCAGGCACCGAACACGGCTGCGATAATGAGCCCTCACGCGCACCCACGCGCTTCACGACGACTCCACACACAAAGACGAGGCCCTCATGTACGTCATCTCGCTCACTTACACGGCACCGCTCGACCGCATCGACGACGCGCTCGAAGCCCATCGGGCGTTTCTCGCGAAGCACTTTGAAGCGGGCGTGTTCATCGCGGCGGGACCGACTGTGCCGCGCAAGGGCGGCATCATCCTGGCGGTGCGTATCGAGCGGGAGAAACTGGACGCCATTCTGGCCACGGACCCGTTCGCCCAGCAAAATCTGGCGACGTATGACATCGCGGAGTTCAAGGCTACTCGGCTCGCACCGGGTCTCAATTTCCCGATTCCGGCTTGAGCCGGGCGCGATTTGGAGAATAGCTGGAGAGGGGCCGCGCCGCGCACACGGCGCGGGCTCCGCTTCAATCGAGCAGCAGCTTGAGATCGTGCACCCACGGCTGTGCGCCCTGCCCGTCGCGGGCGAAGAGACGCAGCTTGCCGTCGGGATCGAACACGTAGCTGGCGGCAGTGTGGTCCATGGTGTAGCTATCGGGCGTCTTGCCCGGCACCTTCGCGTAGTACACGCGGAAGTCTTTGGTGATCTTTTGCAGCTGCGCGTCGTTGGCGGGGCGCAGCGCGACGAACGTCGGATTGAACGCCTGCACGTATTGCGACAACAGCGCAGGCGTATCCCGTTCCGGGTCCACCGTCACGAACAGCACCTGCACGCGCTTCGCGTCCTCGGGACCCATCTGCTGGAGCGCCTGCGAAAGCTCCGCCATCGTGGTGGGACATACGTCCGGACAGTGCGTGTAGCCGAAGAACAGCACCACGGCTTTGCCCTTGTAGTCGGCGAGCGTGCGCGTTTTGCCGCTGGTGTCGGGCAGCGAGAAATCCGAGCCGAACTGCTTGTTGCCGGTGAGATCGAGATTCTGGAACGCCGGCTGCTGTTTGCCGCAGCCCGAAACGAGCACCGCGCTGCCCAAGGCGCACACAACGAGCGCGACCAGCGCCACGCGCGACGCGCGTGCGAGCGGAGAGTTCTGCATGGTCTTATGCGCCAATGAGCGTGCGCACGTAGTGATCGACCAGCAGCGCGACGAACAGCAGCGAGAGATAAACGATGGAGTAACGGAAGGTCTTGCGTGCGAGCGCGTCCGAATACTCGCGATAGATCTTCCACGCGTAGCCGAGAAACACCGCGCCCAGCAACACGGCAGCGGCCAGATACACGGCACCGCTCATGCCGGAGATGAACGGCATCAGCGTGACCGCGAAGAGAATCACTGTATAGAGGAAGATGTGCAGCCGCGTGTACTGCTCGCCGTGCGTGTTGGGCAGCATCGGCAGGCCGGCCTTTTCGTAGTCCGTGCGGCGGTAGAGCGCGAGCGACCAGAAATGCGGCGGCGTCCACACGAAGATGATGAGCACGAGAATCCAGGCGTCGCCCGGCACCGCGCCCGTGACCGCCGCCCAGCCGAGCGCGGGCGGCATGGCGCCAGAGGCGCCGCCGATCACGATGTTCTGCGGCGTAGCGGGCTTCAGCAGCAACGTATAGATGACGGCATAGCCCACGAACGTGGCGAACGTAAGCCACATGGTGAGCGCATTGGTGAACGTGTAGAGCGTCCACATGCCAAGGCCGCCCAGCACGGCCGAAAAGAGCAGGATCTGCACGGTGGTGATCTCGCCGCGCGCGGACGGACGCCAGGCGGTACGGCGCATCATCGCGTCGACCTTCTGCTCCATGAGGCAATTGATGGCGAAAGCGGCGCCGGCGGTGAGCCAGATACCGATCGTGCCCCCGATCAGCACGGTCCAGGGCACCATGCCCGGCGTGGCGAGGAACATGCCGATGACCGCGCAGAACACCGCGAGCTGCGTGACACGCGGCTTCGTGAGCGCGATGTACTGCGAAATGCGGTTACCGGGCGTCTGGGAGAGAGTTGTGCTGTCCATAGGTGGGATCACGCTGGCGCGGCGTCGCGCGCGAGTTCGACCGTGCGGCCGGGACGGCTTGAAGCGATTCGAAAGTTTAGCATGACGAGCAGTAGCAGCAGGATCGCCGCGCCTCCGTTATGGGCCACCGCGACGGGCAGCGGCCACTGCAACACGATGTTCGAAAGTCCGGTGATGAACTGGATCACCACCACGAGCAACACGCCGTTGGCGGGCCGCACCAGCGACTCGAAGCGGCGCAGCTTCAGCGCAAACCAGATCAGGTAAGCCACCACCACCAGCGCAAAAGTGCGATGCGTCCAGTGGATCGCCACGAGCGCGTCCTGGGTAATCGCCTCGCCGTCGCCGGTCATGCCGAGCGCGCGCCAAAGGTGAAAGCCGTGGGCGAAATCCATGGGCGGGATCCAGGCGCCGTTGCACGTCGGGAAGTCGGTGCAGGCAAGTACCGCATAATTCGTGCTCACCCAGCCACCCAGCGCGATCTGCACGACGAGCAGCGCGAGTGCGGCGAGCGCGGCCACACGCCAGCGCGCCGCTTCGGGCTCGTAGGCAGGCAACGGCGTGATGCGCGCCGCGAGCCATCCGAGCGTGCCGAGCAATGCAAGGCCGAGCAGCAGATGCGTCGTGACGATGATGGGTTGCAGCTTCATCGTCACAGTCCAGGCGCCGAATGCGCCTTGCACCATGATCAGCAGCAAGAGCGCCGTGGGCCACCACGGCGATACGTGCAGCGGCCTGCGGCGGATGCGCGCCGCCCACGCGATCACGGTCTGCGCAATGATCAGCACGCCGATGGCCATGGCGAAATAGCGGTGAATCATCTCGATCCACGCCTTGGTCATGCTCACGGGGCCGGTAGGCATGGCCTGATGCGCCGCCGCGATGGCCGCGTGCGCAATGAACGGCGACGAAGTGCCGTAGCAGCCCGGCCAGTCGGGACAGCCCAGGCCTGAATCGGTCAGGCGCGTGAAGCCGCCGAACATGACGAGGTCCAGCGTCAGGAACGTGGTGACCCAGACGAGCTTGCGGAACCGGCTGTCGTCGGCTTTCACCCAGACCCACGAGAGCGGCAGCAGCGCGATGCACAAGCCGATCAGACCCAGTTGCAGTACAAACATCTCTTCTCTCTTTCCAATCTCAGGCGAGGCGCACGCACGCCGTTGCGCACCCTTGCACGCGAACCCGCCAGTATCAACCGATACTCGACCACTTGAGCAATTTAGTGACGTCTCCTTTGATCTTGCTCGGGTCCGGATCCTTCGGGAAACGCATCATGAGGTTGCCGTTCGGGTCGACCATGTAGATGTGGTCCGTTACCGCGGTGCCGGCGTCCACGGGCAGCCAGGCCGAAACGGCGGACGGATCGGCGATCAGCATGTCGGTGTCGTCGTACGCGCCCAGCACCGCGGCGGGCACGTTGTGCCCATCCGTGCGCAGCCACACGTTGACGATGCGCTCACGCTCGCCGGCCTGCGTCGCGCGCACCTGGCGCATGAAGTAGAGCTTGGTCACGCAGGCTTTGTCGCAGGCGCTGCGGTCCACGGAAATCAGCAGCCAGCGACCGCGCAGCGAGGCAAGCTTCATGGGCTTGCCGTCTTCGCCCGTCACGACGAGCGACTCGGGAATCGGGCGCTGCGGTTCGATCAGCGTGCCGTAGCTCGACGTGCCGCCCTTCGGCTTGAAGACGTAATACGCGAGATACGACGCAATCACGGGCGCTGCGCACACGAGCGCGATCAGCAGCACGACCCAGCGGCCGCGTTCCCATGACCCGCGACCACCTCCGGTCGGCGCACTGCCGGCGCCTGGGCGGCTGGACTGCGAAGCACGCCCCGTCGGACGATCCGGTCCGCGGGAGGAAGTAGTTTGCATCGACACGACATGAACCTCTTTCTTTCAGCCGCACGCGTCGGCGCATTACCGGCGGCGTGCGATAGGGATGGTGGCACCGCGCCCAGCGCGGTTACGCCTCAGACGTTTCGGACGCGCGCGGTTTCTTCGCGGCGCGGCGCGCGGCATACAGGCCGAACCCCAGGGCTGCGGCCGCCATGCCCCACCACTGGAACATGTAGCCATAGTTGCGCTCCACGCCCATGGTGGGCACCGGCCAGTCGCGCACGAGACCATCGTGCGTATCGTTCGTCTGCTGAATGACGAACGACTGCAGCGGCAAGCCCGTTTCGGTCGCATACGAAGCGACGTCGAGATTCTGGCGGATCGTCTGATGCGCCGCCGACCCGCCCTGCCCAAGTTCGAATGCGCGAGACGCATCGGCTCGCGCGATACCTTCCACCTGCACCTCGCCCGTGGGCGTCTGGTAGGGCGCGATCGACGTGCGGTCCTGCATGTTGCGCGGCAGCCAACCGCGGTTCACGAGCACATATCGGCCATCGGCAAGCTTCAGCGGCATGACGACGTAGAAGCCCGGCTGGTCGTTATACGGCCGGTTGTCGAGGTACACCACCCGCTCCGGCACGAACGTGCCCGTGGCCCGCACGCGATGAAATTCGATGTCCTTCAGCGCGACGGGTTCGGAGCCGATGGTCTGAGCGGGCGCATTCTCGAACTGCGTGATGCGCGCTTCGAGCGCCTCCTTCTGATGCGCGCGGTCACGCTGCCAGAATCCGAGCCGCACCGTCACAGCCACGACAATCAGGATAAGCAGCGCGGGAAGCCAGCGAATCTTCATCGTGCGCCGCCCTCGCCTCGCCCGCGGCAGGGACGCAACGCCGGTCGGGGTGCGATAATTGCGCTATTTCCTCTATCTCGCCGGATTTCCGCAGGTTCCATGCACATTCTCGTTCCCATCGCCTTCGCACTCATCATTGCCAGCATGATCTCGGCGCTGTATTTCATGATGCACGACCGGGGCCGCACGAAGCGGATGGTCTGGTCACTCGCGGCGCGCGTGGGGCTGTCGATCTCGCTGTTCCTGTTCATCCTGTTCGCACACTGGATGGGCTGGATCCAGTCCACCGGCATTCCTTACGGGCGCTGAAGCGCGCAATCGCCGTTCCCTCGAGCTGGAAGCAAAACGCCGCCGTCGACGTCGCCTTGACCTGTGTGTCGAAAGCGGCGTCGAGGGCGGCGTTGTATGGCTCGTTCGAAGTCCGGCGCGCAGCGTTCCGTTTCGCTGCGTACTGACCGGCTCGCCTTACAGCCAGTAGACGACCACGTAGAGACCGAGCCAGACCACGTCGACGAAGTGCCAGTACCAGGCGGCGCCTTCGAACGCGAAGTGGTGGTCTGCCGTGAAGTGACCGCGGATCAGGCGGATCATCACCACCGCCAGCATCGTGCCGCCCAGGAACACGTGGAAGCCGTGGAAGCCGGTCAGCAGGAAGAAGGTAGAGCCGTACACGCCCGACGACAGCGTGAGGTTCAGTTCGTTGTACGCGTGGAAGTACTCGAAGCCCTGCAGGAACAGGAAGCAGATGCCGAGCACGAGCGTTGCGGCAAGCCACGCAATCGCCTTCGTGCGGTGGTTGTCGCGCAGCGCATGGTGCGAGACGGTCAGCGTCGCGCCCGACGAGAGCAGCAGCGCCGTGTTGATGGTGGGCACGGGCCACGGCGTCATCGACTTGTAGGCCGACACGAGCGAAGCGGGACCGTTGTTCGGCCACACTGCCGAAAAGTCAGGCCAGATCAGCTTGTAGTCGAGGCTTGCCAGCTGGTGCATCGCAATTTCGCGCGCGTAGAACAGCGCACCGAAGAACGCGCCGAAGAACATGACTTCGGAGAAGATGAACCAGCTCATGCTCCAGCGGTACGAAGTGTCGACGCGCTTGCCGTACATGCCGCCTTCGGACTCGGCAATGGCGTCGCCGAACCAGTGCCACAGCGTGAAGAGCAGCCACAGCAGGCCCGCGGCCGCCGTGATGGGCGCCCACGACTCGCCATTCACCCATGCCGCGAGCGACGAAAGCATCACGAGCAGCCCGATGGATGCGCTGATCGGATGCCGCGACGGATGCGGTACGAAATAGTACGGGCTCTCGTTTTGACCGCTCATTCTTGATTCTCCACTTCAGTCCAGTTGTTCCGGAATCTCCGGCTGTATCTTCTCCGGCGCAGCGTGGCCGCCGCATCGGCTTGCTTCCTTGCTGCGTCCACCTTCCTGCCGCTGCCCGCAGACGCGTGGCAGTCGCGCCGCGTCAGCCCACCACGAGGTGCACCACGAAGATCAGCACCCCGATGAAGATGGCCGCGCCGATCACGCCGGCGATGATCAGGTGCAGCGGGTTCAGTTGCGCCGCGTCGGCCTCCAGGTCGCGACGCTTGCGCACGCCCAGAAACGACCATGCCACCGCCTTCACCACCTGCCCAAACGTACTCTTCTGGCCGCCGCTATTGCCTTTGTCTTTGTCGCCTTCGGCGCTCATGGCTATTCGCTCCCCTCGCTCTGCCATCGTGTTCTCAAGCCGGGTTGCGTACCGCACCGGCGGCCGTCGCGCCTGTCTGCTGCGTTGCCGCGTCCGTTGCCGGCGCGGGCGTGTTCAGCTCGAAGAACGTGTACGACAGCGTGATCGTCTTCACATCCTTCGGCAACTTCGGGTCAACCACGAATACCACGGGCATCCGCTTCGTTTCGTTGGCCTGCAGCGTCTGCTGCGTAAAGCAGAAGCATTCGATCTTGCGGAAGTACTCCGTCGCCACCTTCGGCGCGTAGCTCGGAATGGCCTGGGCCTTCACGATGCGCGCCTGCTCGTTCGACACCTCGTACATCACCGTCGTGACTTCGCCCGGGTGCACGTCGAGACTGTGTTGTTCGGGTTTGAAGCCAAGCGGGCCGCGCGCGTTCGCATCGAATTCGATCGACACCGTGCGGCTCATGTCGACCTGCGTGTTCTTCGCCTCGCGCGCCGTCGCATCGCGCTGCACGAGGTTGTTGATGCCGGTGATCTGGCAGATCGCGCGATACATCGGCACGAGCGCAAAACCAAAGCCGAACATCAGGCACGCCACCACCACGAGCTTCACCAGCATCGAGCGGTTGAACGACCGATCCGCCCGGGATTCGGCCGGGGAATCTGCTTCAGTGCGCGGCTGCGTCGACATCGAACTTCCTCAACAAACCATCAGGCCGGCGTCAGCTGAACAGCCACTGCTTGATGACGGCACCCACAAAAAAGACGGCGACGATAGCGAGCAGGATCATGCCGAGTCGCAGGTTGGCTGCGCGAATCTGCTCGGGCGTACGTCTTTTTTCTGGATTCCGGGTCATGCGTGAATTTGGGAGACTTCACGCTCCCCAGCCTCGTTGCCCGCGAAGGACGCGAGACCAGGGAGCGTTGCTGCATCTGTTGCCGCAAGCGGACGAGTTATTCGACCGTCGGCGGGTTTTCGAACGTGTGGAACGGAGCCGGGCTCGGGACCGTCCACTCGAGGCCCGTCGCGCCATCCCACGGCTTGTCCGCCGCCTTTTCGAGTTCGCCGCCGCCGCGATACGCGGGCAGCACGACCGCAAACAGGAAGTACACCTGCGCGAGGCCAAAGCCGAATGCGCCGATCGTCGCGACCTGGTTCCAGTCCGTGAACTGCGCCGGGTAATCCGCATAGCGGCGCGGCATGCCGGCGAGGCCCACGAAGTGCATCGGGAAGAACGTGACGTTGAAGAAGATCATCGACGCCCAGAAGTGGATCTTGCCGCGCGTCTCGTTGTACATCCAGCCGGTCCACTTCGGTGACCAGTAGTACCACCCCGCAAAGAGCGCGAACAGCGACCCCGCCACCAGCACGTAGTGGAAGTGCGCCACCACGAAGTAGGTACCGTGGTACTGGATGTCGAGCGGCGCCATGGAGAGCATCAGGCCCGTGAAGCCGCCCATCGTGAACACGAACAGGAAGCCGATCGCGAACAGCATCGGGGTTTCGAACGTGAGCGAACCGCGCCACATCGTGGCCACCCAGTTGAACACCTTCACGCCGGTCGGCACCGCGATCAGCATCGTCGCGTACATGAAGAACAACTGGCCCGTGACCGGCATGCCGGTTGCGAACATGTGGTGCGCCCAGACCATGAATGACAGGATCGCGATGGATGCCGTTGCATAGACCATCGAGCTATAGCCGAACAGCGGCTTGCGCGAGAACGCCGGGATCACCTGCGACACGATCCCGAACGCCGGCAGAATCATGATGTACACCTCGGGGTGCCCGAAGAACCAGAAGATGTGCTGGTACATCACCGGGTCGCCGCCGCCTGCCGCGTTGAAGAACGACGTACCGAAGTGGCGGTCGAACAGCACCATCGTGATGGCACCCGCGAGCACCGGCATCACGGCGATCAGCAGGTACGCGGTGATGAGCCACGTCCACGCGAACATCGGCATCTTCATGAGCGTCATGCCCGGCGCGCGCAGGTTCAGGATCGTCACGATGATGTTGATGCCGCCCATGATCGACGATGCGCCCATGATGTGCACCGCGAAGATCGCGAAGTCCATGCCCGGACCCATCTGCGTCGAGAGCGGCGCGTAGAGCGTCCAGCCCGCGGCCGTTGCACCGCCCGGCGCGAAGAACGAACCCACCAGCAGCACCGCAGCCACCGGCAGCAGCCAGAAGCTGAAGTTGTTCATGCGCGCGAAGGCCATGTCCGATGCGCCGATCTGCAGCGGAATCATCCAGTTCGCGAAGCCGACGAACGCCGGCATGATCGCGCCGAACACCATGATGAGGCCGTGCATGGTGGTCAGCTGGTTGAAGAACTCCGGCCGCATGATCTGCAGGCCCGGCTCGAACAGTTCGGCACGGATCATCAGCGCCATCACGCCCCCCGAAAGGAACATGACGAACGAGAAGATCAGGTACAGCGTCCCGATGTCCTTGTGGTTGGTCGCGAAGAGCCAGCGGCGCCAGCCGTGCGGCGTCTCGTGCGCATGGTCGCCGTGCACGTGCTCGTGGCCTCCGACTACATCGTGTCCGATGCTAGACATGACAATCTCCTAAAACGAATACTGCTGCGGTCCGAGTGGCACGTCAGGCCGCCGGGCTGATTTCGACACGCCGGGCTTCTTTCGCGTTGCTGCCGCCGGTGATGGTCTCCGGCTTCTTCAAGATGATGTGGTCATCGGCGATGCCGGCCGCCTTCAGCGCGTCGCGCACGGCCTGGGCACGCGTCTTGGCGAGTTCGGCGTTCGAATCAGCGGAGCCGCTCGCGTCGGTGTAACCCGACAGCGTGAACTTCGCATCCGGGTGCGCCTTAGCGTAGTCGGCCGCGGCCTGGATGGCCGCCTTCGCGTCGGCCGGCAGATCGCTCTTGCCGGTTTCGAAGTAGACGCTCGCGGGCAGGCCGGCCTGCGGGGCCGCCGCGCCGTCCGATGCAGCCGACGCCGCTTGTGCGTCGCTGGCGGCCGCGCCCGTCAGATGGTCGCCGCCCTCGGGAAGCTTGCCGTTGCGTGCGTCCGCGACCTGGCGCGGTTGCAGCACGTCGCCCGTGTGGTTGCCCCACGAGTTGCGTTCATAGGTGATGACGGAGGCGATCTCGACGTCGTTCAGCGTGGGCGCCCACGACGGCATCGCATTCTTGCCCTTCAGCACGAGGCTCACGTGCTGGGCGAGCGGACCGTTGGCGATCTTGCTGCCGTCGAGCGCCGGGAATGCGCCCGCGCCCTTGCCGGTGGGCTGGTGGCACACGGCGCAGTTCGCCGCGTAGACTTTCGAGCCACGCTCCATCAGTTCGGCCATCGTGTACGTCTTGTTGGGGTCGTCGGCGGAGGCGGACATTTTCTTCTTCTGCGCGTCGACCCACTTCGCGTAGTCGTCGTCAGAGAGCACCTCGACCACGACCGGCATGAACGCGTGTTCCTTGCCGCACAGTTCGGTACAGAAGCCGCGATAGGTACCCACCTTCTCGGCCTTGAACCACGTGTCGCGCACGAAGCCCGGAATGGCATCCTGCTTCACGCCGAACGCGGGCACGTACCACGAGTGCACGACGTCGTTCGCGGTGGTGATGATGCGGATTTTCTTGTTGACCGG
This sequence comes from Paraburkholderia kururiensis, assembly GCF_034424375.1. NCBI lineage: Bacteria > Pseudomonadati > Pseudomonadota > Betaproteobacteria > Burkholderiales > Burkholderiaceae > Paraburkholderia > Paraburkholderia kururiensis. Next base: position 4,618,329 of record NZ_CP139965.1, on the reverse strand, counting down.
CACGACGAGCGGATTGTCGACTTCCTGCAGGTAGGTGTCGTTAATCGGCGTCTGCCCGTTCACTTCGGCACGCGGGGTGGTCAGCGTGGACAGGAAGCTGATGCCCTCGCCCGGACCCTTGATGTAGTCGTAACCCCACTTCCACTGGTAGCCGGTGACCTTCACGGTAAGGTCGGCGTTGGTGGTGTCCTTCATCGCGACGACGGTGCGGGTGGCGGGCAGCGCCATCAGCACGACGATGATGAACGGCACGATCGTCCAGATGATCTCGACGGTGGTGCTTTCATGGAAATTGGCGGCCTTGTGTCCCTTCGACTTGCGGTGCGCGAAGACCGAATAGAACATCACGCCGAACACGGCGATGAAGATCGCGGTACACAGGATCAGCATCATCGTGTGGAGGCTGTAGAGCTCCTCTGCGATCCGTGTCACGGGCGGCTGGAGATTGATCTCGTTGACGGCGGGGCCGCCGGGACTATCACCAACTGCCAGGGCGGCGCCGGCGAACAAGAGTCCGCTACACGCCAGCACGCCCATGAGGGCTCGCTTGATTGTTTTCATAGCTTCCTTACCCAAAATTTCCATTCAAACCCTCGCCCCGCCGCAAGGCCATCGCCGCGCATCCCCTTGCCTCGCGCGGCGGCGCTTCGCAGCCGGCTGCTAGCCGCAACAGGCGAGCCACCTGCGCAGCTCGTCGGCAAACTGCGCGCGCCGATATTGCGCAAGATGCACGCCGACTGCGACCGTCTGCCCCCGCGATACCAGCTTGACCGGTTCGCGCGGCGTGGCGCCTGTTTCGACTCGCACCCAGCGGGGATTGAACTCGAACTGCGTGAGCTCGTCGGCGCTGACCTGCTCGACCACCAGCCGGTGCGGATACAGCCTGATGCGTTCGTAATCGACTGCATGGCGTGCGTACACGATGAACGCGACACCGACAACCAGCAGCTCGAGACCGGTGAACGGCAGTACCAGCCAGACGCCCTTCACGAGCAGCATGATGGCGATCGCCGAAGACACGAGCGCGAGCGACACATAGAAACCCACGAACTGCCGGGGCGACACCGAGCAGTTGCGCCTGATCGTCCAGTCCTTGAGAACCGTCTCCGGATTCGCCAGCAGATCGCACACCTGCATCGTCGCCTCCTGCTCACGCCGCTGCCGCAAAAGGGCTCCTCCATGTGAGCCTTCGGCACTCTTCAGCGTTGGGCCTGCCGCTTCAGAAGTGGGGACCCTGAGCGACAAACTGACGCATTATAGGCGCGATCCCTGGCGGCCACAAGCAAGGCGCCACGGGCCTCCGAGCCAGATGCGACAAGCCTCTGCGCCCTTTTGTCGCAGTTTCATGACGCGCTTTGCAACGCTGATTCCCGGGATAACGGACAAGTGCTTTACCGCGTTATCGGTTCCTCGTCCGCCCGCGTCCGATGTCCTCGATGCGCACGATGCCGTGCCCTTCCGGCGTGGTCCGGGGCACCGCTTTCCACGCGTGTCCGTAGATCACCTCGAAGGTGAGCGGGATGGTGCCGTCCTCGCGACGACGCGCTTCGAGCGCCGCATGCAGCGCCTTCACGAGCCGCCGCGAGAGGCGCGACGACGCCGCGTCGCGGTCGAACGGATAGGCGCCCCAGCGGCGCACGTCCTTCAAGAGCGACTCGGGCGATCGGTAGGTGATGGTCAAGGTCTCCTGGTCCATCACGGGAATCTCGAAGCCGCTTTCCACCAGCATGTCGCCCAGATCGTGCATGTCGACAAAGTCGATCACATGCGGCCGCGTGGCGATGCCGTGGGTCGCGTCCACTTCGGCCCACGCGCCGCGCAGTTCCTTGAGCGTATCGGGGCCGAACGTGCTGAACATGAGCAGGCCGTTCACCTTGAGCACGCGCTGCCACTCAGGGAACACGAGGTCGGGACGCGAATGCCAGTGCAGCGCCAGATTGGACCAGACGAAGTCGAACGCGCCCGATGCAAAAGGGAGCGCGCCAAAGTCGGCCTCGGCGAAGCGCGGGCCGCGTGTGCCCAGCGTTTTGCCCAGCACGGCGGGCAGGAAGCGCCGCCAGGTCGTGTCGGCGGACTCATGGCGCAAGGCGCGCAGCAGCATGCCGTGTGAAAGGTCGGCGCCGAACACCGGCGCCTCGGGAAAACGCTCACGGAGCGCCGGAAGGTCGTCGCCCGTGCCGCACCCTGCGTCCAGCACGCTGGCTGGACTTGCCTTGATGTAGTCGAGCCGCTCGCGCATACGCTGGGCGATTTCCCGCGGAAGGAACGCGACGTCGCTGAAAGTCGCGGCGCGGCGGTCGAAGATCCGCCGCAGCAGCCGGGCGTCATAGGCCGGACGGCTGGATTTTGCGGGAGACGGGGACATGGCGATCGTATTGGAGAAGAGCGCAAAGTATACTCGGTCGCTCCCGTCGATTCAGCGTAGCCGCCCGCGTGGCGCGGCCCTCCCATGCCTGCCCCGTCTCTTGCCCCCATCGTGCCGAACATGAAGAACCGCTTCGCGCAGTTTGCGAATCGGCTACGGACAACTGCGGACCTGGAAGCCCGTCGATGGCTGCCGCGCATCGCGCAGTTCGCATTACCGAATCTGTGCGCGTTATGCGGCAATATGTCGCAGAAGGTGATTTGCGCGGGCTGCGACGAGGCTTACTGGAACGAGTCGCGCCTGCGCTGCACGGCATGCGGGATACCGCTGCCCGCCGCACGAACGGTGCGCCGGCAACAGCGCGCGCGCTCGACGCCCTATCGCTGCGCCGACTGCATGGCCGCGCCGCCGCCCTTCGATGCAACCTTTGCGCTCGCCGACTACCGTCCGCCGCTCGACACGCTCGCGCGCGGCCTCAAGTTCAGCGCGCGGCTTGCGCTGGCCGGCGAATTCGCGCGGCGGCTCGCGCGGATAGCGAACGACACATTGGAGCCCGCCGAGTGGCCCGACGTCATCACCGCCGTGCCGCTTTCGCGCAAACGGCTTGTCACGCGTGGGTACAACCAGGCCTGGGAGATGGCAAAGCCGCTTGCCAAACTGCTGGACGTACGCAGCGACGCACGGCTCGTCGCCCGTGTCGCTCACACGGCGCCGCAGTCGCAACTCGATCTCGAAGCGCGCCGCCACAACTTGCAGCATGCGTTTGCGCTGGCAAAGTCCGTGGAGGGCTTGCATGTCGGTGTCGTCGACGACGTGATGACCTCCGGCGCAACGCTCGAAGCCGTTGCCCGCCTACTCAAAGACGCCGGTGCGCGGCGCGTCACAAACTTCGTCGCGCTGCGCACGCCGAAAAACTAGCCGTCCGTTTTCAACTCATCCCGATATGTTCAACGTCGTTCTCGTCGAACCCGAAATTCCGCCGAACACCGGCAACGTGATTCGCCTGTGCGCCAACACGGGCGCGACACTGCATCTGATCGAACCGCTCGGCTTTCCGCTCGACGACGCGAAGATGCGCCGGGCGGGACTCGACTATCACGAGTACGCCCAGATGCGCGTGCACGCGAATTGGGAAGCGTTCGTTGCCGCAGAGTCGCCCGCCCCGGCGCGCATGTTCGCGTTCACGACGCGCGGCTCGGGCCGGTTTCATGCGCACCAGTTTCAGCCCGGCGACTGGTTCGTATTCGGAGCGGAGACGCGTGGCCTGCCCGATGCGGTGCTCGATCGCTTCCCCGCCGAGCAGCGCGTGAGGCTGCCGATGCGACCGGGCAATCGCAGCCTGAATCTCTCGAACACGGTGGCCGTGGTCGTGTTCGAAGCGTGGCGGCAGGCGGGATTCGAAGGGGGAGAGTGAAGGAGGCGTGCGCGACGCACTCCGTCACGATTGCAATACGTTGTGCAAGGGACGAGCCGGATCTACTCGGCCTTGGAGTCACGCCTGAGCAGCGCGCTCACGGCATCGCGCGGCGCGACGCCTTCGAACAGCACCGCGCAAACGGCCTGCGTAATGGGCATTTCGATGCCATGCGCCTGCGCCAGCGCGAGCACCGCCTTCGCGCAACGCACGCCTTCGGCCACGTGGCCGAGTGCGGCAAGAATGTCGTCGAGCGTGCGACCCGACGCCAACTGCATGCCCACCGTCCGATTGCGCGAAAGATCGCCCGTTGCGGTGAGAATCAGGTCGCCGAGGCCGGTGAGGCCGGTGAACGTTTCCGCCCGACCGCCCAGCGTCACGCCGAGCCGCGACATTTCCGCGAGACCGCGCGTGATAAGCGCAGCGCGTGCGTTGAGCCCGAGCCCAAGGCCATCCGAAATGCCCGTCGCGATCGCGAGCACGTTCTTCACGGCACCGCCTACTTCCACGCCCACTACGTCATCGCCGGTGTAGATGCGCATGGCGCGATGATGAAACGCTGCGACCGTACGCTCGCGGCACACCGCCGACGCGCTCGCCACCGTCAGCGCGACCGGCAAGCCCTCCACCACTTCACGCGCGAAGCTCGGTCCCGAAAGCACCCCGTTGCTCGCATGATCGGGCAACTCCTGGCCCACCACCTGATGCGGCATGAGCTGCGTATCGGACTCGAAGCCCTTGCACAGCCATACGAAATGCGCGGGCACCTTGCCGTCATCGCGCATCGAGCGAAGCAGGCCACGCAGCCCGGCAACGGGCGCCGCGAGCACGACGAGCGAGGCGTCGTCGCGCGCGTGATCGAGCACCGTCGCAAGGTCTGCGTCGTAACGCAGACTCTGCGGCAGCGCGACGCCCGCCAGATAGCGGGCGTTTTCATGCGTCGAAGAGAGTTCGGCAACGAGCGCGCTGTCGCGCGCCCAGAGCACCGTGTCATGCCGCGCGGCCAGATGGGCGGCGACCGCGGTGCCCCATGCGCCGGCGCCGAGAACGGCAACCTTCATACCCGGCACCGTCAAGGAGGGTTAATGCGTGGCGTTGCTTTGCTGCGCGCCGCCGTCCTGCTGGGATATCTGTGCGAGGCGCTGCTCGTAGAGCGCCTGGAAGTTGATCTCGGCCAGATGGATGGGCGGGAAGCCTGCGCGCGTGATCGCGTCGGCAATATTCGAGCGCAGGTACGGGAAGATGATCGTGGGGCACGCAATGCCGACGAGCGGATCGATCTGCTCAGCCGGAATGTTGCGGATGTCGAAAATGCCTGCCTGCTTCGCTTCGATCAGAAATGCAACCTTGTCCTTGACCTTGGCCGTCACCGTGCCGGTCACCGCAACTTCGAACACGGCGTCTGCGAGACGCGCGGCGTTCACGTCGACTTCGACCTCGACCGAGGGCATGTCCTGTTCGAGGAAGATCGCCGGCGAATTCGGCTGCTCGAGCGACAGGTCCTTCAGGTAGATGCGCTGGATGTTGAAAAACGGCTGGTTGTTCTCGTCGGACATGGTAATGCGGGCTCCCTGATTAACGGATGGCGGCGGGCCCTGGCCCGCCGTGCGTGTGGTTGTGGCGCTTAATGTCGGCTGTTAGGGCGGGCATACGCTGACGGCACAGGCGGCAGCGCGAACGATACGCCATGCGCCCCTTGCGTCCCGCTTCGGCTCAGGCCGCCGCGAGCAGCGGCGTCAGGCCGCCGGCGCGATCCAGCGCGGAAAGGTCGTCGTAACCGCCAACGTGCGTTTCCCCGATGAAAACCTGAGGGACCGTGCGGCGCCCGGTGCGCGTCATCATTTCCTCGCGGCGGGACGGATCCTTGTCGATCAGCACCTTTTCGATATGCTCGACGCCGCGCGACTTTAAAAGACGTTCGGCCATCTGGCAATACGGGCACACCTGCGTGCTGTACATGAGAACCTTGTTCACTTCGCGACTCCTTGTTTGACGACCGGCATGCCGGCCTGCTGCCAGGCGTTGATGCCGCCTTCCAGCACATGGACCTCGGCGTAACCCGCATCGCGCACGATACGCGCCGCGTTGTTCGCCCGCTGCCCCGTCTGACAGACGAGCAGCACCGGATTGCTCTTGTTCTTCGCGATCTGGCCGACCTTCGCCTGCAGTTCGGCCACTTCGACATGATGCGCCGAAGGCAGATGGCCTTTGGCGAATTCGTCGGCTGTCCGCACGTCGACCACGATCGCGTTGCGGCGGTTGATCAGCTGGGTTGCCTCGGCGGCGGAAACGCCGCCGCGCCCGCCCCGCCTGATCGAAGGCCACAGGAGCAACCCTCCGGAGATGAGGACGATCGCAATGAGTACAAGGTTGATGTAATTGGAGAAGAACGTCACGAGAAAGGGAATCCGGAAGCGGGCAATCCGGTCATTATAAAATAACCGTTTGACGCGAGGGCGACGCGACCTGCGCCGCTCCAGCAGGGCATCTCACCAGCGTGCTTGCGCCCCACCCGCACCGCACTCACGCGGTACACATTGACCGCTTCCTTACTACCGACCGGCACACTCTCCATGTACAAACTCGTTCTCATCCGCCACGGCGAATCGACGTGGAACAAGGAAAACCGCTTCACCGGCTGGGTCGACGTCGACCTTACCGAACAGGGCGCCCGCGAAGCGCAACAGGCGGGCCTGCTTCTGAAGGAAGCCGGCTACACGTTCGACATCGCCTACACCTCCGTGTTGAAGCGCGCGATCCGCACGCTATGGCACGTGCAGGACCAGATGGACCTGATGTACATCCCCGTGGTGCATTCGTGGCGCCTCAACGAACGCCACTACGGCGCGCTGTCCGGCCTCAACAAGGCCGAAACCGCGGCGAAGTACGGCGACGAGCAGGTGCTCGTCTGGCGCCGCAGCTACGACACGCCGCCGCCCGCGCTGGAGCCGTCCGACGATCGCACGTCCTACAACGACCCGCGCTACGCGAAAGTTCCGCGCGAGCAGCTGCCGCTCACCGAATGCCTGAAAGACACCGTGGCGCGCGTGCTGCCCATGTGGAACGAATCGATCGCGCCGGCTATCCGCTCGGACCGCAAGGTGCTGATCGCGGCGCACGGCAACTCCATCCGCGCGCTCGTGAAGTACCTCGACGATATTTCGGACACCGACATCGTTGGCCTCAACATTCCGAACGGCGTGCCGCTCGTCTACGAACTCGACGAGAACCTGAAGCCGATCCAGCACTATTACCTCGGCGACGCCGAAGCCATCGCGAAGGCGCAAGCCGCCGTGGCGAATCAGGGCAAGAAGGGCTGAGGCAAGGTAGCCTTCCGGCCGCGATCGAAGGCTGCACCATCGCCGGCCGCCGGCGTCGCGCTACCGCGTGGCGCCGGCTTTTGCTGTGATGCTGCACCGCACTGCTCATCCGCACCATGCGGGCGGCCCCCCTTTGAACCCAGCCGGCCGGCCCCTGTCGAAGTCCCATCGGCGTTGCGCCGCCATCTGCACAGTGCGTAGCGGTGTGCAGTTATACTTGTCCGTCGCTCTCCCCTTTGACGTTGCCACGCGCTTCTGACCGCAACAGACTCTATGCGAAAGAACCTGAAAAACATCGGCCTGATCGCCGCGGGCCTTGCCACCGGCGTTTTTGCAACCCTGCAGTTCTCCGTGTCGGCCGAGCAACCCGCGAGCGCGCCGTTGCCGCTCGACCAGTTGCGACTCTTCGCCGAAGTCTTCGGGCAAATCAAGCATGAATACGTCGAGCCGGTCGACGACAAGAAGCTGCTCACCGCCGCCATCAAGGGCATGGTGTCGAGCCTCGACCCGCACTCGTCCTATCTCGACAAGACCGACTACGCCGAACTCCAGGAGCAGACCAAGGGTCGCTTCGCCGGTCTCGGCATCGAAATCTCGCAGGAAGACGGCCTCATCAAGGTGATCTCGCCGATCGAAGACACGCCCGCGTTTCGCGCCGGCATCCGTCCGGGCGACCTGATCACGCGCATCAACGACAAGCCCGTGCGCGGCATGACGCTCGACAACGCGGTCAAGCAGATGCGCGGCGAGCCCGGCACGAAGGTCACGCTCACCATCTTCCGCAAGACCGACGACCGCACGTTTCCGCTCACCGTCACGCGCGCGATCATCAAGGTCCAGAGCGTGAAGATGAAGATTCTGGCGCCAGGTTACGCGTACGTACGCATCACGAGCTTCCAGGAGCGCACCACGCCCGACCTCGCGGCACGGCTTCAGGACATCGCGCGTCAACAACCGAATCTGAAGGGCCTCGTCCTCGATCTGCGCAACAACGGTGGCGGCCTGCTGCAGAGCGCGGTGGGCGTGGCGGGTGCGTTCCTGCCGCCGGATTCCGTGGTGGTGTCCACCAACGGCCAGATTCCGGATTCGAAGCAGATCTACCGCGACACCTACGACAACTACCGGTTGCCTTCCTTCGACGGCGACCCGCTGAAAAACCTGCCGTCCATCTTCAAGACGGTACCCATGATCGTGCTGACCAACGCGTATTCCGCGTCGGCCTCCGAAATCGTGGCGGGCGCGCTGCAGGATCAGCATCGCGCGCTGATCGTCGGCAAGACCACGTTCGGCAAGGGCTCGGTGCAGACGGTGCGTCCGATGACGGCCGACACGGCGCTGCGTCTGACCACGGCGTACTACTACACGCCGAGCGGCCGCTCCATCCAGAACAAGGGCATCCGTCCTGACATCCCGGTCGATCAGTACGCCGACGGCGATCCGGACGACGCACTCGTGACCCGCGAGGTCGATTACTCGAACCACCTTGCGAACACGCAGGACCCGAACGAAAAGAAGGAACAGGAGCAGCGCGAGCAGATGCGCATGGACGAACTGCGCATGCTCGAAGAGCAGAACGACAAGAAGACGCCGGAACAGCGCGAGAAGGATCGCGAGCGCAAGCCGGTCGAGTTCGGTTCCGCCGACGACTTCATGCTCCAGCAGGCGTTGAACAAACTGGAAGGCAAGCCCGTGGTCGAATCGAAGTCGCCGATGGAGCGGCGCCTCGCGCAGAACAAGCCGCCTCAGTCCGCTTCGGCGCCTGTGTCGGTGAAACCGGCACTGCCGGCCACGCCGGGTGCCTCCGCTGCGCCGGGCGCGTCGGCTCCGGCGGCTGCCTCGGCACCGGCGGTGAAGTAAAGCCGCAACGGCTTCAATCAGTCGCTTCAAAACTGAGCCTTCGCAGCCCGCGCTGCGAAGGCTCAGTTGTTTGCGCGGCTAAAATGACGACGTCACACGCACCGTCCGCCTGACCGGCGTGCCCCGCGCTCACGCGACGACTCAACCGGCGCCTGCCATGAACGACGACCAGCTCCTCCGCTATTCCCGCCATATCCTCGTCGACGAACTCGGTATCGAGGCGCAGCAGCGCTTTCTCGACGCACACGCCATCGTGGTCGGAGCAGGCGGGCTGGGTTCGCCCGCTGCGATGTATCTGGCGGCGTCAGGCGTTGGCCGCCTCACGCTCGTAGACGACGACACCGTCGACCTCACCAATCTGCAGCGGCAGATTCTCCACGCCACGACATCGATTGGCCGCAAGAAGGTGGAGTCGGGACGCGAGACACTCGCGCGCATCAATCCGGATGTGCAGGTGAAAACGGTCGCGACGCGCGTGGATGCGGCATGGCTCGATGCCGCCGTACCGACCGCCACGGTCGTGCTCGACTGCACCGACAACTTCGCCACGCGTCATGCGATCAACCGCGCCTGCGTGGCCCACGGCGTGCCGCTCGTCTCCGGCGCGGCGTTGCGCTTCGACGGACAGATCAGCACGTTCGATTTCCGCGATCCCGCGTCGCCCTGCTATGCGTGCGTGTTTCCCGAAGACCAGCCGTTCGAGGAAGTCGCGTGCTCGACGATGGGCGTGTTTGCACCGACCGTCGGCATCATCGGCACCATGCAGGCGGCCGAAGCGTTGCGCGTAATCGCGAAGATCGGCACGCCGCTTGTCGGACGGCTCATGATGCTCGACTCGCTGAACATGGAATGGAACACGATGCGCATGGCGCGCCAGCCGGATTGCCCGGTGTGCGGCAAAGCGCATCGCGAGTGAAGCGTGGCCGGCCTGAGCGCGCCGGCCGCATGAAAAGGCCTTCGATCAAGCTTGCGCAACGCGCTTGAGCGCGGCCTGCACTTCTTCCGGCTCGAACGCGGCGAGCACGTCGGCCACCGGCTTTTCGAGCGTCTTCAGGTGCGAGCGCAGAATTTCCTGCTTCACGACCAGTAGCTGGCTGGGATGCATCGAGAACTCGGTGAGCCCCATGCCCAGCAACAGACGCGTCAACGCCGGGTCTCCCGCCATCTCTCCGCACACCGAAACAGGGACGCCCGCACGCTTCGCCTCGCGCAGCGTGAACGCGATCAAATGCAGCACGGCCGGATGCAGCGGATCGTAGAGATGCGCGACGGAGTTGTCGGCGCGGTCGATGGCGAGCGTGTACTGGATCAGGTCGTTGGTGCCGATCGAGAGGAAGTCGAGGCGCTTCAGGAACAGCGGCAATGCGATGGCGGCCGCGGGAATCTCGATCATCGCGCCCACGCGCACGTTCGGATCGTAGGCGAGGCCGGCGTCGTCGAGCTGGCGCTTCGCTTCGCGGATCAGGTCGAGCGTCTGGTCGATCTCCTGCGCGTGCGCAAGCATCGGAATCGGGATCTTCACCGTGCCGAACGCCGACGCACGCAAAATTGCGCGCAGTTGCGTCAGGAACATCTGCGGCTCGGAGAGGCTCCAGCGAATGGCCCGCAACCCCAGCGCCGGATTCGGCGCGGTTTCGTAGCTCTCCGCTGCCGCGTCGAGCGGCTTGTCGGCGCCCACGTCGATGGTGCGAATCGTCACCGGCAAGCCGTTCATGAGTTCGACCGCGCGGCGGTAGGCGGCGAACTGCTCTTCTTCCTCGGGCAACTGCTCCTTGTGATTCATGAACAGGAATTCGGTGCGAAAGAGCCCCACGCCCGTTGCGCCGGCTTCGAGCGCCGCACCCGCGTCTTCGGGCAACTCGATGTTCGCGCACAGCTCGATCTTCGTGCCGCACAGCGTCTGCGTAGGCGAGAACTTGAGCCGCTGCAGCTTCTTGCGCTCGAGCGCCTTTTCACTCTGCCGGTACGTGTACTCCTCTAGCACGATGGGCGCCGGGTCGACGATCACAATACCGTGATCGCCGTCCACGATGATGAGGTCGTCCTGGCGGATCAGCGCGCTCGCCTGCTGCACGCCGACCGCAGCGGGAATGCCGAGACTGCGTGCGACGATCGCGGTATGCGAGGTGCGTCCGCCCAGGTCGGTAACGAAGCCCTGGAACGTTTGCGTCTTGAACTGCAGCATGTCCGCGGGCGCGATGTCGTGCGCGACGACGATCATCTCGTCGCAGCTACCGTGCACGCCATTCAGGGCCGACTGCGAACCACCGGCGAGCGCCTTCAGCACGCGCTCCACGACCTGCTCGATGTCGGCTTTGCGCTCGCGCAGGTACTCGTCTTCGATGTCGTCGAAGTGGCGTGAGAGGCGTTCCAGCTGTTCGGTCAGCGCCCACTCCACGTTGTAGCGGCGCGTGCGGATGAGGTCGATGGTTTCCTGCACGAGCATGGCGTCGTTCAGGATCATCGTGTGAACGTTGAGGAAGGCGCCCATTTCGCTGGGCGCGTCCGCGGCGAGGTCCGCGCGCAGCGCCTCCAGTTCCTCGTGGACCGCGCCTTGTGCCGCGCGAAAGCGCTCGACCTCCCCTTCGATCTGGGAAGGCTCGATCAGATAGTGGTCGACGTCGAGTGCTGCCGGGGCGATGAGATAGGCCCGCCCGATGGCGATACCGCGTGACACGGGAATTCCATGCAGCGTGAACGACACGCGCACCTCCTCTAGTTGTGTGATGCCGCGGCTAACCGCTGCAATGCCTCGGACCCCGATAGCGATTATAAATTCCGCGAGGCGAATCGATGGTGTGCGGCGCAGCATCGCGAGCGGGCCGCGACGACGCCTGTACACACGCGCTCTTCGGCGCGCCAAACAAAAAACGCCGCGGCAAGCCGCGGCGTTTTTACGCACATGGATTGCGCCGCGCGCTCACTGACCCTCGCCGAATTTATCGGCGATCAGTTTCAACAGTGCGTCCATCGCGTCCTGCTCGTCCGGACCTTCGGTTTCGATCAGCACCTGGCTTCCGATACCTGCCGCCAGCATCATGACTCCCATGATGCTCTTCGCGTTGATGCGACGGCCGTTGCGGCTCATCCAGATCTCCGACTGGAAATTGCCGGCCAGTTGCGTCAGTTTGGCCGAGGCGCGAGCATGCAGGCCGAGCTTGTTCACGATGGTGGTTTCTTGTTGCAGCATGGGTGGTCCGAAACGCGGGTTGGTGGGACAGACAGGTGTGAAGTCAGGCGCTCGCCTGCGCTTTCGTTACGCTCCGGCCGGCTTCACGATCTCGTTATCCGGCAGCGCTGCACAGGGCGTGACGGCCGCCTCGGTGAGGCAGTCCGACGCCACTGCGGCGGCGCACACCGCGGGCGCGCCTGGAACGATCTCTTGAACGCCTTTGGTCGCACCGGCGAGCGCTTTATCGACGAGCGTATCGAGCGGCGTGGCGCGGTAGCAGACCGCGCGCACGAGCATGGGCAGATTGACGCCCGCCAGCACGCGCACCTGAGGCAGCGTGGCGAGCCGCCCGGCAATGTTGGACGGCGTGGCGCCGAACATGTCAGTCAGCACGAGCGCGCCGTTTTCTTCCCTCAGACGGTCGATCTCGGCGTTGGCCTGCGCCACCACCTGAGCGGGGTCGCTGTCCGGCAGCACATCGATGACACCGATGCGCGCGGGCAACCCGCCGTAAATGTGAGCGACACACTCGCGAAGCGCGGTAGCGAACGGAGCGTGCGCGATGATCAGAATGCCTGCCATATCAGCCTTGCTGCAAATAACGGCCCTGGAGCGCGGCCCGGACCGAAACCTCCGACCTTTCACGGTTGCACCCGCTCGGAGCGCAAGGGTCGGACCACGCGGTCGGCTGTTTGAAAGCCCTTGTATAGACAGCGTTTTTTCTGCCGTCCGGCCGCGCGAGCGCGCATTGTAGCAGGGTCATTTTCGCTCTTTGAACAAACATTTGCCCGACGCGAATCTGTCTTGCACCGCCTTGCCTGCCCTGCCACATGTCGCGCTACGTTTAGGCGGTCGCGCGCTCCAGCGCGTCGACGAACATGGCGGCGACATCGAAGCCCGTCTGCTCCATGATTTCGCGGAAGCACGTCGGGCTCGTCACGTTCACCTCGGTGAGCCAGTCGCCGATGGCATCCAGTCCCACGAGCAGCAAACCGCGCGCAGCGAGCACCGGGGCCAACGTCCCGGCGATCTCGCGGTCGCGCGCCGTGAGCGGCTGCGCGCGGCCAAGCCCGCCCGCGGCGAGATTGCCGCGCACCTCGTTGCCTTGCGGGATGCGGGCGAGCGAATACGGCACCGGCTCGCCGCCGATCAGCAGAATGCGCTTGTCGCCGTCCTTGATTTCAGGGATGAACTTCTGCGCCATCACCGAACGCGCGCCGTCGTGGCTCAGCATTTCGATGATGGAACCCAGGTTCATGCCGTCCGGCTTCACGCGGAACACACCCATGCCGCCCATGCCGTCGAGCGGCTTCAGGATCACGTCGCCGTGCTCGGCGTGGAACGCACGCAGCCGGTCCGCGTCGCGCGTCACGAGCGTGGGCGCCACGAACTGCGGAAATTCGCCGATGGCAAGCTTCTCCGAGTGGTCGCGAATGGCCTGCGGCCGGTTGAACACGCGTGCGCCGGCCCGTTCGGCGATTTCGAGCAGCCATGTCGACGTGACGTACTCCATGTCGAACGGCGGGTCCTTGCGCATCAGAATGGCGTCGAAGCCCGTCAACTCGCGCGTGGTGGGAGCCTCGGCGGCGTACCAGGGATGGCGATGCAGGTCCTCGCCATCGCCGATGATCTGAAAGCGCCGCACCGTTGCCTCGACCGCCCCCATCGCCCAGCCCAGGTGCTTCGGTTCGCACGCGTAGAGCGTGTGGCCGCGGCGCGCCGCCTCGGCCATCATCGCGTAGGTCGAATCCTTGTAGATCTTGAAGCGATCCAGCGGGTCGGCGATAAAAAGGATGTTCATGAATTCCCTGATGTGTTGATGGGCACTGCGTCATCCGGTGCAGCGCTTCGTTCACTGCGGCGAGCGCGTCGAAGTCGGGTGAGGGCGCCGGGCCCACCGCGCTTTCGCAGCGAGGCCTTGTCCCCACGCCGCCCGAGGCGGGACGCGCCGCGCATCACACCTGAATGGCTTCCGGATCCGTCTTTTCCAGCTCCACGGAGGCGGCGAGCAGGCCCAGCCGCGCCACCACGCCGTACATGTAGAAGCGGTTCGGCGGCGCGGCGCCCGGTTTGGCATGCGCGTCGGGCAGCGCCGTGTGTTCGAAGCCGAGCGGCACGAAATGCATGCCGGGCGCGTTCAGGTTCTGGTCGCGCTCCCGGCTGCCGTGCGCACGGTAGAAGCCGCCCACCACGTACCGGTCGATCATGTAGACCACCGGCTCGGCCACTTCGTCGCCCACGTGCTCGAAGGTGTAGACGCCTTCCTGCACGATCACGTCGTGCACTTCCAGCCCTTCCTTCGTGGCCGCCATCTTGGTGCGCTCGCGCTTCGAAAGCGCGGCGACTTCGGAGGCGTCGTGAACCGTCATCACGCCCATACCGTAGGTGCCCGCGTCAGACTTGATCACCACGTACGGCCGCTCGGAGATACCGTACTCGCGGTACTTGCGCGCAATCTTCTTGAGCACGCCATCGATCGCATCGGCCAGCGCCTCTTCACCCGTGCGCAGCTCGAAATCCACGCCCGCCACGTGCGCGAAGTACGGGTTGATCATCCACGGATCGATCTCGACCATCTTCGCAAACTTCTTGGCCACGTCGTCGTAACACGAGAAGTGAGTCGACTTGCGGCGAACCGCCCACGCGGCGTGCAGCGGCGGCAGCAGGTACTGCTCATGCAGGTTTTCGAGCACGGGCGGAATGCCGCCTGAAAGATCGTTGTTGAGCAGGATCGAGCACGGATCGAAGTTCTTGAGACCCAGCCGCCGCGGCGTGCGCTCGAGCGGCTCCAGCACGATCTTCTGCCCGTCCGAAAGTGTAATGGTGACGGGGCCTGCGATGGTTTCGTCGAGCGTGCCGAAGCGGACGTTGAGCCCCGCCTGGCGCATGATCGTGGCGAGCCGTGCCACATTTTCGAGATAGAACGCGTTGCGCGTGTGGCGCTCGGGAATCACGAGCAGGTTTTTCGCGTCCGGGCAGATCTTCTCGATTGCCGCCATGGCCGCCTGCACGGCGAGCGGCAGCACTTCCTGGGGCAGACAGTTGAAGGCGCCCGGAAAAAGGTTGGTATCGACCGGCGCGAGCTTGAAACCCGCATTGCGCAGATCGACGGAACAGTAGAACGGCGGCGTGTGCTCCTGCCATTCGAGGCGAAACCAGCGTTCGATCGCCGGCGTGGCGTCGAGGATCTTCCGCTCGAGATCGAGCAGCGGGCCGTTTAACGCCGTAACTAGATGCGGAACCATTGATCACTCGCTGACGGGAGAAAAAAGATTGTAGAGCAAATGCCTTGTGCATTTGGGGCCGCTTTCTCCGTTGGCAAGCGGGCGCCGCATGCATTGTGGCTATAGCCCTGATAGGCGGGAGGGGAAAGGAAGCAGGCGCGCGGGCGCCGTTTTGCCGGCGTCCGGGAAGAGGAGCGAAAGCGGCGGCCAGAAAAAAGCCCGCCATGAGGCGGGCCAAAGTCGCTGCGCTTGTTACTCCGTGGCGGCGGCCGGGCGGCCGCCGCGAATTCGTTTATTCGACGTGTTCGCCGTGCAGCACCACGTCCAGACCTTCGCGCTCTTCTTCTTCCGTGACGCGCAGGCCCATCACCATGTCGATCACCTTCAGCAGGATGAAGCTCAGCACGCCGCTGTAGATCACGGTGGTGAGCACGCCCTTCAGCTGCAGGACCACGCTGCCGTCTGCGCCGCCGATGTCCTTGACCGCGAACACGCCCGTCAGGATTGCGCCGATGATGCCGCCCACGCCGTGCACGCCGAAGCAGTCGAGCGAGTCGTCATAGCCGAACTTGCCCTTGAGCCACGTGGCCGACCAGAAGCAGATCACACCGGCCGCGATACCGATCACGATCGCGCCGCCCACACCCACGAAGCCGGATGCCGGCGTAACGGCCACCAGACCCGCCACGGCGCCCGACGCGATACCCAGTGCCGACGGCTTGCCCTTGGCGATCCACTCGGCAAACATCCAGCCCAGCGCGGCGAATGCGGTGGCCACTTGCGTCGTGAGCATCGCGAAACCGGCACGGCCATCCGCCGCCACTGCCGAACCCGCGTTGAAGCCGAACCAGCCCACCCACAGCATGGCGGCGCCCATCAGCGTCAGCGTGAGGTTGTGCGGAGCCATCACGTCACGGCCGTAGCCCACGCGCTTGCCCAGCACGAGCGCACACACGAGACCGGCGATACCGGCATTGATGTGCACCACCGTGCCGCCTGCGAAGTCGAGAATGCCTGCCGAGGCGAGCCAGCCGGTCGGTTCCCAGACCATGTGCGCGATCGGCGAGTAGACGAGGATCGACCACAGCGTCATGAAGACGAGCATCGCGGAGAACTTCATGCGGTCCGCGAACGCGCCGGTGATGAGCGCCGGGGTGATGATCGCGAACGTCATCTGATAGACGAAGTAGACCGTCTCGGGGATGGTCGTCGCGAGGTGGCTCACGGTGAGCGTCGTCGCCTTGTCGCCCTTGATGTAGTTCATGCCCGCGAGGAAGACGCGCGAGAAGCCGCCGATGAACGAGTTGCCCGGCGTGAACGCGAGGCTGTAGCCCACCACCGTCCAGATCACCGTGATGAGGCAGGTGATCGCGAAGCTCTGCATGATGGTCGCGAGCACGTTCTTCTTGCGGACCATGCCGCCGTAGAAGAGTGCGAGGCCCGGAATCGTCATGAACAGCACGAGCGCGGTGGAGGTCAGCATCCACGCAGTGTCGCCGGAATTGATCTTCGACGAATCCACCGAGAACGGCGCGGTCGGTGCGGCCGGAGCCGCTGCGGCGGCCGAAGCGGCCGACGCGTCGGGTGCTGCGGCGGCGCTGGCCGCCGGTGCTGCGGATGCGTCGGCAGCAGGCGCCGATGCCGGAGCCGCCGCCGATGCGTCGGGCGCGGCGCTTGCTGCCGGTTCCGATGCAGCAGCGGAAGCAGCCGCCGGCGCGGACGCGTCATCGGCCAGTGCTGCGCCGATACCGCCGGCCAGCAGCGAGCCGGCCATGAACAATGACATCAATACTTTGCGCATCTTCGTTTCCTCTTGTCTCTATATTCTTACAGGGCGTCCGCGCCGGTCTCGCCGGTGCGGATCCGGATCACTTGTTCGATCGGCGTGACGAAAATCTTGCCGTCGCCAATCTTGCCGGTACGCGCCGCGCGCTCCAGCGCTTCGATCGCCTGGTCGACGATGTCGTCGGAAACCGCTGCCTCGATCTTCACCTTCGGCAGAAAGTCGACGACATATTCGGCGCCGCGATAAAGCTCCGTGTGCCCCTTCTGCCGTCCGAAGCCCTTCACTTCCGTGACCGTGATCCCGGAGACGCCGATGGCCGACAAGGCTTCGCGCGCCTCATCGAGCTTGAACGGCTTGATGATTGCGGTAATGAGTTTCATTGAAATCCTCGCTGAAGTTGCGTAACCCTTTGCGTAACCCGCTTTTCGTGCCTTGTCCGTCGACATGCGGTACTCCCCAACCGCGTCGATGCACCGCCGGTGAGCCGGCTGTCGGTGCGCGGGGCAGTAACAGCAACTCCCATGCCAATTTACATAGCCGCATAGCCAGGGCACCTCTGCGCCCGCCGCAACGAGGCCCCTGGCCTGACGGCTAACGTGGGCCGCGCTGGGTGGCGCCACGACGCGATCGTTGCTAGAGTGTCCGCACGGTGGGCCGGGCAGCGCCCGCACCAAAGGCGCCCATAAATGTGAGATGGTCCGTTTTTCGCGCACCAAATTTGTTCATGGCGCGCCGCTCAGCACAGTCACAACGAAACTTGCACAGTCTCTGTGCAGAAAGGGGTTTGAAATGAAACAGCCGAACGACGTCTTCAACGATCTGCAGGCACGTATTGGGGAACTGCTGAAGAACTCGCCCGCGAAGGATGTGGAGCGCAACGTCAAAGCGATGCTGTCGCAAGGCTTCTCGAAGCTCGACCTCGTCACGCGTGAGGAATTCGACACGCAGACGCAAGTGCTCGTGCGTACGCGCTCGCGGCTCGAAGAACTGGAGCGGCGCGTCGCCGAACTCGAGCAGCGGCTCGCCACGGCGCAGTCCTCGTAAGGGCTCGCCAGTCGAGACCCGAGCCACGGCAAGCGAGCCGTAGAGTCATCAGCGTTTCGGAGCAGTACGGGCGTCCGTCGCCGGGCTGCTTCACCGGGAGGAAAACATGTCGCTTGCCGTGGTGCGCAGCCGCGCGCCGGCTGCTGGCCGCGCGCCCGAAGTCACGGTCGAGGTTCACCTCGCCAACGGATTACCCTCGTTCTCCATCGTCGGCCTGCCCGACCTCGAAGTGCGCGAAAGCCGCGAGCGTGTGCGCGCCGCGCTTCAGAACTGCCGCTTCGACTTTCCAGTCAGCCGCATAACCGTCAACCTGGCTCCCGCCGACCTGCCCAAGGAATCGGGGCGCTTCGATCTGCCCGTCGCGCTCGGCATTCTCGCGGCAAGCGGCCAGATTCCCGCGGAATCGCTGGTCGGGCGAGAGTTCGCCGGAGAACTCTCGCTTACAGGGGCGTTGAGGCCCATGCGCGGCGCGTTCGCCATGGCGTGCGGCACGGCCCGCAGTGGTGCCGGCGCCGAGGGCAGAACGCCCGAGCTATATCTGCCCGCGTCGAACGCGACCGAGGCCGCTCTCGTGCCGGGCGTCGCGGTGTTCGGCGCTGCGGATCTGCCTTCGCTCTGCGCGCACCTAGCCGGCGCGGCGGACGCGCGCCTTTCGCCCGTCGATACGCCGGCGCTGCCCGACACGCCCCGCCACGCAGCGCCCGACATGGCCGACGTGATCGGCCAGCGCGGCGCGCGCCGTGCGCTCGAGGTCGCCGCGGCCGGCGGCCACCACATGCTGATGATCGGGCCTCCAGGAGCCGGCAAGTCGATGCTCGCCGCGCGCTTGCCGGGACTCCTGCCGCCCATGACCGACGAAGAAGCGCTGAGTTCGGCCGCCCTGTTGTCGTCGAGCATGCTCGGCTTCTCGCCGCATCAATGGCGGCAGCGGCCGTTTCGCGCGCCACATCATTCGTCGAGCGCCGCCGCGCTGGTGGGCGGTCGCAATCCGCCGCAGCCCGGCGAAATCACGCTCGCGCATCTCGGCGTGCTGTTCCTCGATGAATTGCCCGAATTCGATCGCCACGTCCTGGAGACACTGCGCGAGCCGCTCGAAGCCGGCCGTATCACGATCTCGCGCGCCGCGCTGCAGGCGGACTTTCCGGCCGCCTGCCAGCTGGTGGCGGCCATGAATCCCTGCCCCTGCGGCTGGCGCGGCGATCCGGGCGGCCGATGCCGCTGCACGCCGGATGGCGCCGCCCGCTACATGCGCAAGCTGTCGGGACCGCTTCTGGACCGCATCGACATCCAGATCGAGATTCCCGCCCTTAGCGCGACGGAGCTCGCGGGGCGGGCCGCCGCACCGGGCGAGCCCAGCGCGGCCATTGCCGCGCGTGTTCGCGCTGCACGCGAGCGGCAGTTGGCTCGGCAGGGAAAAACCAATCGCGAACTAGCCGGACGGGAGGTGGACGAAGTCTGCGAAACGGACGCAGAAGGCGAAACGCTGTTGCGGGAAGCAGGCGAGCGCTTCGGCTGGTCGGCGCGTGCGTATTACCGCGTGCTGAAGGTGGCGCGCACCATCGCCGACCTGGCCGGCGCCGGCCGGCTCACGGCCGCGCACGTCGCCGAAGCGGTGCAGTACCGGCGGACGGCGCTATCCGTATGAAGGCAAAAAGAGCGTGTCAAGACTTGACTTATGCACAAACACAGCTATAGCCCTGCCTGAGTCAAGTTTTCTCGCCATTCGTCGGGCAGCACGACGAAACACATTGATTTTATTGATTTTTCGTACACGCCCCGATTTGCATGCAAACTGACAGAAAGCCCACGGGACGGGCCTTCCGGCGAATTTGGGCCGAGTTCTCAACAGAGTTATCCACATCGAACTCCGCGCATCGAAAAATCCCCGTGAAATCCGAGCATTAGCGTACAAAGCTGCCAAGGAACCTTCATTTAACATATTGGTCTACGGTATGTTCATACGCCTTTTGGCAGCCCGTTTAGTGATCAGTACAGCTTGAAGGACCCGAAAAACTGATCGATCTGTTCGGGCGCCGGCTCCCTGCTCGCGATCACCGCGGCCTGGTACACGTGCGTTCCTCTGGCCACCAGCCGCACGTGGATCGTTCGCGGCTCCTGCTTCGGTCCCGCCTTCCCGCTCAACGTCATTTCGAAGCCCGGCACGGCACCGCCAGCGGCGAGCGGAATCTGCACCACCCGGCCGTTCGGCGCCACGCCAACGTTGTGCGCCATACCGTTGCGCAGGAAGTCGAGCGCTTTCTGCTGTAGTTGCGGGTCGCTGGCGGGCAAAGTGAGGGTGCCCACCGCGAAGACTGTCTGGTCGGCCTCGGCGGTCTGCATGTGCATCTGCATGGACGTACCGTCGATGTCGACGCGCCGGTCGTCGGTACCGGGCCGCGCCGGCAAGTCCACGGTGTAGCCGCTGTCGTTGTTCATTACCGTGCGCCAGTCGTACGTGGGCGTGCAGGCCAGCAGCGCCCCCGCGGCAAGCCCACAACCTGCCAGCCGCAGGAGCGGTTTCAGTGAGGAGCGCGCCAGCGAGCGGAAGCGCCATACAGTCAGCAGCGGGCGGCGTTTGGCGCCGGTCCGGGCCGATCCTGTTTGCGACAAAATGAAGCGTGATGAAAACAACCGGAAAGCCAGGAGAAATGCAGTACGAAACATGAGATGCGCCAGCGGTACGTGAAGCCGAAATGGCATTATCCGCTGCCGGTCGGCATTCTGCCGCGGTCGCGGATTGCCGCTAGAATGAGCGGGTTAATCGCGTTGAGCGCCGCGCAGCGGCGAGCCGAGGTTCCATCCATGAGTCAGACACCTGTTTCCATTCGCCGTACCAGCCCAGTGCGGTACATCGCGGCGGCCATTGTCGCTGGCGCCATTGCCGTCGCCGGCTATTTCGCCTTCAATGCCCAGCAGCACGCGCCCGACGCGACCTTCACGCTGTTGTCCGGCCAGAAGGTCTCCACGTCGGAGCTGAAGGGCAAGGTCTATCTGGTCAATTTCTGGGCAACGAGCTGCACGACCTGCATGCACGAGATGCCGCAGATGGTCCAGACGTACAACCGCTTCAAGAGCCAGGGGTTGGAGTTCGTGGCCGTGGCGATGAACTACGACGCGCCCATGTACGTCGCCAACTACGCGGAAACGCGCAAGCTGCCGTTCAAGGTGGCACTGGACGACGGCTCGGCGGCCAAGCAGTTCGGTAACGTGCAGCTCACGCCAACCACGTTCGTGATCGACCGCAACGGCAAGATCCTGAAGCGTTATGTCGGCGAACCGCAGTTCGCCGAGCTCGACCAGTTGCTGGAAAAAGCGCTGAGTACCTGAGGCGTCGCCCCACCTGCACGCGGCGGCCGGCGAATACGCACCGCGGCGCTGCAATCAAAGACAAATCCAAAGCCTCTTTAACCAAAACGCCGGCCCCCAAGCCGGCGTTTTCGTTTTCGGTCACCCGCCACGCTCGCCTTCCGCTCGCGCCGCGAGCCCGTATCGCTTGATTTTCTCGTAGAGCGTCGCCTTGCCGAGTTGCAGGCGGTCCGCCGCAGCCGCCACCGCGCCGCCGCACTGCGCGAGTGCGTCTGCGATCACCGCGCGCTCGAACTGCTCTACCCGCTCCTTGAGCGACAGCGCATTGGCCTCGCCGTCCGATGCCGCGAACGAATCCTCTGTCACCCCCAGCACGTAACGCTCTGCTGCGTTGCGCACCTCGCGCACGTTGCCCGGCCAGTCGCGCTGCATCAGCGCGAGACGTTGGCGCTCCGTCAGAATGGGCGCGGGCCGCTGGTAGCGCACGGCCGCTTCCAGCAGGAAGTGTTCGAAGAGCGGCACGATGTCTTCGCGACGTTCGGCAAGCGGCGGCAGTGAAATCGTCACCACGTTCAGGCGATACAGCAGGTCGCGCCGGAACGTGCCGGCCGCTACCAGCTCCAGCATGTCGCCCTTGGCGGCGGCCACCACACGCAGATTCACGCGAATCGACTGGTTCGAGCCGAGTCGCTCGAGCACGCCGTCCTGCAGCACCCGCAAGAGCTTCACCTGGAGTGAAAGCGGCATGCTCTCGATCTCGTCGAGGAACAGCGTGCCGCCCGATGCGTGCTCGAGCTTGCCGATGCGCCGTTTGGCGGCACCGGTGAAAGCGCCGGGCTCGTAGCCGAACATCTCGGATTCGAACATCGGCTCGGGTAGCGCGCCGCAATTCAAGGCGATGAAGGGCTTGTCCTTGCGCGGCGACATCTCGTGCAGGCTGCGCGCGACGAGTTCCTTGCCCGCGCCCGTGTCGCCGTTGATCAGCACGGACGCGTCGGTAGGCGCAACGTTGGCAATGAGCCGGCGCACCTGCTCCATGGCCGGACTGCGGCCGATGATGCGCGGCGCCACGGCGTTCTGCCCCGCCAGCTCGCGGCGCAGGGCGAGGTTTTCGAGCATCAGGTTGCGCCGCTCCAACGCGCGGCGCACCGTCTCGGTCAGCCGCTCCGAGGGAAACGGCTTTTCGATGAAGTCGTACGCGCCGTCGCGCATGGCCTGCACGGCCATCGAAATGTCGCCGTGACCGGTGACGAGGATCACAGGCACATCGGGCGCGCGTTCGCGGCAGTGCGCGAGCAGATCCAGCCCGCTTGCCCCGGGCAGCCGGATGTCGCTCACGATCGCACCGGAAAAGTCCGCGCTGATCGCACCCATCGCCTCTTCCGCGGACGCATAGCCGACCACGTCGAAGCCGGCCAGCTGCAGGCTTTGCATGCCGGCGCGGCGCACGAGTTCGTCGTCCTCGATATACAGCACCTGCAAACCTTCTTTCACCATGATTCGTTCGCCATCCTGGTTCATGAGCTCGCCGCCAGCGCGGGCTTCGGCACGGCGGCACGCGGCAGCGTGAGCACGAAGAGCGCGCCGCCTGGGCCTTCCGTCGCGTTTTGGGCAATCAGTGAACCGCCGCAGTCGCGCGCAATCGACGAAGAAATCGCGAGACCCAGGCCCAGCCCTTGCCCCATCTCCTTCGTCGTGAAGAACGGCTCGAAGAGCCTCGGCAGCACGTCTTCCGGGATGCCCGGGCCGTTGTCGCGCACGCAGAACGCGAGCGTCGCGGGGTTGCTTGCGTCGATGCATACCTCCATGTGCGGCGTCGGCATGCCGGCCACCGCGTCCAATGCATTGCCGATCAGATTGATCAGCACCTGCTCGAGCCGCAGATCGTCGCATTGAGCGACGAGCGAAGTGCTTTCGTCGGCCCCTTCGGCGTTGAGATCGAAGGCGCGACGGACCGGCGCGGCGGCTTGCGTGCCCGCGTCGGATCCGGCCTCGGGCGCTTCGATCAGCGTCACGTCCAGCACGATCTGTTCGAGCCGTTTCTGCAACACCGACAGCGCATTGCGCAGTGCTCGCGCCACCGGTGCCCGCGCGCTGCGCGGCCGCGCCCGTCCCACGAACAGCTTCAACTGGTTCGTGATCTTGCCCATACGTTCGGTGAGCGAAGCGATCGCGAGCAGATTCTCGCGGGCCGAGCCGTAATCGCCGCGCTCGAGCAGCAGCCGCGTGTTGTCCGAGAACGTACGCAGCGCGGCGAGCGGCTGGTTGAGTTCGTGCGTGATGCCGGCGGCCATCTGGCCCAGTGCGGCAAGTTTGCTGGCCTGCACGAGTTCGTCGTGCGCGGCGCGCAGTTCCTGCTCGGCGCGCGTGCGCTCCGAGACTTCTTTCTTCAACTGCTCGTTGGCCTGCGAGAGGTCGACGGTGCGTTCGGCCACGCGTTCGTTGAGTTCCGCGTACGCCTTCTGCAGCAGCGCGCGGCTGCGCATCACCTCGCGCACGCGCGCGCGGCGCATGCGCCAGTAGAACGCGAGCAGACACAGCGACACGTAGCCGAAGCCCGTCACGACAGTGGTATTGCGGGCGTCGGCGTCGACGGCATCGACCGGCGACATCGTGACGAGGTGCCAGTCAGGCTCGCCCACCGCGCGGCGCGTGGCCAGGTAGCGGACGGCACCGCGCCCGCCGCCCACGCGCACGATGCGCGCGTCGTCTTCGAGCACTTGCTGCACGGTCACCGGCAGCGGCGTGATGTCTTGCTGCGCGTACTGGCGCGTCTGATAGATCGAGTCGGCCACGGCACCGGAGAGCGGCCGCACGGTGTGGTATTTCCACGCCGGGACCGAAGACAGGAAGATCACGCCGTGGTCGTCGGTGACGAAGAGCGGCTCGGACACGTCCGTGCCCGGAAACCATTCGAGATTCAGCTTGACCACCGCGACGCCCACGATGCGGCCATCGCGCAGCACCGGCTGCGAAATGTAGTACCCCGGATCATGCGAGATCGTACCGATGCCGAAGAAGCGGCCCACGCCGCCCTTGATCGCCTCGATGAAATACGGTCGGAAGCGGTACTCCACGCCGGCGAAACTGTCCGGCCGCTGCCAGTTGCTGGCGGCGACGCAGATACCGTCGGCGCGAATGATGTAGGTGGTGGTGGCCCGCGCGTGGCGGTTCACATCTTCGAGATAGCGGTTCGCGCGCTCCACGAGCGCGGAACCGGGGTTCGGCGTGACGAGCGCCTCCTGCACCGCGGGATGCCCGGCCACCAGGTACGGCAATGATTCATAGCGTTCCAGCGTGCTCTTGAGCGCACTGGTGAGCCGGTCGCTGCGCACGGCGGCGTTGCGCCGCAGGGTGTCGATACCGTGCTGCCACGTGACGATCCACGTGAGCGCGCACGCTGCGGCGAGCCCGGCGAGAAGCGCGAAGAGGATCAACAGGCGGCGCGTCACGGCAGCGGATTCCAGAGGGTGATACCCGCTCATTGTGGCATATCCGGACACGCCGCCCGAGGCGTGCTGCGCGGGCGCCGCGGCCATCCGGCACGGCGCCGCGTCATTCATGGCATCAGGCTCCGGCAGTCTCGCTGACGGCCACTTCGCCCAAAAGACCGGCACGCAATTTCGAGCGGTCCAGTTCCTTTTCCCATGCCGACACCACCACCGTCGCCACACCGTTGCCGATGATGTTCGTCAGCGCGCGACATTCGCTCATGAAGCGGTCGATGCCGAGAATCAGCACCATGCCCGAGAGCGGAATGGTGGGCACCACGGCGAGCGTCGCGGCGAGCGTGATGAAGCCCGCGCCCGTCACACCGCTTGCGCCCTTGGACGTGAGCATCGTCACGGCGAGCAGCGTGAGCTGCTGAGTAAGCGTGAGGTCCGTGTTGGTGGCCTGGGCGATGAAGAGCACGGCCATCGTCATATAAATGTTGGTGCCGTCCAGGTTGAACGAGTAGCCGGTCGGCACGACGAGGCCCACCACCGAGCGCGAGCAGCCGAGCTTTTCGAGCTTCTGCATGAGTTGCGGCAGCGCCGCCTCCGACGAACTCGTGCCCAGCACGATCAGCAGTTCTTCCTTGATGTAGCTGACGAAGCGGAAGATGTTGAAGCCCACGGCGCGCGCGATGATGCCGAGCACCACGATCACGAACACGGCGGCCGTCAGATAGAACGTGCCGATCAGCTTCAGAAGCGGCAGCAGCGAGCCCACGCCGTACTTGCCGATCGTGAAGGCCATCGCGCCGAACGCACCGATGGGCGCGAGCTTCGTGACGATACGCACCACGCCGAACAGAACGTTCGAAATGCCTTCGATGAAGTCCGTCACCACGCGGCCGCGCTCACCGAGCGTGGCGAGCACGCTGCCGAACAGCAGCGCGATCAGCAGGATCTGCAGAATTTCACCCTGAGCGAACGCCGAGAAGAACGTGTCGGGGATGATGTGCATCAGGAAGTCGACCGTGCTCTGGCCATGCGCCTTTTCAGCGAAGGACGCAACCGCCTTGCCGTCCAGCGTCGCCGGATCCACGTTGAAGCCAACGCCCGGCTTGAGCACGTGCGTCGCAATCAGACCGATGAGGAGCGCGAACGTCGAGACGATCTCGAAGTACAGCAGCGCCTTGCCGCCCACGCGACCGACCTTCTTCATGTCCTGCATGCCGGCGATGCCGGTCACGACGGTGCAGAAGATGATCGGGCCGATCACCATCTTGATGAGCTTGATGAACGCGTCGCCGAGCGGCTTCATGTCGATGGCGAGCGCCGGCGAATAATGTCCAAGAACGATGCCGATGACGATCGCGGCGATCACCTGGACGTAGAGCACTTTATAAAAGGGTTTCTTCACGATGGTTCCTGCGGGTGTTGCTGCACATGGGGAGCCGATGGCCGGCCGCCGCGTCGCGTACGGGTGCATGAAGGCTCGTCGGGACGCAGCGCATAGGCCGCGACAAGACGACGATTCAGAAGTACCGGGAAGGGGTTTTGAGCATCGGTTGTCTCCTTGCTTTAGTTGTGAGGCCGTTGCGGCCGCAACTCTTCTTTGCAAGGGCGATGCCAGTTGCGTAACGGCTTTATGCCACTGATTTCATTAATGTTTTTTGGAAGACCAGCAAACATCCGTCCGGGTTTCCGGAAATCCGGACGGGCCCTATCCGGCTTTCCGGAAACAACGACGGCTGCACGCACACAAGAGCACGCGCGCAACACGAGAGCAAAGAAAACGGGGAGAAGAACAGAAGCCGGCTCGAGCGAAAAAGCGAGCGGGCAAAAAAAATGCCTTCCCGGTGGCGGGAAGGCATGCGAAGGAGAAGTCGGAGACCCTTGCAGGCCCGTGGGCACCGACAAACGGTCAGTTGCGGCACCCACAGATCAATCTTAGGCGAGCGGGCGGGACTCCAAAGTCAACTATTGTCACAAGCGAGCGCGAGCATGATCGCCGTCGCAGGAAAGCTCCCGCAAGCACTTGGCTCTCGCGAAAGAAACGCCTCGCCGACGAATCACACCACGCCTGCGCCGTGCGCCTGCAGGTCGGCGTGATAGCTCGACCGCACCATCGCGCCCACTGCCGCGTGCGTGAAGCCCATCTTGTAAGCTTCTTCTTCGTACATCTTGAACGTGTCGGGATGCACATATGCGCGCACCGGCAGATGGTGCTCGGAAGGTTGCAGGTACTGACCGATCGTCAGCATGTCGACGTCGTGCGCGCGCAGGTCGCGCATCACCTGGAGAATTTCCTCCTCGGTCTCGCCAAGCCCCACCATCAAACCCGACTTTGTCGCGACGTCCGGATGCAGCGCCTTGAAGTCCTTCAGCAGCTTGAGCGAGTGAGCGTAGTCCGAGCCCGGGCGAGCCTCCTTGTAGAGACGCGGCACGGTTTCGAGGTTGTGGTTCATCACGTCGGGCGGCGCGGCATTCAGGATAGACAGCGCCCGGTCCAGGCGGCCGCGGAAGTCCGGCGTGAGAATCTCGATGCGGGTTTCCGGCGAGTGCGCGCGCACTTCGCGGATGCATTCCACAAAATGGCCGGCACCGCCGTCGCGCAGATCGTCGCGGTCCACGCTCGTAATCACCACGTACTTGAGCTTGAGCGCCGCGATCGTGCGCGCCAGGTTGGCCGGTTCCTCGGGATCGAGCGGATCGGGACGGCCGTGGCCCACGTCGCAAAACGGGCAGCGGCGCGTGCACTTGTCGCCCATGATCATGAACGTCGCCGTGCCCTTGCCGAAGCACTCGCCAATGTTCGGACAGCTCGCTTCCTCGCACACCGTGTGCAGGTTGTGCTCGCGCAGAATCTGCTTGATCTCGTAGAAGCGCGAGCTCCCGGTGGCCGCTTTCACGCGGATCCACTCGGGTTTCTTCAGCTTCTCGATGGGCACGACCTTGATCGGAATGCGCGCGGTCTTCGCCTGCGCCTTCTGTTTCGCGGTGGCGTCGTAGGGCGCGGGAGCGGCAGCGTCGGGAGCGGGCGTGCCAGCGAGGTTCGCGGTAGCGTCAGTCATTCGTTCGGTCCAGTCAGGCGGTGGCGGCACCGGCCTGCGGTTGGGCGACGGCCGCGCGCGTGCCGTCGAGGTTTGCAGTGAGACTTCGGGCGAGCGTGGCCGCCACGTCGTTCCAGCTCGCGGCGACGCCGAGCGTCGCCATGTCGACCGTCTCGAGCCCTGCATAGCCGCAGGGATTGATGGCGAGAAACGGCCGCAGATCCATGTTCACATTGAGGCTCACGCCGTGATAGCTGCAGCCGTTGCGGATTTTCAGCCCGAGTGCCCCGATCTTGGCGCCGACATGAACGCCGGCTGCGGGGCCGGGCGCAACGTAGATGCCGGGCGCGCCGGCCTTGCGTTCGCCAGCGAGATTATACGACGCGAGTGTATCGATCACGGCCTGCTCGATACGCGTGACGAGGTCGCGCACCATGAGCTTGCGGCGGCGCAGGTCGAGCAGCAAATAGGCTACGACCTGGCCGGGGCCGTGGTAAGTGATCTGGCCGCCGCGGTCGATCTTCACAAGCGGAATGCCGCTGTCGGCAACGAGCAGATGGCTCGGGTTACCGGCCTGGCCCAAGGTGAAGACGGGAGGATGTTCGACGAGCCAGATCTCGTCGAGCGTGTCGGGCGTTCGCGCTTCGGTGAACGCGCGCATTGCGTCGAAGCTCGCCTCGTAGGCTTCGGTGCCGCGCCAACGCAGCACGAGGGGAATCGCGTCTGAAGCGCAAGGCGCCGTAGCCGCTTCCGCAGCGGGCGCGCAATCGTCTGAGGGAAAAGGGGACAGGGAAACCGGCGTGGCACACATGATGTGCGCAGTTTACCGAAATCCCGCCCCCGCCGCCGGACATCGCCCGGCGGCGCTCACACCGTGCGCCAGCCGTCGCCCACGCGCACGCCGAGCCGTTGCGCGGCACGGGCCGCCCAGTCGATGAGCCGCTCCGACGGCCGCGCCGGAATGGCAAACGCCACGCGTGCGGCCGGCGCCCCTTCCACGCTGAGCCACAGCCGTTCGCCGCGCCGCAGCCGCAGCGTATGACCCGGCTCGAGCCAGTAATCCTCGACGTCGTCGCTGCGCGTGACCCAGACCGGGCCGCCGTGCACCGTGAGCCGCGTGCTGTTCGCGACCTTCATGGGCACCGTCTCGCCCGCGTGGATTTCGAACGTGATGTTTGAGGAAATTTCTCGCATGATCCGCTCCGCCAAAAATCGTCTTGATGGCTAGAATCGTAGACGCCGCAAGGGATTGGGCAAAACGATCATTTTTCACCGGTATGTGAGAAAAATTGCGATGGACCTGCGCGAGTTACCCGCACTGAACGCGATCAAGGCATTCGAAGCCGCGGCGCGGCACGAGAGCTTTTCGCGCGCCGCCGACGAGTTGTTCGTCACGCACGGCGCCGTGAGTCACCAGATCCGCGCGCTCGAAGCCGACCTGGGCGTCACGCTGTTCGCACGCGACGGCAAGCGCGTGCGGCTCACCGATACGGGCCGCCGCTACGCGACCCAGGTGCGCGCCGCGCTCGCGGCGCTGCTCGACGCCACGCGCGAGATTCGCGCCGGGGACCGCGAGCGGCGGCTGGTCGTCTCGATGCTCACTTCGTTTGCCGCTCGCTGGGTGACGCCGCGCATCGGCCGCTTCATCGAGGCGCACCCGAACTGGGACCTCGAACTGCTCTCCACGAACGCGCTCACCGACTTCGCACGCGACGACGTGGACGCCGCGATCCGCTTCGGCTACGGCCGCTACCCCGGGCTACACGCCGAACTGCTGCTGGAGGAGATCTTCTTTCCGGCCTGCTCGCCGCGGTTCAACGGCGGCAAGCTGCCCAGGAACCCGCGGGAGATGATGAAGCTCGCGCTGCTGCGCTCCGACGACGAACTCTGGCGTCCATGGTTCGACGCCGCCGGGCTCGACGACTTGCCCGAGCCCAAACGCGGCGTGCTCTATCAGGATTCGTCGAACCTGCTGCAGGCCGCCATGGACGGCCAGGGCATCGCGCTCGTGCGCCGTTCGCTGGCGATGCACGAGATCGCTGCGGGACGCCTCGTGCGGCTGTTCGACATCGATGGCCCCAGCCCCTGGAGCTACTACTTCATCTGCCCGCCGCACATGCTGCATACCGAGCGTGTACAGGCGTTCCGGAACTGGATTTTCGAAGAGGTGGCGAGCTTCAAGCTGCTGTTCCAGCGCGCGTGCGAGGAAGGCTCGCAGCGTGCGCGCCAGGCCTTGCCCGCAGACGAGACGTAGCGGCACCGAAGGAGCGCGGCTTACAGGACGACCTTCACCATGGGATGCCCGGTGAGGGCGAGGTAGATGGTGTCCAGGTGCTCGCGGCTCACCGCGCGCACCGTCACGGTGAGGCCCGTATAGTTGCCGCCGCTCGAAGGACGCACTTCCACGCGCGACGCGTCGAACCCGCTGTCGAACTGGCGGATCACGGCAACAATGGTTTCAGCGAATTCCGGGTGTGACTTGCCCATCACCTTGATCGGAAAATCGCAGGGAAATTCGAATAGCGATTCGTTCATCGGACTCATGCCTTACTCCTCGAGCGCCGCGGCGAAGGGCTCATTGTGCGCCTTGTGCCTGCTGTGCATCTGCTATGCGCCTGCTTTGCGCCTTGCACGCCAAGGCGTGCCGGCAGGCGGCGTAACGCGCTGCACACCCGCGCCGACGGCCCCTTTCGCTCATGCCGCCGAAGGGGAACCGTGCCATCCCTCTCACTTCTTGTTGAACATGAGCATCAGCGAATCCCACACGCGGCCGACGATGCCGGCCTGCGGCACGGCCTTCAATGCGACCACCGGGAATTCGGTGAGCGTTTTGCCGTCTGCGACGAGCTTCGCGGTACCGACCTTCTGACCGTCCGCGATTGGCGCAATCAGCGGGCTCGCAATCTCGATCTGCGGCTTGGCCTTGTCGGCGGCGCCCTTCGGCACGGTGATGTACTGGTCGGTCTTCACGCCCACCTCCACCGTATCGGCCGCGCCCTTGTAGACGCGCGGCGTAGCAATCGCCTGACCCGCCTTGTACAGGCGCACCGTGTCATACGCGGTGTAGCCGTAGTTCAGCATCTTCAGGCTGTCCTGCACGCGGTCGTGCTCTCTCTGCTCGCCCATCATCACGGTGACGAGACGGCGCGACGCGTCGGCCACGCCAGGCAGCGGACGCTTCGCCGTGGCGATCAGGCAGTAGCCCGCCGCCTGCGTATGGCCGGTTTTCAGGCCGTCCACGGTGGGATCGATCCACAGCAGCCGGTTGCGGTTCGGCTGCTTGATCTTGTTGTACGTGAACTCCTTCACCGAGAAGATGCTGTAGTAGTCGGGGAAGTCGCGGATCAGGCGCGTAGACAACACGGCCAGGTCGCCCGCCGTCGTGTAGTGCTGCGAGTCGGGCATGCCGTTCACGTCGGCGAAGTGCGTGTGCGTCATGCCGAGGCGCTGCGCCTCGGTGTTCATCATGTTGACGAACTGCGCCTCGCTGCCGCCCACGAGTTCCGCGAGCGCGATGGCGGCGTCGTTGCCCGACTGCACGATCATGCCGTAGACGAGGTCGTGAACCGTCACCGGCTTGTTCGCCTCGATGAACATGCGCGACTCGTCGTTGCGAACGCGGCGCACAGCCTCGCTCGGCATGACGGTCTGCTCCATCGTGATCTTCTTCGTCTGCAACGCCTGGAAGACGAGATAGGCCGTCATCAGCTTCGTGAGCGACGCCGGCTCCACACGCTCGTCAGGATTGCCCGAGGCGAGCACCTGGTTCGCTGTGGCATCGACGAGCACCCACGAACGCGCGTTCACCGCGGGCGGCGGCACCTGCGCGAAGGCGGTGGATGCGGCGACCAACGTTGCCGGCAGCAGCACGCCGAGCGTGACTGCGCGAACAACGGAACGAGGGACGAAAGACGGGGAAACAGCCAGAGGGGAAGTACCGGAAGTGACGAGACGCATAGGATCGTTTCAGCTTTGATTGGGGCTGTGCCTGCCGCTTCGCACGGGCTTCGCGCGATACGGCACGCATTTGGAATGAGCCGGAGGGCGGACGCTGTGCGGCACGCTCTGCTGGCTTCGCGTGATGCAAACGGTTGCACACGGAGCAGCGAGACAAGGCGGATAAGGTCGGCTTCGCGGCGCTCGTTTGACCCGCTGTGGCGCGAACGGTTCGCGCGGCGTGCAGCGTGCCGCAAGCGACGCCCGACCCGCAAAACGCACGGCGCAGCGCCCAAAAAAGAGCGCTCATTATACGCGCCGCTTCGTGCGCCACCCCGTCGATTCGATGACGATTTCGCGTTTTACGCGTACCTGTATGAGGTTTTCGCAAAACGCGCGGCGTGCGCGACGTCCGCGATGGAGGTTACACGACGGTTACACGCGAGCCGCGCGACGCGTCTCGCGGCGCTGCCCTATCGCCATGCATCCACGATGATGCGCTTGAGCACATGCAGCTTGCGATGCAGAAAATGCTCCGCGCCCGGAATGACGACGATGGGCAATTCCTGCGGCCGCGCCCACTCGAAGACGGACAGAATCGGCACCGTATCGTCGAGTTCGCCGTGAATGACGAGCGTGTTTTCCGGCACCGGCGCCACTTCCCAGCGGCTCGCCGCGGTACCGACGAACACCATGCGCTCGATCGCACCACCCGCTTCGGTCAGACGCTTCGCAACATGCGAAAGCACGAACGTGCCGAACGAGAAACCGGCCAGCACGAGCGGCAGATCGGCATGCTCCGGCTGCGCGCGCATGTGGTCGAGCACCGCGAGCAGATCGTCCTGTTCGCCAAGGCCGTTGTCGTGCTCACCCGCGGTTTGCCCCACGCCGCGAAAATTCGAGCGATACGTGACGTAGCCAAGCTGCACGAGCGTACGCGCAAGCGTCTGCGCGACCTTGTTGTCCATCGTGCCGCCGAAAAGCGGATGCGGATGCGCGACGAGCGCCATGCCGCGCGGCGCCGCGCCGTTCTCGCGGGTTTGATCGGGCAGATCGAGCGCGACTTCGATCTTGCCGACGGGCCCGTCGATCAGATACTTCTGCGTGTGAACGTTCATATCTTGAGGCGCTCGACCACCTTGCCGTGCTGAAGATGCGATTCGACGATCTCGTCGATGTCGCTTTCGTCGATGTACGTGTACCAGGTGCCTTCCGGGTAGATGACGACGGTCGGCCCTTCCTCGCAGCGGTCGAGGCAGCCAGCCTTGTTGATGCGCACCTTGCCGGGCCCGGCGAGCCCCAGTTGCTTCACGCGCTTTTTCGCGTGCTCCTGCATGGCCTGTGCATTGCAGTTGCCGCAGCTCGGACGATCCGCGCCGGGCTCGCGCTGATTCAGGCAAAAGAAGACGTGGTACTGGTAGAAAGAATCCATGGCTTATCGGGCAAAGATGGCGGAAAGATTCGCGGAGAAAGCGGAATGGCGTTCGTCGTCAGCCGCATGACACGTGCCTTGCGTGAGACCTGGGCTCGGGGCCTCAAGGCCCACACAGGGCGAACGCCGCTTCATGCGAAGGTGCCTGGCCGTCCGACGACCGAACCACGACCGGCCGATTATAGCGATCGACTGTGCGCCCCGTCGGGCGCAGCCGCGCCGCACGCGCTCACTGATTCGCGAGCAGGGCCTGCACGCCGAGCCACGCGCCGATCTGCGCGACGAGGTCGTCGCTCGCGGCCGCGAGGGCACGCGCACCGCCCGATGCGTCCGGCGAACTGGCGGGTGCGCGGGCAATGAAGGTGCGCTGACTCAGCACCTTGTTCGCCTGAAACAGCGTGGCGCGCGCGGTGATGACGCCCGAACTCTCGGTCTGGCTATCGAAAACCTGCTCGAACTGCTCGAGCTCCACCTTCAGCACCGGGGCACGCACGCCATCGCCGCCCGTCAGCACGGTGCCGTGCGACGAAAGCGTATTGCGCAGCCGTTGCGTGAGAAGCCGCGCGGGCGACATAGTCCAGTGCGTGTCCGCGTAGGCGCCCGTACGCTGCGCGTTCGCGTAGCTCAAGCGATAGAGCAGACGGTCGGTGTCGATGGTCGACGGCGCGCCCACGTCGAGCACCTTCACCACGGGCAACGTGCCCGACATCGAGGCGGCAGGCGCAGGACCGAAGTCGTAGCGAATGTCCGAGAGCACGGCGGGATTGCCCGCGCATGCGGCAAGCAGCAGGCAAAGCATAGCTGCGGAGCCTGCCGCGAAGCGGCCTTTCAAGCTCGCCTGCCCGTTTGGACCGCCTGCCTGCTGCCGCCCCGTGGCGACCTGTTCGATTGCGTGTGGCATGTTCTTTCCTTCGATCGTTGTGCTTGCGCGCCGGAGTGCCGTCGTGGTGTCGGCGGGGTGCATCAGCGGTTCGCGTGCGCGGCCGGCCACGCGAAACCCGCTTCGCCCGGACCGGGCGCCGCGTGCGGCGCGCCGCCGAACAGCACGCTGCGCGGATTCGCGTTGAACGTCTCCGCGGCGCTATCCACCGAGCGCACCGCCGAACGCACGTCGTCCGCGAGCGAATTCACGCGCGGCAGCGTGTCGTACCCCACGCGCGACGAAAGCTCCTGCAGCGAGCTATCCACGGAGGTCAGCGCCTCGCCCGCCTGCTGCGCCGCCGTGCCGACCTTGTTGAGGTTCGTCTCGAACGGCCCGTCGGGACGGTTGATACTCGAAATTAGCTGGTTCGTGGAGGCCAGCGTCGTGTCGAGCGTGGTCAGCGTGCCCGAGAGCTTGCCCGCGGCGGGCGCCATCTGCTGCGTGAGCGTCGTGACGCCGTCCGCCGCGTGTTGCAGGCTCGCGGCCGTGGCCATCAGCTGCCGGCGCGTTTCGTCGGAGAGCATGTTGTCCACGTCGGTTGCGACCCGTTCGAGCTGACGCATGAGGATGTCGCCACGTTGCTGCAACTGGTCGAACAGCCCCGGATGCATGGGAATCTGCGCGATCTGCTTCGGCGACGATTCGAGCGGCGCCGGGTTCGCGCCGGTATCGTCGAGTTGCACGAACGCGATGCCCGTCACGCCCTGCAGGCCCAGGCTGCCGAAGGTGGACTGCGTAATGGGCGCGTTCTTGTCGACGAGAATGCGGATCACGATCTGCCCCGGATGCTGTCGGTCGAAGTGGATGGACTGCACCTTGCCCACGTCGAGGCCGCGATAGCGCACGGCCGCGTCGGTATAGAGCCCCGTCACGTTGGTGCGCGCGATGAGGTCGTAAGGCACACGCACGGTTCGGTCGACGTTGAAAAAGAACGCCGCCGCGCCGATTGCCAGCAGCAGCGCCACCGTGAAGAGCCCGGCCCAGAAGGCGTGGGATTTGTTTTCCATCGTCAGGTTCCCTCGTTCACACCGGAAACGGCGGCATTCGGGCGATGATCAGCCTGCCGCCCTCCCGCGCTCATAGGTGAATTTCGGCCGGCGCCGGCTCGAGCGCCGCCGGCGGCAGCTTCGCGCGCCGGTCGGGCGGCAGCGCCTGCAGCGCGCGGCGCCCGCGCAGGCCCAAAAAATACTCGCGGATAAACGGATGATCGACGCCCGCCGCCTCTTCCACCGGCGCGGCCACCAGCACCTTTCGGTCAGCCAGCACGGCCACGCGCGTGGAAAGCGCGACCATGGTGTCGAGGTCGTGCGTCACCATCACGACGGTGAGGCCCAGCGCGCGATGCAGCGTGCTGATCAGTTCCACGAATTCGTCGGAGGCCTGAGGATCGAGCCCGGCCGTGGGTTCGTCGAGGAACAGCATCTCCGGCTCGAGCGCGATGGCGCGTGCAATGCCCACGCGCTTCACCATGCCGCCCGACAGCGCCGCGGGCATCTTCGATGCGTGCTTGCACGGCAGCCCCACCATTTCGAGCTTGAGCATCACGATGTCGCGCAGCAGTTCGTCCGGAATCTTGCCCAGTTCGCGCAGCGGTTGCGCGACGTTGTCGAACACGTTGAGCGACGAAAACAGCGCGCCGTGCTGGAACAGCATGCCCATCCGGCTGCGCATCATGAGCGCGGTATTCCCGTCGAGCGTCGACGTGTCTTCGCCGAACAGCTTGATGGTGCCGGACGACTGCCGCTCGAGCCCGAGAATCTGCCGCACGAGCGTGGTCTTGCCCGACCCGGACCCGCCCACGACCGCCACGATTTCGCCCCGGCGCACATCGAAATCCAGATGCTGGTGAACGATGTTGCGTCCGTAGCGCTTGGTGAGGTCGCGCACCTCGATCACCGTTTCGGCGATGGTGGGCAGCGGCCGTCCGCGCACGGCGTCCTTGAGCGGCGTACTCATCCCAGCCCCACGTTCTGGAACATGATCGCGAACACCGCGTCGGCGAGAATCACGATGGTGATCGAAGTCACGACGGATGTGGTCGTGCCTTCGCCGAGGCTCTGGGAATTCGCCTTGATCCTGAAGCCGAAGTGGCAGCCCACCAGCGCGATCAGCATGCCGAACGCCACGCCTTTGCCAAGGCCGATCCACAGGTTCGCAATGGGCACCACGCCGGGCAGCGAACGCGCGAAATACGAGAGATCGATGCCGAGCACGAGCTTCGCGGCAAGCGCCCCGCCGAAGAGCGCGATGATGTTCGTCCACATGACGAGCAACGGCATGGCGATGCCGAGCGCCAACACGCGCGGCAAGATCAGGCGCAGCCCATGCGGTATGCCCATCACGCGCATGGCGTCGAGCTCTTCGGTCACGCGCATCACGCCGATCTGCGCCGTGATCGCGGACCCGGACCGGCCCGCGACGAGAATGGCGGAAAGCACGGGCCCCAGCTCGCGAATCACCGAGAGCCCGAGAATGTTCACGATGTACTGGTTCGCGCCGAAGATGCGCAACTGCTGCGCCGAGAGGTACGACAGCACGATGCCGATCAGAAACGCCACGAGCGCGGTGATGGGCAGCGCTCGCGTGCCGGCGTTGTAAACGTTCGCTGATATCTCGGTCCACGGCGTGATCTTCGGATTGCGCGCAATGGAGGCCAGATCGAGCACCACGCGGCCCAGCATCACGAGGCCGCCGTAGAGATGCTCGAGGAACGTGAAGATGCCGAAGCCGAGGCGTGTAAACGGATCGAGCCGCACCACCGGTTCGGGCGGCTCGCGGGCGGCATCGAGCAACGCGATGCGGTCGAATATTTCGCGCTGCGTATCGGTGAGCGCCACCAGTTCGTGGGGAAAGCGGTGGCCCCAGACGTGCCACAGCGCCTGACCGCCCACATGATCCATATGTTCGATGTGCGACAGATCCCAGTGATCCACGGACTCCGCGGCGAGCTTGCGCAGCCGCATGGTCACGCCGCCGCGAGCTCGGTCGCGCGCGAGCGCGAGCGCCGTCCATTGCCCGGACAGCCGGACGATCTTGCCCTGAGTGCCGGCCGCGATCTCGAGGCCGGGTGGCGTGTCGTAATTCAAGGGTCGATGGATCCGCCGGAATGAAGACAGCAGCATTGTAACGAACGGCCCCCGTTTAGCGCCTGCGACATGTACAGCCCATGCCGTCGCTACAATACGGGCCATGAACGTTCCCCCGCCCCCCTCCGCAGCCGGTTCCGCCGACGACTGGCGCATCGATCGCGATCGCGCGGTCACGCTGTTCGGCCCCGCCGCGCTCGACTGGCCGCTCGAAATCGTCGAGGAAACCGGCTCCACCAACGCCGACCTCATGGCGCGCCTGAAGGCGCTGCCGCGCGACGCGGGCGCGCTCGCGCGGCCCATCGTGCGCGTCGCCTATCTGCAGACCGCCGGCCGCGGCCGCCGCGGCCGCCCCTGGTACGCCGAGCCCGGCAACGCGCTGCTGTTTTCGATTGCGTGCGTGATGCCGCGGCCGCTCGAAGGGCTGGCGGGCTTGAGCCTCGCCATCGGCGCGGCGCTGGTGGACGGGTTGCGTTCGCTGCCCGTCGCCGGCCCGGGGCAGATCGCGCTGAAGTGGCCCAACGACGTGCTGCTCGAAGGCGACAAGCTCGCAGGCATCCTGATCGAAACGGCGTGGAGCACCGAGGATGCCAGCGCCGTGGTGATCGGCATCGGCACCAACGTGAAGGGCGCCGACCAACTCGCAGCGAAGGTGAGCGAACTGAATGCCGGCGCCCCGGCCCAGGTGCGCGGCGCCGTGCCGACGGCGCTTTCGCGCGCGCTGCCGAACGCCAATCTCACCGACACGCTCGCCGCCGAACTCAACGCGCTCGAACCAGCGTTGCAACGTTTCAGCGCCAGCGGATTCGCGCCATTCCAGGCGCGCTGGAACGCGTGCCATGCCTACGCGGGTCGCGAGGTCGTGCTGATCGAGCAAGGCGTGGAAGTGGCGCGCGGCGTGGCGACGGGCGTGGACGAACGCGGACAGCTGCTGCTCGATACGCCCACGGGGCGGCGCACCATCGCGACCGGCGACGTCTCGCTGCGGCTCACGGACGGCGGCGCATGAGCGGCGCGCCGTTCCTGCTCATCGACGCCGGCAACAGCCGGCTCAAGTGGGCACTGGCCGACGTCAGCGGCACGCACGCGTATGCCGGCGTGTCGTCGGACGAGCCCGACTGGGCGGAACTGCCGCGTCCCGCGAGTGCATGGATCTCGAACGTTGCGGGCGACGCGATGGCCGAGCGCATCGACGCATGGCTCGATGCGCGCTGGCCGAGCTTGCCGCGCACGACGATTCGCGCCACCGCGCACCAGTGCGGCGTGACGAACAGCTATGCCGCGCCCGGCACGCTGGGCAGCGACCGTTGGGCGGGACTGATCGGCGCGCACGCCGCCTTTCCCGGCGAGCATCTGCTGATCGCGACGTTCGGCACGGCGACCACGCTGGAAGCCCTCCGCGCCGACGGCACGTTCGTGGGCGGATTGATCGCGCCCGGGTGGTCGCTGATGATGCGCTCGCTCGGCGAGCGGACCGCGCAACTGCCCACCATCGACGCCGGCGAAGCGCGCGACCTGCTGACATCGGCAGCCCGACCCGAACCGTTCTTCGCCACGGACACCCATCGCTCCATCAGCGCAGGCTGCGCGCTCGCGCAGGCCGCGTTGATCGAGCGGATGTGGACGGAACTGAGCGACGAATGGCAGGTGCCGGTGCGGCTCGTACTGGGCGGCGGGGCGGCTGGCGAAGTGACAGCAGCGCTGAAGGTGCCGCATACTCGCCACGACACGCTGGTGCTGGCGGGGCTCGCGTTGATTGCCGCCGAATGCGGCTGATGGGTCAAAGCCGACAAGCGACGCGCGGGCGCTTCGAAGTCGACGCGGATCTGGCTCGCCGTCAGTTGGGCCTCGCCGGGTAATCGGCAGATAAGGAACGAAGCCGTTCTTCAAGGAGAAACGACGATGCTGCGATGGCTCATCGCCATTCTTTTTCTCGCGAACCTGATCGCGCTTGCGGCAATCAGCGGCGCATTCGGGCCGACGCCGGCGTCCGGTCCGCGCGAGCCCGGTCATCTGAACCGTGAGGTTCACCCGGACTGGCTGAAGGTGAGGCCGATATCGCCGGCGGAATCGGCCGACGCGACGATCGTCGGCGGCCCGGTGCCGATGCCTGCGGTGAAGAGTTCGGAGTTGACGCAGTAGTCGCGCGCGGTTCATGCGCTTTGTCGGCGCGCACAGTGCGAAAGCGCATCGCGCCCGCAGTGAAACGTGCACCGCCTTTCGAGCGACACGACACACGCGCCGCCGTTTCTGCCGCGGCTGCGTCGTCTCATCAGCCGAGGCTGCGCACCTTCTTGA
Organism: Paraburkholderia kururiensis; assembly: GCF_034424375.1. Classification (NCBI taxonomy): domain Bacteria; kingdom Pseudomonadati; phylum Pseudomonadota; class Betaproteobacteria; order Burkholderiales; family Burkholderiaceae; genus Paraburkholderia; species Paraburkholderia kururiensis. The sequence goes on along the minus strand of NZ_CP139965.1, from coordinate 4,578,686 downwards.
GGAGCTTCGTGGTCGAGCGGTCGTGCTCGAACGGAATGGCGAGCGCCCGCCCGCCCCAGCCACGAACGAGCGCCGATTCGGGCAGCACGTCCATGTCGTAATCGCCGCCTTTCACGAGCACGTCGGGCCGCAACGCTTCGATGAGCGAAACCGGCGAGCGCTCGTCGAAGCGAACCACCCAGTCCACGCTTTCGAGCGCTGCAAGCAACGCCATGCGGTCTTCTTCGGCGTTGATGGGACGGTCGTCGCCCTTGCCCAGCATGCGCACCGAGGCGTCGCTGTTCACGCCGACGATGAGGCAGGCGCCGAGCGCCCTGGCGTCGGCGAGGTAGGTGACGTGACCGCGATGGAGGATGTCGAAAACCCCGTTCGTGAACACGACGGGGCCGGGCAGCGACGCGCGGCGCTCAGCGAGCGCCTCACGCGTGACGATCTTGCGTTCGAAAGCAGCGGGCATTGGGAGGACAGACAGCGATGGCGTAATCGCGTCAGGCAGGCTGCTGTTGTGCGGACGGGTCCTGGCCCGAAGCCTGCAGCCGCGTCGTCACTTCCTTCCGATAGCGGTTCAGTTCCTGCGCCGTGTTGAAGGTGCGCTCGAACAGAATCGAAAGGTTGTGCAGAATGCGCTCGACAACCTTCTTCTCCCAACCGTCGTCGAAGCGAATCTGCTCGTCGAGCCAGCGCTCCAGCCATTCGGGATCAGGCAGACGCGACTGCACCGTGTCTCGCGGGAACAGCGACTGGTTCACGTGCAGGTTCGTGGGATGCAGCGGCTTCTCGGTACGACGCGCCGACGCCATCAGCACGCCGATCTTCGCGAACGCGGCGCGAGCCACATCGCCGCAGTTGACGAGCGCCTTCTTCATGTAGCGCAGATAGGCGCCGCCGTGACGCGCTTCGTCGCGCGAGATGGTTTCGTAGATGTGCTTGATGACCGGTTCGGTGTGCCATTCGGCAGCGCGGCGATACCAATGGTTGAGGCGGATTTCGCCGCAGAAGTGCAGCATCAGGGTTTCGAGCGGCGGAGCCGGATCGAACTCAAAGCGCACCGCATGCAGCTCTTCCTCGGTCGGCACGAGCTCCGGCTTGAAGCGGCGCAGGTACTCCATCAGCACCAGCGAATGCTTCTGCTCCTCGAAGAACCACACGCTCATGAAGGCCGAGAAGTCGCTGTCGTGATGGTTATCGCGCAGAAACATCTCCGTTGCCGGCAGTGCGGACCACTCGGTGATCGCATTCATCTTGATCGTACGGGCCTGCTCGTCGGTGAGGAGCGACGCGTCGAACTTGTCCCATGGAATGTCCTTCTCCATGTCCCATCGGACCGATTCGAGCGATTTGTAAAGTTCCGGATAAAGCATCGTGTTCATAGTCCCGCCCCTGTTCAGCGCTTGACGACTTTTGACTTCGTGCCGCGCCCGCGCACCTCTGCGCTGTCGAGCGAAGCATCTAATTTTACGCGGTAATCGGACACCCAGAATCCCCGTCGGGCGACGAAGCGCCCGCGGTTCTCCATGTGCGTGCGAATACCGGAATGGTGTGCGGCATGACGGCCGTGGGTAGGGACGGGCCCGTTCCTTCAATCCGTGCCGCGAGCGGCGCGTGTGCGCCGCGTTGCCGGGCGAATGCAACCACCCGGACCGGCCCTTGCGCCGGCCACCGGAACAGCCGTTCCGGCTTGCGCCAGCGGGCCGCAAAGCGTTCGGCATGATAGCACGCCGCCCCTGCCCGACCCTTCCGGCCCGAAAAACGCGCACCACTATGAGCCGGGCGCTGCATTTCCGCACATATACGCAGATAAACCTTGACGTATCTCAATAACGAGCCAAGTAAACGCCGATGACGCGGGTGAGCAAACGGCGCGCCCGTTCGAGCCGCGCAGAACGCAGCCAACCATCCATGTGGCATGACGGACGCCGCCGTCCGCCTTGCCCGTAAACGTCATTCCGGCTTGTTCGACGACGACTTCTTTGCCGTGCGCCCCGCCATGGCGCCGCTTGAACTCTTCGTCTGGGACGGCCGTTTGGTGGCGGTGCGCCTGGCCGCCGTCCCGACGCTGCCCGCTGCGTCGCCTTCGCCGTTGTCGCCGTTTCCACTTGCCGTGCCGGCTGCGGCCGGGTGCGCCACAGCGAACTGCGCAAGCTGGTTGAACTGGGACTGCAGCAGGTTCCACCACGCCGTGGGGTCAAATGTGGGCGGCGCGGATTGCTGGGCGTCTGCCGTCCCTTCTGCGCCTTCTGCGTCTTCGGCCCCGACACTCGCCTCACGCGGTGGTGCGTCGCTTGCCGCTGCCCGGCCGCGCGGTCCCTCGTCCGTCGGCTTGGGACTGGCCGGCTCGGTCATCTGCGACTGGGCGAATGCGCCGAACGCGCGCAACGTGGCAAGCGTCGCGCGCTGCACCTCGAGCGCCTGGATCGCCGATTGCAGCATGTTGAGGTTCAGCTTGAGCCATTGCTCGACGGCGCGCATGTCGGTGATGCGCTTGTCGAGTTCTTCGACGCTCGTGAGCGGCGCGAGCATGTCGGACATCATCGAGAGCGACGGTCCCAGGCCTTGCGCGGCACCGGGTTGCATGCCCGGGAAGGCGCTGCCGAACGGTGTGAGACGCATCATGTCCCACATGCGGTCGAGCATCTCCGCCGGAGGAAAACCGGGAAAGCCCGGGAAGGGTGGCGTGGAACCTGGCTGATCGGTCATGCGTGTCTCCTCACGTGGGGATTGAAACGCGGCGGACCACGTGTAGCGCGCGGCGTGTCGATATTGCTCCGATCATACAGCGCCGCCCCGTGCCGCAACGAACGGGGTTAGCCCTGAGCACCGCGGCGTGCGAGCCCTGTGCCACGTCGAAGCAAGGTGCTCCCCGACTCGATCAGAACGGGTCGCCGCCAGGAAAATCCGGCGATCGCCGTTCGCGCAACGACTGCACGCCTTCACGCACGTCGGGACCTGAGAAGCCCATGAACTCGAGCGCGAGCGACGTATCGAATGCCGGCCCTGCTGAACGCAGCCAGTTGTTGAGCGCGTACTTCGTCCAGCGGATGGCGGTCTGCGAACCGTCAGCAAGACGCTTTGCCACGTCGAAGGCTTTGGGCATGAGGTCGTTCCCGTCCACGGCGAGCGACACGAGCCCGATGCGCTCGGCCTCTTCGCCGCTCACCGGCTCACAGAGCAGCAGGTAATACTTCGCCTTCGCCATACCGCACAGAAGCGGCCACACGATGGCCGCATGGTCGCCCGCCGCCACGCCGAGCCGCGTGTGTCCGTCGATGATGCGCGCCGTCTTCGAAGCGATCGAAATATCGGCGAGTAGCCCCGCCACCAGACCCGCACCGACCGCCGGCCCATGCATGGCCGACACGATGGGCTTGCTGCAATTGATCACGTTGTAGACGAGGTCGCGAGCCTCGCGCCACACGCGCGCACGCACGTCGAAATGCGTGGCCATGTCTTCCACGAGTTGCAGGTCGCCACCTGCCGAAAAACCTTTGCCTTCGCCCCGGATCAGCGCAACGCGCGCATCGGGATCGCGGTCGATGTCGCGCCAGATGTCGGCGAGTTCGCGGTGCATCTCTGCATCGGCGGTGGCAAGGCCGCTGCGGTTCGCCCCTGCACCGCTCATCACGACTTCGACGATGCCGTGTGCGTGACGCACCACCTGCAGCGCGTGATAGTGAGCGTAGAACGGGTCGTTCATGGCAGTCTCCTCGCTGGTTCTGCGTATGTGGTGTCGGGCGTACCTACGCGGCACATGGCGATGCCGGCGCCGCGGCATGCATCACGCCGGCAACGCTCAGGCCGCGCCTTCGAGCGGCGCCACGGCCTGATCGATTGCACCGAAAATCGACTTGCCGGCCTCGTCGAACATCTCGATCTTCACCGTGTCGCCGAACTTCATGAATTCGGTGGTGGGCGCGCCGTGCTCGATGGTTTCCAGGCAACGCTTCTCCGCGATGCAGCAGTAACCGCGCTTCGCGTCCTTGTTCGACACCGTGCCCGAACCGACGATCGAGCCGGCCCGCACGTTGCGCGTCTTCGCCGCGTGCGCGATGAGTTGCCCGAAATGAAACACCATGTCGGTACCGGCATCGGGCTGCCCAACCTTGCGGCCGTTCCAGTGGACGATCATCGGCCGATGCAGGCGGCCTTCGCGCCAGTGCTCGCCCAACTCGTCGGGTGTGACGGCCATCGGCGCAAACGCCGTGGCCGGCTTGCTCTGAAAAAAGCCGAAGCCCTTCGCGAGTTCCGCGGGAATCAGGTTGCGCAACGACACGTCGTTGGCAAGCGTGACAAGCCGCACGCCCTTGAGTGCCTGCTCGGGCGTGGCGCCCATCGGCACGTCCGAGGTGATGACCGCGACTTCGGCTTCGAAGTCGATGCCATAGGCTTCGGACGCGCACACGATGTCGTCGGTCGGGCCGATGAAATCGTCGCTGCCGCCCTGGTACATCAACGGATCGGTCCAGAACTCCGGCGGCATTTCCGCGCCGCGCGCGCGGCGCACGAGTTCGACGTGATTCACGTAGGCCGAGCCGTCCGCCCACTGGAACGCGCGCGGCAGCGGCGCCATGCAGTCTTTCGCGTTGAACGCGAAGGAATGACGTGCGCGGCCGTGGTTGAGCTGGTCGTACAGGTCACGCAGTTGCGGCGCGTAGAAGGCCCAGTCGTCGAGCACGCGCTGCAGCGTGGGCGCAATCGCGTCGGCAATTGCGGCGGTTTGCAGGTCGCGAGAAACGACGATCAATTGGCCGTCGCGGGTGCCGTCCTTCAGCGTGGCGAGTTTCATAGGCGGGCAATGAGGATGACGATAGAAGGAATGTATTCTACGATGGTGAACCGGTCCGCCCCACCTGGCCCTGTGGCCTATTCCATCAAGCTAGATGACATCACCTGCCCGCTCCGGCAAGCTTCGCATGTCTGCCGTATCTCCTGACGAGACCGCCCGCGACAAGGCCGCCCATGAACTGGATGCTGCGGACCTAGTCGGCGATGACACCGTCGAGCCCGGCGAAGAAAAGCTGCGCTCGGGCATTCAGTCGATCGAGGTCGGCTTCAGGCTGCTCGACGTACTCACGCGCGAACCGCGCGCCATGATGCTGCGCGATCTCGCGCAGCGCGCCGGCATGAGTCCGGCGAAGGCGCATCGCTACCTCGTGAGCTTTCAGCGCCTGGGCGTGGTGGCGCAGGATCCGCTATCGGGGCGTTACGAACTGGGCGGCTTCGCGTTGCAGCTCGGGCTCGCACGGCTCGCGCGCGTGGACGGCGTGAAGCTTGCGCGGCTCGCCCTCGCCGAACTGCGAGACACGCTCGACATCACGGTGGGCATCGCCGTGTGGGGTAACCAGGGGCCAACGGTCGTGCACTGGATGGAATCGACGCACCCAGCCAAAGCGGCGCTCAAGCTCGGTGACGTGATGCCGCTGCTGAGCTCCGCGACCGGCCTGCTGTTCGCCGCGTACCTGCCGCGCAACAAGACCGAAGCGATGATCGCGCGCGAACTGGCCGACACGCGGCATTCGTCGCACGCCGGCGCGCCGCGCACGCCGGAGGACGTCGAGCGGGTACTTGCCGAAGTACGCGCACACGAAGGCGCGCGAGTAGAAGGCATGCTGCTGCCCACCATCCACGCGTTCTGCACGCCCGTGTTCGACTCCGCGGGCGACCTCGCACTCGGGCTGATTGCGCTCGGCCACGAAGGATCGTTCGACATCGGCTGGAACGGCGCCGTGTACACCGCGCTGCGCGAGTGCGCACAGAAGATTTCGTACGAACTCGGGTATAGTCCGACGCCTCGGGCATAGAGGTTGAGCGGCGCCGGGGCGTGACGCGAATCGTGGTCTGTAGCAGCCGCAGGCCGCGGCACGGGTTCAGCCGTTACCAACGGTCGGCCCCTGGGGAACACGGTTCACGGCAGTGCAGTCGAACGGTTTTCCGCTGAAGAGAAGAGACCGCACAAGTGCGGCATCGTCTCGTGGACCGGCAAGCAGGCAGGCGACGCGCGAACGCAGGCGCAGAGCACGACGGCCAACACGTCAGCACACCGCGAGGCGGCGCGCTGGTCGCCATGCCGCCCCACGGCAGCGAAGTTCTCCACCTTCACGTTTTGCACGCTCGCCGCTCATAGACCGTTAGACCGTTTCGATGTCGTCCCCGTCCGTCGCTCAAGGCTCCGCCTCTCTCACCGCCGCCGCAGGCGCCCGTGCGCGTCCGTGGCGCTGGCTGGCCGCGCTTGCCGTCGTAGGTGCGCTGCACTGGATCGCCGCGCAATGGGTGGAACGCAACCGCGATACGTTCATTTCGCCGGAGACGCAGCGTGTGCCGGTACAGGTGCAGTTGCTCAAGCCTGAGCGCGTGGAGCGGACGCCCGCCGGCGCCAAGACGAAGCAAGCAGCGCCGGCTCGGGAGGCGAAGGCTCGCGCGGCGCCGCGTCCGCGAAGCGAGCACGTGCTTACTGCCGTCAATCCACAGCGCGACGCACCGCGAGCGCAGAGAACGGCAACGGCTACGGACCAAAAACCGGATGCGGCCGCGGCGTCCGAAGCCGCGTCATCTCCCGTTGCGGCATCCGGGGCCGCTGGGAGCACCGGCACGACTGCGAACGCCGCATCCGGCGCCGCGGCCAACGGCGCGCAGGGCACCGGCGCGGCGGCATCACATGGAGTGAAATTCTCGGTGCCGCCTTCGGGCGACCTTCAGTACGACACCTTCTACAACGGCGTGCGCAACCAGACCGGCACCCTGCACTGGACGACCGACGGACAGCACTACGAAATGGTGATTGCCGTGCCGCTGCCCTTCGTCGGTACGTTCCGCTGGACGAGCCACGGTCATGTGGACGCGTTCGGCCTCGCGCCCGACCAGTACATCGAGCAGCGCGGCCACCGGCCCGAGGACGTCACCGTGTTCAACCGCGAGCAGAAGCAGATCGTCTTTACGCGTACGCCGAACTCGCTGGCGTTGCCGGACGGCGCGCAGGACCGCTTCAGCATGGTGATGCAGCTCGCGAGCCTCGTGCGAGGCGACCCGGACGCCTACAAACCGGGCGTCACTCGCGAGTTCTACGTCGCCGACAACGACAGCGGCGAAACCTGGCCGATCGAAACCATCGGCGACGAGACCATCCGCACGGCGCAGGGCTTCGTGACCGCGCGGCACTTCATGCGCCTGCCGCGCCATGAGGGCGATCGGCGGCGAATCGACGTGTGGCTTGCGCCGTCGCTGGGCTGGCTGCCCGCGCGGCTCATGCAGACGGAGCCGAATGGCAGCGAGATCGAACTCGTGTGGCATGGCAATGCAAAGGCGCCACCTGCGGACGCAGCGTCCACGGGCCGGGCAGACAGCGCGCCCGATACGGCAGCGGCACCGTCGGCCCAGCCAGGCGACGAAGGGGGTTCGGCCGTCAGCCAGCCGCAGTCCAACGAGGGACAGCCACCCGCAGGCCAGAACGCGGTGTCGCCCGGCGCTGCGCAAACTACGCCGGGTACGCAGCCGACGCCCCTATCGCCTGGCACCTCGAGCACCGGCGAGAAACCCTGAGCGACACGCTAGCGGCGGCGAGGTGCGCCGCCACCCTCTGCCCTCCGCCCGCTCACAGCGGACCGGCCGGCGTCGCACATCTACGACCGAACAATCCCTCCAACCCGCGAGGAACGTTCTCGCATCAGAACCCCTCGCACCGCACTGAAGCCCGACGGGCCGTCAACGCAACGCAGCGGCGCAGCACGCTTCACGCGTCGCCACGATAATGGCGTTCACAGGCGGTTCCTTTCATCGTTCATACGTGACGGAGCAAAGCATGCAAGTGACCATCAACGGCATTGAAACGCGCTACGTGCTGGACAACGAAGGCGGCGGTCCATGGCTCACGTTCGTGCATCAGCTGGGCGGCGACCTCTCGGTGTGGGATCAACTGGCGGGCTACTTTCGCGACGACTACACCGTGCTGCGCTACGACCTGCGCGGGCACGGCGCGTCCGCTGTACCGGACAAGCCGTTCACCGTCGCAGATCTCGCCGCCGATCTGGCCGCGCTGCTCGATGCGCTGGGTGCCCCGTCCACACACCTGGTCGGTCTCTCGCTGGGCGGCATGACGGCACAGCACTTCGCACTGGATTACCCCTCGAAGGTCGAAACGCTCACGCTCGCCGACACGCTGAGCCGCACACCGCCCGAAAACCGCGCGCTGTGGGAACAACGCGCGGCCACGGTGCGCCGCGAAGGCGTCGCCGGGCTCGTGCCTGCCACGCTCGAACGCTGGCTCACGGCCGACTTTCGGCAGGCGCATCCGGAAGTGGTCGAGCAGATCGGCGAGGTCATGACGCAAACGTCTGCGCAAAGCTACGCCTTTGCCTGCGAAGCGTTGCGCGACTTCGACGTGCACGCGCGGCTGGGCGGCATCCGGGTTCCGACGCTCGCCGTGGCGGGTCGCCACGACCCGGGCACGCCGCCTGCGGCGACGGAAGCCATGGCGCGCGCGATTCCGGGCGCGCGCTTCGAGGTGCTGGAAGCCGCCCATCTCGCGCCGGTGGAGCAATCCCACCGATTTGCAGCCTTGCTGGAAACGTTTCTGGATACAAGGGTCTAAGATTTAGAAGTGGAAATTTTTACGCGGCAGTCTGGGCCTCCCCTTGAATTGCACAGCGGGCGCTCCACTTACGGGGTGAGGCAAAACGCCAGGAGCACAGAAAGAGGAGTGTCGCCATGCAAATGATCTACAACAGCCCTAACTATTGCGTCGTCGAGTTTCCGCCGCAGGACGGTCACCTCGCCATGAAGGCGGGAGGCTATGAGATCGTCGACAAGAACGCGCGGCGCGAAATCTTCATCGACGGCGAAATGGCGGCACAGTTTCGCGAACACGTGCAGAAGCTGATTGAAGGCGAACCGTCACTGGACGAAGTCGACGAATTCCTCGGCCAGTTCGACAGCCTGATGCAGCAGCCCGTCATCCTGCACTGACACTGCCCGGCAGGCGCGAAGACGGCGCCATGCCCCAGGAAACCCCCATCCGCCAGTGCGCGGATGGGGGTTTCCTTTTTCCACACCACGCCGGGCCTCGACCGCCGCTGTGCGGCAAGCCGCCGCGGCTGCCGCTACAATCTCTAGTTTCCCGAAGCGCGTTCGCAACGCACGCGCAAGAATGCGCCTTCGAAAGCCCGATTCCGACTCCGAGTCCGCCATGAACCAGCCCGCTTCTGCAGCTTCGAATGCAGCCACGACCGCCGTGCCCCGCCCGGAAGCGCCGTACACGCGCGGCGCGGCCCTGCCCGCCCTGCTCGCGTCGCGCATCCTGATTCTCGACGGCGCAATGGGCACCATGATCCAGCGCTACAAGCTCGACGAAGCAGCCTATCGCGGCGAACGCTTCAAAGACTATCCGCGCGACATCAAGGGCAACAACGAACTGCTGTCCATCACGCAGCCGGCCATCATCAGCGAGATTCACGAGCAGTACCTGGCGGCGGGCGCGGACATCATCGAAACCAATACGTTCGGCGCGACGAAGGTGGCCCAGGCCGACTACGGCATGGAAGACCTCGCCGCGAAAATGAACCTGGCTTCGGCAAAACTGGCGCGCGCCGCCTGCGACAAGTACTCGACGCCCGACAAGCCGCGCTTCGTCGCCGGCGCAATCGGGCCGACGCCGAAGACGGCGAGCATCTCGCCCGACGTCAACGACCCCGGCGCGCGCAACGTCACGTTCGAGGACCTGCGCGCCGCGTACTACGAGCAGGCGAAAGCGCTGCTCGACGGCGGCGTCGATCTGTTCCTCGTGGAAACGATCTTCGACACGCTGAACGCGAAAGCCGCACTCTTCGCGCTCGACCAGCTGTTCGACGACACCGGCGAGCGCCTGCCCATCATGATCTCGGGCACCGTGACCGACGCCTCGGGCCGCATCCTCTCCGGCCAGACCGTGGAAGCCTTCTGGAACTCGCTGCGTCACGCGCGGCCGCTCACGTTCGGTCTGAACTGCGCGTTGGGCGCGGCGCTCATGCGTCCGTACATCGCCGAACTCTCGAAGCTCTGCGACACCTACGTGTCGTGCTACCCGAACGCGGGCCTGCCCAATCCGATGAGCGATACGGGCTTCGACGAAACACCGGCCGACACGTCGGGGCTCCTCAAGGAATTCGCGCAGGCGGGCCTCGTCAACATCGCGGGCGGCTGTTGCGGCACGACCCCCGAGCACATCGCCGCCATCGCCAGGGCACTGGCCGACGTGAAGCCGCGCCGCTGGCCGGGCCAGTATCGCGACGCGGCGTGACACCACTCGCCACCTGACAAGACGCCAGCCACCCACGAGACACTTCACGCCATGACCGATCACACCCTGCGCCTCTCCGGCCTCGAGCCGTTCAACGTCACGTCCGGCACGCTCTTCATCAACGTCGGCGAGCGCACCAACGTGACGGGCTCCAAGGCCTTCGCCCGCATGATCCTGAACGGCCAGTTCGACGAAGCGCTTGCGGTGGCGCGCCAGCAGGTCGAAAACGGCGCGCAGGTCATCGACATCAACATGGACGAAGCGATGCTCGATTCGAAAGCGGCCATGGTGCGCTTTCTGAACCTCATCGCGTCGGAGCCCGACATCGCGCGGGTGCCGATCATGATCGACTCGTCGAAGTGGGAAGTGATCGAAGCCGGGCTGCAATGCGTGCAGGGCAAGGCCATCGTGAACTCGATCTCGTTGAAGGAAGGCGAAGAAGCGTTTCGCCATCACGCGAAGCTGATTCGCCGCTACGGCGCCGCGGCGGTCGTGATGGCCTTCGACGAAAAGGGCCAGGCCGACACGTTCGAGCGCAAGACGCAGATCTGCCGCCGCTCGTACGACGTGCTCGTGAACGAAGTGGGCTTTCCGCCTGAAGACATCATCTTCGACCCGAACATCTTCGCCATCGCCACGGGTATCGAAGAGCACAACAACTACGCCGTCGATTTCATCGAAGCCACGCGCTGGATCAAGCAGAACCTGCCGTACGCGAAGGTGAGCGGCGGTGTCTCCAACGTGTCGTTCTCGTTCCGCGGCAACGACCCTGTGCGCGAAGCCATTCACACGGTGTTCCTCTACCACGCCATCCAGGCCGGCATGGACATGGGCATCGTGAACGCGGGGCAGCTCGGCGTGTACCAGGACCTCGACGCCGAGTTGCGCGAGCGCGTGGAAGACGTCGTGCTGAACCGCCGCCCCGACGCGACCGACCGTCTTCTCGAAATCGCGGACCGCTTCAAGGCCGGCGCCGCGAAGAAGGAAGAGAACCTCGAGTGGCGCAATCAGCCCGTCGAGAAGCGCCTCGCGCACGCGCTCGTGCACGGCATCACGAACTTCATCGTGGAAGACACCGAAGAAGCGCGCGTGAAGATAGCCGACGCGGGCGGGCGGCCCATCAACGTGATCGAAGGCCCGCTCATGGACGGCATGAACATCGTGGGCGACCTCTTCGGGCAGGGCAAGATGTTCCTGCCGCAGGTGGTGAAGTCGGCACGCGTGATGAAGCAGGCGGTGGCGCACCTGATCCCGTTCATCGAGGAAGAAAAGAAGAGGCTTGCCGAAGCGGGCGGCGACGTGCGCGCGAAGGGCAAGATCGTGATCGCCACCGTGAAGGGCGACGTGCACGACATCGGCAAGAACATTGTGTCGGTCGTACTCCAGTGCAACAACTTCGAAGTGGTCAACATGGGCGTGATGGTGCCCTGCAACGAGATCCTCGCGAAGGCGAAGGTGGAAGGCGCGGACATCGTCGGGCTGTCGGGCCTCATCACGCCGAGTCTCGAGGAAATGGCCTACGTCGCCTCGGAAATGCAGCGCGACGACTATTTCCGCGTGAAGAAGATTCCGCTGCTGATCGGCGGCGCCACGACCTCGCGCGTGCACACCGCGGTCAAAATCGCGCCGAACTACGAAGGGCCCGTGGTGTACGTGCCCGATGCGTCGCGCTCGGTGTCGGTCGCGTCGAACCTGCTTTCGGACGAAGGCGCCACGAAGTACCTCGACGAGCTGAAGGCCGACTACGAGCGCATCCGCACCCAGCATGCGAACAAGAAGGCACAGCCGCTCGTCACGCTGGCCGAGGCGCGCGCGAACAAAACGAAGATCGACTGGGCGCATTACCAGCCGGTGAAGCCGAAGATCATCGGCCGGCGCGTGTTCCGCAATTACGACCTCAACGAACTGGCCGAGTACATCGACTGGGGTCCGTTCTTCCAGACGTGGGACCTCGCGGGCTCCTATCCGGCCATTCTGAATGACGAGATCGTGGGCGAATCGGCGCGCAAGGTGTTTTCGGACGCGAAGTCGATGCTCTCACGTTTGATCCAGGGCCGCTGGCTCACAGCGAACGGCGTCATTGCGCTGCTGCCTGCCAACACCGTGAACGACGACGACATCGAGATCTACACCGACGAGTCCCGCTCCGAAGTCGCGCTCACGTGGCGCAACCTGCGCCAGCAGAGCGTGCGGCCCGTGGTGGACGGCGTGCAGCGCCCGAACCGGTCGCTGGCGGACTTCATCGCGCCCAAAGACTCCGGCGTAGCCGACTACATCGGGCTCTTCGCGGTGACAGCCGGCATCGGCGTGGACAAGAAGGAAGCGCAGTTCATCGCCGACCACGACGACTACAGCGCCATCATGCTGAAGGCGCTTGCGGACCGTTTCGCCGAAGCGTTCGCCGAAGCGATGCACGCGCGTGTGCGGCGCGATCTGTGGGGCTACGCCGCAGACGAGTCGCTTTCGAACGACGACCTGGTCGCGGAAAAATACCGCGGCATCCGCCCCGCCCCCGGTTACCCGGCCTGCCCGGACCACCTCGTGAAGCGCGACATGTTCACGTTCCTTCAGGCGGACGAAGTCGGCATGAGCGTGACCGAGTCGCTCGCGATGCTGCCTGCGGCGAGCGTGTCGGGCTTCTATATCGCGCATCCGGACAGCACGTATTTCTCGGTGGGCAAGATCGGCGAAGACCAGCTCGAAGACTACGCCCGCCGCATGGCGCTTTCGAAGGAAGACGCGAGCCGCGCGCTGGCGCCGCTGCTGTAGATCGGTTGAAGCGAGGCGCGTGCGAAGCCTACATATCGCTCACGAAAGCCTGAATATTTGCGGCTGCAAAAATTTCGGCTTTGTAGACTGGTTGCGCAGTACGTCTTCGCCGCGCGCTCAGGACACAACGGACCGCACACGCGCTGGCCATCCATGCAACCGTCAACGGAGAAAAATCGTATGAAGAAGCTGACGCTGATGTTGACTGCGCTTGCGCTCACAGGCGGAAGCCTGCCCGCGTTCGCCCAGCAGGCCACGCCGGGCGAAGCAAGCGCGGTAAGCAGCTATTCGCCGCCGCGCCAGAAACACGTGAAGAAGCCGAAGAAGAAAAAGATGAAGCACGGCGCGTCGGCTGCCGTAACCGCGGAACCCGCTGCACCGGCAGCCAGCCAGTAACCGGTTGAGCCCGCACAGCCTGAAGCCGCGGAACGTAACGCAAGCGTCACATTGCAAAAGAGCCCGCTCCATCGAGCGGGCTCTTTTCACATGGGCGGCGTCAGATGCCCCAGACGATATCGGACTGTTCCTTGTGCGCAGCTCGCAGCATGTCGAGGAACGGATACGCACGCTGTGCAAGCCCGACCGGAATCTCGTGCGGCTCTCGACCGTCTTCGCCCTCGTGGAAATGTCCGTCGTGCTCGGCGCGCTCGCGCTTGTCCGTGGCGATGGCCGCTTCAAGCTTCGTGATGGCCGGTTCGAGCTGATCGTGCGTGATCACGCCTTGCTTGTCGAGCCGTTTGCCGATAATGCCGAGCAGGTACTGCGCCAGATTTTCCAGCATCGTGACATCCGGCGACGCATGGCACTTGAAAGTAATCAGCATGACTGCTCCCCTTCTCATTTTGTTGAACCTCGTGCGCCTCGCTGCGGCCCGCGCAAGCGACATCGGCCGGTATCATGCAACGGCGCAATGCCTCTCTGCGGCTCGTCGCGGGCGTCGTATTGGACATATTAGCACCTGCTAAAATCCCTCTGAACGGAAAACCGAACGGCCGCCGTGCAGCGCGCAAGCGTTGCCGGATGCCCGGAGCAGGCGACAGGCGGCTCACCCTCGCCAGCATGCAGGCCTGCATGCCGCACAGCAAGCCAACCGCAAGCGCCGTCGCTCGCGAGGCGCGTGTAACCGCGCAGGCAGTCGCCCGGACAGCCGCTTAACGAGTTGCCTGGGGTTCGCGCGAACGCTGCCGCGCCCGCTTTCCATCCATTCATGATGGCCCCCACGAAAGGCCGGCCACAGCCGAATTACCCGCATAGGACCCGCAACAAGCATGCTGCCCGCACAAAAACAGACTCTCGAAACGCTGTTCGCCGACGCGGTGAAGAAAGTCGCCGACGCAACCCAGGGCGCCGCAGACGCCGCATTCGTCGCGCCCGCCATCGCGCTCGAACGCCCGAAGGTCGCCGCGCACGGCGACGTGGCCTGCAACGTCGCCATGCAACTGGCCAAGCCGCTGCGCGCGAATCCGCGTCAACTCGCCCAGCAGATCGTCGATGCCATCGTGGCAAGCGCCGCAGCGAAGGGGCTCGTCGAGCACGCCGAAGTGGCAGGCCCAGGCTTCATCAACCTGCGTCTTACTGCGGACGCGAAGCGCGCCGTGATCGGCGCGGTGTTCGCCGAACGCGACGCATATGGCCGCTCGCAGCGCGAAGCCGGCAAGCGCGTGCTGGTGGAGTTCGTCTCGGCGAACCCCACCGGTCCGCTGCACGTGGGCCACGGTCGTCAGGCCGCGCTCGGCGACGCCATTTCGAATGTGCTCGCCTCGCAGGGCTACGCCGTGCATCGCGAGTTCTACTACAACGACGCGGGCGTGCAGATCCAGAATCTCGCCGTCTCCACGCAGGCGCGCGCCCGCGGGCTGAAACCCGGCGACGCGGGCTGGCCCGAAGCCGCCTACAACGGCGAGTACATCGCAGAGATCGCGCACGACTTCATGGCAGGCGAAACCGTCTCGGCCAAGGACGGCGAGCCCGTGAAGGGCACCGGCGACGTCGAAGACCTCGATGCCATCCGCCGCTTCGCCGTGGCCTATCTGCGCCACGAGCAGGACATGGACCTCCAGGCGTTCGGCGTGAAGTTCGACCAGTACTACCTCGAGTCGTCGCTCTACACCGAAGGCCGCGTGGAAAAGACCGTCGAGGCGCTGATCAAGACCGGCGAGACCTACGAGCAGGACGGCGCGCTGTGGCTGCGCACGACCGACTACGGCGACGACAAGGACCGCGTGATGCGCAAGTCCGACGGCACCTACACGTACTTCGTGCCCGACGTCGCCTATCACGTGACCAAGTGGGAGCGCGGCTTCACGAAGGTCATCAACATCCAGGGCTCGGACCATCACGGCACTATCGCTCGCGTGCGTGCGGGTCTGCAGGGCCTTGGCGTCGGCATTCCGAAGGGCTACCCCGACTACGTGCTGCACAAGATGGTCACCGTCATGCGCGACGGTCAGGAAGTGAAGATTTCGAAGCGCGCGGGCAGCTACGTGACCGTGCGTGACCTGATCGAATGGTCGGGCGGGGCGACCCCGGGTTCGGAAACGGCGCCCGATCTGCTCGACGAAGCCACCATCCGCCGCGGCCGCGACGCCGTGCGCTTCTTCCTGATCTCGCGCAAGGCCGACACGGAATTCGTGTTCGACATCGACCTCGCGCTGAAGCAGAACGACGAGAACCCGGTTTATTACGTGCAGTACGCGCATGCACGCATCTCGTCGGTGTTGAACGAGTGGAAGTCACGTCACCACGGCGACGAAGCCGCGCTGCCGACCATCGACCTCTCGCCGCTCGCGAGCGAACGCGCGCTTGCGCTCGTGGCGAAGCTCGCCGAGTACCCCGACATGCTGACCCACGCGGCCGACGAGCTCGCGCCGCACGCAGTGGCCTTCTACCTGCGCGAACTCGCGGCGGAGTTTCACTCGTTCTACAATGCCGAACGCGTTCTCGTCGACGACGCGAAGGAGCGCGATGCGCGCATCGCCCTGCTCGCGGCTACGCGCCAGGTGCTTGCCAACGGCCTCGCCATGATCGGCGTTTCGGCACCCGAGCGCATGTAAGTTCCCGACGTCACACGAGTGGCAACACGTGGCCGCCGCGACGAACGGCGGCCCTCCCAGGATTCTTTTGTTCGCAGGTGATTCAAACGATGGCCAAACCACGCCGCACTACAAGTCAGTCGAAACAGACCGGGGGAACGTTTCTCGGTATCGTGCTGGGCCTGATTGTCGGCCTCGCGATCGCGGTGGTGGTGGCGCTCTACATCACGCGCGCGCCGTCGCCGTTCGTGGCGAAGGTGGCGCCGCCGGCAGCCTCCGATACGGGCGCAAGCGGCGCGCAGCAGTACGATCCGAACCGCTCGCTGCAGGGCAAGACGCCGGGCCAGCCGGTGCCGCAGGCCGCACAAGCCGCGCCGCCCAACACAGCGCCGGGCCAGAGCACGAGCCAGTCGCAGTCGGGCATGCTGGAGGAACCGCAGATCGTCGAAGTACCGCCGTCCAGCGCGCCGGCCGCCGCCAACAACGGCGTCGCCGTGCCGCCGAAGCCCGCCACGGACAACAACGCAGCGCAGTCCGCACAGAAGCCGGCCGGCAACACCGCGCAACTGGCGAACAATCCGCCGCCCAAGGCGCCGGCCGTTACGCCGAAGCCCACTCCGGCCTCGCCCGCCCAGCAAGGCGCGGCGCCTGCCGCCGGCGACGCGAACACCGGCTACTTCCTGCAGGTGGGCGCCTACAAGACCGCCGCGGACGCCGAACAGCAGCGCGCGCGCCTCGCGTTCCAGGGTTTCGAATCGAAGGTCACGCAACGCGACGCAGGCGGCATCACGTATTACCGCGTGCGCATCGGGCCGTTCTCGAAATTCGACGACATGAACACGACGCGCCAGCGGCTCTCCGACGCGGGCATCGACACGGCCGTCATCCGTTTCACGAAACAGTAACGCTTTCGATGCGCCGGCCGCTGAACCGCGCGCGGCCGGCGCTGGTCTGAGTAGCACGGGCGGCGCACAGCGAGCGCCCCCTGAGCAGCACTAACGCGTGCCAACACATGCCAACGTGGGTCACAAGGAAATGAAAAAACTCTTTAGCGCACTGTTTCTTTCTCTTTCGATCGTCGCCGTCGGCGCGCAGGCGAGCCCCGCCGCGCCGGTCGCCGGCACGGACTACAGCGTCCTGAAGACGCCGCAGCCGGTGGACGTGCCGGCCGGCAAGATCGAGGTCACCGAATTCTTCTGGTACGGCTGCCCGCACTGCAACGAGTTCGAGCCGTACCTGGAAGCGTGGGTCAAGAAGCAAGGTCCGGACGTGGTGTTCAAGCGCGTGCCGGTGGCGTTCCGCGACGACTTCCTGCCGCACTCGAAGCTGTATCACGCACTGGACGCGCTGGGCGTCGAACCGCAACTCACGCCGAAGGTCTTCAACGAAATCCACGTGAACCGCGACTACCTGCTCAAGCCCGAAGACCAGGCGAAATTCCTTGCGAAGAACGGTGTGGATACGAAGAAGTTCATGGACGCCTACAACTCGTTCTCCACGCAAAGCGCCCTGCAACGCGACAAGAAGATGATCGCGGACTACAACATCGACGGTGTGCCGACGCTTGCCGTGCAAGGCAAGTACGAGACGGGCCCCGCGATGACAAACAGCCTGCCCGGCACGCTCCAGGTGCTGGACTACCTGATCGCCCAGATTCGCGCCAAGAAGATGTAAGCGCCGAAGCGCCGGCATGAACCCACCCCTCAAGGTTTTCATCACCGGCGCTTCGAGCGGCATTGGCCTCGCGCTCGCCGCCGAATATGCGCGGCGCGGCGCAATTCTCGGCCTCGTCGCCCGCCGCGGCGACGCTCTCGCCGACTTCCGCCAGACTCACCCGTCCCATCCCATCGCCATTTACGCCGTCGACGTGCGCGACGAGGCTGCGCTCGCCATCGCCGCGCAGCGGTTCATGGCCGACT
This sequence comes from Paraburkholderia kururiensis, assembly GCF_034424375.1. Taxonomy (NCBI): domain Bacteria; kingdom Pseudomonadati; phylum Pseudomonadota; class Betaproteobacteria; order Burkholderiales; family Burkholderiaceae; genus Paraburkholderia; species Paraburkholderia kururiensis. Next base: position 4,560,702 of record NZ_CP139965.1, on the reverse strand, counting down.
ACGGCTGCCCTGACGTGGTCATCGCCAACGCGGGCGTGAGCCGCGGCGCGATCACAGGCCAGGGCGACCTCAAGACATTCCGCGACGTCATGGACGTCAACTACTACGGCATGGTCGCCACCTTCGAGCCATTCGCGGCCGCCATGGTGGCCGCGAGGCGCGGCACGCTGGTCGGCATTGCGAGCGTGGCGGGCGTGAGAGGCTTGCCGGGGTCGGGGGCCTACAGCGCATCGAAAGCGGCGGCGCTCAAATACCTCGAAGCGCTGCGCGTGGAGATGCGGCCGCACGGCGTGGCAGTCGTCACCATTGCGCCCGGCTACATCCGCACGCCGATGACGGCGCGCAACTCCTACCGCATGCCGTTCCTGATGGACGTGGACCGTTTCGCGGCGAAAGTCGCAGACGCCGTCGCGCGCAAGACGCGCTTCGCCGTGTTCCCGTGGCAGATGCGCGTAGCGGCCGCGCTGCTGCACGGGCTGCCGCGCTGGATCTACGACCGCGTCTTCGAAAAGGCGCCGCGCAAGCCACGCGCGGGCGAATAGGCGCGTGAGCGCGGCTGCAACCGCTGGCCAGCGTTCGCCTGTGCCGACGCCTGCGGCAGATGTCCACGGCATGGATCACGCCGCCATAGACGCCGCCGGCACCGAACACGGCCGGGCAGGTTCCTCTGCCCGCATCGTTTCGCTCGTTCCGAGCATCACCGAACTGCTGTTCGCCCTCTCGCTGGATGCCCACATCGTGGGCCGCACGGGCTTCTGCATTCATCCGCGTGAACGCGTGCGCCACGTGCGGAAGGTAGGCGGCACGAAGGCCGTCAAGATCGACGCCGTTCGCGCGTTGCGGCCCACGCACGTCATCGTCAACATCGACGAAAACGAAGCACACACCGTGGATGAACTGCGCCGCTTCGTGCCGCACGTCATCGTCACGCATCCGCTCGCGCCGCGCGACAACCTCGCGCTGTACCGGTTGCTGGGCGCCATCTTCGACCGCGAACGCGAAGCCGAAACGCTCTGCACGGCCCTGCAAGCGAGGCTCGATGCCGTGGCGGCACGTGCCTGGCCCGAACGGCACGTGGTCTACGCCATCTGGCGTGAACCGTGGATGACGGTGGCGCGCGACACCTACATCGCCGCCATGCTGCGTCTCGTGAACTGGCAGACACTGCCTGTGACCTATGGCGGCTCCGCTGGCGCCGCACGCTACCCCGGGTTCGATTTCGACGCGCCCTGGCTTGCGGACGTAGACCGCGTGCTGTTGTCGAGCGAGCCCTATCGCTTCACCGAAACCCACGCAGACGCCCTGCGCCGCGACCCGCGGCTCGCAGGCAAACGTGTCGCGTTGATCGATGGCGAGTTCGTCTCGTGGTACGGATCGCGCGCCATTGCGGGCATCGGGTATCTGATGGACTTCGCTTCGGCCTGACATACGCACACTCCCTCACGTTCGGTGGACACGCGCAGCACTGGGCGGCTGCTTGAGTCAGCGCCCGCGAGTTCGTAGCTTGCGCGTGGCCGCGGCGCATATCCATATGCCGATCGGACGGGTTGTCGCGGCAATATCCCTTCGATAAGCTTGCCGGGCTGGAATCGCTCGAATCCGCAGACAGGCCGGTGCCGGGTCGCGGGCCACGCCGCATGGGCGCGGCCGGTCCGAACGTGCGATCCTTCGCTTGCACCAGAAGCCAGACGAACTGCCTGACCACGACTGTTATGGGAGAACCTATGCACCTCAGACTGCCCGCCACCGTGCTCTCCGCGTTGGTGCCGCTCCTCGTGGCCGTGCCCGCGCTGGCACTGGCCAAACCGCTCACGGTGTGCACGGAGTCGAGCCCGGACGGTTTCGACGTCGTCCAGTACAACTCGCTCGTCACCACGAATGCCTCCGCCGACGTGATCTTCAATCCGCTCGTCGCTTACGACGAGGCCGCGAAGAAGGTCGTGCCGGCGCTCGCCGACAAATGGGAAGTCAGCGACGACGGGCTCACCTACACGTTCCATCTGCGCCCCAACGTGCAGTTCCAGACCACGGACTACTTCAAGCCCACGCGTCCGCTCAACGCCGACGACGTCGTCTTCACGTTCACCCGCATGCTCGACGACAGCAACCCGTGGCACAAGGTGACGGGGCCGAGCGGCTTTCCGCACGCACAGTCGATGGGCCTGACGAAGCTGATCAAGTCCGTCACGAAGGTGGACGACAGCACCGTGAAGTTCGAACTCAACGAACCGAACGCCACGTTCCTGCCCATCCTCACGATGGGCTTCGCCTCGATCTATTCAGCCGAGTATGCCGACCAGTTGCTCAAGGCCGGCAAGCAGACGGACCTCAACGCGAAGCCGATCGGCACCGGGCCGTTCGTGCTGAAGAGCTACACGAAAGACGCGCTGATCCGCTACGAAGTGAACCCGACGTACTGGGGGCCGAAGCCAAAGATTGACCGGCTCATCTACGCCATCACGCCTGACGCCGCCGTGCGCGCGCAAAAGGTCAAGGCCGGCGAATGCCAGATCGCGCTGTCGCCGAAACCGCAAGACGTGGCCGACGCGAAGAACGAGAAGTCACTGAAGGTCGTGCAGACGCCCGCCTTCATGACCGCCTTCGTCGCGCTGAACACCGAGAAGAAGCCGCTCGACAACCAGAAGGTGCGCCAGGCGCTCAACCTCGCCTTCGACCGCGCCACTTACCTCAAGGTCGTGTTCGACAACACGGCGACGCCGGCAGTGAACCCGTGGCCGCCCAACACGTGGAGCTATGACAAGGGCATCCAGCCGTATCCGCACGACATCGCGAAGGCCAAACAGCTGCTCGCCGAAGCCGGTCTGCCGAACGGTTTCTCCACCACCATCTGGGTGCGGCCAACCGGCAGCGTGTTGAACCCGAACCCGAAAGCGGGTGCAGAACTGCTGCAGGCCGACTTCGCGAAGATCGGCGTGAAAGCGGACGTGAAGGTGATCGAATGGGGCGAGCTGATCAAGGAGGCGAAGCAAGGCCAGCACGACAGTCTCTTCATGGGCTGGGCCGGCGACAACGGCGACCCCGACAACTACCTGTCGCCGCTCTTTAGTTGCAACGCCGTGAAGTCGGGCATCAACTTCGCACGCTACTGCGACCCTCAACTCGACAAGCTGATCGCCGAAGGCAAGACGACAGCAGACATCGGCAAGCGGACCAAAGCCTATGAGGCCGCGCAAAAGATCATCCACGACGAGGCGCTGTGGATTCCGCTCGGTTATCCCATGGCTGCCGCGATTACGCGCGCGAACGTCAGCGGCTATCAGGTCAGCCCGTTCGGGCGGCAGAACTTCGGGAACGTGGTGGTGCAGTAACGCTCAAGCGGACCGGGCCGGGTCGGACAGGCCTGCCCGGACCGCTTTGGTCTGGGTCTCTTTAGCCCCGGTCTCGCCGTGCAGGTGATTCAGTCTGACGTCACACCACAAAGCGGATCACCCCGTCTTCGCCCTGCACGCGCTTGAGCTGGCCCGCCAGCCACAGCAGGTGCAAATGCGCGAGCGCTTCGCCCATCGCGAAGGTCATCTGGTGAATGTCCAGTTCGCGCTTGAACATCATCGGAACAATGTCGGCGGCGCTGCACGGTGCTTTCTCGCAAGCTTCGCGCACTTCGGCAAGCCGCGCGTCGTGGTGCGCGCGCAATTGGGCGATACGCGTGTGCAGCCCGCGGAATGGCTTGCCGTGCGAGGGCAACACGAGCGTGTCCGTCGGCATGGTTTCGTAGCGGCCCAGCGACTCGAGATACAGCGCGAGCGGGTTGCCTTCGGGTTCGATGTCGAACACCGAAACGTTGGTGGAAATGCGCGGCAGCACCATGTCGCCGGAAATCAGCACGCCTGCCTCTTCACAATGCAGCGCGCAATGCTCGGGCGAGTGACCGAAGCCCGTCACCACGCGCCAGCTGCGTCCGCCGATGTGCACTTCGTCGGCCTCGCGCAGCCGCCGATATTGACTCGGGATCGCCGGCACGAGGCTCGAGTAGTAGCTGCGGCGGCTGCGCAGTTTCTCCAGCGACGCTTCGTCGGCCAGTCCGTGGCGCGCGAAGTGCCGCGCGGCACCCTCGCCGCCCGCGTTCGACCCGTCCCCCGCGCCCATCACGCGACCCAGCATGTATTCGCCCAGCGTGATCCACAGCCGCACGTTCCAGCGCTCGCGCTCGCCGCCATTGCACAGCCAATGTGCGAGTCCGAGATGGTCGGGATGGCAGTGCGTGACGAGCACGCGCAGCACCGGCAAGCCCTCCAGCACGCTGTCGAACACGGTTTCCCAATGCGCCTTGATCGTGTCCGAGGCGATGCCGCAATCGATCACCGTCCAGCCGCGCTGTCCGTCAATTTCGTCGCGCAGCAGCCAGAGATTGATGTGATCCAGCGCGAACGGCAGCGGCATGCGCAGCCAGAACACGCCGGGCGCCGCTTCGAATACGCTGCCGGGCTCGGGCAGCGTGTCGGCAAAGGGATAGTCGAGCTGGTGTTCGAGTGCATTCATCGCGGGTCTCTTCTCCTTTCTCCTGCCTGGCTCGTCGTTGGCGGCGTCTTTGGCCGCCTTTCGCCAGGTTGCGCAAGTTTCAAGTTGACGATAACGTAAACGTCGATTCTATCGTTCATTTGGACCCGCGTGCCGGCCACCACCCAGCCGAACGTTCGCCACGCCGGCCCGACGCCTTCCGAGCCATGACCATCCAGTACACGATCACCGAGCTTGCCCGCGAATTCGACGTCACGCCCCGCGCCATCCGGTTTTACGAAGACCAGGGCCTGCTTTCGCCCAGCCGCGAAGGGGCGAGCGGCCTGCGGCGCGTCTATTCGGGGCGCGACCGCACGCGCCTCAAGCTAACGCTGCGCGGCAAGCGCCTTGGCTTCACGCTCTCGGAAATCCGCGATCTGCTGGACCTCTACGAATCGCCAACGGACACCCTGCCCCAGCTCCAGGCGTTTCTCGCCACGGTGGTGCGCCACCGCGAGGTGCTGGAACGGCAGCGCGAAGACCTGAATGCGACGCTCGAAGACCTCGCGCAGTACGAAGCCCAGGCGCGCGCGCTGCTCGAAGGCAACCGGCACAAAGGCGAACGCAGTACGGAAGCGGCTACATCGTCGGGCGAGACGTCCTGATCCTGGAACAGGGCCGAACCGGACCGGAAACCGCCGCACGGAAGCGAAGGGCGAGCACCGGGAAACAGAGACAACCGAAGCAGACGCACCCAAGGCCCGCATCAACGAACGGAACGAGGAAACAACGGCACGCAACAGCGGCAAGCAACCGGCACACGGCGCACCTCGGCACAGGGCCCGCGCCCCACGTCGCCACCAGGCGCGTCGCCACAGGGTAGTCAGCACTGGCGCGTGTCGCGCCGTTCGCGCACGATGCCATCACGATCGCGCGCGATGGCCCAAAGAAGCGCCCACGGCCGGCCGGGTGCGCACAGAACGAAGCGCGCAAAAGCGGCCAAAACACGAGGCCGCGAACAGCCAGGACACCCGCGGACGATACAATCCCGTGTGTCCTCACGACATGGAACATGCACGGTCGACATGAATCACTTTCCTAAACTGCTGTCGTCGCAGATCGGTTTCGACCTCGCGCAAACCATGCTCGAAGGCTTCGACCGGCACTACCGGATTTTCCGCGACGCGGCCATTCGTGCCAAAGAGCTGTTCGAGGCCGGCGACTGGCATGGCCTGCAGCGCCTCGCGCGCGAACGCATCACGTCGTATGACGAGCGCGTCGAAGAATGCGTCGAGCTGCTCGAAGACGAATACGACGCCGAGAACATCGACGACGAAGTCTGGCAGCAGATCAAGCTGCACTACATCGGTCTGCTCACGCGCCACCGCCAGCCCGAGTGCGCCGAGACGTTCTTCAATTCGGTCTGCTGCAAGATCCTGCACCGGTCGTATTTCAACAACGACTTCATTTTCGTGCGGCCCGCCATCTCGACCGAGTACATCGAGAACGACGAGCCCGCCGCGAAGCCCACCTACCGTGCCTACTACCCCGGCAAGGACGGGCTCGCCGCCACGCTCGAGCGCGTCGTCACGAACTTCCAGCTGGAGCCGCCGTTCGAAGACCTCACGCGCGACGTCGGTTGCCTGATGCAGGCCATTCACGACGCGTTCGGCGAATTCGAGGAAGCCGCGAACTTCCAGATTCACGTGCTTTCGTCGCTGTTCTTCCGCAACAAGGCGGCCTACATCATCGGGCGCATCATCAACGGCGACGTCATGCTGCCGTTCGCCGTGCCCATCCGCCACGCGAAGCCCGGCGTGCTCACGCTCGACACCGTGCTGCTCAAGCGCGAGCAGCTGCTCATCATCTTCAGCTTCTCGCACTCGTACTTCCTCGTGGACATGGAAGTGCCCTCGGCCTACGTCGAATTCCTGCGCACCATCATGCCGGGCAAGCCGAAGGCGGAAATCTATACGTCGGTGGGTCTGCAGAAGCAGGGCAAGAACCTGTTCTACCGCGACCTGCTGCATCACCTCTCGCATTCGAGCGACCAGTTCATCGTCGCGCCCGGCATCAAGGGCCTCGTGATGCTGGTGTTCACGCTGCCGTCGTTCCCTTACGTGTTCAAGCTCATCAAGGACGCGTTCCCGCCGCCCAAAGAGACCACGCGCGAGCAGATCGTCGCGAAGTACCAGCTGGTGAAGCGGCACGACCGGCTGGGCCGCATGGCCGACACGCTCGAATATTCGAGCGTCGCGCTGCCGGTGTCGCGCCTCGACGACGCGCTCATCAAGGAACTGGAAACCTACGCGCCCTCGATGATCGAGTACGAGGGCGACAACCTCGTGATCCGCCACGTCTACATCGAGCGCCGCATGGTGCCGCTCAATATCTACCTGCAAAACGGCACCGACGAGCAGGTGGAACACGCGGTGAAGGAATACGGCGACGCGGTGAAAGAGCTGATGCAGGCGAACATCTTCCCGGGCGACATGCTCTACAAGAACTTCGGCGTGACGCGCCACGGCCGCGTGGTGTTCTACGACTACGACGAGATCGAGTACCTCACCGACTGCAACGTGCGCGCCGTGCCCGAGCCGCGCAACGAGGAAGACGAACTCTCCGGCGAGCCGTGGTACGCCGTCGGCCCGCACGACATCTTCCCGGAAACCTACGGCACGTTCCTGCTGGGCGACACGCGCGTGCGGCAATACTTCCTCGCGCACCACGCCGACTTCTTCACGCCCGAACTCTGGCAAAGGCACAAGGATCATCTGCTGAAGGGCGAGTTGCCCGACTTTTTCCCGTACGACCAGAGCATCCGTTTCTGCGTACGGTATCCCGAGCGCTTCGTCGGCGCCGCAAGCCACGTGGGGCAGGCCTCTAATGCGGCCACGCAGCCCGCAGCGGGCACGGCCGCCACCGCCGACGAAGCCGCCGTGAAGGTGGCGTGAACGCCATGCGCGCGCTCTACGTCACCTTCTTTCTGCCTCAACCGGTGGGCCGCCCCCGCGGCCCCGAAACACCAACCGAGTCATCATGAACACGACTTCTCCAGACCATCCGCTCTCACACCTGTTCGACAACAACCGGAAGTGGGTTGCCTCGAAGCTCGCCGCCGACCCGCAATACTTCTCGCGCCTCGCCGACCAGCAGGCGCCCGAGTATCTGTGGATCGGCTGTTCCGATTCGCGGGTGCCCGCCAACCAGATCATCGGCCTGCCGCCGGGCGAGGTGTTCGTTCATCGCAACATCGCCAACGTGGTGGTGCATTCGGACCTCAACTGCCTTTCGGTGATCCAGTTCGCCGTCGACCTGCTGAAGGTCAAGCACATCATGGTGGTGGGTCACTACGGCTGCTCGGGCGTGGGCGCGGCGCTGCACGGCCGGCGTGTGGGCCTTGCGGACAACTGGCTGCATCACGTGCAGGACGTGCGTGCCAAGCACGCGGCCTTGCTCGAGGAATGGCCCATCGGCGAAGCGCGCCACCGGCGGCTCGTCGAACTCAACACCATCGAGCAGGTGCTCAACGTGTGCCGCACCACCATCGTCAACGATGCATGGGCGCGCGGTCAGTCGCTTACCGTTCACGGCTGGGCCTACGGCGTGCATGACGGCCGCGTGCGCAACCTCGGCATGACGATCTCGTCGGCCGATCAGCTCGACGAAACGTATCAGCGCTGCGTGAGCGGCGCCACGACCAGCCACGCCCACGAAACCGACAACGACGTGGTCGCCGCCGATGCCGCGAAGCTCGGCGACGTACCCGCCGTCGTACAAGGCGTTATCAAGGAGCTCAAACATGAGTGAGATGAAGGAGACAGCGCGCGATCCGGTCGTCATCGTGGCGGCCGCGCGCACGCCGATGGCGGCGTTCCAGGGCGAGTTCGCGGCGCTCACGGCGCCGCAGCTCGGTTCGGCGGCGATTGCCGCGGCCGTCGAACGCGCGGGCCTCAAGCCCGAGCACGTCGACGAAGTGATCATGGGCTGCGTGCTGCCTGCGGGCCAGGGCCAGGCGCCGGCGCGCCAGGCGTCGCTGGGCGCGGGGCTGCCGCTGTCGGCGGGCTGCACCACCGTCAACAAGATGTGCGGCTCGGGCATGCGCGCCGCCATGTTCGCGCACGACATGCTGCTCGCCGAGTCGGCGCAGGTCGTCGTGGCGGGCGGCATGGAAAGCATGACCAACGCGCCGTACCTGTTGCCGAAGGCGCGCGCCGGCATGCGCATGGGCCACGGCCAGGTGATCGACCACATGTTCTACGACGGCCTTGAAGACGCGTACGAAAAAGGCCGCCTGATGGGCACGTTCGCCGAGGAATGCGCGGCGTCGTTCGACTTTTCGCGCGAGCAGCAGGACGCGTTCGCCATCGAATCGCTCAACCGCGCGAAGCGTGCGAACGAAGACGGCTCCTTCGCGTGGGAGATCGCGCCGGTCACGGTGGAAAGCCGCAAGGGCAACGTGCGGGTGGAACGCGACGAACAGCCGTTCAAGGCCAACGTCGAGAAGATTCCGAGCCTCAAACCCGCGTTCAGCAAGACCGGCACGGTGACGGCGGCGAACTCGTCGTCCATTTCGGACGGCGCGGCGGCGCTCGTCATGATGCGCGCCTCGACGGCCGCGCGCCTCGGTCTCTCGCCGCTCGCGCGCGTGGTGGGCCACGCCACCTTCGCGCAGGAACCCGCGAAGTTCACCACGGCGCCGGTGGGCGCCATCCGGCGTCTCTTCGAGAAGAACGGCTGGCGCGCCGGCGACGTCGATCTCTACGAGATCAACGAGGCCTTCGCCGTGGTCACGATGGCCGCGATGAAAGAGCACGGGCTGCCGCACGACAAGGTGAACATCAACGGCGGCGCGTGCGCGCTGGGGCACCCTATCGGCGCATCGGGCGCGCGCATCGTCGTCACGCTCATCGGCGCGCTGCGTCAGCATGGATTGAAGCGCGGCGTGGCAAGCCTGTGCATCGGCGGCGGCGAGGCCACGGCGATGGGCATCGAACTCGTCTGAAAAACGGCAAGCGAGATACATGGAGGTGACAGCATGAGGACAGCGCTCGTGGTTGGCGCATCGCGCGGCATCGGCCGCGAGTTCGTGCGGCAGTACCGCAAGTCCGGCTGGCGCGTGCTGGCCACGGCGCGCGACGACGCGTCCCTCGCCGAACTCGGCGAGATGGGCGCGCAGACCTTCTCGCTCGACATCACCGAGCCCGAGCAGATCGCGGTGCTCGGCTGGCAGCTCGATGGCGAGCGGGTCGACGTCGCGTTGATCGTCTCGGGCGTGTACGGGCCGCGCACCGAAGGCGTCGAGACCTTCACGGCCGAAGACTTCGATTACGTGATGGCCACCAACGTCCGCGGCCCGATGCAGTTGATGCCGATTCTGCTGCCGCTCGTCGAAGAGGCGCACGGCGTGCTTGCCGTGCTGTCGAGCCGCATGGGCAGCATTGCGGGTGCGGGCGGTACGACGGGCTGGCTCTATCGCGCGAGCAAGGCGGCGCTGAACGACGCGCTCAAGGTCGCTTCGTTGCAGGCGCGCCGCGCGACGTGCGTATCGCTGCATCCTGGCTGGGTGCGCACCGACATGGGCGGCGCCGAGGCCGCCATCGACGTGCAGCACAGCGTGAACGGCCTGCGCGAAGTGCTGGCCGAAGCCGCCGTGGAGCGCGACGTGTTCAACGGACGCTTCTTTCAGTACGACGGCACGGAGCTGGACTGGTAGCGCGCCGCAACGCCACCCCGCGCCACCCCGCGCCACCCCGCGCCGCGCTGCGCGCACGAGCCATCCCAAAAACTTCACTCAAAAAACGGAGACACCCCCGACATGCTGCTCGACGAGGATCATCTGATGGTCCGCGACGCGGTGCGCACCTTCGTGCGCGAGGAAGTGGCGCCGCATGCGGCCACGTGGGACCGCGAGCGCGTCTTTCCCGCGCAGGTGCACCGGCAGCTGGCGCAGCTGGGCGCCTACGGCGTGATGGTGCCGCCCGCGTACGGCGGCGCCGGCCTCGACGCGCTGGCGCTCGCCGTCATGCTGGAAGAAATCGCGGCCGGCGACGGCGGCACGTCCACGGCCATTTCGGTCAACAACTGTCCCGTGTGCAGCATCCTGCTCGCCTACGGCAACGACGTTCAGAAGCGCGACTGGCTCACGCCGCTCGCGCGCGGCGACATGCTGGGCGCCTTCTGCCTGACCGAGCCGCAGGCGGGCTCGGACGCCTCCGCGCTGCGCACCACCGCCACGCGCGACGGCGACAGCTACGTGTTGAACGGCGTGAAGCAGTTCATCACGAGCGGCAAGAACGGCCAGGTAGCGATCGTGATGGCGGTCACCGACAAATCCGCCGGCAAGCGCGGCATCAGCGCGTTCATCGTGCCCACCGACACGCCCGGCTACGTCTTGGCGCGGCTTGAAGACAAGCTGGGCCAGCATTCATCGGACACGGCGCAGATCGTGTTCGAAGACTGCCGCGTGCCGGCGGCGAACCTGATCGGCGCGGAGGGCGAGGGTTATCGCATCGCGCTTTCGGGGCTCGAGGGCGGACGCATCGGCATCGCGGCGCAGAGCGTGGGCATGGCGCGCGCGGCGTTCGAGGCGGCGCTCGCCTACGCGAAGGAGCGCGAGAGCTTCGGCGAGCCGCTCTTCGCCCACCAGGCCGTGCAGTTCCGGCTCTCGGACATGGCCACGCAGCTCGAAGCCGCGCGGCAACTCGTGTGGCACGCGGCGGCGTTGAAGGACGCCGGCCAGCCCTGCCTCACGGAAGCCGCGATGGCGAAGCTGTTCGCCTCCGAAGCCGCGGAGCGCATCTGCTCGGCCGCCTTGCAGATTCACGGCGGCTACGGCTACCTCAGCGATTTTCCAGTGGAGCGCATCTACCGCGACGTGCGCGTGTGCCAGATCTACGAGGGCACGAGCGACATTCAGAAAATCCTGATCGCACGCGGACTCGCCTGACGCTTGCCGCCCACCTCACCACGCTTCGACCGATGACATCAGCCTCCAAAGGCAGTACCCGCCCCCACGACTGCCCCTGCGGCGCCGCCGCGCCGGACCAGAAAAGCGGCGCCCGCCCGCCGCGTTACGCGGACTGCTGCGGTCGCTTCATCGACGGCGGCGCCGCGGCGCCCCGCGCGCTCGAACTCATGCGTTCGCGGTACTCGGCGTACGTGCTGGGCGAGTCGGCGTATCTGCGCGACACGTGGGCGCAAGAAACTTGCCCCGCGGACCTCGACGTGGACCGCACCGCGCCCGACGCCCCACGCTGGCTCGGCCTCGCCATCAAGCGACACACGCCCATCGACGAAACGCACGCCGAAGTCGAATTCGTCGCCCGCTACAAAGTGGGCGGGCGCGCCCACCGGCTGCACGAGACGAGCCGCTTCCTGCGCGGCGCCGACGGACGGTGGCGATACGTGGATGGCGACGTTCGCGAGGAGTGAGGCGAAGGGCCGTGGTGCCGGCTGATTCAGACGGCGCCATCCCCGCCACTGTCGCACTTTGCATACGGCGCTTATTACCGCGCCTCACGCATTTCTTCCCAACTTTCTTACCGATTCCGCAGGCGCGCCCACTAACGAACGGCCCCGCGCGGTTCTGCGTCGCATCCCCATTTTGGGACCGCCCTTTGTTGCACGCGTGCGCGGGTTAGCCCCGAATTGCACAAAGGTAATTTGTCGTGCGAGGATCATTCGCAGGTTTCGCGCAGGTCTTCCTGCCGTGACGGGGCCGGTTCAAGGCGCTTCCGTCACTGCAGGATTTCATTCATCAAGCTGACGTTTTGTTCTGTCGGCTTGACCCGGTCGGTGCTCCAGCGAGCGCGTCGGCGGCCGGTGGTGAATGAAGGTCTGGCGTGTTGCCTGTTGAGCGGCGTTTCGGCGTGGTCTCGGGAAGGTCCACGAAGAAATGCCCGGCCGTTTTTCTCCCCTTGGCGGGTTCGGCTGCCGTGTGTGCGAAAGCGCACACGCGCGGGAATCTCGCTGTGTCCGCAAAACGGACGGTGGGCGGCCTCAAGAGCAAAAAGCGGGTTTGGGTAGCTGAATGCAGCGGATGGATTTCAAAAAGATTCTCGCCGGATGGGCAGCGGTCTGCGCCGTGGGTACGGTTTCGAACGTGCACGCGGGCACGTTCGACGCGCCCGTTTCCGTCGCGAGCGCCGCGCCCTCCCCGGCCACGCCCGCCACCACCTCAGTTGCCACGCTCGCGCCCGGTCCGCTCGGCAGCGCGCGCGTCCAGAGCCTGCGTTTCGACTACGGCAGCGAGCCGCGCGTCGGCGCGCGCCTCAACGAGCAGATCATCCGCATTCCCGCCGATGCAACGGGCAGCGTGACGCTCGAAACCACGATCTATCGCCCCGACGGTCCGGGCCCGTTCCCGATGATCGTCTTCAACCACGGCAAGATTCCCGGCGATCCGCGCGGCCAGGCCCGCAGCGAACCGATGTCGCTTGCGCGCGAATTCGTGCGGCGCGGCTACGTGGTGGTGGCGCCGAATCGCCGCGGCTTTGCGGGTTCGGGCGGCACCTACGAGCAGGACGGCTGCGACGTGGAACGCAATGGCCTCGGCCAGGCTGCGGACGTGGCCGCGACCATCGACTACATGGCGAAGCAGCCGTACGTGGACGCGCAGCACATCGTCGTGGCCGGCACCTCGCACGGCGGCCTTGCCACCATCGCCTACGGCACCGAAGCGAAGGCCGGCGTGCGCGGCCTCATCAACTTCTCGGGCGGCCTGCGTCAGGACGCCTGCACCGGCTGGCAAGACAACCTCACGCAGGCGTTCGGTTCGTACGGCGCGAAGACGCAGGTGCCTTCGCTCTGGCTCTACGGCGATAACGATTCGGTGTGGCCCGCCGCGCTCGTCACGCGCATGTACAGCGCGTACACGCAGGCACAGACGGGCGGCGCGACGGGGCCGGACGTCGAAGCGCGGCTCATCGACTTCGGCTCCTACAAGAACGACGCGCATCGCCTCGTGGGCGACCGCGACGGCGTGCGCGTGTGGTGGCCGGCCGTCGAAACGTTCCTGCGGCGCATCGGCATGCCCACGGCCGTGGAATATCGCGTGTCCGATCCCACGCAGCCGAAGCCCACTGGCTTTGCCGCGCTCGACGCCGTGAACGCCGTGCCGTTCCTCGACGAAGCCGGCCGCGCGGGCTATCGCAATTTCCTCAAGCAGTATCCGAGCCGTGCGTTCGCGGTCTCCGAAAACGGCGCCTGGTCATGGGCCGAAGGCGGCGACAACCCGATGGCCGTGGCTATCGCGAACTGCCAGAAGGAAGGCGCGGGCGCCTGCCGCCTCTATGCGGTCAACGACTCGGTGGTGTGGAAGAACGACGACGAGGCCACGGCGCAAGCGTCCGCAGGCACCGAAGATGCCGACCAACGCGACGAGCGCGGCGTCACGGCGCGCGAGAGCGCATCCACCGCAGGCGAAACGCCGGCCATCGCGAGCCGCTGATCGTTCGGCTCAGATCCCCTTCACGGCGGCGCTGCCCGTCGGACCGCAACAGTCTTCATTGATCGTGGCGTGTTTCGCGTGGCGGGTCTTGCGCGTCGTGCTGCGCGATGTGCGCGATCGGTACGGTACGTACTGTCAGCGTGTTTATATCGTGCACGCAGTCCCCCGCGCTACCAGCCGCAGCCCTTCACGCCTCTCCACGTTCCGCCTCCCATTGCGACGCCTTGCTCGCGTCGCGCGCTTCTCGTCCGCCTTCGCATTTCGCTAAAACCCTCCGCGTGCGGACCGCAAACCGGCCTTTCGCCCGCCACTCCACACGATTTTTTGCACAAGGGATAGCTCACTTTGCCGTCGTCATCTACGGCCATTTCGAGCCTTCTGTCCCGAACCGTTCCGTGCTGTTCCGAACTGCGCGGAACGCCCGCCCAGCAAGGCTTCCGGGCCTATTTTCACAGTAGTGCATTGCGGCTCGTTACGCGCTAATCTCGACGCCGCTGCCGTTCCGGCGAGCCGCACATGGCACCGGTTGCGAAACGCGCCTTCGCTGCGCTTCGCGTCCAACGCATGCGCGCCACACCGCCCCTCGCCGGCAGCCTTCGCACGACGCGAACCCATGAGCGCCGCGCGACGCGATCCGAAGTCCCGAAACATTCGCATGACGATGCACGACGCGCCGCGTGCGGCATCCATGCGCCGGAGTAGTGAGTCTTGAACAACCTGGCAACCGAAGACTGGGTGGCCCGCAGCCTGCGCGCCGTGTGGCACCCGTGTACGCAGATGAAGCATCACGAGCGGCTGCCGCTCGTCGCGGTCTCGCACGCGAAGGGCGCGTGGCTCTACGACCGCGACGGCCGGCGCTATCTCGACGCCATCAGTTCGTGGTGGGTCAACCTGTTCGGCCACGCGAACCCGCGCATCAACGCGGCGCTGAAGGCGCAGCTCGATACGCTCGAACACGTCATGCTCGCGGGCTGCACGCACGAGCCCGCCGTCGAACTGGCCGAGCGTCTCGCCGCGCTCACGCAGCACACGCTGGGGCACGCGTTCTTCGCGTCGGACGGCGCATCCGCCGTCGAGATCGCGCTGAAGATGAGCTTCCACGCCTGGCGCAATCGCGGCTACGGCAACAAGCGCGAGTTCGTCTGCGTGGCGAACGGCTATCACGGCGAGACCATCGGCGCGCTCGGCGTGACGGACGTGCCGCTCTTCAAGGACGCCTACGATCCGCTCATTCGCCACGCGCACGTGGTGGCGTCGCCGGACGCGCGGCTCGCACGCGAAGGCGAAAGCGCCGCGGACGTCGCGCGCCGCGCCCTCGCCGAGGTGCGCGCCCTGTTCGAAGCGAAGAGCGCGAAGATCGCGGCGCTGATCGTCGAGCCGCTCGTGCAATGCGCGGCCGGCATGGCGATGCACGACACCTCGTATCTCGCCGGCCTGCGCGCGCTATGCGACCAGTACGGCGTCCACCTGATCGCCGACGAAATCGCCGTGGGATGCGGGCGCACCGGCACCTTCTTCGCCTGCGAGCAAGCGGGCATCTGGCCGGACTTCCTGTGCCTTTCGAAGGGCATCAGCGGCGGCTATCTGCCGCTCTCGCTCGTACTGTCGCGCGACGAAATCTACGCGGCGTTCTACGACGACGACACCGCGCGCGGCTTCCTGCACTCGCATTCGTACACGGGCAATCCGCTCGCGTGCCGCGCGGCGCTGGCCACGCTCGACCTCTTCGCAAGCGACGACGTGCTCGCCACGAACGCGCGCAAGTCGGCGCATCTGCGCGAGGCGCTCGCGCCGCTGGCCGCGCATGCGCGCGTGCGCCACTTCCGCCAGCGCGGCACGATCTTCGCGTTCGATGCCGTCGTCGACGATGCACAGCAGGCGAAGACCTTCTCGCGCCGCTTCTTTCAGCACGCGTTGCAGCGCGAACTGCTGCTGCGCCCCATCGGCACGACGGTGTACCTGATGCCGCCCTACGTACTCGATGCACACGAACAGGCGCTGCTTGCCGAACGCACGCTCGATACGTTCGAAGCCACGCTGAAGGAGGCGCACTGATGCAGCTGCTCGACTCGCTCGAACAGGGCCTTGCGGACCTCGCCGCACGCGGTCTGACGCGCCGCCGCCGCACCATCGACTCGCCGTGCGCCGCGCACATGATCGTGGACGGCCGCGCCATGATCGGCTTCGCAAGCAACGATTACCTCGGGCTCACGGCGCATCCGCAACTCGTGGCCGCCATCGCGGAAGGCGCGCAGCGCTATGGCGCGGGCAGCGGCGGCTCGCATCTGCTGGGCGGCCATTCGCGCGCGCATGCGCAACTCGAAGACGACCTCGCGGCATTCGCGGGCGGTTTCGTCGATGCACCGCGTGCGCTCTACTTCAGCACCGGCTACATGGCGAACCTCGCCGTGCTCACGGCGCTCGCGGGCCGCGGCACGACGCTCTTTTCGGATGCGCTGAACCATGCGTCGCTCATCGACGGCGCGCGGCTCTCTCGCGCCGACGTGCAGATCTATCCGCACGCCGACGTCGAAGCGCTCAGCGCGATGCTCGATGCTTCGGATGCCCAGGCAAAGCTCATCGTGACCGACTCCGTGTTCAGCATGGACGGCGACATTGCGCCGCTCGCGCCGCTGCTCGCGCTGGCGGAGCGGCACGGCGCATGGCTCGTGGTGGACGACGCGCATGGCTTCGGCGTGCTCGGTCCGCAAGGGCGCGGTGCCATCGCACAGGCCGCGTTGCGCTCGCCGCATCTGGTTTCCGTCGGCACGCTTGGCAAGGCGGCCGGCGTGTCCGGCGCGTTCGTCGCGGCGCACGCAACGGTGATCGAGTGGCTCGTGCAACGCGCGCGGCCCTACATCTTCACGACAGCGTCCGCGCCTGCGGTGGCGCACGCGGTGTCGGCCAGCCTCAAGATCATCGCGGGCGACGAAGGCGACGCACGGCGCGCGCATCTGCACGCGCTGATCGAACGCACGCGCGCGCTGCTCAAACAAACCTGCTGGCTGCCTGTGGATTCGCACACCGCCGTTCAGCCGCTCATCATCGGTGCCAACGACGCCACGCTCGACATGGCCGCGGCGCTCGACCGCGAAGGGCTCTGGGTGCCCGCCATCCGGCCGCCCACCGTGCCGGCCGGCACGTCGCGTTTGCGCATCTCGCTTTCGGCGGCCCATTCGCATGACGACCTCGACCGGCTCGAAGCCGCGCTGCTTCGTCTGAGCAAAGCGGAGGCCGCATCATGAACACGACGTTATCGAGCACGACGCAAGCGCGCTCGCTTTTTGTAACCGGCACAGATACGGAAATCGGCAAGACGCTGGTTTCGGCGGCCTTGCTGCGCGGCTTCACGCGCGCGGGGTTGCGTGCGGCGGCGATGAAGCCCATCGCGGCCGGTGCATTCAAGCGCGACGGCATCTGGCACAACGAAGACGCGGATCAGCTCGATGCCGCCGCCAGCGTGCTGTTGCCGCCCGCCGTTCGCACGCCGTATCTGCTGAAAGAACCGGCCGCGCCGCACATTGCCGCCGCGCTCGAACACGTGACGCTGGACCCGGCGCGCATCGTCGCGTGTCATGCCGAGGCCATGCAGCGCGCCGACGTCGTGGTGGTGGAAGGCGTGGGCGGCTTTCGCGTGCCGCTCACGGACACCTGCGACACCGCCGACCTCGCCCGCATGCTCGGCTTGCCCGTGCTGCTCGTGGTGGGCATGCGGCTGGGCTGCATCAGTCACGCGCTGCTCACCGCGGAAGCCATCGTCGCGCGCGGCCTGCCCCTCGCGGGTTGGGTGGCCAATCGCGTCGATCCCGCCATGACGTTCGCCGACGAAAACATCGCCGCGCTGCGCGAACGGCTGGGCCGCGAGTACGACGCGCCGCTCGTCGGCGTGGTACCGCATCTCGCAACTCCGTCAGCCGATGCCGCAGCGGATTGCCTCGACACGGCATCGCTGCTGCAAACGCTCCGCACGCTCGACACATCGCGCGGCTCGCCGCTCAACATGCAATAGACCCCGCTCAAGACAAACCTGGACACGAAGGACTCACGACATGCCCTCCCCTTCCATCGACACTTCGAACGCCCAAACAGCGGCCACCCTGCAAGCCACCACGACCCACACCGGCGGCGCGCGCTGGAAAGTGGCCGACGTGGTCGCGCTCTACGACCTGCCGTTCAACGACCTGCTGTTCCGCGCGCAGCAGGTGCATCGCGAGCACTTCGACGCGAACGCCGTGCAACTCTCCACGCTGCTTTCGATCAAGACGGGCGGCTGCGAGGAAGACTGCGCGTACTGCCCGCAATCGGCGCACTACGAAACCGGCGTGAAGGCCGAAAAGCTGATGGAAGTGGATGCCGTGCTCGCCGCCGCCCGCGTGGCGAAGGAAAACGGCGCGACGCGTTTCTGCATGGGCGCCGCGTGGCGCAATCCGAAAGACCGGCATCTGGAGCCGATCAAGGACATGATTCGCGGCGTGAAGGCGATGGGGCTCGAAACCTGCGTCACGCTCGGCATGCTCGAAGCGCACCAGGCGCAGTCGCTGCGCGACGCGGGGCTCGACTACTACAACCACAACCTCGACACCTCGCCCGAGTTCTACGGGCAGATCATCTCCACGCGCACCTACGAAGACCGGCTCGCCACGCTCGAACGCGTGCGCGACGCGGGCATCAACGTGTGCTGCGGCGGCATCGTGGGCATGGGCGAATCGCGGCGCGAACGCGCCGGGCTCATCGCGCAACTGGCGAACATGGACCCGTATCCGGAGTCGGTGCCCATCAACAACCTCGTGCAGGTGGACGGCACGCCGCTCACGGGCACGGAAGCGCTGGACCCGTTCGAGTTCGTGCGCACCATCGCCGTGGCGCGCATCACGATGCCGCGCGCGATGGTCCGCCTTTCCGCAGGCCGCGAGCAGATGGACGACGCGTTGCAGGCGCTGTGCTTCCTCGCGGGCGCGAACTCGATTTTCTACGGCGATCAGTTGCTCACCACCGGCAACCCGCAGGCCGAAGCCGACCGCAAGCTGCTCGCGCGGCTCGGCATTCGCGCGGAAACGGCGAACGCGCTGCCCGCCCATGAGCACGAGGGTTGCCGCCACGGCTGATCGAACGCATGCGCTGATGCCGTGAACAAAGCGGTGCGATTACACGAACGCGTGCGCGTCCTCGGTCTGCGGCGCTTCGCGAAAGCGGCGCGGGGCTGCGCAGTGAATCAGCGTATCGACGAAATGCTTTGCGCGCGGCCACGGACCGAACCCGGCCGCCGTGTTGATGTGCCCCGCGTCGCCCAGATTCACGAACGCGCTGCCCAGGTGCTGCGCGAGCGCGAGGGCGCCGGCGGCAGGCATCCACGGGTCCGTTTCGCTGCCGATCAGAATGGACGGCACCGGCAGCCGCCGCGGCTCGAGCGCGCCCGCAAAACGAAACTTCTCCGGACTCGCGGGCGCGACGAGCAGCACGCCCGCCACGTCCGCGGCGCTACTACCCTGGAGCAACGCGTGCGCCGTCGCAAGGCACCCGAAGCTGTGCGCGGCCAGCACGAACGGCCCGCGTTCACGCGCCAGCAGCGCGCCTAGCGCCTCGCCCCACACCGCGAGATTGGGCGCATCCCAGTCCGCCTGCTCCACGCGCAACGAGCGCGGAAACTGGCGCTCGAGCCAGGTCTGCCAGTGCGCGCCCTCGCTGCCATGAAGGCCCGGCACCGTCACGAGTCGCGGCGGCCACGTCGATTTGCTGCACGAAAGCATGATTTTTCCCCGCTTCCGGAATCTGTGAACGGATTGTGGCCTGCACCGTCGCAGCGCCGAACCAATTTTTTTTGCTTTGTTTTTTCCGGCGCGCCGCTTCGGCGCGAACGCCTTGCTGCGCGCGGGCGCAACGTCGGTCGAAAAAGTAGAATGAACGCTTCCGCATGGCGGTCGCCCGCTCACACGAGCGCTTCTGCCCGCCTGCTTGTGCCTTCTTGCGGCTTCCAAAGCCTTCTCAAGCTCCACGCGCATTCGATGAAGATCCTGTTCTATCAGCCGCACTCGAACCACGACACCGCGGACAACGACGCCTGGCTGCGCGGTCTGCAACAGGCGCTGCCGCACGCCGAGCTGCGCGAGTGGCAGCCCGGCGACCATGCCGGCGCCGACTACGCGGTGGTGTGGCGTCCGCCGCGCGAACTCTTCGCGGGGCGCCACGACCTGCGCGCCATCTTCAACCTGGGCGCAGGCGTGGACGCGATACTCGGACTCGAACGCGACTTCCCCGGCACGCTGCCGCGCGACGCGCTGCTCGTGCGTCTGGAAGACACGGGCATGGGCCAGCAGATGGTCGAGTACATCGCCCATGCGGTGCTGCGCTACCTGCGCCGCTTCGACGAGTACGAGCAGCTTCAGCAGGCGCGCCGCTGGAAGGTGCTGGAACCGCATCCGCGCGCCACGTTCACGGTGGGCGTGATGGGCCTCGGCGTGCTCGGCACTCAGGTGGCGCACGCGCTGGCCGCGCTCGGTTTGCCGGTGCGCGGTTTCAGCCGCAACGCGAAACGGATCGAAGGCGTTGCATGCTCGTCGGGCGAACTGCACGGCGCGGCGTTCGACGCGTTTCTCGATGGCGTGAAGGTGCTCGTCAATCTATTGCCGCACACGCCCGATACGGCCGACGTCCTGAACGCCCGCACGTTCTCGAAGCTCGCGCGTGGCGCGTATCTCGTCAACGTGGCGCGCGGCGGGCATCTGGTCGAACACGATCTGATCGATGCGCTCGCGCACGGCCAGATCGCAGCGGCCACGCTCGACGTATTTCGCGAGGAACCGCTGCCCGCAGCGCATCCGTTCTGGAGCGAGCCGCGCATCACGATCACGCCGCACAGCGCGGCGCAAACGCTGCGCGACGAAAGTATCGAGCAGGTGGCGCAAAAGATTGCATCGCTCGCGCGTGGCGAGCCGATCAGCGGCATCGTGGAGCGCGAGCGCGGCTATTGAGGCCGCCACAGCAGACAACGGCAGCAGCACAACCGCAGGAGAGGGACATGGCATTGCCAGCAACAGTGAAGATCGTTGAAGTGGGGCCGCGCGACGGCTTGCAGAACGAGAAGGAATTCGTGCCCACCGAGATCAAGATCGAACTCATCAACCGGCTTTCGGCGGCGGGCTTTCCGAACATCGAGTCGGCGTCGTTCGTCTCGCCGAAATGGGTGCCGCAGATGGCGGACGGCGCGGAAGTGATGGCCAGCATCGAGCGCCGCGCGGGCGCCATCTACTCCGTGCTCACGCCGAACATGCGCGGCTTCGAAGGCGCACAGGTCGCGAACGCAGACGAGATCGTCATCTTCGGCGCCGCGAGCGAAGCGTTCTCGCAGAAGAACATCAACTGCAGCATTGCCGAGAGCATCGAGCGCTTCGCGCCCGTTGCGCAAGCCGCGAAGGCGCACGGCATGCGCGTGCGCGGCAGCGTGTCGTGCGCGCTGGGCTGCCCGTATCAGGGCGAGGTGCCGGTGGCTTCCGTGGTGGACGTGGTCGAACGCTTCGCGGCATTGGGCTGCGACGAGATCGACATTGCAGACACCATCGGCGTAGGCACGCCGAAGCGCACGCGCGAAGTCTACGAGGCCGTGACGAAAGTGTTTGCGCGCGAACGGCTGTCGGGCCACTTTCACGACACGTATGGCCAGGCGCTCGCCAACATCTACGCGGCGCTGCTGGAAGGCATCGAGATTTTTCATGCGTCCGTGGCAGGCCTCGGTGGTTGCCCGTACGCGAAGGGCGCAACGGGCAACGTCGCGACCGAAGACGTGCTGTACCTGATGAACGGCCTCGGCATTCGCACCGGCATCGACCTCGATCAGGTGGTGGCCGCGGGCGATTTCATCTCGACGGCGATTGGCCGCGCCAATGCTTCGCGCGCGGGCAAGGCGCTGCTCGCGAAGGCCCGCGGCGCCGCGGCGCGTTGCGTGTAATCGCGCTCGCCTGCACGCAACGAACTGACCCAGGACAGCTGCAAACAGAAGCCACCGGAAAAAAAGCGGAAACATCGACATGACGGAAAACATCGCACCCGACAACCAGGACACGCAAAACAACCTCGACACCCTGCCCGACTCCGCGCGTCGCGTCGCGCTGCTGCTGCGCGAGCGCGGTCACACGAAGCCCGTGGTCATGCTGCCGGAAACCGGCAAGACCTCGGCGGAAGCGGCGGCGGGACTCGGCTGCTCGGTCGCGCAGATCGCGAAGTCGATCCTGTTTCGCCGCGTGGAAGACGACGCGCCCGTGCTCGTCATCGCAAGCGGCGCGAATCGCGTGGATGAAAAGAAGGTGGCGGCGCACGTAGGCGCCGTGGGGCGTGCGGACGCGAAGTTCGTGCGCGAGAAAACGGGCTACGCGATTGGCGGTGTGTGTCCGATCGGACATGCCGTGCCGCCTGTCACGCTGATCGACGCAGACCTGCTCGAACTCGCGAGCCTCTGGGCCGCGGCGGGGCATCCGCACGCCGTGTTCAACCTCTCGCCCGACGAGTTGATTGCGCTGACCGGCGCACCCGTCGCGGACGTCGCGCTGCGCGACGCGTCGTGATGAGCGCATCGCAAGACCACACGCCGCCGCAGGACCGCACGCCCGTGCCGTCGCCGTGCATCAACGTCTGCAAGATGAGCGCGGCCACCGGATGGTGCGAAGGATGCCTGCGCACCATCGATGAAATCGCCGGCTGGTCGTCGTTCGACGACGCCGCGAAGCGCGCCGTGTGGGACGCCATCGAGCGGCGCCACGCGCAACTCGTCGGCTCGCCATGAATGCGCCGCCGCGCGTGGTGACGATGGGCGAAACGTGCACGTGCACGCTCGCGCTCACCGCAGAGTCCATCAAGTCGTTCGCTACGCTCGTGGACGACCGCAACCCGCTGCATCACGACGACGCGTACGCGGCGCAAAGCCGCTTCGGCGGACTCATCGCATCCGGCACGCAGCCCACCGCGCACTTCATGGCACTGCTCGCTACCCACTTCTCGCAGTACGCGCAGCCGCTCGGGCTCGAGTTCGACGTGAAGCTCAAGCGCGCCGCACACGCGGGCGACACGCTCACCATGACGTGGCGCGTGACCGATGCATGGTGGAAGCCGAGCCTCGACGGCGACCTCGTGCAACTGGAAGGCAGCGTCGCGAACCAGCGCGGCGAAACCGTCGTGGCGGGCAAGGCGACGATTCTCGTGATGCCGAAGCCGTCGGCGTCCAGCGGTTCGTGATCGCGCGACGATGAACCTCGACACGCCGCGCCTGCCCGCTTCGATGCGCGTCTTCGAACGCGGCTGGCTCTCGTCCAACAACGTGCTCTTCGTGGACGACACGCAGGCCGCCATCGTCGATACCGGTTACGCGACGCACGAGGCGCAGACAGTCGAACTCGTGCGTCACGCGCTGGGGGCACGTCCGCTCGATCTCATCGTGAACACGCATCTGCATTCGGACCATTGCGGCGGCAACGCGCGACTGCAAGCCGAATGGACCTGCGACACGCTCATTCCCGTCGCCGAAGCCGACGCAGTGAGCGCGTGGGACGAACACCGGCTGACGTTCCGCGGCACCGGGCAGACCTGCGAGCGCTTCGCTTTCTCGGGCACCCTCGCGCCCGGCGCCGCGCTCGTGCTGGGCGGCCCGCGGTGGGACGTGCTCGGCGCGCCGGGGCACGATCCGCATTCGGTCATGCTCTACTGCGCGAGCGAACGCGTGTTAATCAGCGCGGACGCGCTATGGCAGAACGGCTTCGGCGTGATCTTCCCCGCACTCGATGGGGAATCTGACGAAGGCTTTGCCGAGCAGCAGGCGGTGCTCGAAGCCATCGCGAAGCTGGACGTCGCCGTCGTCGTGCCGGGACACGGCGCGCCATTCACGAACGTGCAGGAGGCGCTGGACCGCGCGTTTTCGCGCCTTGCGTGGCTGCGCGCGGACCCCACGCGCAACGCGAAGAACGCACTGAAAGTGCTGACCGTATTCAAGTTGCTCGAACTGCGGCAGACCACCTTTGCGGCGCTGCTCGACATGCTCGACGGCGCGCACATCATGGGCGCCGCGGCCGCCATGCTCGCACCGCGCCACGCGTGGCCCGCGCTCATGCGCAGCGTGCTCGAAGATCTCGCGAAGAACGGGGCGCTGGGGGTGGAAGGCGAACGCGTCACGGCGCCGCGCGGGTCGGTATGAAGCCGCATGCGCAAACAAGCGCGCGGGCTCTCAAGCAGAAACAGAAAAGCGAGGAATGGTGAAAGCGGCCATCGAAACCATCCAGCCGCCGCACCAAAAAGAAAGCCGCTCGCAGACCCTAAAGTGAACACCTTAAGCGGACAGCGAACGGCGCAATTTTCGACGTGATCAGCGTCCCACGCATCATACCGGCGCCCCCTGGGCCCCGCATCGGTGATTTCCCTACAGAAGTTTGACGCGTGCTTAACGACGGCCTACAGACGCATTGCAGGCGGCAGATTGCCCTTCCCGCCGACGCGCGCGCCGCTGCGGCACGATGCGCCAGCCCAGGTTCACACCCGCCGCCGCAAGCAGAATCAGCACCGCACCCAGCAGCTGGATCCACGCCAGCCGCTGACCGAACGCCACGCGATCCACCACGATGGCCACCACGGGATAGATGAACGACAGCGCGCCCGTCATCGCCGTGGGCAGTTTCTGGATGGCACCGTAAAGCAGCACGTACATCACGCCGGTGTTCACCACGCCGAGCGTCACGAGCTGCGCCCAGTGCACCGCCGTAACCGGCATCGCGTCGAAGCGCGCGAGCGGTGCGAGCGCCACCGCGCCGAACGCGAGCTGCACAAGCGCAATGAGATGCGGCGGCGTGCCCTTCAGGTGCTTCGTGATGATGGACGACACGGCATACAGGAAGGCCGCGCCCACCGCGAGCGCGACACCTTGCAGGTATTGCCCCGGCACGGCGAGCACCGCCGGCTCCACCTTCACGACGAACACGAGCCCGACGAACGCCACGAGCAGCCACACCACCGTGGAAGCCGTCAGGCGCTCGCGAAACACTACCGCCCCGAGCGCCACCAGCATGAACGGTTGCGTGTTGTAGACCGCCGTGGCCATCGAGATCGACGCACGCGAATACGCGGCGAACAGCAAGACCCAGTTGAGCACGATGGCGACGGCGCCCAGTACGGCGAGCCCGACGATGCGCCACGACAGCAGCGCGCGTTTCAGCAGCCCGAGCGCCGCACAGATCAACGCGAGCGTCGCGCCGCCGAACACGCAGCGAAGAAACACGACGTTGAGCGCGGGTTGCTGCGACGACACCACGAGCCAGCCGATCGATCCCGACATCAGCATCGCGACGGTCATCTCGGCGGCGCCGCGGCGGATTTCGCTTGAAGCCATGCCTGTCACTCTCCTTTGTTCTCGACAACGCGAAGACACGACGAAGTCGCGATTCAGTGTAGAGATTCGGGCGTGCGATAGATATGCTGAAATTGAGGCTCGAATGCCCTTTCGCCTATGAATCGAAGGTCATCATGAACAAACGCCTTGCATCGCCGACCGCGTCCGTCATGCTGGACGAAACGGACCGCACACTCCTCTCCGCCCTCGCCGATGACGCGCGCCAGCCCGTGAGCGAACTCGCGCGCCGCGTCGGGCTTTCGGCGCCGAGCACGGCCGAACGTCTGCGGCGGCTCGAAGCGCAGGGCGTGATCGAAGGCTTCACGGTCCGCCTCAATCCGTGCGCGCTCGGCTACACGTTGCAGGCCATCGTGCGCGTGAAGCCGCTGCCGGGGCAGTTGCACCTCGTGGAAGAAGTGATCCGGCGAATTCCCGAGTTCGTGGAATGCGACAAGGTGACGGGCGACGACTGCTTCATCGCGCGACTCTATCTGCACTCCATCGATCAGCTCGACGAGATTCTCGCGAAGGTCACCGAGCGTGCCGAAACGAGCACGGCCATCGTGAAGTCCACGCCGGTGGCAAGGCGGCTGCCGCCGTTGCCGTGATTCAGCAACGCGCGTGCCGTGGATGAGTGGGACGAGGCGTCAGCGGTCCAGCGCCTCGAAGAACGACAGCATTTCGTCGACCAGCAATTCGGGCGCCTCTTCGGGAACGTAGTGGCCGCACGGCAGCGCGCGGCCGCTCACGTCGCGGGCCACCTTGCGCCATTCGTCGAGCGGCCTGAAGCAGCGCTCCACCACGCCCTTCTCGCCCCACAGCACGCGCAGCGGACACGCCACCTTGTTGCCGCGTTCGATGTCGGCGCGATCGTGTTCGAGGTCGATGGTGGCAGAGGCGCGGTAGTCCTCGCACATCGCATGCACGGCGCCGGGCTGGCGCAACGCGCTGCGGTAGGCGTCGAGCGCGTGCGGCGCGAACGGCGCGAGACCCGCATGGCGGCCGCCCATCACGCGCTCCACATAGACATCGGGATTGGCGCCGATGAGCGTCTCCGGCAACGGCTCCGGCTGGATCAGGAAGAACCAGTGGAAGTAGAGCGTGGCGAAGGTGCGGTCCGTGGCTTCGTACATGGCGAGCGTGGGCGCAATGTCGAGCAGCATCAGCCGCTCCACGGCGCCCGTATGGTCCAGCGCCATGCGGTGCGCCACGCGGGCGCCGCGGTCGTGCGCGCAGACCAGAAAGCGCTCGAAGCCGAAGTGACGCATCACCTCCACCTGGTCGGCGGCCATCGCGCGTTTCGAGTACGGCGTGTGCCGCTCGTCGCTCGCGGGTTTGCCCGACGCGCCGTAGCCGCGCAGGTCGGTGGCAATCACCGTGAAGTGCCGCGCCAGCGCAGCTACGCACCGATGCCAGATCATGTGCGTTTGCGGATGGCCGTGAAGCAGCAGCAAGGGCGGACCGGAACCGCCCTTCACCCCGAAAATATCGACACCGCTTGTGGCAGTCGTCACGCGAAAGGGTGTGAAGGCCTCGAAGGACATAGTCGTCTCTTGTCGTTGTTGGTCTGGTTCGCGGATTGTAGAACGCGGAGGGGTACCTTCGTGGTGGGATGGCGCACGCAATCCGTAGAACCCGAACACTCCTTCCAGTACGAGGCACGATGCCAGCGGCAGATGCATCGCCTATAATCGAACGATCGTTCTCTAAAGCGACCCACATGATGGGACGCGCGGTGCACCCTGCACCGCTCTGCTTCACCGCTACACTCATATCGCCGAGCCGTCTGTCACTCTCACGCGGCCATCATTCAGGAGACTCTCGCCATGGCCTTGCCCGCCGTCCTGCAAAACCTTGCGCTGCCTGTCGTCGCTTCGCCGATGTTCATCGTCAGCTACCCCGAACTCGTGCTTGCGCAGTGCAAGGCCGGCATCGTCGGCTCGTTTCCCGCCCTCAATGCGCGGCCCGCGGAATTGCTCGACGAATGGCTCACGCAGATCCAGCAGCAGCTCGCGGCGCACAAGGCCGCGCATCCCGACGCCGTGATCGGTCCCGTTGCCGTGAACCAGATCGTGCATCAGTCGAATGTGCGGCTCGAACAGGACATTCGCGTGTGCGTGGAGCACAAGGTGCCCATCTTCATCACGAGCCTGCGGGCGCCGGCCAAAGAAATCGTGGACGCCGTGCACAGCTACGGCGGCATCGTGCTGCACGACGTGATCAACATGCGGCACGCGAGCAAGGCGCTCGAAGCCGGCGTGGACGGTCTCATCCTGGTGGCCGCGGGCGCCGGCGGCCATGCGGGCACGATGTCGCCGTTCGCGCTCGTGGGCGAGGTGCGCCGCGTGTTCGACGGTCCCATCGTGCTGTCGGGCGCCATCGCGAACGGCGGCTCGATTCTCGCCGCGCAGGCGATGGGCGCGGACCTCGCCTACATGGGCACGCGCTTCATCGCGACGCAGGAAGCGCACGCCGTGGACGACTACAAGCGCGCCATCGTCAAGGCGAACGCCGCGGACATCATCTATACGAACCTCTTCACGGGCGTGCACGGCAACTACATTCGCGAGAGCATCGTGAATGCCGGGCTCGATCCGGACGCGCTGCCCGAATCGGACAAGTCGCGCATGAACTTCGGCAGCGACAAGGCGAAGGCGTGGAAGGACATCTGGGGCGCAGGCCAGGGCGTGGGCCTCATGGACGACGTTCCGACGGTGGCCGAACTCGTCGCACGGCTGAAGAAGGAATACGACGAGACGAAGGCGCGGCTGGGGATGGCGCGCTGACCCGCCTGCGTGAGCGCGTTTAGCGCATCACGCCCTCACATATTCCGCCGATACTGCCCGCCCACCTCGAATAACGCGTGCGTGATCTGCCCGAGCGAGCAGACGCGCACCGCATCCATCAGCACGTCGAACACGTTCGCGTCATTCATGACCGCCTGCTTGAGGCGCGCCAGCGCCTCGGGTGCGTCGTCGCGATGGCGCGCCTGAAAGTCGCGCAGGCGCGCAAGCTGGCTGCGCTTCTCGTCTTCCGTGGACCGCGCGAGCGTGAGCGTGGCGGGCGCCTCGTGCGCATGCGGATTCACGAACGTGTTCACGCCCACGATCGGATACGACCCGTCGTGCTTGCGATGCTCGTAAAGCAGCGACTCGTCCTGGATGCGTCCGCGCTGATAACCGGTCTCCATGGCGCCCAGCACGCCGCCGCGCTCGGTGAGGCGGTCGAACTCCGCGAGCACCGCGGCCTCCACGAGATCCGTCAGTTCCTCGACTACGAAACTGCCCTGGTTCGGGTTCTGGCTCTTCGCGAGCCCCCATTCGCGATTGATGATGAGCTGGATGGCAAGCGCACGCCGCACGGACTCTTCCGTAGGCGTGGTGATGGCTTCGTCGAATGCGTTCGTGTGCAGCGAGTTGCAGTTGTCGTAGATCGCGATGAGCGCCTGCAGCGTGGTGCGGATGTCGTTGAAGTCGATTTCCTGCGCGTGCAGGCTGCGCCCCGAGGTCTGCACGTGGTACTTGAGCTTCTGGCTGCGCTCGTTCGCGCCGTAACGCTCGCGCATCGCGAGCGCCCAGATGCGGCGTGCCACGCGGCCGAGCACGGTGTACTCGGGGTCCATGCCGTTCGAGAAGAAGAACGAGAGATTCGGCGCGAAGGCATCGATGTGCATGCCGCGCGCGAGATACGCCTCCACGTACGTGAAGCCGTTTGCCAGCGTGTAGGCGAGTTGCGAGATGGGGTTCGCGCCGGCTTCGGCGATGTGATACCCGGAGATCGAAACCGAATAGAAATTGCGCACGCCTTGCTCGACGAACCACGCCTGGATGTCGCCCATCACCTTGAGGCTGAATTCCGTCGAGAAGATGCAGGTGTTCTGCCCCTGGTCTTCCTTGAGGATGTCGGCCTGCACCGTGCCGCGCACGTTGTGCAATGCGTGCCGCCGGGCTGCGTCGATTTCTTCTGCCGTCGGTTCGCGGCCTTCGTTCGCCGTGCGCGCACACAGCCGTTCGATCTGCTGGTCGATGGCCACGTTGAAGAACATGGCGAGAATGGCGGGCGCGGGTCCGTTGATGGTCATCGACACCGACGTGTCGGGCGCGCACAGGTCGAAGCCGTCGTAGAGCGCCTTCATGTCGTCGAGCGTCGCCACCGAGACGCCCGAGTTGCCGATCTTGCCGTAGATGTCGGGGCGCTCGTCGGGCTCTTCGCCGTAGAGCGTGACGGAGTCGAACGCGGTGGACAGGCGCTTCGCCGGCATGCCGTCGGCGAGCAGCTTGAAGCGGCGGTTCGTGCGCATCGGATCGCCTTCGCCCGCGAACATGCGCGTGGGGTCTTCGTTTTCGCGCTTGAATGCAAACACGCCGGCCGTGAACGGAAAGTAGCCGGGCAGGTTTTCGAGCATGAGCCAGCGCAGCGTCTCGCCGGGGTCCGCGAATTTCGGCAGCGAAATCTTGCGCATCGTCGTGCCGGAAAGCGTCGTGACGGTGAGCGCGGTGCGGATCTCGCGGTCGCGTACTTTCACGACGTGTTCCTCGCCCGAATACGCGGCGACTGTCTGCGGCCACTCGGCGAGCAGCGCCTTTTCGCGCGCACCGAGTTGCGCCTCCCGTTCGGCGATGAGCGCATCGATTTGTCCACCCGGCGTGGCGGTCGCATTTGCATCCGCCGCGTTCGTGACGTTGGCCTCGCCGCCTGCGCTCGACGCCAGCATGCGGCGCGTTTCCATGAGCTGCCAGCGTTCGCGCGCCAGCTGCGACTGCGCGACGACGCGCTGACGATACGCGCGCACCGTCTCGGCAATGTCGCTCAGATACCGCACGCGCCCGGGCGGCACGATGGCGTGCAGGCCGCTCGAATGACGCTGGCCGTCGAGCGCCGGCAGCGTGCCGCCGCCCTCGCGCAGCCCGTGCTCGCGCAATGCGCGCGCGATGTGCTGATAGAGCGCCGTCACGCCGTCGTCGTTGAAACGCGAGGCCACCGTGCCGAACACGGGCATCGCCTCCGGTGCCGCCGTGAAGCCGCGATTGCGCTGCACCTGCTTCGCGACGTCGCGCAGCGCGTCGGCTGCGCCGCGGCGGTCGAACTTGTTGATGGCGACCACATCGGCGAAGTCGAGCATGTCGATCTTTTCCAGCTGGCTCGCCGCGCCGAATTCGGGCGTCATGACGTAGAGCGACTGATCGGCGAGCGGCACGATGGCCGCGTCGCCCTGGCCGATGCCCGACGTCTCCACCACCACGAGATCGAAGCCAGCGGCCTTGCAGGCGACGATGGCGTCGGGCAACGCATCCGATATCTCGCTCGATGCTTCCCGCGTGGCGAGCGAACGCATGAACACGCGTGCGCCGCGCCCCCAGTTGCCGATCGCGTTCATACGGATGCGGTCGCCCAGCAGCGCGCCGCCGGACTTGCGACGCGACGGGTCCACGGCAAGCACGGCGATGGCGAGCGCGTCGTCGAAGTCGAGCCGGAAGCGCCGCACGATTTCGTCCGTGAGCGACGACTTACCCGCGCCGCCCGTACCGGTCACGCCGAGCACGGGCACGCGCCGCGCGGCCGCGCGCGCAGCCAGTTCGGCGCGTAGCGGCACACCCGCCTGGCCGGTTTCGAGCGCGGAAATGAGCACGGCGAGTTGACGGAAAACCGGCGATGGGTCGGCGGGCAGCGCGAGCGTGGAGAGGGTGTCGGCGCGCGGGCTGTCGGGGGCGCCGTGCGGGCTCGCAGCATCGTCGCGTGAGTCGGCCACCTCTTCGCGCGACGTCGCGGCCTGTGCGCAGCGCGCAATCATGTCGTCGATCATGCCTTGCAGGCCAAGCCGTTGACCGTCCTGCGGCGAGTAGATGCGCGCCACGCCGTAGCGCTCCAGCGCCGCGATTTCTTCGGGCACGATCACGCCGCCTCCGCCGCCGAACACCTTGATGCGTTCGCCGCCGCGTTCGCGCAGCAGGTCGACGAGATAGCGGAAGTACTCGACGTGGCCGCCCTGATAGCTCGACACGGCTACGGCGTCGGCGTCTTCTTCGAGTGCGGCGGTGGCGACTTCGTCCACCGAACGGTTGTGGCCGAGGTGAATGACCTCGACGCCGCTTGCCTGGAGAATGCGGCGCATGATGTTGATCGACGCGTCGTGGCCGTCGAACAGCGCGGCGGCGGTGACGAAGCGCAGACGGCGGACCGGAAGCGGCGAGCGCAGCGACTTGTGGTCGCCGGCGCGCTGCGGCGTGGAAAGGTCGGTCATGTCTCCCCCGGGTCGTCCTACGGGTTCGGTTGTCTGCCCAGTATAGACAAACGGAGGGGCCGGCCTGCGCGCTGCTTTTCCGCCTGTTCTGCGCTTCTTGCTGCTACGTTTCCTGCGATCTTTCCTGCGATCTTTCACGCGGTCTTCGCGAAAACGGACGCGTTTTCGCAGTCCCTTCTCAGCTCGCCGCGGCGGCCCGGATCTGTTCGAGCGTCGGCCACAGCCCTTGTCCGGCAAAGCGCTGGGCCATGAAGTCCACGAACGAGCGCACCTTCGCCGAGAGGTACCGGCGACTCGCATACACCACGTGGATGGGCAACTCGCGCGGCGGCGCCACGTCGACGAGAATCGGCACGAGGCGGCCGGCGGCGATGTCGTCGCCGATTACCTCAGTGCCCAGCAGCGCGACGCCCGCGCCGTGCAGCGTCACCACGCGCTGCGCTTCCAGGTGATTGACCACCATGTTGCCCGCCAGCCGCACGCGCGAACCGCCCGCCATAGACGAGAGCGTGAGTTCCTGCGCGGACACGTCCGCGTAGTGAATGAAGTTGTGGCGCGTGAGGTCGTCGAGCGTCTTCGGCGTGCCGTGCCGGGCCAGATAGTCGGGCGACGCACAGAGCAGGATGTGCGCGGTCGCAATCTGCCGCGCGATCAGCGAAGACGACTTGAGCCCGGACGGCGACGCGCGCACGGCCACGTCGAAACCTTCGTCGATCAGCTCGACCACGCGGTCCGACAACTGGATATCGACGGTGACCTTCGGGTACTGCGCGGCGTAATCGGCGGCCGCACCCATGATGTGGCGCAGGCCGAACGCCGACAGGCACGTTACGCGCAGCCGCCCTTGCGGCACGACGCTGGCGGCGCTCACCGCCTGCGCGGCCTCCTCGATTTCGCCCAGCGCCTGCGAGAGCCGCTCGTAATACTCGCGCCCCGCCTCGGTGGGCGCGACGCGCCGCGTGGTGCGGTTCAGAAGCCGCGCGCCCAGTTGCTGCTCCAGATGCATGACGTGCTTGCTCGCCATCGCGGGCGACATCTCGGCACGCGCGGCGGCGCCCACGAAGCTGCCCGTCTCCACGACGTGGCGGAACACTTTCATGCTGACGAGGGTATCCATCGCAATCGCTCACCGGAGGAATCAATCGGCGCCATTGTGCGCGCTTTATCAAGTGGAAGTGAGCAAAGGGTGGAATGGGGCGCACTCGGTGAGAGCGGTACAGGTGAGCGCGCGAGGCGCGCCGGCATCGGCGAACAGATGCAACGTGGCGGGGGACGCCTGGAGGAAGAGGCAGGCGGAAGAAGCAGCGCCCATCCACGCGAACCGCGACGGGCGGTGCCAACTGGGCGAACCGGGCGACGCACATTCGCGTAGCAGCCAGCGTAGCCGTTCGCGGCCCCGCGCGCGAGATCGTCGCACAGCGTGCGCGTCGGCACAGATGCCGTGCCGATCGGCGAGGCGGTGCCGCTGCCCGCCGCGCCTAGCCCGCCCACCGGCACAACCAACGCGCCCGCCGGCGCAATCAAAACTTCGCGCGCATGCCGACGCCGAAGGTGTCCCCCGACGACTGGTTGCTGATGTGGTCGTACATGTAGGCGGCGTACACGTCGGTGCGCTTCGAGAGCGGATAGTCGTAGCCCACGGCCCACGTCTGGCGCGTCTGGTCGAGGCCGCCGCCGTCGCGCGAGTATGCGTACGACGCCATCGCCGTGCCCGTGCCGAGCGGCGCGCTCACGCCGCCCTGCGCCGTGTTCACATGCCAGCTGCCCACGTTCTGGTCGTTCTTCGTGTACATGTACTGACCGAACAGCTTCACGTACTTGAGGTCGTACGAGACACCGAGCTGCGCGACGCTCTGGCTCTTCAGCCCCGTGACGAGGCTGTTCAGGTCGGTGGGGCTGTCGTTGAAGTTCACATACTGATAGACCGCGGTCGCCGCGAACGGGCCGTGGAAGTACAGCACCTGACCGCTCCACTTCTTCGAGCCGTTGTGGTCGGCGCTGTTGCCGAGCGCGTACATGGCGGCGCCCGAAAGACCGTTGAAGTCCGGCGTTGCGTACTGCACGGCGTTGTTCCAGCCCGAATCACCCACTACACCCTGGTCCGTGGTGTAGGTCGGGAACGTGCCCAGGCCGAGGAATACGTGATACACCATCGGCGAGAAGGTGTACGAGTCGATGAACGGGTTGAACAGAATCGTCGAAACGAACAGATGCGTCGTGAGACGGCCTGCCGTGACGGTGCCGTAAGGCGACTCGATGCCGACGTACGAGTTGCGGGCGAAGAACGTGTCGCCCTGGAAGCGCCCGTACTGGCCGTTCTGCGCGCGGAAGAAGCTTTCCAGCGCAAAGACCGCCTTGTAGCCGCCGCCCAGGTCCTCGGCGCCCTTCAGCCCCCAGTAGGACGTCGACATGCCGCCGCCCGACACGTTCCAGGCGCGCTGACTGCCGGGAAATTTCGTGGCGCCCACCCATTCGTCGACCTGGCCGTAAAGCTGCACGCTGGATTGCGCGAATGCCGACGATGCGCAAGCCAGCAATGCGACGACGGCGCCCGCTTTGAGCGTGGTGTTCAGCGCACGGCTGACGGTTGTCTTCATAGAATCTCCTGTCTTTGTCAAAGGGCCTGAAAGGCCAAAAAGGCTGTCATGGCTGGGCGGGGCGAGTTGCTCGCGCAAGCCGTTTGTTGTGAGTCCGTTGGGGCACCGGGCCAAATGCAGGCGGGACCATCTTTGCGGACCATTTTTATGAACAGAAATACCGCGACTTATTGCCGGTATACGTGCCGGATTAGTTTTGGCGTGCCCCGGGCTGCTAGTCCTTCGACGCTCACCGCCAAGCGGCAATGCATGACGGCTGGACCACCCCGCGAACCCTTACTGGGCGCGGCGCGGGCTGGGCGAGCCAACGCTCACCCGGACGCGATACGCCACGCCACATAGGGCGCGGAATTGTCAGGGATTGGATTGCCCGGAGCGTTCCGGCGCAGGGAATTTTCAAAAAAGTGTGGTAATGACGCGTCAGTTCCGCGCGGCCTGGACAGCCGCGCGAACAACGGAAGGGGAACAGCGGAAAACGACGGAAGTTCGCTAGTTGCGATACGGAGAGGGCATCGGCTGACGCGGCCCTTCTTCAGCCTGACGCGGAAGCGGCCGGTACGTACTGCGCTCCTCGTTATAGCGGGCGACGTCTTCGCGGATGGAACCCGCCCGCACGGGCGAATTCGCAGGCGGATGAGGTACGGGCCGGGCTTCGGTACTAATCGGCGTGATGGCGCCGGGGTATGGGACGTTGCCCCCATTACCCGGCCGGTAGACGTCGGGACCGGCGACGCGCAGGGGCGCCACGCCACGATTGCCGCTGCGGCCGGGGTGCGCCCGCGGGGCGCCGCCTTCGCGACCACCGCCACGCGGCGCAGCGGCAATTCGGGCGCCGAAGCCGCCGCCGAATGCATGCGAGCCGTGCGGCGGACCGCCGCCTTCGGGCCTGGCATGCGCGAACGCGACCGCGGCGGCCAGCAGCGCGCCCGCCATCCATCGTCCCGTTCTTGCCAGCCCTGCGTACATGTCTTGCCTGCCTCGCCCGACCATCGTCCCCGCGGCCGCGTACCGGGTGAGTCGGACCTGTTCGAGGCGCTATGCGCGGTGAGTAACTGTTTCCGCCGGACGCGCCTCGCGACCTTTGAGCAGTAATTTATGGGGGCGGCGTAAGAGGTGTCGAGCCAAAAAGTGTTATGCCCCAGGCAGGGATGTAACCACGTGTTACTGCACGATTTTTGCGCCTTTTGCGCCCTTTTTGCGCGCCATTTGGCGCCCGTGAGCGCGCTGCGACGCACGCACTCAAGCGCGTCCAAGCGTTGTTGAAACACATCACACGCCGCACGCCGAAACCCGTCACGACAGGCACGTTCCATGCACACCGTTCATTAATGAATTCCGGAAATGAATTTGCTTTTTTAATCGAAACGCACCGACAATAGTGAATTCCGCTTTCATACTGCACCGCCGCAACGCGTAGCCGCGGCAGCCGTTTCTGCGTTGCCGCGCGCCCCGAGATTCCGATGGCCCGTCCAAAATTCCTTCCCGACAACTTCACGCTGTGCCTCGTCGGTACGGTGATTCTTGCGAGTCTTCTGCCCGTGCACGGCGAAGCCTCGACGCCGTTCAACTGGCTCACCAACATTGCGGTGGGACTGCTGTTTTTCCTGCACGGCGCCAAGCTATCGCGCGAAGCGATCGTGGCGGGAGCCACGCACTGGCGCCTGCATCTGCTCGTACTCGCGAGCACTTTCGTCCTGTTCCCGCTCCTCGGCGTCGCGCTTAAGCCGCTCCTTTCGCCACTTGTCACGCCTGCGCTTTATGCCGGCGTCCTGTTTCTCTGCACGCTGCCGTCCACCGTGCAGTCCTCCATTGCGTTCACGTCGATTGCCAAAGGCAACGTGCCGGCGGCCGTGTGCAGCGCCTCGGCTTCCAGCCTGATCGGCATCTTCGTCACCCCGGCGCTGGTGAGTCTGCTCGTTACGAACCAGGCGGCCGGCGGCACGTCGGCGTGGCACACGGTGGGCAACATCGTGCTGCAACTGCTGGTGCCGTTTCTGGCCGGGCAGGCGCTGCGTCCCGTGATCGGCGGCTGGATCGAGCGCAACCGCGGCGTACTCAAGTTCGTCGATCAGGGGTCGATCCTGCTCGTCGTCTACGGCGCGTTCAGCGAGGCGGTGAACGAGGGCCTGTGGCATCACCTTTCGGTGGGCGCACTGGCCGGACTCGTGGTGG
The DNA here is from genome assembly GCF_034424375.1 of Paraburkholderia kururiensis. Taxonomy (NCBI): domain Bacteria; kingdom Pseudomonadati; phylum Pseudomonadota; class Betaproteobacteria; order Burkholderiales; family Burkholderiaceae; genus Paraburkholderia; species Paraburkholderia kururiensis. Next base: position 4,524,424 of record NZ_CP139965.1, on the reverse strand, counting down.
TGAACGCGGTGCTGCTCGCGCTTGCGCTCGCCGTCACGATGTTCACCAGCAAGCGGCTTGGCTTCTCCCGGCCGGACCAGATCACGATCATCTTCTGCGGATCGAAGAAAAGCCTTGCCGCCGGTGTGCCGATGGCCAAGGTGATCTTCGCCTCCAACGCCGTGGGCGCGGTGGTGCTGCCGCTCATGTTGTTCCACCAGATCCAGTTGATGGTGTGCGCGGCGCTCGCGCAGCGCTGGGGCGCACGGCGGACGGAAACCCAGACGGGCGACGAGTCGCGTGCCGCTCCACGGCCCGCGCGCGATCCCGCGACCCTGGGCCGTCGCGAAGCGGCTTCCAGCAACAAATAAGGCGTTCATGGCATTCCTTGAGGGGGTCCCCGGGCGGATTCCTCGGGCGTGTTAACCGCTGGCCGCCCTGCGCGGCGTCCCGCTATTCCACGCAAAATGCCGCCTCGCGTCTGCCTGGCCGGATGGTCATGCGCTGTCTTGCCCGAGCCGCGAACGAACGAACCCCACCGCGCCTCGGAAAAAACTAGCGAACGCTTGCCCTCCCCCAATGCGCCGCGCATAAAGGCTGCGCGGCCGACAGGCACCACAGCGGTGCATCGCGTCACCAAAAATTCATTCAACTCCCGCCCCTGGCAGCCGTTAAGGCGACCATCGTTAGCCCCGGCTGTCCGTCCATGTCACCTCGCGCGCCATCGCAATCTGTTGCACCGTGCATCGAAGACCTGATCGCGCGGCGCGAGTTGTCCGCCGTGTTCCAGCCGATCATCGACTTCGACGGCGGCTCCATCGTCGGGTATGAAGGTCTGATTCGCGGCCCGGCCGGCACGCCGCTGGAGTCGCCGTTCCGGCTTTTCGCGCAGGCCGCCGCCGAGGGCCGCACGATGGCGCTCGAGCAGGCCGCCGCCCTCACCTGCATCGAGGCCTTCGCGCACTTCGCCTGCACGGGCAAGCTGTTCCTCAACTTCAGCGCGGCCGCCATCCGCCACTTGATGGAAAACGGCGAACCCGCCTTCGCGCTCCTGCGCCAGCGGGGTCTGGATACGAACCGCGTCGTGATCGAACTCACTGAGCAGAGCGCGATTGCCGACCTGAACGACTTCCTGCCCGTGGTCGCGTCGCTGCGCTCCATGGGCGCGCAGTTCGCCCTCGACGACTACGGCACCGCGAACGCGAGCATGAATCTGTGGGTGCGCCTGCAGCCGGACGTGGTGAAGATCGACCGCTTCTTCATCCACGAAATTGCCAGCGATCCGCTTAAGTTCGAAGCCGTGCGCGCCATGCAGCATTTCGCGAACGCAAGCGGCGCGCGGCTCGTGGCCGAAGGCATTGAAAACGAAGCGGACCTCATCGTGCTGCGCGACATGGGCATCGGCTGCGGCCAGGGTTACTTCTTCGGGCGGCCCGCCTCGCGGCCCGCGCTGGCCGTGGCCGAAGAGGCGCGCAACGCGATCGGCGCGGGCCATATCGCGGTGTTTCCCGAGACCACGCGCAACGCGCCGGCGTCGCCCTCAGGCAGCATGGCGTCGGCGCGCATGCTCGTGCAGGCGCCCGCTCTGCCGCGCCAGGCGACCAACAACGACGTGCTCGAACTCTTCAACCGGCTGCCCGACCTGCACGCAGTCGCCGTCGTGGAAAACGACGCGCCCATCGCGCTCATCAACCGACGCGCCTTCATGGACCGCTACGCGTTGCCGTATCACCGCGAGCTGTTCGGCAAGAAGCCGTGCCTGCAGTTTGCGAACGCGTCGCCGGTGGTGATCGAAAAGTCGATGACGGTCGAGCAGATGGCCAAATTGCTCGCGAGCGACGACCAGCGCTATCTGGCCGACGGTTTCGTGATCACCGACAACGGCCGCTACGCGGGCCTGGGCACCGGCGAGAACCTCGTGCGCGCGGTCACGGAGGTGCGCATCGAAGCGGCGCGCTACGCGAATCCGCTCACCTTCCTGCCCGGCAACATTCCGATCAGCTCGCACATCGAGCGCCTGTTGAGCCACGACGCGGGCTTCTACGCCTGCTACGTCGATCTGAACCACTTCAAGCCGTTCAACGACCAGTACGGCTACTGGCAAGGCGACGAGGTGCTGAAGTTCGCCGCCGCCGTGCTGGCGGACGTCTGCGACCCGACGCGCGACTTCCTTGGTCACGTGGGCGGCGACGACTTCCTGATCCTGTTCCAGAGCGACGACTGGCACGAGCGCGCGATGCGCGCCATCCACCTCTTCAACGAAGGCGCGCAGCGCTTCTACGCGCCCGCCGACCGGCAGGCAGGCGGCATCCACGGCGAGGACCGGCGCGGCAATCCGACCTTCTTCGGCTTCGTCACGATGGCGATTGGCGGCGTGCGCATCGAGTCCGGCGGCGGCGCGAAGTACAGCAGCGACGAGATCGCGTCGGTGGCCGCGCTTGCCAAACGCCGGGCGAAGCACGAGTCGTCGGGCTTCGTGCTGGTGGATGCCGGCGAGAGCGCGGCGCAACTGCGCGGACGCCCCGAGACGCCGCATGCTGCCGAAGGCGGCGCGCGAGGCAAGCCGGCGGACGCGGGCGGTTCGCACGCCGCGTCGCGCAGCGCCGCCCGGGCCTCTTGCGAGAATTCGACGGCGCGGTGAGGCGCGCGGCTTAGGCCTTCGGCTGGGCCATGTCTCCAAGCCACGCGCTCTTATCCCGGCGGGACCGCGTCTGCGGTTCCGAAGCCACCATCCGGGGTACGCGCACCGAATCGCGTCGACAACGCTGCGCCCCCTCGCTTTCTCCGCTTACCGACCTCCCCTCTGAACGCCTCATCCCCGAGGCGCATTGTCCCGGCTCATCAATTTGCCTCAACGTCGCGGGTCCGGCCTCTTTCACCCAGGTTCCCACGCCTGTTTAGCATTTTTTAGTAAACAAAAAGAAACAGCTTTCAGCCCTTTTTCTACGGGTATTTACGCGTATCTCACGTGGCTAAACAGGGCTTCTGAAGCGGCCTTTTACTATACAATCGTCCGAACTCAAAACGCCTGCGGTCAAGCCTCTCGCGCTGCCGCCACGAACTCATGGGGACAACCATTCGCGATGTCGCTCGCGCGGCCAGCGTGTCGATCGGCACCGTTTCGCGAGCCCTGAAGAACCAGCCCGGCCTCTCCGACGCCACGCGCACCCGCGTGATCGAGGTCGCGCGCAGTCTCGGCTACGACCCGGCTCAATTGCGCCCGCGCATCCGCCGGCTCACCTTTCTGCTGCACCGCCAGCACAACAACTTCGCCGCGACCCCCTTCTTTTCGCACGTGCTGCACGGCGTGGAAGACGCCTGCCGCGAGCGCGGCATCGTGCCGTCGCTGCTCACCGCGGGCCCCACCGAAGACGTCGTGCAGCAACTCCGCCTGCATGCGCCGGACGCCATCGCGGTAGCCGGCTTCGTCGAGCCCGAAACGCTTGCCACCCTCACTGCCATGCAGCGCCCGCTCGTGCTGATCGATCTCTGGGCACCCGGGCTGCGCTCGGTGAATCTCGACAACGCCGCGGGCGCCGGGCTCGCCATGCGCCATCTGTTCACGCAGGGCCACAAGCGCATCGCGTTCATCGGCGGGTCGCTCGCGCACTTCAGCATCGCGCAGCGCGCGCTCGGCTACCGGCGCGCGTTCTTCGAGGCGGGGCTGCTCTTCGATCCGTCGCTTGAAGTGAACATCGACGCCGGGCTCGATCCCGATGCCGGCGCCTCGCTCGCCATGCAGCGGCTGCTCGATGCGGGCGAGTCCGCGCGGCCCGACGCCGTGTTCGCCTACAACGACGCCGCCGCGCTCGCCGCGATGCGCGTGTGCCTCGCCAACGGACTGCGCGTGCCGGAGGACATCGCCATCGTCGGCTTCGACGACATTCCGGGCGCCGCGCACGCCAGCCCGCCGCTCACCACGGTCGCCGTGGACAAGGAAGCGCTGGGGCGCCGCGGCGTGGCACTGCTGCTCGAAGATGCGCCCGGCGAAACCGAAATCCGCCTGCCCGTTCAACTGATAACCCGCGCCAGCACCTTGGGGAGACAGCCATGACGCAACCACGATCGCCCGGCACGGGCACAACGAAGCCGGCCGCAGCCGCGCGGGCGCCGCACGCTCCGCTCGCACCGGCAGCAGGGGCGGCAACCACGCCGGCCGGTGTGCCGCCCGTCGAAAGCTTTCGCGACCGCCGCTTCCTGCTCTCGCACATCGAAGACACGCTGCGCTTCTACGCGCCGAACGTGTTCGACGAAAGCGGCGGCTTCTTCCACTATTTCCGCGACGACGGCTCGGTCTACAACGCGAGTTCGCGGCACCTCGTGAGCAGTTGCCGCTTCGTCTTCAATTACGCGATGGCGTACCGCCAGTTCGGCGACCCGCTCCACCTCGACTACGCGCGCCACGGCCTGCGCTTTCTGCGCGACGCCCACTGGGACGCACAGCACGAAGGCTACGACTGGGAAATCAAGTGGCGCGACGGCCACCGCCGCACGCTGGACGGCACGCGCCACTGCTACGGTCTCGCCTTCGTGCTGCTCGCCTGCGCGCACGCGGCGATGGCCGGCATCGAAGAAGCGCGGCCGATGATCGGCGCCACCTTCGAGCTCATGGAGCGCCGCTTCTGGGACGGCGCCGCCGGCCTCTACGCCGACGAAGCCACGCCCGACTGGCGCGTGTCGAGCTACCGCGGCCAGAACGCGAACATGCACACCACCGAGGCGCTGCTCACCGCGTACGAAGCCACCGGCCACCTCGTCTACCTGGACCGCGCCGAGCGCGTGGCGTCGAACATCACGCTGCGCCAGGCGAAGCTCTCGCACGGCCTCGTGTGGGAGCACTTTCACGCGGACTGGTCTGTGGACTGGCATTACAACGAGGAAGACAGCTCGAACATCTTCCGCCCCTGGGGCTTTCAGCCGGGGCATCAGACCGAGTGGGCCAAGCTGCTGCTGATTCTCGAGCGGCACCGTCCGTTGCCGTGGCTCGCGCCGCGCGCCATCGAGCTCTTCGACGCCGCCATGGCGCACGCCTGGGACGACAACCACGGCGGCCTCTATTACGGCTTCGGCCCCGACGGCACCGTCTGCGATCACGACAAATATTTCTGGGTGCAGGCGGAAACCTTCGCGGCCGCCGCGCTGCTCGCCAAGCGCACCGGCAACGAACGCTTCTGGGACTGGTACGACGAGATCTGGCGCTATAGCTGGGCGCATTTCGTCGATCACCGCTACGGCGCGTGGTACCGCATCCTCACCTGCGACAACCGCAAATACAGCGACGAGAAGAGCCCGGCCGGCAAGACCGACTATCACACGATGGGCGCGTGCTACGAAGTGCTGAATGCGCTGCCGGCGCAAGCGTCGGCGGACACGGACGCGACAGGCGGCGCGAACGAAGCCAACGGCCGCGCGCGCCCCGCCACGGGCAAAGGCACAGCCGCAGGTAACGGAAAGCACAACGGCAAGAGCGCCTCCGCATTGCGCGCCAAGTCCCAACGGACTTCGGGCAGCCCCTCGAACGTCGGCTCGAAACCCGGCGCGAACGTCGCCCCGGAAAGCGCGGCCCGCGGCAAAACGAAGAAGGACGAAACGCCGCCCGCGAACAAGAACGGCGGAAGCCGCGCAGCGGCCCGCACTCGCGCGGCGCACGCCGCGCCCCGTCGCACAGGATCAGCACGATGAACACTCCGGCACCTACCCACGCGCCGCAAGGCACCGCAGCGAGCGGCCTGCCCGTCTTCGTTTCCGCGGGCGACATCCTCACCGACCTCGTGCGCACCGGCGAGGACCACGAGTCGCACTGGCTCTCGCGTCCCGGCGGCGCGGGCTGGAACGTGGCGCGCGCCGTCGCGCGGCTGGGTCTGCCCACGGCATGCGCGGGTTCGCTCGGCACCGACTGCTTCTCCGACGAACTCTGGAACGCGAGCGTCGTCGCGGGTCTCGACATGCGTTTCATGCAGCGCGTGGAGCGGCCGCCGCTGCTCGCCATCGTGCATCGCACGCATCCACCCGCGTACTTCTTCATGGGCGAAAACAGCGCGGATCTCGCCTTCGACCCCGCCGGCCTGCCCGAGGGCTGGATGGCGCAGGTGAAGTGGGCGCACTTCGGCTGCATCAGTCTCGTGCGCCAGCCGCTCGGCGAAACGCTCGCGACGCTCGCCGCGCAACTGCACGCACGCGGCGTGAAGATCAGCTTCGACCCGAACTACCGCAACCTGATGGAGCATGGCTACGAGCCGACGCTGCGCAGAATGGCTGCGCTCGCGGACCTCATCAAGGTATCGGACGAAGATCTGCGGCTGCTGTTCAAGACCGACGACGAAGCCGCCGCCCTCGCGACGCTGCGCGAGATGAACCCTGCGGCCACGCTGCTCGTCACGCGCGGGCCGGACAAGGCGACGCTGTTCGTGCCGGGCGCAGAAGGCACGGGGACCACGACGTTCGAAGCCAGCCCGCCGCGCGTCGAGGTGGCGGATACGGTGGGTGCGGGCGATGCGTCTATCGCGGGCCTGCTGTTCAGTCTCATGACAGCGTCGCAGCGCTCGTGGCCCGAGCACCTTGCATTCGCCCTCGCAGCCGGCGCGGCCGCGTGCCGGCACAAGGGCGCGCATTCGCCGTCGCTGGACGAAGTGGTGTCGCTGCTGGAGCGCTGAAACCGTCGCTGCGGCAAGGCGTCAGGAAGGGTTCCAGGCACGCCGCCTGCGAGGCCTTCGCCATGCGTGCGCGCTGGCGGTAAGCCTCGAATCGGCGTGCTAGGATAAAAGTTCCTTCCAGCTGGAGCCGCATCATGGAAGACGTCACCTACACCAAAGGGATCTACACGGCCACGGCCACCGTCCGTCCGGCGAACAGCGGGCACTATCAGGGCGTGGTCTCGCTCGCGCGCGACGACGGCGAGGAACCGGAAAACGTGCTCTACGAAGTCGAGGCCACGTCGGCCACGGCCACTGAAGCGCTGGAAGAAGCCAAGGCGCTCGCGCATCGCATTCTCGGCGAGCTCGAACTGTAGGGCCGCTCGTGGGCGCCAACTCAGGCGCCCGACCCGGGCCCGCCGCTCAGGCGACCCAAGGCTGGCACTCAACCGCTGGAGGCGACCATGGCCGATCAGCTCTTTCTCTATGGCGTCTACGCCATCCACGTCCGTCCCATCGAGCTGCAAGGTGCGCGCTGGGACGCGGAGTACGAAATCCGGCATCAGGACAAAGCCGTGCAGCCGTGGACCACGGTGGGCGGCGACAACGGCTATGCCGACGCAGGCGAAGCGATCGAATTGGCGCATCGCCAGGCCGTGGCCGACATCGAGCACGGCGCGGGCATTCCGAAGCCGCGCGTGTTTCCCTGATGCCGTGATGGTTCGCCAACGCTGTGCCCTGGAACCGCGGGGCCGCTGAACCGCGCGCCGCGCACTCACGATGAGGGCACCGCGTGCCGCCGCCGTGCTACGCTCGTCCGCGTTTTCATCGCTCAGGGAACGCAATGGCAGACGACACGTGCGGCGAAGCCCGCAGTGATTCAGACAACGAACCCTGCCCCGTGAAGCCCGGCAAGGACAGCGGCGACGACGCAAACGAGCGCCGCGCGAAGCGCTGGCGCGACGGCCGGCGTGTCGCGTTCGGTTCGCGCGTGGTCATTGCGCACGGCCTGCCGCTGCCTTTCTGGCAGGACTTCTATCACCGTGCGCTCACCGTGAGTTGGCCGATGTTCTTCGGCGCGCTCGCGGCATTTTTTCTGCTGCTCAACACCGGCTTCGCGGTGCTCTATGAACTGAACGGTCCGGGCATTGCGAACCAGAATCCTGCCGGCTTCGCCGGTGCGTTCTTCTTCAGCGTGGAGACGCTCGCCACCGTGGGTTACGGCGACATGCATCCGTCGACGGTCTACGCGCATCTCGTTGCCACGCTCGAAATCTTCTGCGGCATGTCGGGCATCGCGCTCGCCACGGGGCTCGTGTTCGCGCGCTTCTCGCGGCCGCGCGCGAAGATCATGTTCACGCGCTACGCCATCGTGCGTGAACTGGAGGGCCGCACCACGCTCATGGTGCGCGCCGCCAACGCGCGCCAGAACGTGATCGCGGAAGCCAGCGCGAAGCTGCGTCTCCTGCGCCGCGAAACCATGCCGGAGGGCTATACGCTGCAGCGTATCTACGATCTGAAGCTGATCCGCGACCAGCATCCCATCTTCCTGCTGGGCTGGAACCTCATGCACGTGATCGACGAAACGAGCCCTCTCTACGGCGAAACGGTCGAATCGCTCGTGCGTCAGAACGCGTCGCTGCTCATCATGATCGAAGGTTCGGACGAGTCCACTTCGCAGACCATGCAGGCGCGTCATGCCTGGGACGCCCGAGACATCCGCTGGAACCATCGCTATGTGGACCTCATTTCGGAAGTGGATGGCGTGAGCCATATCGACTACGCGCGATTCCACGACGTCGTGCCGCTCGGCGTGCACGACGTTGCCCCTGCGGATCAGGCATAGCGGCCGCGTAAAACGCAGCACGCGGCAAATCCCGCTCAAATCGCGGCGCAATCGTCCGGCTCGTTGCGATGTTCGACGCGCCGCATGCCGAGATAGCAAAAACATTCCTTCATCGGCGCGAAAAAATAAGGTCTCTTCTCGCGCGGCGCGGCACCCACAGCCAGCGCGCGCGACACGCATAACAAGGAGACGCTTCATGACCGCCCGTCTGCCCGACGAGAGCCTGCCGCCGAAGTCGCCCACGCCGCTTGCCGACTATCGCCTCACCGACAACCTCGCCGCCACGCGCGGCCGCATCTTCCTCACCGGCACGCAGGCACTGGTGCGCCTCGCGCTCATGCAGGCCGCGCTCGACCGCGCCGCAGGTCTGAATACCGCGGGCTTCATCAGCGGCTATCGCGGCTCGCCGCTCGGCATGGTGGACCAGCAACTGTGGAAGGCAAAGAAGCTGCTGGACGGCGCCGGCGTGCGCTTTCTGCCCGCCATCAACGAGGAACTGGGCGGCACTGCCGTGCTCGGCACGCAGCGCGTGGAAGGCGACCCCGAGCGCAACGTCGACGGCGTGTTCGCCATGTGGTACGGCAAGGGCCCGGGCGTGGACCGCGCGGGCGATGCGCTCAAGCACGGCAACGCCTACGGTTCGTCGCCGCACGGCGGCGTGCTGGTGGTGGCCGGCGACGATCACGGCTGCGTGTCGTCGTCCATGCCGCATCAGAGCGACTTCGCGATGATGGCGTGGCACATGCCCATCGTGAATCCGTCGAATATCGCGGACATGCTCGAATTCGGCCTGTACGGCTGGGCGCTATCGCGCTTCTCGGGTGCATGGGTCGGCTTCAAGGCGATTTCGGAGACAGTCGAATCCGGCTCCACGGTGGACCTCGACGCGCTGCACACGCACTGGCCCGCGCCCGCCGGTTTCGAGCCTCCCGCAGGCGGCCTGCACAACCGCTGGCCCGACCTGCCGAGCCTCGCCATCGAAGCGCGGCTGGCGGCGAAGCTCGACGCCGTGCGCCACTTCGCGCGCACGAACAGCATCGACCGCTGGATCGCGCCCAGCCCGCACGCGAACGTGGGCATCGTGACCTGCGGCAAGGCGCATCTCGATCTCATGGAAGCGTTGCGCCGGCTCGATCTCACGGTGAGCGATCTGGACGCGGCGGGCGTGCGCATCTACAAGGTGGGCCTGTCGTTTCCGCTCGAACTTTCGCGCATCAACGCCTTCGTGTCGGGCCTGACCGACGTGCTCGTGATCGAAGAAAAGGGGCCCGTGGTCGAACAGCAGATCAAGGACTCCCTCTACAACCGCGAAGCGGGCGCCCGTCCGCGCGTGCTCGGCAAGCACGCGGCCGACGGCGCGCCGCTGCTTTCGGCATTGGGCGAACTGCGCCCCTCGCGCATCCTGCCCGTGTTCGCGGACTGGCTCGCGCGCCACAAGCCCGCACTCGACCGGCGCAACCGCGTGGTCGACCTCGTCGCGCCGCAGATTCTCTCCAACGAAGCCGACGGCGTGAAGCGCACGCCGTACTTCTGCTCGGGCTGCCCGCACAACACGTCGACGAAGGTGCCCCAAGGGTCCGTCGCGCAGGCGGGCATCGGCTGTCACTTCATGGCGTCGTGGATGGACCGCGACACGACGGGTCTGATCCAGATGGGCGGCGAAGGCGTGGACTGGGCCTCGCATTCCATGTTCACGAACACGCGCCACGTGTTCCAGAACCTGGGCGACGGCACCTACTTCCATTCGGGCATTCTCGCGATTCGCCAGGCGGTGGCCGCGAAGGCGAACATCACCTACAAGATCCTCTACAACGACGCGGTGGCGATGACGGGCGGCCAGCCCGTGGACGGCAGCATCTCCGTGCCGCAGATCGCGCGCCAGGTGGAAGCCGAAGGCGTGTCGCGCTTCGTCGTGGTAAGCGACGAGCCCGAAAAGTACGACGGCCATCACGACCTCTTTCCGAGGGGCACGACGTTCCACCATCGCCGCGAAATGGACACCGTGCAGCGCGAATTGCGCGACACGAGCGGCGTAACGGTGCTGATCTACGACCAGACCTGCGCCGCGGAAAAACGGCGCCGCCGTAAGAAGGGCGAATTCCCCGATCCCGACCGGCGCCTCTTCATCAACGAGGAAGTCTGCGAAGGCTGCGGCGATTGCGGCGTGCAGTCGAACTGCCTTTCCGTGGAGCCGGTGGAAACCGTGCTGGGCCGCAAGCGCCGCATCGACCAGTCGTCGTGCAACAAGGACTACTCGTGCGTGAACGGCTTTTGCCCGAGCTTCGTGACGATCGAAGGCGGCAAGCTGAAGAAGGCAGCGGGCGTCGCATTCGACGTGGATGCGCTCGCCGCACGCGTGAACGCGCTGCCGGTGCCGGCATCGAAGCTCGACGCCGCGCCCTACGACATCCTCGTCACGGGCGTGGGCGGCACGGGCGTGGTGACGGTGGGCGCGCTCATCAGCATGGCCGCGCATCTGGAGGGCAAAAGCGCATCGGTGCTCGACTTCATGGGCTTCGCGCAGAAGGGCGGCTCGGTGCTGTCGTTCGTGCGCTTTGCCGCGCGCGACGAGTGGCTGAACCAGGTGCGCATCGACACGCAGCAGGCCGACGTGCTGCTCGCCTGCGACATGGTGGTGGGCGCGAGCGCCGATGCGTTGCAGACGGTGCGCCACGATCGCACGCGCATCGTCGTCAACACGCACGCCATTCCGAACGCGTCGTTCGTGCAGAACCCCGACGCGAATCTGCACGCCGACGCGCTGCTCGCCAAGATGCGCCACGCGGCAGGCGACGGCCGGCTCGACGCGTGCGACGCACAGGCTCTCGCGAGCCGCTTTCTCGGCGACACCATCGGCGCGAACATTCTGATGCTGGGCTTCGCCTGGCAGCTGGGGCTCGTGCCGGTTTCGTTCGCGGCGCTCATGCGCGCTATCGAACTGAACAACGTCGCGGTGCAGGCGAACCAGTTGGCATTCTCGATCGGCCGTCTCGCCGCCGCGGACCCGGCCGCGCTCGAAGCACTCTGGCAAGCGCGCCACGCCGCGAAGTCGGAAGCACGCGTGGAAACGCTCGACGAAATCGTCGCGGACCGCGAAGCGCGCCTCTCAGCCTATGGCGGCACGCGATACGTTGCGCGCTATCGCGCGCTCGTGGATGCCGCGCGTGCCGCGGACCGCACGCGCGATGAAGCCGTGAGCCGCGCCGTGGTCACCACGTTCTACCGGCTGCTCGCGGTGAAGGACGAATACGAAGTGGCGCGCCTGCACACGCAGCCGGCGTTTCGCGAAGCATTGGAAGCGCAGTTCGAAGGCACGGCGGGCCGCGACTTTCGCGTGAAGTTCAATCTCGCGCCGCCGGTGCTCGCTCATGGGAAGCGTGGGGAACCGCCGCGCAAGATGCAGTTCGGCGCGTGGCTGTGGCCCGTGCTCGGCGTGCTCGCGAAGGTACGTGGCCTGCGCGGCACGGCGTTCGATCCGTTCGGCCGCACGCTGGAACGCCGCATGGAACGCGAACTCGCCCACGACTACGAAGCCACGATGCGGCGCGCGCTCGCGAAGCTGGCCGCGAGCCACGCAAATGCCAATGCCAACGCCGACTCGGAGGACATCGCAAAACTCGCGGCACTGCACGCACGCGTGCGCGGCTACGGGCACGTGAAGCTCGCCAACCTCGCGGCTGCGAAGCGCAGCGAACGCGAACTGGCGGCGCGCCTCGGCATCGAAGCGGCCACGGGCAAGCACGTCAAACAGGCACTCGATCAGGCAAGAGGCGCGGGCACGCTGCGCGGCATTCCGGTCGTGGTGGCGAAGTGACCTGAAGCGCCAACGTCAATCGCCGGGCTGCGGGCTGCGGGCTGCGGGCTGCGGGCTGCGGGCTGCGGGCTGCGGGCTGCGGCTAGAGCGTATCGTCTTTCCAGTCGATATCGCCGCACAGCACGCCCAGCCGCTCGCCCACCTGCACGGCGACGGAGAGCGTCACGCACGGAATGGCCTCGTTGATCGAGAGATACGGCTTCGTCACGTGCACGCGGCCCGGCTCGCTGATAGCTGCGCGGAAATAAGGACGGCGCAGCCAGTTGGCGCCCTGCGCATCGGAAAGCGGCAAGAAGCGTGTTTCGTGCTGCGCGCGGTCCATGCGCAGCACCACGTTGCGGCCCGCCTGGCGGCCGTGCGAGTCGAGCAGGAAGCAGCGCGCCGCGTCGTCGAGTGCGAGGAAATTCCAGCACACCTCTTCGAGCGGCTCGCCCGCACCCAGCCGCTCCGCCGCGCGCTCGAAGGCACGCAGATACGGCGCGAGGCGGGTTGCCGTGCTGCGCTCGCGCGCCTCGGTCTGCACGCGGTAGCGCTCGGTCACGTCGCCGATCACCGTGGCCGCCAGCGACGCGTCGGCAAGGCCCGGATGCGGCCGCGCGAAGAAGAAGCCCTGCACGAAGTCGGCCTCGCAGGAAAGCGCCAGTTGCGCTTCGTGCTCCGTCTCCACGCCTTCGATCAGCACGAGCTTGCCCGCTTCATGCAGCAGCGACACGAGCCCGTGCAGGATCGCCGCCATGTCCCGCCGCAGCGACGCGTGCAGCAGCATGATGCGGTCGATCTTCACGAGGTCCGGGTTCAGTTGCCACACGCGTTCCAGGTTCGAATGACCGGCGCCGAAGTCGTCGAGCGCGATCAAAAAGCCGCGTTCGCGAAACTCCTGCACGGACTCGGCAAGGCGTTCGATGTCGTCCGTACTCTGCTCCAGTACTTCGAGCACGATGCGGCGCGGCGGAATGTCGAGCCGGCGCAGGTTGGCGAGCAGCGCCGCCGCGTGATACGGCTCGGTGAGCGTGCCCGGATGCACGTTGAGGAAGAGCCACTCGCGCTGCGCGCCGAGCAGCCTGAAGTTCTCCAGATGCAGCGCCTGGGCGAGCCGGTCCACCTGCAAGACCTCGCCTAAGCGCGCCGCGGCGCCGAATACGTCCACGGGCGCGACCGGGCGGTCGAGTCCGTCGTGGGCGCGCAGCAGGCCCTCGTAGCCCACGGCCCGCATGTGCGAGAGGCTGAATACGGGTTGAAATACGCTGGTCAATGTCCAGTCGCCGTGCTGCGCGGCATAGCGCTGCATGCCGGATGCCATGCTCAGCTCGAAGCCGTGCGGTACGGCGAAAGTTCGTTCCTGTTGCTCGATGGTCATGCGTTCCTCTCGTGCGAGCCTCGTCGCCGGTGTAGGCGCGGCTCTCGCGCCGCCGATGGCGTGCGGTCTCGCGGTGTACGTCGTCAGCGGGGAGTAAAGCAAGGTCCATGCGCACTACGGCCCGTGTTCCGATGAACGCGGCATAAGCCGCTGCACCGGCGGCACTGCGCATGCGTCGCGAGCGGGCACGCGTGCACGCGGCTGGTGCATCGGCGATGCGCGCCGTGTTTCGTTTCGAGCGGCTTTTCAAGCGTTATTTGCTGCACGCGAGGCGAGGCGCGCTGCGGTGTCCCCCCACGGCGCGGCGCGCCATAACCCCAGGCTACACTTCAGCCTCGTTGACTCATGCTGCGCACAAGAACAACGGCACTTCGGTGTCCTCGCGCACACAAACGATGGAAACCGTCTTTGTCGTCCTGATTCTTCTGCTCGCGGTCGCGCTCTCCGGCGCTCTCGTGCGCGTGCTGCCTTTCACGCTTCCGCTGCCGCTCGTGCAAATCGCCCTGGGCGCCGTACTCGCGTGGCCCCGGCTGCATGTGGACGTCACCTTCGATCCCGAAATCTTCATGCTGCTGTTCGTGCCGCCGCTGCTCTTCGGCGACGGCTGGCGCATTCCCAAGCGCGAGTTCTTCATGCAGCGGCGCGCGATTCTCATGCTCGCGCTCGGCCTCGTGTTCGCCACCGTGCTCGCGGTCGGGTATTTCATTCACGCGTTGGTGCCGGTCATTTCGCTGCCCGTCGCGTTCGCGCTGGCCGCAGTGCTCTCGCCTACCGACGCAGTCGCGCTGTCGGCCATCGCCGGCAAGGGACGCATTCCCGCGCAGCTCATGCACATCCTGGAAGGCGAGGCGTTGATGAACGACGCGTCGGGCCTCGTCGCGCTGAAGTTCGCGGTGGCCGCCGCGCTCACGGGCGTGTTCTCGCTGCACGAGGCGTCGCTGAGCTTTCTCGTCATTGCGGCGGGCGGGCTGGCTGTCGGCATCGCCATCGGCTGGATCTTCGCCTTCGCGTTCGCGCGCTTCTTCGCGTTGTCAGCGGACGGCGACCCCGCGCCGGGCGTCATCATGACCATGCTCGTGCCGTTCGCCTCCTATCTGCTCGCGGAACACTTCGGGTGGTCCGGCGTGCTTGCGGCGGTATCGGCCGGCATGACGATGAATTCCACCGACTTCGCGCACAGCGGCCCCGTCTCGGCGCGCGTGCGCGGCGCGAGCACGTGGACCATGCTCGAATTCGTGTTCAACGGCATGGTGTTCACGCTGCTCGGGCTGGAGTTCCCGCTCATCATCGGCAAGGCGCTCGTGGACGCGCATCACGCGGGCCGCGCGCAGTTCTGGCAATTGATCGGCTACGTGGCCGCGGTGCTGGCCGCGCTCTACGCCATCCGCTTCGTATGGGTCTGGCTGCTGCGCTGGTTCGCCAGCCGCAGCGCGGCGAAGCACGGTGTGGCGAACGCAGTGCCGGGGCTGC
Source organism: Paraburkholderia kururiensis (assembly GCF_034424375.1). NCBI lineage: Bacteria > Pseudomonadati > Pseudomonadota > Betaproteobacteria > Burkholderiales > Burkholderiaceae > Paraburkholderia > Paraburkholderia kururiensis. Next base: position 4,509,326 of record NZ_CP139965.1, on the reverse strand, counting down.
GCACCGTGTCCATCACCACCTTTGCCGGCGTGCGCGGCGCAATCACGCTGGCGGGCGCGCTTTCGCTGCCCGTCGCGCTCTCCGACGGCCAGCCGCTGCCGGGGCGGGATACGGCAATCTTCATCGCGTCGGGCGTGATTTTCGTGTCGCTGATCGTCGCCGTGGTGGCGTTGCCGTTGCTGTTGCGCGGCGTGACGCTGCGCGGCCGCGACCCGCACGCCGCCGAGGAGCGCGCGGCCCGCACGCTCGCCGCGCAGGCCGCGATTCGCGCGGTGGATCAGCAGCACGAAAAGGTCTGCGCCGATCTGGACGAAGCCGAGGCCGCCTCTGCCACCGACGTGGCCGCTCGCGTGATGGACATCTATCGACGACGCCTCGCGACACTGGGCGACGACGACGCGGGCAAGCGCGCCGAAGCGCGACGTGCCGAGGCGCTGGAATTGCAGATGCGGCTTGCCGCGATGCGCGCCGAACGCGCGGCGCTGCTCGCGCAACGCAACGAACAGAAGATCAACGACGAAACGCTGAACAAGCTGATGCGCGAAGTCGACTGGTCCGAGACGGCACTGACTTCGCGGGGACGCGGGCACGAGTGAGAACTAGCGGCACGTCCACTGCAAGCAGAAGACTCGCGCGGCGGCCGTGCCGCACGAGTCGAGCAACAGCGGTTTAAGACAGCGCGTTAAACCGCCGCCTGCTGCGCCGGCTTGCGACGCAGCAGCGCGTAGAGAATGATGGCGCCGAACGTCGCGGTGCCGATGCCGCCCAGGCCGAAGTTGCCGAGCTTCAAGGAGAAGTCCCCCGCGCCCAGCACGAGCGTGACGGCCGCGACGATCAGATTGCGGTTGTCCGAGAAGTCCACCTTGTTGACCACCCAGATGCGTGCGCCCGTCACCGCGATCAGCCCGAACACGACGATCGAGACCCCGCCCAGCACCGGGCCTGGAATGGTCTGGATCACGGCGCCGAACTTCGGCGAGAAGCCAAGCACGAGCGCGATCACCGCGGCCACCACGAACACGAGCGTCGAGTAGATCTTCGTCACGGCCATCACGCCGATGTTTTCCGCGTAAGTCGTCACGCCCGTGCCGCCCGCGAAGCCGGACACCACGGTGGCCAGCCCGTCGCCGATGAACGCACGGCCGATATAGCGGTCCAGGTTCTGCCCCGTCATCGCGCTCACGGCCTTGATGTGACCCAGGTTCTCGGCCACGAGGATCACGGCGATGGGCGCAAGCAGCGTGACGGCGTGCGCGTCGAACACGGGCGCCGCGAAGTGCGGCATGCCGAACCAGGCGGCGTTGGCCACCACGGCAAAGTCGATCGGCTTGCCCAGGCCAAGGCCGTTCGTGACGACGGCATAGATCACGTACGCGATGATGAGTCCCACGAGGATCAGCAGCCGTTGCAGCATGCCGCGCGCAAACACGGCCACGCCGCCCACGCACAGCACGGTGACGAGCGCCATCCACGAGTCGAACGACGAACCGCTCACGCCCTTCACGGCGATCGGCGCGAGGTTGAGCCCGATCACGGCGACGATCGCGCCCGTCACGACAGGCGGCATCAACGTTTCGATCCATTGCGTGCCCACCGCGGAAACGATGAGCCCGATCACCGCGTACACCACCCCGCACGCCACGATGCCGCCCAGCGCGAGCGGAATGTTCGGATTCGGTCCGTGGCCGCTGTAGCCGGTCACGGCAATCACGAGACCGATGAACGCGAAGCTGGACCCGAGATAGCTCGGCACCCGCCCGCCCACGATCACGAAGAAGATCAGCGTGCCGATGCCCGACATGAAGATGCAAAGGTTCGGATCGAAGCCCATCAGCAGCGGCGCGAGCACCGTGGCGCCAAACATGGCGACGACGTGCTGCACGCCCATGGCCAGCATCTGCGGCCAAGGCAGCCGTTCGTCGGTCGCGACCACACGGTGCGCGGCGCCAGGCTGGGTACGCCAGCGCGGGAAGTAGGAATCGGACATCGCGGTGGTTCTCCTCTTGGGGCGTTATGGTTGGATGGGGAGGGACTTGCCTCTGCGGCGGCTTCGCTTCTGGACGCGTGCCGCGCAGACGTGGGCGCCCGCGTGTGCCGCCCACGGCAAATTACGCGCGAGTGTACGAAGAGGGAATAGGGCTGGCAAGGCGCTCACTCGAACGCGGGTGCGGCGAGCGTTGCGGCGTAGTCGCGCACGTCAGCGGGCCACCCAGCGAGCAAGGCGTCGAAGCGGGCGGCGTCGCTCGCGTAAAGCGCGCGGGTGGCCTCCTCGTAGCCCGCCAGGTCGCCGGCCAGCGCGGTCATGAAGCGCCAGGCCGCTTCCTGCGCGGCGCGAATGCGGTCTTTGTTGCCGTTCGCCGCGCGCGCCGCCTCGACAAGACGGCGCAGCGCCACCGAAGCCCCGCCCGGCTGGCCGTTGAGCCACTCCCAATGACGCGGCAGCAGCGTGACTTCGCGAGCGATCACGCCGAGCTTCGGGCGGCCCCGGCCGCGTGGGGCGGCTTCGGTTTGGGCGGCTTCCGCTTGCGGGGCGTGGTCGGCTCGCACCTCGGACGCGGATGCCGTGGACGCGTCGCCCGGCGCATCGAACCGTGCTTCGACTTCCGCCACCGTGCCGCGCAGGTCGAATTCCACCTGCCGGCCCGAACTGTCGTCGAAGATCAGCAGTGGCGCGCGAGGGTCAGCGTGCGCCGCGTCCGTGCCGATATCGTCCAGCCACCGCCGCACCGCCGCGGCGACCTGCCGGGGCGTGCCACTCGCAATGCGCCGTGTGCCTTCGAACGCCGTACAACTCGCCGTGCTGCTCATGCCGAAACTCCTGTGGGTAGTCATGAGCGACGGATTATACCCGGGTATAAATTGAACGCGCAATATTACCCGGGTTAAATTTGGATGCGCGGCGGTGCGTCGCCCAACGGGCAGGCACCACGACGCCGGCGTGGGCAACTAGGACAGCGACTCCGTGTGCGGGTCTTGCTGGACCTTGCTCGCGGCGCCTTCCGTTTCCTTCGCGCTTTCCGTCGTGAGCTGCGGCGTCGTTTCAGACGCCGTTGGGGGCACCATTGAGGACACCGCTTCCAGCGCCCGCGCCTGCCGCACGCAGTTGCGCCCATCCGCCTTGGCCCGATACAGCGCCGCGTCGGCGGCCTCGAGGAGTTCCGACAGCGTGCCGAACGTGTGCTCGTCGGTGCCGGCCACGCCGATGCTCACCGTCAGCACGCCGCGCGGATTGCCGGCGTGGCGCAGCTTGAGCGCCTCCACGGCTGCGCGAATCTGCTGCGCGAGCCGCATGGCGTCGCGTTCGGCCGTCTCTGCCAGCAGCACCGTGAACTCCTCGCCGCCATAGCGCGCGGCGCTGTCGCCGGGACGCCGCGCGTACGACGCGATGCAGCCCGCCACTGCCGTGAGCGCGTCGTCGCCCGCCGCGTGGCCGTAGCGGTCGTTGTAGGTCTTGAAGTGGTCGATGTCGCAGATCAGCGCCGACAGCGGCCGGCCGCTGCGTCTCGCGCGCCGCCATTCCGTATTCGCGCGCTCGTCGAAGGCCCGACGGTTGTTGATGCCCGTGAGCCCGTCGGTGCGAGCCAGCACGCGCAGCCGGTCTTCCATGGCGATACGCCGGCGCAGTTGCTGCGAAAACAGCACGGCCAGCGCCACGATGGCGACGTCGAGCAAAACAGTCAGCACGCCGATGATCCACGCGCGCCGCCGCCATTCGGCGTCGATGTCGTCGATGGCCTGGCCCACGCTCAGGATCATCGGAAAACCGTGGATGTGGCGATAGACGTACCAGCGGTCCACGCCGTCGATGGCCGACTGCGCGAAGAACCGCCCTTCGGGCGCGCCCTGGAAGGCGTTGAAATTGTCCGAGCCGGCAAGGTTGACGCCCACCATCCAGGCCCGCAACGGTCGGCGCATCAGCACGGTGCCGTCCGTGAGCATCAGCGTGATGGAGCCGCGCTCGCCCAGGTTCGTGCCCTCGAAGAGCCGGCGGAAATAGGCGAGCCGCATCGTGCCCACCACGATGCCGGCGAAGCTGCCGTCCGGGTTCGAAAGGCGGCGGCTCAGCGCAATGCTCGTGTCGCCCGCGGTGAGCCGCGGCTTGAACGGCCGGCTGACGTAGAGCCCCACGTTCGGCGAATCGCGGTGCACCTTGAAATAGTCGCGGTCCGAAACGTTCACGCGGCGCGGCGGCACCGCGCGCGAATCCGCCACCACGTTGCCGTGCACGTCGATCACGAACAGCGAGCCGAGGTCCTGCGCCATGGCCGAGCTGTCGAACAGCACGCGCTGACGCATCTGCGGCGCGAGTTTCATCACGCCGGGCTCGTGCAGGCCGCCGATAACGGCCTTCAGCGACAGATCGTAGAGTTCGAGGTTGCGCGCGGTGTCGCGCTCGATCAGCAGCGAGACGTTCTGCGCCGTCTCGTTCGCGCGGCGCATCGCGTCGTGCTGCATCTCGACGGCCGCCCAGACCGCGACCGCGCTGATCGCCATGGCGAGCGCGAGACTCACCCAGACGACAGAGGCGGGATGGCGCAGCAGACGGATCAGACGTTTCAGCATGAGGAACGGCGCAAGGTACGGGGCGGGACAGTGTTCGGCGCGGCCGGATGTCATGCAGGCGCACGCCGCGAGTTCGCCCAGAAAGAGCGTACCCGCATGCCGGCGGATTCAATCTGGTGAACTGAGGAAGGTCTCAGCGGTTGTCCGCACGTTTGGGCGCGCAGGCGCGGGGCGCATCCGGCCCCGCGCGGCGCCCGGTCTAGCCTCGCGCGGGCGCGGAGGCGCTCGCCGCCAGCGCCGCCGTCCGGCATTGCTCCACGAGCGCGCGGAACGTCGTGGCCTCGTACAGCGGCCCGGTGGCCTCGGCCGCATCGACGCCGGGCGCGTCGTCCGGCTGTTTGCCGAAGCCCACCACGATGGCGGCGGGCGACTGCTGGCTGCGCAGGCGCCGCAGCAGGTTGCGCAGGTACGGCGGCCAGTCCGCGGCATCGAGCGACACGATGCAGACCACCGGCGCCAGCTCGATCTCCGGCGCGTCGGCGCGCGGATAGCGGAACTGCTCGTAGCGCGCGGCCGTGCACGGAATCTTGAGCCGCGCGAGCAGTTGCATCGTGATGGCGGCGGCTACTTCGTCGAAGGCGCCGCGGCCGGAGATGCAGAGCACCGAGATGCCTTCAGCGAGCGACGCCGGGCTGGCATGGGCGCCGGGCTCAGCCTGGCTTGCCGCGGCGCGCGGCTCTCGCTCGCGCCCCTCCGCCATCAGCGTGCGGCCGTTCTGCCCCGAGGTGAGCGGGTCCGGCGCGCCCTCCACCGTTTCGAGGTTCTCCACGATGTCGATCAGCGTTTCGTTCACGCGCGCCAGCTGTTCAGACGTGAGCACGCCGCGCAGCGCATCGTTGCGCGCGAGTTGCAGACCTTCCAGCGCCACCTGGTCGTAGTAATCGACCACGGACATCTCGTGCAGCAGCCGCCCGGCCTGCACGATGGCGTCGTGCGCTTCGTCCGCGAGCAGCCGTTGATAAAAGCTCTGCGCCGGCGTGAGCGCGGGCTGGTCGCCCAGCAAAACGGTGAGGAAATTGAGGCGATGCGTGTAGCGACCCAGCGTGACGATGCACAGCGTAAGCGGCGTCGACAGCACAAGGCCGATGGGCCCCCAGAGCCAGCTCCAGAAAATGGCGGCCACCACCACCGCGAGCGGCGAGAGACCGGAGCCGCGGCTGTAGAGCAGCGGCTCGGCCACCTGGCCCGCGACGACATCCACGACGATGAAGAGGATCAGCGTCCAGACCGCCATCGTCCATTGCGGCTGGATGGCGGCGGCAAGGCACGTGGCGAGCGCCGCGGCAATCCAGATGCCGATGTACGGCACGAAGCGCAGGAACGCGGCGATCACGCCGAACAGCAGCGCGCCCGGCACGCCGATGGCCGCAAGACCGATGGTGAGCACCGCACCCACGCTGAGGTTGAGCCCCAGTTGCGTCACGAAATAGCGGCTCAGACGGCGCGCGGCGTCGTCGATGGCGGTCGTCGTGCGATGCAGGTCGCGCGAGCCGAACAGGCTGATGAGGCGGTCGCGCAGATCCTCACGCTGCAGCAGGATGAAGATCGTCACCACCAGCACGATGAACGTGGTTTCCAGCGGCGCCACCACCGGCGAAAACGCGCGCCGCACGAGTTGCATGGGCGTGGGCACCGGCTCGTGGACCTCGACCGGAATCGGGTTGCCCGACGCCGTTCTCGCCACGCGGCTGCCGAAACCCTGCGGCGGGCTGGGCCGCGAAGGCGCGAGGCGCTGCAGCGTGGACGCGGCCTTGCTCGCGAGCACGTCCGCGCGGCGCACGGTTTTCTCCTGCACGGTTTCGATCTTGCGTTCGATGGCGACCTGGTACTGCGGCAGATCGGCTGCAAGCTGGACCACCTGAGCGCCGATCAGCATGCCCACGCCGAGCAGCGCCGCAAGCGCGAAGAACACGGCCACGAGAATCGACGCGAACTGGCCCAGCCGCACGCGCCGCAGCATGTTGACGAGCGGCGCGAGCAGAAAGCTCAGCAGTACCGAGAGCGTGATCGGAATGAGTACCGCGCGGCCCAGATAGAGGCCGGAAACGACCGCGGCGCCGGCCAGCACCGAAACGGGCCCATAAAGGCCCGGCGGCGCACCGCGCGGGTAGACGCGATTCGGCCGCCCTTGAGGCGGCAAGGGGAATTTCATGAGGTGACGGTCCGGTTGCGCGGCGCCTTCGGGGCGGCGCCGTTTGCTGAGCCAAGAGGATACAACCGGATGGGGCGTCAGGCGCCTGTCACGGCGCCTTTGCGATTCTGGCCCTCGGGCTCAGGCAGCCGCGGCTTGCGCCTTGCCGCCATTCTGCGGCGCACGCTTCAACAGGCCCACCGCGAGCGCCGTCACGAGCGTGCCCGCGACAATGGCCAGCGCGTAGACGCCGAGGTGCGTGACGGCGTTCGGAATGGGCAGCACGAACACGCCGCCGTGCGGCACCTTGAGTTCGACGCCGGCCGCCATCGAAATCGCGCCCGCTACGGCCGAGCCCGCGATGCACGACGGAATCACGCGCATCGGGTCGCGCGCCGCGAACGGAATCGCGCCTTCGGTGATGAACGCGATGCCCAGCACGGCGGCCGCCTTGCCCGCTTCGCGCTCTTCCTCGCCGAAGCGGCCGCGGAAGAGCCAGGTGGCGAGCGCGATGCCGAGCGGCGGCGTCATGCCGGCCGCCATCGTCGCGGCCATCGGCGTGTAGACGTGGCTCGCAATCAGCCCGGCACTGAACGCGTAGGCCGCCTTGTTCACGGGGCCGCCCATGTCGACAGCCATCATGCCGCCCAGAATCAGGCCGAGCACCACGGCGCTGCCCGCCTGCATGGAACGCAGCCAGCCTTCCAGCGCGTGCAGCGCGGCGGCCACCGGCGAGCCCACCACGTAGATCATCAGCAACCCGACGATCAGCGTGGAAACGAGCGGAATGATGAGCACGGGCTTGAGCCCTTCCAGGTTGCGGTGCAGCTTCAGGTGCCGGTTGATGAGCAGCGCCGTGTAGCCCGCGAGGAAGCCTGACACGATGCCGCCCAGGAACCCCGCGCTGAGGCTGGCCGCGAGCATGCCGCCCACCATGCCGGGCGCAACGCCCGGCCGGTCTGCGATGGAGTACGCGATGTAGCCCGAGAGCACCGGCACGATGAGCGCGAAGGCCGACTTCGCGCCGATCTGGAACAGCGACCAGGCGAGCGTGCCTTTGTGCGCGTCGTCGAACGCGTAGATGCCGCCCAATGCGAACGAGAGCGCGATCAGCAGTCCGCCCGCCACGACGAACGGCAGCATGTACGAAACACCCGTCATGAGGTGCCGATACGGACCGGACGCCTTCGCCGAACGCGCCTGCTTGGCCGCCGCCACCTGATCGGCGAGCGCCGCGCCGCTTGCGGCCGCACCCGCTGCGCCGCCTTCGACACGCGCTTGCGCGATCGCGCTTTCGATCAACGCCGCGCCCTTGCCGATGGCGCCCTTCGTGCCGGTTTCGTAGAGCCGCTTGCCCTTGAAGCGGCTCTTGTCGACCTGGGTGTCGGCGGCAATCACGACGAGGTCGGCTTCGGCAATCTGCGCGTCGGTGAGCTTGTTCTGCGCGCCTACCGAGCCTTGCGTCTCCACGTGGATGGTGTGGCCCAGCGCCTTCGCGCCTTGCGCAAGGCCTTCGGCGGCCATGAAGGTGTGCGCGATGCCCGTGGGGCACGAGGTGATGGCGACGATCTTCAAAGGCCGCTTTGATTCAGCGGATTCAGCGGGCGATTTCGCGGTGTCGTCTTCCTGACGCGGCGCAGGCGGCGACGCCACACGCGATGCGCCGGCAGCCGCTCGCGCGATCACCGCTTGCGCGTCGCGGATCGCTTCGTCCAAGGTCACGCGTTCGATCGTCTTGCCGGCGAACGGCGTTTCGTCCACGGCGGCGGGGTCGTCTGCCGCGATCAGCACGCCGCTCGCCGCGCGAATCGCTTCCGCGGAAAGCGGCGTCTGCACGCCGAGCGCGCTGCGCGTTTCGACGGCGAGCGTCACGCCGCGCGCCTCGGCGGCGCGGCTCAGCGCCTGCGCGGCGAACGTGGGCGCAGCGCTCTGTCCGGGCGCCGCCACGAGTCCGATGATTTTTTCCATTGCAGTGTCTCCGGCCTCGCGGCTCATGGCTGTACGGCGCCGTCCGCGGCGGCGGCCAGCGTGAATGTTTCGACTTCGACGCGCGCCGCGAGCGCGGCCAGCGTCGCATGATCGGGCAGATGCGGGCCCACGCGCGCGAGCTTCCCGGCGGCGAATGCGGTGGCCTGCCGGCCCGCTTCGGCCCAGGTGCGTGCTTCGAGCAGACTCGCGACGAGTCCCGCGACAAACGCATCGCCCGCGCCTACTGTGCTCGCGACAGGCACGCGCGGCGGCGTCGCACGAAAGACCTGGAAGGCACGCGGCGCGGCGCGCAAGGCCGCTGCGGATGCGCGCGACTGCGGCGGCGCACTGTGCGACCCCGCTGGCGGCTGGCTCGCCATCACGCCGAGCGCCCCGCGACCACCCAGCGACACGACCACGTAGCGGATGCCGCGCGCCGCGAGTTCGCAGGCGGCGGCAATGATGGCTTCGTCGTCGTGGAGCGTGCGGCCCAGCAGCGCTTCCAGTTCGGCCTGGTTCGGCTTCACGAGGTCGGGCAGATCGCGTGGATCCGTAGCGGCGAGGGCTTCGGTGAGCGGCGCGCCGCTCGTGTCGAGCGCCACGTGGACGCCCGCGTCGTGCAGCACGCGCGTCATGCGTCGATAGAACGATGGATCGACACCGGGCGGCAGGCTGCCCGCGAGCACGCACCACCGGCCCGGCCGCGCGAGTTCCGCGATGCGCCGCTCCAGCGCTTCGACGCAGCCGGGCGCGGGCGGCGTGGTGGCGAGGTTGATGTCGGTGGTCTCATGGCGCGCGGTATCCACGAGCTTCACGTTGATGCGCGTGCGGCCCGGCACGCGCACGAAGCGGTCGTCGATGCGCTTGGCGGCAAAGAGCGCGTCGAACGCGGCGCTGTCTTCCGCGCCGAGCAACCCCGTGACGATGGTTGCGACGCCGTAGTCCGCGAGACAACCCGCCACGTTCACGCCCTTACCGCCCGCGTTGAATTCGAGCGACTCCGCGCGGTTCACGTCGCCCGGCGTCAGGTTCGCGACGCGCACGGTCTGGTCGAGCGCCGGGTTCAGCGTGACCGTGATGACGGTGTTCATGCCGCCACCCTCACGTCGGCCGCGTCGAGCGCGCGCACCGCGTCGACGTCGCCGCATTCCAGCGCGCGCTGGGCCAGCGCCTGCATGGAATCGAGCCGCTCGCCGCGCAGGCGCGCCTTCACGGCCGCGATATCGCGCGGGCTCATCGAGAGTTCGTCCACGCCGAGGCCCGCGAGAATCGCCGCGCCGAGCGGGTCGCCCGCCAGGCCGCCGCACACGCCTACCCACTTGCGATGGCGACGCGCGCCCTCCACCGTCTGGCGGATCATGCGCAGCACGGCGGGATGCAGGCTCTCGGCGTTGCGCGCCAGTTCGGGATGCTCACGATCGATGGCGAGCACGTATTGCGTGAGATCGTTGGTGCCGATCGAGAAGAAATCGACGGCCTGCGCGAAGTGGTCCGCGAGCGCGGCGGCCGAGGGCGTCTCCACCATGATGCCGAGCGGCACCTTCGGCGCATCGAGTTCGGCGCGCACGGTGTCGGCCAGCGCAATGGCCGCGCGCGCTTCGTCGAGCGTGGAGACCATCGGGAACATGATCCACAGCGGACCTTCCTTGGCCGCGCGGTAGAGCGCACGCAACTGCGGCACGAAGAGATCGGGCCGACGCAGGCACAGACGCACGCCGCGCACGCCGAGGAACGGATTCGTTTCGTGAGGCAGGTTCAGATACGGCACCTGCTTGTCGCCGCCGATGTCCAGCGTGCGGATGATGAGCCGCCGTCCGCCGCTCGCCTGCACCATCTGGCGATAGCACGCGTACTGCTCGTCTTCGCTCGGCGCGTCGTGGCGCTCGAGGAACAGGAACTCCGTGCGCATCAGGCCGATGCCGTCCGCGCCGTGGGCGAGCGCGTCGGCCACCTGGCTCGGGCGCGTGATGTTGGCGCCGATCTCGAAGGCGTGGCCGTCGAGCGTCGTGGCCGGCAACGCGCGATTCGCCGCCGTGCGGGCGCGCTCTTCGGCAAGACGCAACGCGGTTTGACGCGCGCGCTCCGCGTCGCGCGGCGAGACGCCGACGTAGAGCCGGCCCGCGTTGCCGTCGAGCACGGCATGTGCGCCGTCGGCGATGTCGAGCAGCTTCGCGCCGCAGGCCACCGCCGCCGGCACGCCCAGCGTGCGGGCGAGGATCGCGGTGTGCGAGGTCGGGCCGCCGCTCACCGTGCAAAAGCCCAGCGTGATGGCGGGGTCGAGCTGCGCCGTGTCCGAGGGCGTGAGGTCTTCGGCAATGAGGATGGCGGGGGTTGCTGCAACGCCCGTTGCTGCGTGCTGATTCGCCGTGTTTTGGTCGAGGTGCTTGAGCACGCGGCGCGCGACGTCGCGCAAGTCGGTTGCGCGCGCGGCGAGCAGCGGGTCGGCAAGCGCCGCGAGTTGCGCCGCGCGCGACTCCGCTGCGCGATGCCACGACCACTCGACGCCGTGGCCGTCGATGGTAAGGCGTGCGGCATCGCCGAGCAGATCGGCGTCGTTCAGCAGTTCGCGCTGGGCCGCGAAGATCTCGCCTTCGGCTGCGCCGAGCCGCGTGGTCGTTTCGCGCGCGAGCGCATCGAGTTCGGCGGCCGTGTCGGCCAGCGCTTTTTCGAGACGGCGCGAGGCGTCGAGCACATCGCCCGGACGATCTTCGATGTCGAGCCGCGCATGGCGCACTACTCGCACCGGCCCCGCGACGAAGCCGGGACCCGCGCCCACGCCTTCGATCACCGTTGCCGGATCTTCGGGCGTGAACAACGCCGGCTGCGCGGCCTCGCGACGCGAGCGCGCAGCGGCGGCGCGCTCGTGCTCTTCCGCGGCCAGCGATTCGATGGTGCGCTTGAGCGCGGCGAGCGCGTCGGCGGCGTCGCCGCCCTGCGCCGAGAGAACGAGCCGCGCCTGCGCCGTGGCGCCCAGTTGCAGCAGGCTCACGAGGTTCTTAGGATCGGCGGCCACGCTGCCGTTGCGCACCCGCAGCGCCGATTGAAAGCGCTTCGCCGTGGCCACCCACGCACTCGCGGGACGCGCGTGCAGACCGTGCGGATAGTCGAGGATCAGTTCGAGGTGCTGGTCGTAGTCGGCTGCTGCGGCTGCTGCGGCTGTTGCCGTTTCTGTTTCTGGGGACGTTGGGCTGCCGCTCGTAGCGGCGAGCGGCACGCCGTTCAATGCATCGACGACGATCTGCGGATCGCGCGCCGTCAGCAGCCCCTCCAGCTGCGCCGGGTCGCCGATCAGCCGCGTGAGACGTTGCAGCAGCGCAATGTGCTCGTCGGACTGCGCCGCGATTGCGACGATGAGCCGCGCGCGTTCGCCGCCCTGCCATTCGACGCCCTCCGGCACCTGGAGCACCGCGACGCCCGTGCGGCGAATCAGATGGCGGTCTTCCTGCAGGCCGTGCGGAATCGCCACACCGCTGCCCAGATACGTGTTCGATACCTGCTCGCGCCCTTGCAGACTATCGACGTAACCCGGCTCGATGACGCCCGCCGCGACGAGCAGCGCGCCCGCCTCACGGATCGCATCGTGTTTCGAACCCGGCCCGGCACCTAGCCGGACGAGCTCCGCAGTAAGCAGCGGCGACATCGCGTCTCCTCGTTGGTCGTGGAATGTGCGCTATTGGAATCGATACCACTTTGGACGTCAAGTCGGCATACAGTCGCCGGGAAGGATGAAAGTTGCGCCGAGGCCCGATAGAATAGCCGCGCGTCGCCCGTCCCGCCGGGGCGCGGCACTGCAAGATGCGCGAACGGATACCGCGAGACCAGGGTATACGCCGATTCATCAAGAAATCGATTTCATTCCATGGCGCCAAGAATCAAGGATGTGGCGGAGGCAGCGGGCGTGTCGGTGACGACCGTCTCGCGCGTGCTTTCGAACAACGGCCCGGTGCGCGACAGCGTGCGCCGGCGCGTGCTCGAGGTCATCGAACAGCTCGACTACCGGCCCAACGCCGCCGCGCAGCGCCTGCGCTCGGGCGACACCGCGACGATCGGCCTCATCGTCTCCGACGTGCGCAACCCGTTCTTCACCGAGGTGAGCCGCGCCGTGGAAGACGCCGCGTACGCGCAGGGCATGCGCGTGATCCTCTGCAACACGGACGAGAACCCGGAAAAAGAGGCCATGTACCTGCGGCTCATGGAAAGCGAGCGCGTGACGGGCGTGATCTACTCGCCGACCTACGAGGCCGCGCGCCGGTTCGACGCGCGCACGTACGCGTTCCCGGTGGTGATGATCGACCGCGCGGGCCCGGCGGGCGTGACCGACGCCGTGACGCTCGACAACCGCGACGCCGCGACGCGCCTCGCCGAACACCTGGTGGAGCGCGGCTACAAGCGGTGCGCGGGACTCTTCGGCAATGCGAGTACCACCGGACGCGAACGACACGCGGCGTTTGTCGAAGCACTGCAGCAGCATGGCGTTTCGGCGGCGGCGGAATTCGTCGATCCGCATCCCGAGGCCGCACACGCGCGTGTGACGGCGTGGCTTGCGGCAGAGTCAGACGAGCGGCCGGATGCGATTGTGGCAAGCAATGGTTTGCTGCTGCTGGGAGCCTATAGGGCGCTGCGCGAGCACGGGGCGCGTATGCCGGACGACGTAGCGCTCGCCGGCTTCGATAACGACGCGTGGACGGACCTGGTGACGCCTGGCGTCACGGTTATCGCGCAGCCGGTGTATGAGATCGGGAAGAATGCGATGCAATTGCTGACGCAGCGACTCGCCGAACCGGAGATGTCGACGCGCACGCTGGTGTTGCCGGGGGAGTTGGTGGTGAGGGGGTCGACGGGGGCGTAGGAGGTGTTGGCCAGCGTGGTCCTTCCCGAGTGGCCGCGTACCTGACGTCGAGTGATGTCGTAAAGCGTCGCCCGAAACAAAAAACCCCGCGAGCCTTGCCGGCTGCGGGGTTTGCGGAATACTGCGGAACTGCCTGAATGTCTGTTGGTGGAGCGGAGGAGGATCGAACTCCCGACCTTCGCATTGCGAACGCGACGCTCTCCCAGCTGAGCTACCGCCCCAACGAAGCTGCGATTCTAGCACAAGCGATCGGCGGTTTGCCAAGCGCCGCGCTAGGCGTAGCACGCGGTCTCCAGACAAGCAGGCCGCGAAACCACAGGCAAACGCAAAACAGCCCAACCTCACTTCTCAGGCGCCCCCGCCAATACCCAAGCCACCACGGTGCGAATGTCCGCGTCGCTCATGCGCGGATGCGAGGGCATCGGAATGGCGCCCCACACGCCCGAGCCGCCGTCCTTGACCTTCAGTGCCAGCTTTGCCGGCGCTGCTGCGTCACCCTTGTATTTCGCTGCGATCTGCTGGAACGACGGTCCCACCAGCTTGCGGTCCACGGCGTGGCAACCCATGCACGCATTGCTGCGCGCTACCACGAGGCCCGCGGGCGTGTCCGCCGCACGGGCTGCGGTGGCCGTGATCGATAAACCGAGCACTACGCCTGCGGCCAGCAGCGGCGCCAGCCGTTTCCACAAACCTATACCCGCGCCGACCATCATTTCGGCGCCGCCACGGTTCCGGGTTTAGCGGGGGACGAGTTCGTCACGGGCGCCGGCGCCTGCTGGTCGAGCGGGCGCGCGCTCACGGACGAGTCCGGCACGGCGCCCGCCGTTGCGTCGCTGGAAATTGCCGGCGCGCTCGCGGCACCCGGTGCGCTAGCGCCGGACTGCGCCGCCGCGTTCAATGCTGCGGCCTCCTGCGGCTGGATGTACTGGAACACCTTCACCACCTGCACGACGCCCGGCACCTGGCTCGTCGCGGCGGCGGCAATACCGCCCTCCTCCTGCGTGACGAGGCCCATCAGGTAGACGATGCCGCGCTCGCTCACCACCTTGAAGTTGTTCGCGGAAATGTACTTCTCCGCGATCAGCGCTGTCTTCACGCGTCCTTCGAGGTAAGCGTCGTTCGAGCGCGACGAGAACGAACTGGCTGGCTGCACGGCCAGTTCGTTGACGACCGAATTGACGTTGTTGATGCCGCGCACGAGAGTCTCGGCCTTCTGCTTCGACGCGTCGTCGGGCACTTCGCCCGTAATCAGCACGCGGCGATTGAACACGGCCACGTTGATGTGCGAGTCCTGCGGCAGGTTGTTGCTCAGCTGCGAGAGCGCCTTCACCTGAATCTCGCGGTCTTCGGTTTGCGTACCGACTGTGCGCCGATCGGTTGCCACCAAAGCGCCGCCGCCCGCGGCACCCGCGAGTGCGAGCACGCAGCCCTGCAAACCGGCGGCGAGCCCTGCGGCGAGCCCGATTGCGAGAGTGGTTCTCGCCAGCGTATTCCTGATGCGGTGTCCGCTCATCAACTACTTCTCCTCGAATGTCAGTCTTCGCCAAGCAGCATCGCGTCGATGCCGTCGCACAGACAATGAATGGTCAGCAAGTGAACTTCGTGCACGCGTGCGACCCGCGCGGACGGCACGCCAATGTGAATGTCGGTGTCCGCGAGCGCTTCCACGACTTTCGCGCCGCCGCTGCCCGTGAGCGCAACGACGATCATCTCGCGCTCGTGCGCGTTCTCGATGGCGGCGAGCACGTTGGCCGGCTCGTCGGACGTCGTGATTGCAAGCAGCACGTCGCCGGGCTGGCCGAGCACGCGCAGCTGTTTCGCAAAGATCTGGTTCAGCGCCTCTTCGGTCGCCACCGTGGCGAGCGCGCTGGTGTCGGTGGAGAGCGCGACTGCGGGCAGGCCGGGGCGCTCGCGTTCGAAGCGGTCGATCAGGCCGGCAGCGAAGTACCGCGCCTGCGCCGAGGACCCGCCGTCGCCGCACGCGATGATCTTGTTGCCGTTCGCGAGCGCGGCGAAGATCGTGTCGATGGCCGCAGCGATCGGCATGGCCAACGCCTCCAGTGCCTCGAGTTGAACAGCGGCGCTGTCGCGAAAGAGTTGTTGAATACGTTCGACTGACATCGAGTTTCTATCTGGTACTGCGTGGTGTCGCGGGAACTTGCCGCGTGGGCGTCCGCAAGTTTATCGCACTCGAGCCCGCGAAAAGCGCCGTTTTCAGGTGCCATCTGCGCGAAACGCGTCGCGCATCCATACGAGGCGCCCTGCCTCGAACGCCACGACATCGAACCGGCAGCGCGACATCGCGCCTTGCCGCGACGCCAGGAAAAACTGCGCGGCGTGCACGATACGTTGCTGCTTTTGCCAGCCGATGCTCGCCGCCGCGCCGCCATACCTGCGCGATGCCCTCGCCCTCACTTCGACGAACACCAGCGTGCCGTCCGGCTCGCGCATCACCAGATCGATTTCGCCGCCGCGGCACGTGACGTTTCGTGCAACGAAGCGCAGCCGCTGGCGGCGCAGAAAGTCGAGGGCAAGCGTTTCGAACGTCGCGCCGAGTTTCTTCGACTCGTGCCTGCGCGAAAAGTTGTCGTCGCGGCCCGCGTTGCCGTCGCTGCGCGCGGTCTGCGGCTTATGACCTGCGTGGCACAATGTCGGCCTCGTTCCCTTCGCCTGCGTGTTCTGACTCATGATCCCTCTCTCCGAACTCGCACAAGCGCAGCAGTACCCCGCCGCCGCGCTGTACGTGGTGGCCACGCCCATCGGCAATGCCGCCGACATCACGCTGCGCGCCCTGCACGTGCTCGGACTCGTGGACCGCATCGCCGCCGAAGACACACGCAACACCGGGCAGTTGCTCTCCCGCTATGGCCTCTCCAAGCCGCTGCTTGCTGTGCATGAGCACAACGAGCGCGAAGCTGCGCAGCGCGTTATCGAACACCTGCGCGCGGGCGAGCGCGTGGCGTACGTCTCCGATGCCGGCACGCCAGGCATTTCGGACCCCGGCGCCAAGCTGGTCGACGCAGTACGCGCTGCGGGCTTCGCCGTGGTGCCGCTGCCGGGCGCGAGCGCACTCGCCACAGCGCTTTCGGTGGCCGGCGACTGGGCAGGAACGTTCACGTTCCTCGGCTTCCTGCCGACCAAGGCAAAGCAGCGGATCACAGCACTGCAATCGCTCGCCTCGCATTCGCATGCCATGGTGTTCTACGAAGCACCCCACCGCGTGATCGAAAGCGTCCAGGCACTCGCCGACGCATTCGGCGGTGCACGCCGCCTGCTGATCGCCCGCGAGCTGACCAAGTTACATGAGGCCATTCACTGCTGCACCCTGGCCGAAGGGCCAGCGTGGCTCGCAGGCGACCCGAACCGGCAGCGCGGCGAGTTCGTTCTGGTGGTGGAAGGAGCGCCCACTCAGCCGTCGGGCGGGGTCGAGGATCACGACGCGCTATTGCGTACGCTGCTGGAAGAGCTGCCGGTGAAGGGCGCGGCGAAGGTGGCGGCGGCGCTCACGGGCGTGTCGCGCAACGATCTGTATGCACGCGCGTTGGAGCTCAAATAACGGTAGCCGTTGGCAGCACGACGGTTTGCGTCGCGTATTGCTCGCGGACATCAGCACAACGGCGAGCGTGCGGAATTTGCGTGAGCGGGCATCCAGGCGACGCCTGCCACCGCGGCACACACGGCCCAGCGAAGCGCAACGCAGGTTGCCTCAAACAAGACAGCGAAAAAGAAACGGGCCGCGCGAGCGGCCCGTCTTGTCGTCGGCAATCGCCGTGAGGCGCGAAGAGATCAGCGATTAGGCGAGTTTTCCGCCAGCATCTCGGCGCGAGCTTCGCGGGCTTCCTGTTGCGTGAGTCCCTCGATCTGCACGCGCGCCGTGCCCGCGTTCTGAAGACCGAGCACCTTCGCGGCCGCGAAGGAGAGATCGATCACACGGCCGCGCATGTATGGGCCGCGATCGTTGATCTTCACCACCACAAACTTCGACGTTCCCGGCAGGCTCACGCGCACGTAGGACCCCAGCGGCAACGTGCGGTGCGCGGCGGTAAGCGCGTGCATGTCGTAGCGTTCGCCGCTCGCCGTGCGGCGGCCGTGGAAGAATCGGCCATACCACGAGGCGCGGCCCGTCTGACGGAAGTCAGACACGTCAGGACCGTCCGTCAGCGGCTGCGCGTTCGCCAGCGGGCTCGTGCCGGCATCGGTATCGGATGCCGCGATGTTGTGGTCGAACGCCGCGCCGAAGCTTTGCGGCGCCGTGGAATGCGCGCCGTTGCGGGCGTCTGTGCGAACCGGCGTACCGTTGTTCGCCTGAGTTGCCGGGCCCGGAGGCATCGCACAGCCGGTCAGAATCGCAAAGGCGACAAGACTCCCGAACTGTCGAGATCGTCCAGATTTCATAAGTTAGCCATCACTAGTGCGAAGCCGCGCCACGCGTTGGACACATGGCTGATTGCGGCTTCGGCGGCCACAGGCACGACAAGACGCTCGCGCATGACGAGAGCGCGTCGACACCCGGATGCGGCGTATTCGCCGCGAACCGCTCAGTTATCTTCCACGTCTGGCACAGCCTGTCCCCAGCAGCCTGACCAGACACCAAACGTCACCATCGAGCGCGAATAAACAGCGCTCTGGCGCACCCGCAACCGGCGGCGCGCAGGAACGGCGACGTAGGCCCCATCCAGCGTCACGGCAGCTAGGCCGTTGGCAGGCGCGCGGCGCCTGGCTGGACAAGACGTGTGGCAACGAACGTAGTCGATGCCGGATTTGCCAATCGCGTTGATGAAGAATCGCAACGACGGCACTTGCTTGACAGCGATCTGGAGCCCCATCAAAAGGGTCCATATCGCCACGAGAGCGCACGGCTTCCGTGCGTAATGGGCCGCATTATACCCAAAACGATTCGGCGTCATCCCTGCGGATCAAAAAACGTGACATTTCTTTACTATTGGATCCCGCCGATCCATTGCTGCGCCGCACTCTGTAACCGCTCGTAACCGCCTTGCGCGGCCCAGTGCGTAAGGTCTACCGGACGGCGCAACGCCGCTCCCCATGGCCGCACGGCCGCACGCGCGGAGCAGCCTCGGCCTGATGGCCAGATCCTTTTTATTCGCACATACGAGCCAGGCGGCGGCGAGTCGCCCCCGGTACAATCGGAATCTTTGCGGCCTCGTTCCTGCATCGTTCGCGTCGGCCGCGACTCATCCCCGTTCACCATGAAAGTCACGCTGATCCCTGTCACCCCGTTCCAGCAGAATTGCTCGCTGCTCGTTTGCGAAGCCACGGGGCGCGCCGCCGTGGTGGACCCGGGCGGCGACCTGGAGGTTATCCAGCGCGAAGTCGAGCGTCAGCAGGTCACGGTCGAAAAGGTGCTGCTCACGCATGGCCACATCGACCATTGCGCGGGCGCGAAAACGCTCGCCGATCACTACGGCGTGCCGATCGAAGGGCCGCACGAAGACGAGCGCTTCTGGATCGAGAAGCTGCCCGATCAGAGCACGCGTTTCGGCTTCCCCGCGGCGCAAGCTTTCGAACCGAACCGCTGGCTGCACGACGGCGACACCGTGCAGTTCGGCGACGAAACGCTTGAGGTCTACCACTGTCCAGGACACACGCCGGGGCACGTGGTGTTTTTCAGCCGCAAGCATCGCATCGCCATCGTGGGCGACGTGTTGTTCGCGGGATCGATTGGCCGCACGGATTTTCCCCGCGGCAACCACGCCGACCTGATCCGCTCCATTCGCGAGAAACTCTGGCCGCTCGGCGACGACGTCACGTTCGTACCCGGCCACGGTCCTGTCTCGACGTTCGGCGAAGAGCGCCGCACGAATCCGTATGTGGCGGACCGGGTGACTGGCGGGATGGCCCACGGGGTGGCCAGATGAGCACCGAAGAGATCTACGTCAGCACGGACGTGGAGGCGGACGGCCCCATTCCCGGGCCCCATTCGATGCTGAGCTTTGCCTCGGCCGCCTACACGGCGGACAAGCGCCTCGTCGCCACTTTCTCTGCCAATCTGGAATTGCTCGATGGCGCTGCGCCCCACCCTGTGCAGGCCGCCTGGTGGGAAACGCAGCCCGAAGCGTGGGCCGCGTGCCGCACGAATCTGCGCAAGCCGGAAGAAGCGCTGGTGGCTTACGTGGAATGGGTCGAGGCGTTGCCGGGCAAGCCGGTGTTCGTGGCCATGCCGGCGGGCTTCGATTTCACCTTCATGTTCTGGTACATGATGCGTTTCGCGGGCCGCTGCCCGTTTTCGTGGTCCGCGCTCGACATCAAGACGCTCGCGTTCGCCATGACCGGCCTGCCTTATCGCAAGTGCATCAAGCCGCGCTTTCCGAAGCACTGGTTCGACGACCATCCGCACACGCACGTCGCGCTGGATGACGCCATCGAGCAAGGCGCGCTCTTCTGCAACATGCTCGCCGAATTGCGCGGCGGCACCGTGCCCGAAGCCTTGGCGACTGGCGCCAAAGCGGATGCGGGCGGAAAAATTGACCTCCCGCCGGCATCCACGGAGGCCGGCAAGGCAGAATAAAACGCCGAGCGCTGGCAGCCAATCCAGGCAAATCTCGCTCACCAGGGGTCGCCTTGATTGCGTTTCGTTTTTCCCGCCTCTAACATGCAGGGACACGGCGACGCAAACGGAGGCGCAGTTGACACTCGATACGTTCTCTCAAAAAATCCTGCGCCTGCTGCAGCTCGATGCGCGTCGTTCGGTCCAGGAAATTTCGGACCAGGTGGGGCTCTCGAGCACGCCCTGCTGGCGACGCATCAAGGACATGGAACAGTCGGGGGTGATCCAGCGTTACACCGCGTTGCTGGATCGCGAGAAACTCGGCCTGCATGTCTGCGCGCTCGCGCATATCCATCTGACGCGCCATACCGAAGGCGGCGTCGAACAGTTCGAGCGGGAAATCGCTACCTGCCCGGAAGTGACCGAGTGCTACAGCACCACAGGCGAGTCCGATTACATCCTGAAAATCGTGGCGCCCGACATCAAGGCCTACGACACCTTCCTGCACGAACGCATCTTCAAGATTCCGGCGGTCGCCCAGGTTCGCACGAGCGTCGTGCTGCGGGAAATCAAGTTCGATACGCAGCTGCCGTTGTGACCGTGCCGCTTCAGTGCGTGCCGTGCGGCACGCGGTGGTCCTTTTCTGCGCGAGGCTGAACCGGCTTTCGGCCTTCGTCCGGATCGTGCCGTCGCGCATCGGCGGCAGGGCCGGCCCCGCCGGTTGCTGTCGCCGTGGCCTGCATGGACAGCCGCACGTCCAGCCTGCGCGCGCCCAGCCGACGCCGCAACGCATCCAGATCGAGGCGCTCGATGAGCAGGGCGTCGTCCGCGTCGTGCTCGCGGGCATCGCGCTGTAACGTGACTTCGACGTCGAGCCCCGTGCTCAGGTAGTGCAAATTCACCGGCCCTGCCTTCGCGCCCTGCTCGCCGAGCGCTTCGTCCAGTTGGGCGAGGACCTGCTCGCGCGGGGGCAAGTTCACGGGTGGCCGGGCCACGGCGTCGTTTTCGGGGTCGACGTGAATGAGCGCGTCGATCACGCGGGGGTCGGTAAGCACGCGTGCCCGAGCCGACTCGGCGATGTAGTGCCCCTCGGAAACCGAGATCAGCGGATCGACCAGGATGTGCGCATCCACCAGCGCGGAGTCGCCCATCTTGCGCGTGCGCAGTTCGTGCACGTCGCGCACGCCAGGCGTCGCGAGCAGCAGCTTGCGGATGTCATCGGTTGCGGTTTCGTCCAGCGCGCGGTCCGAAAGGTCCTGCAGCGCGTCCCAGCCGAACGTCCAGCCCATGCGCGCCACCATGAAACCGACGATGGCAGCCGCGATCGGGTCGAGCAGCCGCACGCCCGCCACGCTGCCCACAATGCCGATCGCCACCACGAGCGACGAGGCCGCGTCCGAGCGGGCGTGCCACGCATTGGCGACGAGCATGGCGGAACGCACGCGCTGGGCTTCGCGCAGCATGTAACGGAAGAGCGCTTCCTTCGAAACGAGCACGAGCACCGCCACGGCGAGCGCGACCAGATGCACGGGCGGAATTTCGTCGAGATTGGCAAGCCGGGTGCCGGCGCGCCACAGCATGCCCACGCCCACCGCGATCAGTAGCGCCCCGAGAAACAGCGACGCCACCGTCTCGTAGCGGCTGTGTCCGTAGTTGTGGTCGGCATCGGGTTGTGCGCCGCTATGACGATTCGCGAGCAGCACGACGAAATCGGAAATGAGATCCGCAAGCGAGTGAACGCCGTCGGCCACCAGCGCCTGGGAATGCGCGAACAGGCCCACGGCGATCTGCAAGACCACCAGGACCGAGTTGAGAGCGACGCTCACCAGCGTACTCTTGCGGGCGACGTCCTGTTTTTCCGCGATATGGACAGTTGCGGCGTTGGGCATGATGCGACGGGAAGTGTAAGACGGATTATTTCAACGGATGGCGCCATTGTACCGGCGCCATCGTGAAATTCCGTTGCAGCACTCAAAATTTCCCTTTGAAATCAGCCTGTTATACAAACACGAAGCATTCGCATTCCAGCCGGTTCCGTTTCGTGGACGTCGCAATATGCAGTCCCGAAACATAATAGAAAAGCCGCGTGCGCTAAACAGCGCACGCGGCTTTCTTTAGACGGGACGCCTCGTGAGGCGCGACCGTATTACTGCTAGATAAGGAACTTTTCGCGATCTTTGCCCGCAATCCAGCGCGGCGGCTTGCCACGACCCGACCACGTGCTACCGCTTTCCGGGTCGCGATACTTCGGCGCTACGCTTGCGCGCGAACGGCTTGCCGCCTTGCCCTGCTTACCGCGGCCGCCACCGAGTTCAGCCAGCGTAATGCCGTAGTCGGCCATTTTCTGCTTGATCTCGTTGAGCACCTCCGCATATTCACGCGCTTTGGCTTCTTCGATCTGCTTTTCCAGCTTCTCTCGCTGCGCGAGTAGTTCCTTGTAGGAAGACATAGGTTCCCTTGTGGTTTGGATAAATGGCTTCCAGTCTTGTGCCGGGTTTGCCGTTTGAAGGTTATCATGCCTCGGAATTTGGAGGCGAGATTAACACAAAATCGAAAGAAGAGAAAAGATGCCGCGCTCATTATTATTAATTTTTCTTTCAGCAACAGTACGGAGTTTCCCGTTGCGGCGCAACGGCTTTCGCGCGATGCAATTTCGTATTTTCCCGAAAAACTTCGCTGATCCGGAAAAAAAATATCGGACGAATTGGCGCTACCGATAATTAAATGCAAGCTTCACAAAAAACATTTCATGTCATGAGAGTTTTTTGGCCCTTGGCGCGTCAAAACGGTCATGTCGCGCAGCAAAAGCGTCACGCTTTTATCCCGGAACCGCGCAGCAACGCCGCGGCGGTCAGGGCGCAGCGTGACGCTCGATGCAGTCGGCAAGCGCACCATGCAAGGATGTGGAATCCGGTTTAGGTGCATCGAAGATGAAACGCGTGCGTGCGCCGTCAATCCGCAGGTCCGCTCCGTAACGGTCGACGCCCGTCAGTTCCAGATTCCTGGCACGCCGCGGATGACGCTCGAAGAAGTCCACAAGGGCCGTTTCTTCGTCAGGAGCGAGCGGCGTAAGCGCATCGAGCTCGCTGCCGTCCAGCCAGCCCATGGCGCCGAATCCGCCGATATAGCGCAGCCGTTCGACGTTCATCGTCCAGAACGTGAAGTCGCCGAGCGCCAGAAAGCGTTCGGCGCCTGGGTGGTAACGCAGGTAGCGCGCCACCAGTGCCGGCGCCGGCTCGACTGGCTCGAAGACGCCGAGCAGCGTGGCACGCTGCCCTTCGAGCACGTCGCCGTCCACGGCATGCGCAACGAGAAAGCCGGCCCGCGGATCGGCATGCAGGTTGCGCGTATGCTCGGCGAGGCCGCTCACGAGTATGGTCGGACGATGGCGTGAATCCGGCGCGAACGGCAAAACCGTCGGGTACGGATACCCTTGCGGCTGCCGCGCGTGCGTAGCCAGCGTGCCGATATTCGCCTGATGCAGCAGATGCAACGGAGCGTGAGCGGGAATGTTCAAGTTCGCGTCCTCGTGGAACTGTCTCGGCCCGATAATGCCGGTCCGACGTTATCGGGATTATGCATGTTGGGCGGCGGGCATTTGCGCGAAGGTCGATGACGCCAATCGATCACGGGTCATTCCACCTACGACCGTCAGGGAATTAAAGCTTCGTTAGAATCGTCCTGCTTTCGATCTGCCTTCTCTTTCCTTTCCCAATCTTCCCGTGTCCAATCAATCGTCCGATTTTGCCGCCTTGCCTGCCGCGCACCGCAATCTTCCTGCCGCCGCGCGTAATCGGGCCCGCATCGCGACCATGGCACTGTTTTTCATTGCCGGGATGATGTACGCGTCCTGGGGCGTCCACGTGCCGACCGTGCGCGATCGCTTTCATCTCGATCCGGCGCATCTGTCGTATGCACTCTTCGCCGTGGCGGGCGGGTCGATCGCCGCGATGGCGACCAACGCGTCGTGGATCGCGCGCGTCGGCACGCGCCGCGCGTGTCTTGCGGGCGGTCTCGCCATGGTGGTGTGCGGCGCGCTCATTCTGGTCGTGCCGACGTACTGGCTGCTGCTACCGGTGCTCGCGGGATTCGGCGTCGGCATGGCAACCCTCGACGTCGCCATGAACGCAGAAGCCAGCGCCGTGGAAAAGACGATGGGCCGGCCCATCATGTCGTCGCTGCACGGCATGTTCAGTGTGGGCGGCATGGCCGGTGCGGCCGTAGGCGGCGCGCTGCTCGCGCATGGCATGGCGCCTGCGGTGCACCTTGCGCTCGCCTCGGCGCTCGTCGCGGCCGTGCTGTTTGCCGCGTGTCCCGCGGTACTGCCCCACGTGCCGCACGCCGAGCATCCCGATTCGGCGACGCCGCGCGCGAACCGCTGGCGCTCGCCCGCCTTGTGGATGCTCGGTGCAATCGCCCTGATCGCGCTCGTCGCCGAAGGCGCCATGTATGACTGGGCCACCGTCTACATGCGGGACGTCGTGGTATCGAGCCCCGCCGTCGCAAGTGCCGCGTATGCGGCGTTCTCGGGCGGCATGGCGGCGGCGCGCTTCGCCGGCGACGCCGTGCGCGCCCGCTTCGGCGCACCGCAACTCGTCATGGCGAGCGCCTCGCTTGCGTGCGTCGGCATGGTCGGCGCGCTGCTGTTGCCTTATCCGGTCACGGCGATGACCGGCTTCACGCTCATGGGCCTCGGTCTCGCGAACATGATGCCCGTGCTGTTCGCGGCGGCGACGCGCGTGAATGGCATCCACGCCGCCGAAGGGCTCGCTCATGTCGCCGGACTTGCGTATTTCGGTCTGCTGCTGGGGCCGGTGGTGATCGGCGGGGTCGCGCAGTTCACGAATCTTTCCATCGGACTCTCCGTGGTGGCGCTGTGCGCAGCGCTCGTGGCTGCCGTGGCGCCGCGCGTGTTGCGGCGGCTCAAGGTCTGAGCGGCGCCGGCGCTTTTCTTCGCTGAAGCGTCTGCCTTCGACGCCACGCCCCGGAGCGCCGTTGAGGCGCGGGAAGCCATGTCCGGCGCGTAGCGCGTTACGTTACGTTGCCCCTGGCTGGCATCGATGTTCCGCGACACACGACGGAACTCGTCCTTTGCCTGCCGTTCGTTTCAAACCGCGTGGGCCTTGATTTTGCTGGGTCTGCGCGCTCCGGGCCGTCGACCGCGCTCGATGGCATAGGGCTTGCATTCTGTCTCCCGCGAATTCCGATACGGGGGCAGAAAAATGAATCAAACCTTCAAGCTGACGGCGATCGCGTTGTGCGTATCGTCGATGGTCGCGCTCACGGGCTGCGGTACCACACTCGACACGCCCGCGAAGCCGGCGATCTCCGGCAGCACCGGCGCGGGGGCGGGGGCGGGACTGGGCAGCGGGGCGGGCGGTGGGTCCGGCGGCGGCTCGGGTGGGGGGAGTGGGACGCCCACTCCGACTCCGACTCCGACTCCGACTCCGACTCCGACGCCGACGCCGACGCCGACGCCGACGCCGACGCCTACGCCTACACCAACACCAACGCCGACACCAACGCCCACGCCCACAACCAGCAATCTCCTCGGCCAGGTCGTCAAAGCGGCGAGCAACGTGGTGACGGCGACAGGTCAAACCGTGTCGACAGTCGGTAGCCAGATCGGCCTCACGCCCATTCCGGGCGCCGGCTCCGGCACGACAGGAGCGCTCGGCAGCGCAGTATCGGATCTGGGCAACGGCGTCACGGCGCTGGGCCAGGGTGCGGGCAACGGTCTCGGCCAGTTGGGCAATTCGACGGATCCGCTCGGCACCACGCTCGCGAGCAGCGGCAATCTGATCTACGACGCCGGCCAGGCCGTCAACAGCACCGGCCAACTCGTCAACAGCCTCGGCACGGGACCGGCAGCACCGCTGAGTCCGCTCACGACGCCGGTCGGCGGCGCGGTCTCGCAGGTGGGCAACGCGGTGAGCAGCCTCGGTACGCAGTTGGGTAGCACGGTGGCAGGCGGTCCGGTTCAGCAAGTAACGCAGTCGGTGAGCACGATCATCACGCCCATCACGACCGCGCTCGGTCAGACGACGCAGGCAATTGGCGACACCACCGGTCTGGGCGCTCCACTTTACGGTCTGTTCGCGACGCTCGGCCACGGACTCGACAGCGCCGGCACGCAGGTCGGCAGCGCCACGACCAGCCCCGTAGGCCCGAGTCTCGGCAACGTGCTGACGAAGACAGGCGACACGGTCACGACGGCGGGCACGCTCTTCACCGCGGGCGGCACGACGGGCAGCAACCCGCTCGCACCCATTACGGATCTCGTGACGTCGCTCACCGGCGCCTTGCCTGGAGGAACGGGCGGGACGGGTGGAACAGGCGGCACCGGCAATCCGCTCGCGCCCATCACGTCGCTCATCTCGTCGCTCACGGGCGCGCTCGGTGCGCCGCTCAACATCAGCGCTGGCGTGGGAGGCGGCGTCACCGTCACCAAGCCGGGCGGAAGTTCGGGAAGCCCAGGCGGTTCGTCGGGCAGTGGCGTGTTGGCCGGCGGCGGCGCGGGCGGCAGCGTGACGAGCGGCGGCAATCTGCTCGCGCCGGTCACGAGCCTCGTGGGTGCGCTGACCGGCGCGCTCGGCGGGGCGACCTCGGCCGTCGGCTCCGGCACGCCCGCTACCGTGCCCGCACTCGCAGCGAAAAAATAACGACGGCAGCCAAAGCGTCAGGGAGGAAAGCGGACCGGTTACCCGGTCCGCTTTTTCATTTCCACGCTCGTTGCGCCGCTCATCTCGACATCGCGACGTGCGCCCCTCGCCTCAAAGCTCGTGATACGTGCTGTAGGCGCTCGCGAAATCGTTGTGACGCAGGAAGTTGGTGAACGTCATGGTCACGGACACGTCGAGTCCTTCGACGTAATGCCACCATCCGATCGGCAGAAACAGCAACTCGCCTGGCCCGAGCGTGCACTCGATCACCTGCGCATTGCTCATCGCCGGAAAGCGTTCGGTATCGATGGCGCTGCCGTCCACCTGCGAGAAACAGTGGAAGTGGTTGTACATGAACGGCGTATCCGCAAGCGGCACGAGGCGCACCCGCTTGCGGCCCATCACCTGTGCCATGAAATTGTTGGTGAGGTCGTGGTGGAACGGTGTCTTCGTGCCGGCCGGGCCGAACCAGAAGAAGCCTTTGTCCGGCGAGCTTGCGTCGAGGTAGGTGTCGATAGGCGGAATGTCGTCCCACAGCGCCGCGAGCGCCACGCGATTGCGCGACGTGTTGTTGGCCGTCATGTAGAAATCGTTGGTGGGAGCGCTTTGCTCCACGAGGTCCACGTAGTCGCGAAAGCCCATGAGCCGCTTGTGCTTCGGCTGGTTGATCTCGTAGTTCTCGTCGGAGTCGCGACCGAACTGCACTTCCACTTCGGCGTCGCCGCAACGCGCGCGGAAATAGTCGTAGCCCCACTTGCCGAGCGCGGGCCACGCATCCAGCATGCCGCCGATCAGCACGGGCCGGTTCTGGCAGTAATACGACTCGAAGAATTCGTCGCGCGAGAGCCGTTCGCGGCGCTCCACTATCGCGACGCCACCGTTTGCATCGGCGTGCGGCGCAGTGCGCATGCGCGCGAGCGTGCGATACACCGTGAGCATCCAGTCGCGTTTGCGCAAACGGTTGCGAAGCCGCGCGCCGCCTTGCAGATATGGACTCGCGAGCGCCGCTTCTATCTCGCGCGCGGCATCGGCCGGCGCGAAGCCGTGCGAGGCGAGCGCTGCGCCCAGCGTTTCCGGCGCCACGTCGAGCAGCAGGTTTTCGGCAATCCAGCGGCGCCAGTCGTCATCGAACGAACGGCTCATGGCCCTCTCCTCCAGCTTGTTATCGATGCCTCCGCCTCGCATGCAGGCCACCAAAACAAAAGGCACGCGTGCATGATGCACGCGTGCCTCGTTCAGCCTGTCGTTGTCGACATGAACCGCACCGGTGAGCGCGAAGCGCCGGCCGATGCGGCCTGTGACATTACATCTTCACGACGTCGAGCAGGGTCTTCTTGCCGCCCTTGTAGTTGTACAGCGAGATCACGCCGTGCTTGAGGTCGCCCTTCGAGTCGAACGTGGTTTCGCCAATCACGCCCTTGTAGTCGGTGCTCGGCATGGCGGCGAGAATCTTCGCCGGGTCCGTCGAGTTTGCACGCTTCATTGCATCGACGATGATGTACACCGCGTCATACGTGAACGGAGCGTAGATCTGGATCGGCTGGCCGAAGCGCTTCTGATACTTCGCCTGGAACGCTGCGCCGCCTTCCATCTTCTCGAGCGCCATACCGGCTTCCGAGCACACGACGTTGTCGGTTGCGTCGCCGGCCAGGTCCGACAGCTTGTCGGTACACACGCCGTCACCCGCGAGCACCTTCGCGCGCAGGCCCAGCTGCTTCGCCTGCTTGGCGAACGGGCCGCCGGTGGCGTCCATGCCGCCGTACATGATCGCGTCCGGGTTCTCACCCTTGATCTTCGTCAGAATCGCGCGGAAGTCCACGGCCTTGTCGTTCGTCGCATCGTGCGACACGACCTTCAGGCCCAGTGCCTTCGCGGTCTTCTCGAATTCGTTCGCCAGACCCTGGCCGTAAGCCGTGGAATCGTCGACGATCGCGACGCTCTTCACCTTCAGGCCCTTCGCGGCGTAGTTCGCGAGTGCCGGACCTTGCTGAGCGTCCGTAGCCACCACGCGGTACGTGGTCTTGAAGCCTTGCTGCGTGTAGGCGGGGTTCGTTGCCGACGGCGAGATCTGGACGATGCCCGCGTCGCTATAGATCTTCGAAGCCGGGATCGAAGTACCCGAGTTCAGGTGGCCGACCACTGCCACGACCTTGTCGTCGACGAGCTTCTGGGCAACCTGGGTAGCCGTACGCGGGTCAGCCGCGTCGTCCTGGGCGTCGAGTTCCAGCGTGATCTTCTGGCCGCCGATCGTCAGGCCCTTGGCATTGATTTCTTCGACAGCGAGACGCGCGCCGTTCTCGTTGTCTTTGCCGAGGTGAGCAATGCCGCCCGTCAGCGGAGCGACGTGACCGATCTTCACGACCTGGTCAGCTGCCGCGGTCGTTGCGATCGACGCAAACAGCATGGCGGCCGCGCTGATCGGCAACAGCTTTTGAATCTTGATGTTCATGTAAGTCTCCAGTTTCGGTCCCAAATTACGTAATCGCCCTGTGCCCCGCTCCCTTCACGTGTCGCTCTATTGGCGGACGACCACGCAGGATGCATCGTTCATGCACCTGGCTAGCATGACATTCGCCGGTTTGTGACAGGCGGCCAATCATACTTGCGCGCAAGTGTAGGCGATCAAATTAATTTAGGGGATTTTTTTGGGTAAGTGGTGACACTACCAATAGCGTTTGTCCTGTCAACCGAACCGCGGGACGCGATGCGAGCACTTCGATGCCCGTATAGCGGCCGCATATGCGGCTCTGCGCATACCCGGTCCGGCTATGTGAGCGGCGCTTCGCAAAGGTTTGCGCAAGGCCGGCTCAATCGGCGCCTCTGCCAATGTGACGATTTGTCCGTCCGCACTAAAGTAATGGCGGTTAATAACCGTTAATGGTTCAAATAAGCATCGCAAGCATGCATGCGCCGATCACCGGACCATCAGTGGTCCGGCAGGACCGTCGCGTGCGGCAAGACCGGCCTCGAGACACGTTGCGAGGCTTCCTGCAGGGCCGTCCACCCATGTGGCAAACTGGCTCTCCATATTGATTCCCCTGGTTCGATTCGCCGCCTCGCGCCCGCCGTGCCTTGCAGGGCCTCGTCAGGCTTTGCCGCGCTTTCGGCGCGCGGCCCTGGGTGTCGCGGTGTCTCGCTCCACGACCGTCTTCAAGGAGAAACGCTGTGAGCATCACATCCCGCTGGATCGACATCCCGACCGGCAATGAAAGCTTCGAAGGCTACCTGGCGCTGCCGAAGACGGGCAAGGGCCCGGGCATCGTCATCGTTCAGGAAATCTTTGGCGTCAACGGCCATATTCGCGACGTCGCGGAACAGTACGCGCAGGACGGCTACGTCGCGCTCGCACCGGACATCTTCTGGCGCACCCAACCGCGCGTGGAGCTCGATTACGTGGGCGCGGACCGCGACCGCGGCATCGAACTGCTGCAGAAGACCAACGTCGATCTCGCGGTGGCAGACATCGGCGCCGCCGCGTCAGCGTTGCGCGCCATGCCTGAGGTGACCGGCAAGGTGGCCGCCATCGGCTACTGCTTCGGCGGACGCCTCGCGTATCTCGCCGCGGCCCAGGGCACGCTGGATGCCGCCGTGTCGTACTACGGCGGCGGTATCCAGAACCGTCTGGAAGAAGCGCCGAACGTCAAGGTGCCCATGCAGTTCCACTACGCCGAGCACGATCACTCCATTCCGCTCGAAGCCGTGGGACAGGTGAAGGAGCGCTTCACCGGCCGCGACAACGTGGAGTTCCACCTGTACCCCGGCGCCGAACACGGCTTCAACTGCACGGAGCGCGCGTCGTACAACCAGCACGCCGCCGCGCTCGCGCATGGCCGCACGCTGACGTTCCTCGGCGAGCTGATGTAAGCGCCGCGCACACCCTCACCCCGCACGCGAGAAACCGACCGATGGTGTCCGACTACCTTGCCCACGACGCAATCGGCCTCGCCGAACTCGTGAAGCGTCGCGAAGTCAGCGCGCGCGAACTGCTGGACGCCGCGATCTCGCGTGTGGAAGCGGTGAACCCGGCCATCAACGCTGTCGTGCTCAAAGACTACGACGCGGCCCGCAAGCGCGCGCTCCGCAGCGGCGATGGCATGCAAGGCATCGCCGACGGGCCGCTCGCAGGCGTGCCGTTTCTCGTCAAAGACCTGGGTGCGCCGGTAGCGGGCCTGCCGATGTCGATGGGAAGCCGCCACTATCGCCACTTCGTGCCCACGCAAGACGCGCCGGTGGTCGCGCGCTTTCGCGAGGCGGGGCTCAACATCTTCGCGAAGACGAGTACTTCGGAGCTCGGGCAAATGCCTTATACGGAGCCCGAACTGTTTGGTCCGTGCCGCAACCCGTGGAACCTCGATCACACGCCGGGCGGATCGAGCGGTGGTTCTGCAGCAGCAGTGGCGGCCGGCGTCGTGCCCGTTGCACACGCATCCGATGGCGGCGGCTCGATCCGCATTCCTGCTTCGTGCTGCGGTCTCTTCGGACTGAAGCCTTCGCGTTCGCGTCAGCCGCCACGCGTCGAAGCGCCGCCGCCGGGCGAACTCGGCGTGGATCACGCCATCTCGCGCAGCGTGCGCGACAGCGCCCTGCTGCTCGACCTCGTGGCGGGCGACCCCGCGCTGCCGCCGGGTACGCCCGGCACGCTGCTCGCCGCGACGCGCGAGCCTTGCAAGCCGCTGCATATCGCGCTGATCTCGCACCCCATGCTCGCGCCTTCGCTCTCCGCCGATGCGCGCGCCGCGCTCGATGACGCCGCAAAGCTGGTCGAGTCGCTCGGGCATCATGTCGAGCCGGTCGAACTGGACATCGACTTCGCCTCTGTCGCTCACGCTTTTCTGATGCTGTGGTCCGTGGTGGCCGACGAATTCGTGCTAAACGCAGATCGCCTCTCGGGCCGCAAACCTCGCCGCACCGACTTCGAAATCGCGACATGGGCGATGGCGCACGTGGGCCGCAAGCTCGGCGAAAACGCGCTGCCGGGCGCGCTCGAAACGCAGCGCCGCGTGAGCGCGAAACTCGCGGATCTCTTCACGCGCTACGACGTGATTCTGTGCGCGACGCTCGCATCCGCGCCCATCAAGATTGGCGAGATGCGGCCCACGCAGATGGAGCGCATCCAGATGCGCGCGGTCACGGCCATGCCCGTCGAGCCGCTCATGAAACGCCTGCTCGCCGAGGCGTCAGCCAAGGCATTCGCATGGGCAGGCTGCACAGAGTTGTTCAATCTCACCGGCCAGCCGGCGATGTCGGTGCCGCTCTACTGGAACGCGCGTGGGCTGCCCATCGGCGTGCAGTTCGCAGCGCGCGAGGGCGACGACGCCACGCTGTTCCGGCTCGCCGCACAGCTCGAAGCGGCGCGTCCGTGGTTCGATCGCCGGCCGCCGTTGATTACTGGAACGCGCGTGGGCTGCCCATCGGCGTGCAGTTCGCGGCGCGCGAGGGCGACGACGCCACGCTGTTCCGGCTCGCCGCACAGCTCGAGGCGGCGCGTCCGTGGTTCGATCGCCGGCCGCCTTTGATGCAGGCGCGCGCTTGAACGCGCGCGCGTGAAACCGCGGCGCGACTGCGCTCAACGCTCTCTCTATAACAGCCGAAACGCGTTCACGCCGGCTTGCGACGCGCGTCCAGATCGGCATGGCGCTGCGCGGGCACGCAGGCCACTGCAACGATCGATACCGCGAGTCCGCCCATCACATAGTACGTGGGCGCAAGCGGCGAATCGAAGGTCTCGATCAACCACGTCACGATGAACGGACCGAACCCGCCGAACAGCACCACGGCGAAGTTGTAGGCAAGCGAGAGACCTGTGGAGCGCACGTTGGCCGGGAACAGTTCCGCGATCAGCGCGCCGAACGGTCCGTAGTAGCCGGAGAGCGTGACCGAAAGCAACGTCTGCACGAGAACGAGCTTCGACACGGTAGGCGCGGCCGCGAGCCACGAGAAGAGCGGATACATCAACACGAACGTGGCAACGAGCGACCACAGCGAGAGTCCCTTGCGTCCGATGCGGTCGGACCACGCGCCCATCACGGGCGACAGCACCATGAGCACCACGTTGCCCGCGATCACCGCGTGGAACGACTCCGCGTACGAGAGCTTCAGCTCGCGCACCGCGAACGTAGGCAAGTAACTGATGAGCACGTAGACCGTCACGGTGAGCGCAATGACAGCGCCCAGCCCGCACAGCACGTCGCTGCTGTGGCTGGCGAAGACCTCGCGCAAGGTGGCGCGGCGCGCGGTCTGCTTCGCGTGAAGAAATGCTTCGGAGTCCGCGAGGTGTCGGCGGATGTAGAAACCGATAGGCCCGATCAGGAGCCCGACGATGAACGGCACGCGCCAGCCCCACGCCTTGAACGCCTCGGGCGGCAGGCCGTGAGCGATCGTCGCGCCTACGAGCGCGCCCAGGAGCAACGCGCCGGCCTGGCTCGCCATCTGCCAACTGCCGTAGAGCCCACGTTTAGAAAACGGCGCGGCTTCGATCAGCAACGCAGTCGAACTGCCGAACTCGCCGCCGGCGGAAAAGCCTTGCAGCATGCGGCCCAGCACGATCATGAGCGGTGCGCCCACGCCGATGGCGGAATACGGCGGTGCGACGGCGAGCAGCAGCATGCCGAGCGTCATCAGCAGCATGACGAGCGAGAGCGCGGCCTTGCGGCCCGCGCGGTCGGCATAGAGGCCGAGCACGATGCCGCCCACCGGGCGCATCACGAACGCGGCGCCGAACGTTGCCGTGGTGAGAAGCAGCGACGCGTATTCGCTGCGGGCGGGAAAGAACAACTGGGCGATGACGACGTTGAGAAAGCCGTACACGGTGAAGTCGTACCACTCGAGCGCATTGCCGATCACGGCGGCCGCGACTGCCCGGGTGTTGAAGCTTCTCGACGCTGGTGCCATCCGGTTCTCCGGCCTTCACGAGGGAGGATATTTCGTTATGCAGCCGCCGATAGCTGCGTACCGGCCTTCGCCGATGCCCTGCGAGTGTAAAGACCGGTCAAGGTGATTTCAAGCTGCGTTTGAAGCGGCCGTCCATGTTGCCGCATGAGGACACCAAAGCTCGACAACCAGGCGGGGCGGCGAACGATGGTGAGCACGGCGCCCCGCGTTTCAAACTCTGTCTGCTCATGCTGCGCCGCATCGAACCAACCCCGGCGCAGCATATGAGGCGCGCAGCGCTCAGGCCTTCTTCGTATATGCGCTGCACCAGCCCTTGCCGGACACCTGCTTGCCGCCGAACATCGGGCACGGCGCCCACGCGTCGGTGGGCTTGCCCTGGAAGAACTGGCAGTTGTTGCACTGCTGGCCGGCCGCGTACTTCGCGTACTTGGCCTTGTCGACCTGCGCCGCGTCGTTCTTGTAGCCGAGCGCAACGGCCGTGGGATCGGATTCGGAGACCTTCGGCGCGTCGGCAAACGCCTGACGGGACAAGGCCAACGAAGAGGCAACACCAATGCTAGTGATAAGGAAAGTACGGCGGGACGATTTCATGGGGAGTCACTCCAGGTCATTGGGACAGGTAAGGCTCACCTGCTCGCCGTTCTGACGACGGCGCGTGACAAGCATAACAACGAAGCCGCCTCGCGTGATGGCCCAAATGATGGAGATAAGCGGCGATGCGCAACAGGCACTTGCCGCAGCGACCGTTTCAATGCCGCAAGCCCGCCTCGCTCGATACATCGAGCGCCGCATCCGCTCACGCGCGGCCGACCACCTCGCACACGCGCTGCGCAATGGCGAGCGACGCCGTGAGCCCCGGCGACTCGATGCCGAAGAGGTTCACGAGCCCGCGCACGCCGTGCGCGGCCGGCCCCTGGATCATGAAGTCCGCCGCGGGCTCGCCCGGCCCGGAGAGCTTGGGCCGGATGCCCGCGTAAGCCGGCTGCAACGCGCCATCGGGCAGCCCCGGCCAATACGCGCGAATCTGCGCATAGAACGACTCGGCCCGGCGCGGATCGACGTCGTAGTTGATGCTGTCCACCCACTCCACGTCCGGACCGAAGCGCGCCTGTCCGCCGAGGTCCAGCGTGAGATGCACGCCCAGCCCCGCCTCGTTGGGCATGGGATAGATGAGCCGGCTGAACGGCGCGCGTCCTGAGATGCTGAAGTAGTTGCCGCGCGCCAGATAGAGCGGCGGCACCTGGCGGGCGTCGAGCCCGCGGATGCGCCGGGCAAGCCCGTTCGCGTGCAGTCCCCCGCTGTTGATCACGCAGGCGCAGCCGATCTCCGTGGGTTCGTCGCCGCCTACCCGCACGACGAAGCGTCCGTTGGCTGCTTCGATCTCCTGCACGGGCGCGTGAAACGCGAACACGGCGCCGTCGTGCTCGGCATCGCCCTGCAAGGCGAGCATCAGTTGATGGCTGTCCACGATGCCCGTCTGCGGAGAGAACACCGCTTCCACGCATTCGAGCGCCGGTTCGAGCGCCGTGGCCTCGGCGCCGCTGATGCGCACGAGGTCGAACACGCCGTTCTCCTTGCCGCGCGCGAGGATGCTCTCAAGCTGCGGCACCTGATTGCGCGCCGTCGCGACGAGCAGCTTGCCGCAGCGCT
Source organism: Paraburkholderia kururiensis (assembly GCF_034424375.1). Classification (NCBI taxonomy): domain Bacteria; kingdom Pseudomonadati; phylum Pseudomonadota; class Betaproteobacteria; order Burkholderiales; family Burkholderiaceae; genus Paraburkholderia; species Paraburkholderia kururiensis. The sequence goes on along the minus strand of NZ_CP139965.1, from coordinate 4,474,104 downwards.
GGTGCGGCACGCCGTGTTCGGCGCAGTAGTCATAGAGCATTTCGCGGCCGCGCACGCACAATGCCGCCTTGAGCGAGCCGCGCGGATAGTAGAGACCCGCGTGAATCACTTCGCTGTTGCGCGAGCTCGTGCCCACGCCGATCGCTTCGGCCGCTTCGAGCACGATCACCTCGCGGCCCCGCGCCGCCAACGCCCGGGCTATCGCCAGCCCGACCACGCCCGCGCCGATCACCACACATTCGATTTGATCCATGTCCCACGTCCGCTTGGAGGCAAGGTGCGACTGCCAGTCCCACATCATGCCTTCGTTCGTGCCTTCCTGGTTCCTGCCGCCGGCCTGCCACTGGCGCTCGATAACGCTCGATGGTCTCGATAGCGCTCGCCACGCGGCCCGTCTCCACCGATGCGGCCGACATTGTCAAAATTGTACGACGCTGCCGCAGGCGCCGACGGCCACGAGTTGGGGCAGCCCCGGCATGCGGAACGCCCCCTGGCAATCCGTCTGCCAAGGCGCTCGAGGGACATTGTGACGATGCATCGCCGCCATCATTGTTGAGAAAACAACAATGTGCTTACGATTCCCTTCGTTTTTTGGAACGATCGCCCGCAGATGTGGAAAAAGCCGCCCGGAGGCGGCTTTTTTGGGGTCAAACGAGGCGTTTTTGTGCAAAAACGCGATCCGATGGTCGGCGCGCGTCCCGCGTCGCGGCGGCACCTCGCTATCCCTGGAATCCGATGGATTTGCGCCGCGAGCCGTAATCGAGCCGGACATCCCTCGCCTCCACCTCGTCCCGACCGTCGATGCGCGCCGTACCGAACGCGTTCAGAATGGCCCGGCGCATTTCGCGCGGCGATGCCTTCGCGAGCGCGTCGAGCGGACCGTCGCCGAGCACGGCCGGAAAGCGCTCGCCCCAGCTGTGCGCGCTGCGGATCTCGTCGTAGATGGACTGCGCGATGCGCCGCGCGCCGTCGCGGTCGGGCGGCGCGATCTCGTAGACGTTCATGCGGTTGAGAATGGGCTCGGGAATCGCGCGCTCGTCATTGGCGGTCGCGATCCAGATGACGTGGCCCGCATTGATGGGCACTTCGGCGAATTCGTCGATGAAGGTCTGCGCCGTGTCGTGCTCCAGCAGCGCGTAGAGCGCGCCGAGCGGGTCGTATTGCGAATCGCCGCTCGCCTTGTCGATCTCGTCCACGGCGATCACGGGGTTGGCGTAGCTGCCATGCACGAGCGCATCGAACACCTTGCCCGGCTTCGCGTTCTTCCACTGCGACGACGCGCCCGACAGAACCCAGCCCGCCGTGAGCGAACTCATCGCGACGTAGTGATAAGACGTGCCGAGCAGTCGCGCGAGCTGCTTCGCGAAATGCGTCTTGCCGATGCCCGGGTCGCCCAGCAGCAGAATGGGCATCAGTTCCAGGCGGTCGTCCGTTTCAAGGCACAGCGCCACTTGCCGCCGCACGTCGTCGAGCGGATCGGCGAAGTTGGGCAGCGCGCCGATCAGGTCGTCGATGGAAGGCATGCGGTTCGGCTTCACGCAAAAACGCAAATTGCCGACTTTGAGCATCTTCTCGTAGGTGCTACGCAGCGCGTCGTTCGCACTCTCCCCAAGATCGTTCAGCGCCGTCTCGACGTGATCGATGTCGTAGACCTTGCTGAACGACGCCACCGCAATTTCCTGTTTGATCACTGCCGTCGTCATGTGTCACCCCGTCCTGCTTTCCGTTTTACGGGCTACGCAAGCACCGTTCCAGTCCAGTGTAGCCATGCAATATTGGCGTGCAAGCCAGCAGCCGCGAGACTGTGCTGCTAACAGGGTCCGCGGATTGCGTACCCGCAGCGAGCAACGGTGTGTTGCTGAACCCATCCCGCGGATGCGCTGTCACATGTGAGCCCTATCCTCGATCGGTTCGGGCCGCCTGCGCGCCATGAGGCCGCAGCGGCCTGCGGACGGCCTCGTGGGGCGCCGCACGGATCGGGCGTAAGATGGTCGATTGCGAATGGAGGCGGATTGGCGGAACAGCCAGACGCGTAAAACGTCTGCGATTGACGCAAAGGTCCGCGCACGGAGCCAGAAGAATCATGTGGAAAACGAGCCTCGCCGCCCTGCTGCCTGGCGCCTTGCTGCTGGGCGCCCCGCTGTTCGCCGATGCGCAGCAGGCCGTGCAATGGGAGTTGCAGGTCATGCGCGACGGCCAGCAGATCGACACCTTCGAAGCCACCACGACGGTGGGCCAGGCGCGCACCGACACGCATCATCACGTGGTCACTCATAACGTCGGCTGCAAGCAGCAGCCGGCGGGCAGCATCGACCTCGCCCGCACGCTCACGGTCTCGCCCGTCGACGCGAATGCGAACGAAGTGACGCTCGCCATCGACGCCCAGGAAGTGCTCGAGGAAGACACGCCGCAACGTACGGCCGAAGGCTGCGCGCTGCCGCCGCAGCCGCGCCAGGTGGCGGCGAGTCATCCCGGCCTGCGCGTGCCGTCGGGACAGTGGGCGACCTGGCAGATCCTTCCGAAAGACCCGGCGCTCGAATATCGCGTGCGGGCAAGCCTCGTGAACCAGCCGTGAGAGCAACAACGAACCACACGGACACCATCGGCATGCGAAACCCCGAACACCTGCCCGGCGCGGCTCAAGGCAAGGACTTCGTCGCGGTGAGCTGGAACCTGCACAAGGGCCGCTCGCCGCTCGGCTTCACCGCGTGGCAGGCCATGCAGCGCTGGGTGCAGTCCGTTCACGCGGACGCCTACTTCCTCCAGGAAGCCATGGCGCGGCGCATGCCGCAGCCGGTGCTTTCGGCGGGGTTCGGCGAACGCATGGCAGACGCCACCGACGACGTCTGGCACTGCCAGGCCACCGAACTCGCGCAAGCGCTCGATCTCGAAATCGCGCTGGGGCCCAACGTCTTCAAACCGTCATGGCGGCACGGCAACGCGATTCTCTCGCCGCATCCGCTCGACCCCGGCGGACGCTGGGACATCTCGGCCCACCGTTTCGAGCGGCGCGGGCTGCTCGTCGCGCGCGCGACGTTTGGCGGGCACTCGGTCACGCTGCTGTGCGCGCACCTTGCGCTCACGCGCCAGGCCCGGCTGCGCCAGATGCACTGGATCGCCCACTGGATCGCACGCGAAGCGCCCGAAGGACCGCTCGTGCTGGCCGGCGACTTCAACGACTGGCGCAACGACTCGGTGCCGCTCTTCGCCGAACACGGCCTGTCTGAAGTGGCCACGCTGCTCGGCGAGCCGGCCCGCACGTTCCCGGCGTTCTCGCCCGCGCTCGCGCTCGACAAGATGTTCGTGCGCGGCATGAAGCCGGTCGAACTGATCCAGCCCGCCGCCGAAACGTCGTGGCTCTCCGATCATCTGCCGTACATCGCGAAACTGCGTCTGGACTGAGCGCGGCGGCGCTAGAATCGGCGCTTCGCCTCGCCGTTCCGCTTCTGCGCCCCCTCCATGCACTACCTGCCGATCCTGCTGCAAATCGCCGTCGTCTACCTGTTCGCCGCGGCAAGCCCGGGCCCGAACTTCTTCATGATCACGCAGCTGTCGCTTGCGGGACGGCGGGGCCTGGGCGCCGCATCGGCGCTGGGCGTGGGCACGGCCTCCACGATCTGGGCGGCGCTCGCCATGCTCGGCGTGGCCGCGGTGCTGCAAAAAATCGACTGGCTCTATGGCGGCATCCGCATTGCCGGTGCGCTGTATCTCGTCTACTTCGGCATCAAGCTGCTGCGTTCCGGCGCACGGCGCGACGATGCTGTGCAAACCAGGCTGCCCGCCGATACGCCGCCCGCGGCCGATCGTCGCGCGTACTTCCGCGCGTGGCGCACCGGCCTCGTTACGTGCCTCACGAATCCCAAGTCGTGCGTGTTCTGGACGAGCGTGTTTGCCGCGATGTTCCCGCAGCACCCGCCACTGTGGTTCTACGGCGTGGTGCTCGTGCTGATCTCCGCGCTCTCGGCCGGCTGGTATAGCAGCGTGGCCTTCATGTTCGCGGCCGAGCGTACGCAGCGCGGCTACCGGCGACTGCGCCGGCCCGTGGATGCGCTCTGTGGCGCCGCGCTCGTCGGGCTGGGTGTGAAGCTCGCCGCCGACCGTTGAAAGCGTCGGCAGGCGCCTGCCAGCACCTCTTCTCGCAGGAGGGTCAATGCTGCGGCGCAGGAGCGGTTTGGTATCATTTCATGAAAATCGTCTGCCGGGCCGCATGACCATCCGCACGCGAGCCATACCCCCACACCCGTCCCGCGTTCCGCCGCTACGGCGCCCGCCCTCACGAGGCGCGGTAAAATAGCCGATTGCGCATTGTTCCCGGACCGGGTTCGCGCAGCACACAGCCTTTGCCTGCCAGCCGGCGCCTGCCGCCGCGGCCCTTGTTTTGCACATCCTGGAACCATGAGCAATCTGACCACGCAAACCGTTCTTTCCGTCCATCACTGGACCGACACGCTCTTCACCTTCACCTGCACGCGCGACCCGGGCCTGCGTTTCGAGAACGGCCAGTTCACGATGGTGGGCCTCGAAGTCGACGGCAAGCCGTTGATCCGCGCCTACAGCATGGCGAGCGCGAACTACGAAGAGCACCTGGAATTCCTGAGCATCAAGGTTCAGGACGGCCCCCTCACCTCGCGTCTGCAACACCTGAAGGTGGGCGACTCGGTGCTGATCGGCAAGAAGCCTACCGGCACGCTCATGGCTGACAACCTGCTGCCCGGCAAGACGCTGTGGCTGCTTTCCACGGGCACGGGGCTCGCGCCGTTCATGTCGATCATCAAAGACCCGGACGTGTACGACCGCTACGAAAAGGTGGTGCTCACGCACACCTGCCGTTTCGTCGACGAACTGGCGTACAAGGAATTCATCACCGAAGACCTGCGCAACCACGAGTACCTGGGCGACGTCGTGCGCGAAAAGCTGGTCTATTACCCGACGGTCACGCGCGAGACGTTCGAGAACCGCGGCCGCATCACCGAGCTGATCGAAACGAAGAAGCTGTTCGAAGACCTGAACGTGCCGCCGTTCTCGCTGGAAAACGACCGCGTCATGCTGTGCGGCAGCCCGCACATGCTGCGCGACACGCGCGAACTGCTGGACGGCCTCGGCTTCAAGGAAGGCAGCAATAACGACCCCGGCCACTACGTGGTGGAAAAGGCGTTCGTGGGCTGAGGGTGAAACGCGCACTACGGTGTGCGGATGGATAACGCCTCGCCGCTCGGCGGCGGCTGGCAGTGGAAACCGGAGCTTTGGGCTCCGGTTTTTTTTCGTCTGGAAGGGATGTGGGGCAGACGCAACCTGACCGCACCGCCGCGGTGTCCCGCCGTTACAAATCCCCACCTTCCCTTTACCTTTCATGTCGGCATTCTTCCTACAAGGACTTGGCCGACATACCTCAGACTGTCGTATAAAAACCGCTCGCGAAGCCTTGTCCTGACTGCTTTTTACATTTTTTTGGGCTATCATCGCGGCGCAGCCTGGGCATGCCTTGGGGCCGTCAAGACTGCGCGCCGCCTTGTTACTGAATGTAAATTTCGTTACGCCCGGCCGTGGTAATTTTCTGGTTCCGCGCCGTAGCGCGATATCCGTTCGGCGCCTTCGTCAATCGACGCAAACCGTCTGGCTGAACCGCTTCCTCAAGGGAGAGTCATGGATACGTCGACCGTCATACCGATCAGCGGCAGTGTGCCCGCCCGCCCAAAGCGTGCGGCACGCGGCACGCCGGCCGCAGACATGCGCACGCTCGCACCGGGCGATCCGCCTTCGCTCGCCGTAACCGCGGCTGCGGCCACGCCGTTGCAGGCCAATGGCGTCTCCGAACTCGTCCGCCTGCGGACTCGCGTGAACGCGCTCGCCGCCGAACTGGCCGCTGTGGGCGAAGCCACGCGACGCCAGCTCGCGCGCGAGTTGCACGACAGCGTGGGCGCCGAACTCACGGCCACCCACTTTGCCCTCGCCAATCTCGAAACACGCCTTGCCGACCACGCCCCGCAAGCCGCGCTGGAGGCGTTCGCGCTCGTCCGTCGGTCGCTCGAAGCGACGGGCGACGCCGTGCGCCAGGCCCTCGCCGGTCTGCACGCACCGCAACTGGACGCGGGCATCGTGCGCGCGCTGTCTCAATGGACGGGCGGCTTCGCCCAGCGCACCGGCCTTCGCACCAGCCTGGTCTGCGCCGCCGACGTGCGGCTCACGCGGCTTCCGCCGGCCTCTGCGCTGGCCGTCTTCCGGGTCGCACAGGAAGCGCTCACTAACGTAGCGCGGCACGCGCAGGCAACGGGCGCCGACGTCCAGATCGAAACGAGCCGCCGCTACCTCACGCTGATCGTCAGCGACGACGGTGTCGGTCTCTCCCCGCGCGCCGCCCGGCGCTGCCGCTCGGCAGTCGACCACGACGACGCCGAGTTCGACGGCCATTTCGGCGTCAGCGGTATGCGGGTGCGCTGCGAAGCCTTCGGCGGCAAGTTGCAGATCATGGCAAAGCGCCTTGGTGCAACCGCTATCGCTACCACCGCCGCCGGCCGCCCGAAGCACGGCACCCGCCTGCGCGCCCGCTTCGCGTGGGACGCGCTGATGGGCGCCGTCCCCGCGCAAGCCAGCGCCGTTTGCCAGGCGAAGGTCCTGCGATGAGCCTGCGCATCCTGCTCGTGGACGATCACGCCGTGGTGCGCCAGGGCGTGCGTCAATTGCTGCTGGACCGCCGCGTGGCGCGCGAAGTCTCCGAGGCCGAAAACGGCGCGGACGCGCTCGCCGCCGTCGGCAAGTACGTCTACGACGTCGTCCTGCTCGACATTTCGTTGCCCGACACGAACGGCGTCGAGGTGCTGAAGCGGATCAAGCGCAAGGCGCCGCGCATACCGGTGCTGATGTTCTCGATGTATCGCGAAGACCAGTACGCCGTGCGCGCGCTCAAGGCCGGCGCGGCGGGCTATCTCTCCAAGACCGTGGACGCCGCGCAGATGATCGCCGCGATCCAGCAGGTCGCGGCCGGCCGCAAGTACGTGAGCCCGGCGATGGCCGAAGCGCTCGCCGATTACGTCTCGTTCGACGGCGAGCAGTTGCCGCACGAAAAACTCTCGGACCGCGAGTACCAGACGCTCTGCATGCTGGCTTCGGGCAAGCGCCTCACGGACATCGCAGAAGCGCTGTCGCTGTCGGTCAAGACGGTGAGCGTGTACCGCACGCGGCTGCTGGAGAAGATGAAGCTCAGCAACAACGCCGAACTCACGTTCTACGTGATGAGCAACCGCCTCATCGACCTGAACCCCGCGATGACGGGCTGAGGCAGCGGCACGGCGAACGCTCGGGGAAGGCCCAAGAAGGGCCCCCGAAACGCATCTGCACGCCGCCGCGCTTTCATTGCGGCAATTTGCCCGAATCCGCAAAAGCCCGCTCCCCCTGCGTACCCAAGCGTGAACTTCGCGCTCCCTGCGCCCCAACATGGGGCGACTTTCTCTCCATTCCACCCTGCCGGAGCGCCGCGCCCGAGAGAGCCGCCATCCCACATCGGCTAAAATCGCGGGTTTCCCCTTAGTTTTCCGTTTAGTTTCGCCTCAGTTTCCGCTCATCCGGAAACGCACTATCGGCGCGCCCCCGCACAGAACGCGGACGGCGGCGCAGGCATCACAGGAGACCCCGGACAATGTCCCTCTTTCGCAGGAAAAACGTCGAACACATGCTGGCCGGGGCGCAAAGCGCCGGCCTCAAAAAAGCCCTCGGCGCCCTCGACCTCACGTTTCTCGGCATCGGCGCCATCATCGGCACGGGCATCTTCGTGCTGACCGGCACAGGCGCAGTTCAGGCCGGCCCCGCGCTGATGGTCTCCTTCGTGATCGCCGCCATTGCCTGCTGTTTCGCCGCGCTCGCCTACGCCGAGTTCGCTTCCACGATCCCTGTTGCCGGCTCCATCTACACCTATTCGTACGCGACGCTCGGCGAGCTTGCAGCCTGGGTCATCGGCTGGGACCTGATGCTGGAATACGGGCTCGCCACCTCGGCGGTCTCGGTGGGCTGGTCGGGCTACCTGCAATCACTGCTCTCGGGCTTCGGCATTGCGCTGCCCGTGGCGCTCACGGCCGCGCCGGGGGCCGTAAAGGGCGTCACCACGCTCTTCAACTTGCCCGCCTTCCTCGTGATGATGGCGATCACCGCGCTGCTCTCCGTCGGCGTGCGCGAATCCACGCGCATCAATAACATCATGGTCGCGATCAAGGTGACGGTCGTGCTACTCGTCATCGCAGTGGGCGTGTTCCACGTGACGCCCGCCAACTGGACGCCGTTCATGCCGAACGGCTGGCACGGCGTGTTCGGGGCCGCGGCCGTCATGTTCTTCGCGTTCATCGGCTTCGATTCGGTCTCGTCCGCAGCCGAGGAAGTGAAGAACCCGAAGCGCGACCTGCCGGTGGGCATCATCGCGTCGCTCGCTGTCTGCGCCGTGCTCTACGTGGTCGTGGCGGCGGTCGTGACCGGCATCGTGCCGTCGGCGAAATTTGCCGACATTTCTCACCCGGTGTCGTACGCGTTGCAGGTGGCCGGCCAGACGTGGGTGGCCGGCTTCATCGACCTGGGCGCCGTGCTCGGCATGCTCACCGTGATTCTCGTGATGAGCTACGGCCAGACGCGCGTCATCTTCGCCATGTCGCGCGATGGCCTGCTGCCCGCCGCGCTTTCGCGCGTGCATCCGCGCTTTGCGACGCCGTTCCTCACCACGTGGCTCGTGGGCATCTTCTTCGGCCTGATCGGCGCGCTCGTGCCGCTCAACGTGCTGGCCGAACTCATCAACATCGGCACGCTCGCGGCTTTTTCGATGGTCTCCATCGCCGTGCTGGTGCTGCGCAAGACGCATCCCGAGCTGCCGCGCGCCTTCCGCTGCCCCGGCGTGCCGGTGGTGCCGGTGCTCGCGGTGGCGTCGTGCCTCTTCCTGATGGTGAACCTGCAGCCCGTTACGTGGATCGCGTTCCTCGTATGGCTCGTGATCGGGATGGTGGTGTACTTCGGCTACTCGCGTCATCACTCGCGTCTGGCGCATACGACCGACGCGCACTGAGCCAAGCCACTGAGCAAGGCGCACGCGGCGCCTTCCGCTCGCTCCGATACCGCGCACGGCCAGCCTTCGCCGCCGCGCATACCCAACGGCACATCCGGCAACGGATGTGCCGTTTTTTCACGCCTCGCGCCGAGCCGGCCACCGCCGCGCCAACCCGGCCCGAGCGGTAAAACCCGCGCAGCACGACGGCGGAATTTGTGCTTTACTTCCCGGGCAGCACTGAAGGCGACATTCGTAGCAACACCGCGAGCAACACCGTAAAAGCACAAACCAGCCGGACCCCAGTCGGACCCTCTATGCAGGTGTGCCGCAGGCCACACAAGCGGCAGCCGGGCGACATGGCAGGACAGTGAAGGTGAATGCGGGCCCAGGCAGGTCTCTACCCCCATAGGAGACAAGCGATGGCGATCAGTATCCGCCTGACGGTCAACGACGCGCCCGTGACCGCCGAGGTCGAGCCTCATACGCTGCTGGTCCAGTTTCTACGCGACAAGCTGCGCCTGACCGGCACCCACATCGGCTGCGACACCGCGCAATGCGGCGCCTGCACCGTCCATCTGAACGGCCGCGCCGTGAAGGCGTGCAACATGCTTGCCGTGCAGGCCGAAGGCGCCGACGTCACCACCATCGAAGGACTCGCGGCCAACGGCGCGCTGCATCCCATGCAGGCCGCGTTTCGCGAATGCCACGGACTGCAATGCGGTTTCTGCACGCCGGGCATGGTGATGAGCGCCGCGGCCCTCGTTGCGCAGAACCCCGATCTCACCGAAGCCGACGTGCGCCGTCAGCTGGACGGCAACCTGTGCCGCTGCACGGGTTATCACAACATCGTGAAAGCCGTGCTGGAAGGCGCCGCCGCCATGAAGGCGGACGCGCCGCGCGCGTGAAGGAGCCGACCATGAACGCACCCGAACAGCAACGGATGATCGGCGCCTCCGTGAAGCGCAAGGAGGACTATCGCTTCCTCACCGGCAGCGGCCAGTACACCGACGACATCGTGCTGCCGCAACAGACGTACGCCGTATTCGTGCGCTCGCCTTACGCGCACGCCACGATCCAGAGCGTGAATACGGACGCCGCGAAGGCCATGCCCGGCGTCATCGCGATATTCACCGGCGCGGACCTCGCCGCGGAAAACGTGGGCGGCCTGCCGTGCGGCTGGCTGATTCACAGCATCGACGGTTCGCCCATGCGCGAGCCGCCGCATCCCGTGATCGCGCATACGAAGGCGCGGCACGTGGGCGACCAGGTCGCGCTCGTCATCGCGGAATCGGTGAAGGAAGCAAAAGACGCGGCCGAGACCATCGAGGTCGAGTACGACATGCTGCCCGCCGTGATCGACACGGCGCATGCCGCGGACCCCGGCCAGCCGCTCGTGCACGACGACGTGCCCAACAACACCTGCTACACGTGGGGCCACGGCGACAAAAGCGCGACAGACGCCGCGTTCGCCGGCGCCGCGCACGTCACCACGCTCGAGATCGTCAACAACCGGCTGATCCCGAACGCCATCGAGCCGCGCGCCGTCAACGCGAGCTACTCGCCGCAGGACGACAGCTACACGGTCTACGTGGCGAACCAGAACCCGCACGTCGAGCGTCTGTTGATGGCGGCGTTCGTGCTCTCGCTGCCCGAATCGAAGGTGCGCGTGGTGGCGCCCGACGTGGGCGGCGGCTTCGGCTCGAAGATTTTTCTCTACGCCGAGGACGTGGCGCTCACCTGGGCCTCGAAGAAAATTCGCCGGCCCGTGAAGTGGACAGCCGACCGCTCCGAGTCCTTCATCTCCGACGCCCACGGCCGCGACCACGTGACGAAGGCCGAACTCGCGCTGGACGCCAACGGCAAGTTCCTCGCCATGCGCGTGCACACCACGGCGAACATGGGCGCGTATCTCTCGACGTTCGCCTCCAGCGTGCCGACCATCCTCTACGCCACGCTGCTGGCTGGGCAGTACACCACGCCCGCCATCTACGCCGAAGTGAAAGCGGTGTTCACGAACACTGTGCCCGTGGACGCCTATCGCGGCGCAGGCCGCCCCGAAGCGACCTACGTGGTGGAGCGCCTTGTCGAGACCGCGGCGCACGAGATGAACATCGATCCGGCCGAACTGCGCCGCCGCAACTTCATCCGCGCGTTCCCGTACGCAACGCCCGTCGGGCTCACCTACGACACCGGCGACTACGAAGCGTGCCTTGGCCGCGCGCTCGAACTTGCGGACGTCGCAGGCTTCGCGGCCCGGCGCGATGCGTCGAAGCGGAACGGCAAGCTGCGCGGGCTCGGCTACTCGTGCTACATCGAGGCCTGCGGGCTCGCGCCGTCGAACATCGCGGGCGCGCTCGGCGCGCGCGCCGGGCTCTTCGAGGCGGGCGAGATCCGCGTGCATCCCACCGGCTCCGTCACCGTGTTCACCGGCTCGCACAGCCACGGCCAGGGCCACGAAACGACCTTCGCGCAGGTGGTCTCCGACCGCCTCGGCGTGCCCATCGACAACATCGAGATCGTGCACGGCGACACCGGCCGCATTCCGTTCGGCATGGGCACGTACGGCTCGCGCTCCATCGCGGTGGGCGGCTCGGCCATCATGAAGGCGCTCGACAAGATCGAGGCGAAGGCGAAGAAGATCGCGGCGCACCTGCTGGAAGCGTCGGCGGAAGACATCGAGTTTCATAACGGCGTGTTCCGCGTGAGCGGCACCGACCGCACGAAGACCTTCACCGACATCTCGCTCGCCGCGTACGTGCCGCACAACTATCCGCTCGAAACGCTGGAGCCGGGCCTCGACGAAAGCGCCTTCTACGACCCGACCAACTTCACGTATCCCTCGGGCGCCTACGTCTGCGAAGTCGAGGTGGACCCCGACACGGGCGAGACGCGCATCGACCGCTTCACGGCCGTGGACGACTTCGGCAACGTCATCAACCCGATGATTGTCGAAGGCCAGGTGCATGGCGGCCTGGGCCAGGGCATCGGCCAGGCGCTGCTGGAACGCTGCGTCTACGACACGGAAACCGGCCAGCTGCTCTCCGGCTCGTACATGGACTACGCGATGCCGCGTGCCTCCGACCTGCCCTCGTTCAACGTGGAAACAGCCAAGGGCACGCCCTGCACGCACAATCCGCTCGGCGTGAAGGGCTGCGGCGAAGCGGGCGCCATCGGTTCGCCGCCGGCCATCATCAATGCGATTGTCGACGCCCTCGCGCCGCTCGGCGTGAAGGACATCCAGATGCCCGCCACGCCGCATCGCGTGTGGTCGGCGATCCGCGCGGTGCAAAGTCCGGCGACCCACAGCTGAGGGAGAAGACGACATGTACTCGTATTCGTTCGACTATCAGCGCGCCGCCGATGCGAAGGCCGCCGTCGCCGCGCTCTCCGGCAACAGCGAGGCGAAATTCCTGGCGGGCGGGCAGAGCCTGCTGCCCACCATGCGCCTGCGGCTCGCGCAGCCTTCGGCGTTGATCGACGTCACCCGCATCCCGGCGCTCAAGGACATTCGCGCCGACGCGAAGACAGTGACCATCGGCGCGGCCGTGTGCCACGCGGACGTCGCCGGGCACGCGGAGATACGGCGCGTGCTGCCGGCGCTGGCCGATCTCGCGGGCAACATCGGCGACCGCCAGGTGCGTGCGCTCGGCACCCTCGGCGGCTCGATTGCGAACAATGATCCCGCCGCCGACTACCCGGCCGGGCTTGTCGCGCTCGGCGCCACCGTGGTCACCGACCGTCGCCGCATCACCGCCGACGACTTCTTCCTCGGCATGTACGAAACCGCGCTCCACGCCGACGAACTCATCACCGCCGTCGAATTTCCCGTGCCCGAGCGTGCCGCGTACGAGAAGTTCTTCAACCCGGCGTCGCATTTCGCGCTGGTGGGCGTATTCGTGGCGAAGTCGGCAGGCGGCGTGCGCGTTGCGGTGACGGGCGCGGCGCCTTCCGTGTTCCGCGCCACGGACCTGGAAGCCGCGCTCGCCGCGAACTTCACGCCCGAAGCCGCACGCGCCGTGACGGTATCCGCCGATGACCTCAACAACGACCTGCACGGCAGCGCCGAGTACCGCGCGCATCTGATTCCCGTGCTCGCCGCGCGCGCGGTCGCGAAGGCCAACGGGTAGCGCGGACGCTCGCGTCTGCGAAGTCGCCGCGGGTGCAGTGCCGACCCGCGGCGACTTCGCAGCAGCGCCAAAACGAGCGACAGTCAGGAGCACCATGCAGCCCGCCTCAATCGACGACACCCTCGCGCAACTCGCGGCGCAAGGCTATCTGGCGAGCCGCGAACTCGCCACCGCGCTCTATCTCGCGCTGCGCATGGAGCGGCCGCTCTTCCTCGAAGGCGAGCCGGGCGTCGGCAAAACGGAACTCGCGAAGGCCGCAGCGGGCATGCTCGGCACGACGCTCTTGCGGCTGCAATGCTACGAAGGGCTCGACACCGCGAGCGCGCTCTACGAATGGGACTACCCGCGCCAGATCATGGCGTTGCGTCTGGCCGAAGCCGCGGGCGAACGGCCCGACAACGACACGCTGTACCGCGGCGAATTCCTGCTCAAGCGTCCGCTGCTGCAAGCGTTGCTGCCCGACGAGCATCATCCGGGCGCGCGGCGCGTGCTGCTCATCGACGAAATAGACCGCGCCGACGAGCCCTTCGAGGCGTTTCTGCTGGAACTGCTCTCCGACTTCCAGGTGTCCATTCCCGAGTACGGCACCGTGCGCGCACAACAGCCGCCGCTCGTCGTGATGACGTCGAACCGCACGCGCGAAGTGCACGACGCGCTCAAGCGCCGCTGCCTCTATCAATGGATCGGCTACCCCGACCGCGAGCGCGAACTCGCCATCGTGGCGGCGCGTGCGCCGCAGACGTCGGCGGAGTTGCAGCGCCGCGCCGTGGATTTCGTGCACCAGTTGCGCGGCATGGATCTCTTTAAGGCGCCGGGCATCGCGGAGACCATCGACTGGTGCCGGGCGCTCGCCGCGCTCAGCGTGACGGAGCTCGATCCGCAGTCGGTGCAGAACACGCTCGGTGTGCTGCTCAAGTATCAGGACGACCTCGCGCGGCTCGACGCACAGCAGATCGCGCAATGTCTCGCCATGAGCCCATGACCGCCATGCCGCCTCTCGTGCGCAACGTCGTGCACTTCGTGCGCGTGCTGCGCGCCGCGGGTCTGCCGATGTCGCCGGCCCACGCCGTGGACGCGCTCGACGCCTTGGGCTGGATCGACATCGGCCGCCGCGACGACGTGCGCGCCGCGCTCGCGACGCTGCTCGTTTCGGCGCCCGACGAGCGCGAGCTGTTCGACGCCGCGTTCGATCTCTTCTGGCGCGACCCGGACTGGGAAGGCAAGCTGCGCGCGCTCCTGCTACCGAAGGTGCAAGGCGCCATGCCGCCGCCGAAGCGCAACAACCGTCTCGCCGATGCACTCGCCGCACGTCGTCCGCCCGCGGGCGCGAACCCGCCGTCTGCCGCGCAAGAGCGCCACGAACTGCACGCGCGAGTGACGTTCAGCGCAGAGGAACGTCTGCGCCAGCGCGATTTCGACACGCTCTCGGCCGACGAATGGCGCGCGCTGCGGCATCTGATACGCGGCCATCGTCTGCCGCTCGCGACTGAGCCGACGCGGCGGCTCAAGGCCGCGTCGCGCGGCAGCCGCGCCGATCTGCGCGCGAGCGCCCGCCACGCCGTGCGCGCGGGCGGCGACTGGACCGTCTGGAAGTACCGTGCCGTCGTGCAACGCAAGCCGCCGCTCGTGCTGCTGCTCGACATCTCCGGGTCGATGAGCAGCTACTCGCGCGCGGTGCTCTATTTCTGCCACGCGCTCCTGCAATCGCGCGAGCGGCTTCAGGTGTTCCTGTTCGGCACGCGGCTCACGCATGCCACGCGCGCGCTGCGCGAACGCGATCCCGACGTGGCCATCGCGGCGCTCTCGGCACAAGTGTCGGACTGGTCGGGCGGCACGCGCATCGGCGCCGCGCTCGCGGAGTTCAACCGACGCTGGGCCCGGCGCGTACTCGCGGGCCGCGCCACCGTGCTGCTCGTCACGGACGGCCTCGACTACGAAGCCATCGACGTGCTCGAAGCCGAGATGGCCCGCCTGCATCGCTTCGCGCATCGCGTGGTGTGGCTCAATCCGCTGCTGCGCTATCGTGATTTCTCGCCGACCGCACGGGGCGTGCAGGCGATCGCGCCCCATGTCGATTCTTGCCATCCGATCCATAATCTCGAAAGCCTCGAAGCGTTTGCCCGCAGCCTTGGCGGACCGTGGCCACAGGCGCTGACATCGCACACGAAAACAACCGGAGGAGCGACGCAATGCAACTGACGGAAAGCTACACGTTGCCAGTCCCGCAGCAGCGCGCATGGGAAGCGCTCAACGACACGGCCATCCTGCGCCAATCCATTCCGGGCTGCGAAAGCATCGAGCCCGACGGCGAGAATGCGTACGCACTCACGATGCAGGCGCACGTCGGGCCCGTGAAGGCGCACTTCAAAGGACGCATGCTGCTCACCGACATCGACGCGCCGCGTGCCTACACCATCGTGTTCGAAGGCCAGGGCGGCGTAGCGGGCTTCGGCAAGGGCAGCGCGCAGGTGACGCTCGAACCCGAGGGCGATGCCGCGACGAAGCTCTCGTACACGGCGCATGCGCAGGTGGGCGGCAAGCTCGCGCAGATCGGCTCGCGGCTCGTGGACGGCGCGGCGCGCAAGATCGCGGGCGAGTTCTTCAAGCGCTTCAGCGAACACGTGGGTGGACCGGCAGCGTCTGACGCCGCGGACGAAGAAGGCACCCTGCAAACAGCAAGCGGCGCCACGGAAAGCGAGGCGGAATCGCTCGAAGGCGCGGCCGGCGCAGCAGCGGGAACAGAAGCAGATACCGGCGAAACGAAGAGGAAAAAGTCATGGAAAGCGTGGATCTCGAGGTCCTGAAGTCCAGCGCACGCTGGCTTGAAGAAGGACATCGCGCGCTGCTCGTCACAGTGGTGAAGACGTGGGGCTCGTCGCCTCGGCCCGAAGGCGCGATGCTCGCCGTGCGCGACGACGGGCTGGTGGTGGGCTCGGTATCGGGCGGCTGCATCGAAGACGATCTGATCGACCGCGTACGGCGGCTCGGCATCGAACAGACGCACCCGGAGAGCGTGAAGTACGGCATCACCGCGGAAGAAGCGCATCGCTTCGGACTGCCGTGCGGCGGCACGATCCAGCTGGTGCTGGAACCGCTGACGAAAGCGGGCGGCATCGGCGAACTATGCCAGGCCGTGGAGGAAGGGCGGCTCGTCGCGCGCACGTTGGACATGGCCACGGGCAAGGCGACACTCGGCCCCGCACTCGCCACCGACGGCGTGGATTTCGACGGCGCGCGCCTGCTCACTATTCACGGGCCGCGCTACCGCATGCTCGTGATCGGCGCGGGGCAGCTCTCGCGCTACCTCTGCCAGATCGCGGTGGGCCTCGACTACCAGGTGACCGTGTGCGATCCGCGCGAGGAATACACCGACGTGTGGGACGTGCCGGGCACGAAGATCGTCCGCACGATGCCCGACGACACCGTGCTCGACATGAAGCTCGACGAGCGCTGCGCGGTGATCGCGCTCACGCACGACCCGAAGCTCGACGACCTCGCGCTGATGGAGGCGCTCAAGACGCCCGCGTTCTACGTGGGCGCGCTGGGCTCGCGCCGCAACAACGCGGCGCGGCGCGAGCGTTTGAAGGAGTTCGACCTGAATGAAGCGCAGCTTGCGCGGCTGCATGGTCCGGTGGGCATCTACATCGGCAGCCGCACGCCGCCGGAGATTGCCGTCTCGATTCTGGCCGAGGTGACGGCCGCGAAGAACGGCGTTTCGCTGCCTACCCTGCTGCAAGTGGAAGGCGCGAAGGCTGCGCGCGAAATTGCAGCGAATGCGGGCGCGGCGTGCAAGGTGTAGCGCCGCGGCACAGGAGGCAAGCCGCGCCGTTGGGATGCTGCGTTTGAGAAGCAGGGCACGCAGCGGCTGAAGGCGCCGGCAAGCGTTAGCTCGGGCCCCAAAGCGCCGCGATCTCGTTATCGCATCAGAATCACATCAGCCCGGCCGCCAGCGCCGCTGCCACTGAACCCAACACCAGCACCACGCCGACCGTGCGCTTCTTGTGCAGCTCGGTCCAGAGCAGCACGCCCGTGAGCGAGAGCAGGATCAGCGAACCCGCGATGGTGTCCATGAGCAGCACCCACACCAACGACACGCCCACGCCGCGGTGCAGGTTCGTGAGCGTCGCGAAGAACGTGTTGCTCGTGTTCTTCACCGAAACATAGCCGTTGCCCACCCAGTATTCGGCCTGCACGCTGTGGCCGGGTGCGGCGAGCGTTATCTGCCAGAACTCCGGCTGCACGGTACGCTGATCGCCCCATGCCACAGGGTGAGCCGGCTCGCGACGAACACGGCCCGGCTTGCCGTCGATCTTCAGTTCGCGTTGAAGCCAACGCATCATTTCCTGCGGCGAGCGAGGCGGCGTGTCAGGCAGCGCGACCTGCACCTGCTCGACGCGCGGCTCGCCGGTGGACACCTTCAGCGGTCCCCCGCGATGGTTGAGCAGGAAGCCCGTCACGCCGAACATCAGCCCGATCACGGCTCCCCACAGTCCGATCCAGCCGTGCACATTGCGCAGCCACTTGATGAAGTTCGCGCGCCGCCAACGCTGTCGACGCGCGGCCTCTTCCACGTCGTCGATGCGCGGAAGGGTGCTCGTGCTCTGCAGCGCCGCGGCGGCAACCGGTTTCGCCGTGATGGGCGTGCTCCGCATGGGAGAAAGGGCATCGATGGATTCAGGCGCGTTCAACTCAAGCTCCGTGCGCAGGCACAACGAGGTTCAAAGGATAGGGGCGACCACCACGCGCTTCTCGCGGCGTGAAGCCGCAGAAGAGAGCGATGACGATGGTTCAGGACGCAGAAACGACCGCACCGGACGGCACGCAGATCAGTCGCGCCGCCAACGGCATGGCCGATGTGCACGATCGTCGGTCCGGGTTAGATCCTGCCTGGAGGCTGGCTGGCGGTCACAGAGGAGAGATGTGACGAAGGCTGGCGATGCCTTTCAATTGAGAATCGCTATCATTACACGAGATAACCGATTTCTCAACTTGCGGGTATTTCGGCTCGTTACGTGTCAGCGGAGTGCGCGAAAGGCACCACGCCGCGAGGCGAAAGCCAGCGGCGTGTGCAGTGAAGTAAAGAGAACGGTAAAACGCGAAATCAGAAGGCTTCAGACCGGCCAGAGCGGCCCTTCCTGCATCGCGCCAATCTGCTCCCGCAGTTCGAGAATGCGGTCTTCCCAATAGCGCTGCGTGTTGAACCAGGGGAACGCCACGGGGAACGCGGGATCGTGCCACCGTCGCGCGAGCCACGCGGAGTAGTGAATCAGCCGCAGCGTGCGCAGCGCTTCGATCAGATGCAGTTCGCGCTGATCGAACTCGCAGAAGTCTTCGTAGCCCGCAAGAAGGTCCGTGAGCGCGCGCGATGCGCCGGCGCGGTCGCCGGGCAGCAGCATCCAGAGGTCCTGCACGGCGGGGCCCATGCGGCTGTCGTCGAAGTCCACGAAATGCGGACCGTCGTCGGTCCACAGCACGTTGCTTGGATGGCAATCGCCATGCAGGCGGATACGCCGGTACGTGCCGGCCCGCTCGAATGCGCGCTCCACGCCCTCGAGCGCGAGCGCGACCGCCGTGTCCCACGCGTGGCGCACGTCGGCGGGTACGAAGCCGTGCGAGACGAGGAAGTCGCGCGAATCGTAGCCATACGTCTGAATATCCAGCGACGGACGCGCCCGGTAGTCCTGCGTGCCGCCCACCGCATGAATGCGTCCGATGAAACGGCCGAGCCATTCGAGCGTTTCGCGTCGGTCGAGATCGGGCGCGCGGCCGCCGCGACGTTCGAATACGGCGAAGCGAAAGCCGTCGAACGTGTGCAGGGTGCGTCCGCCAAAGGAACGCGCGGGCACGGCGGGAATTTCGCGATCTGCGAGCTCAGCAACGAACGCGTGTTCTTCGAGTATCGCTTCGTCGGACCAACGATTCGGCCGATAGAACTTCGCGATCACGGGCGGACCGTCTTCCACGCCGATCTGGTAGACGCGGTTCTCGTAGCTGTTGAGCGCCAGCATGCGGCCGTCGGTGCGCAGACCGACGGTGGAGAGCACGCCGTCCAGCGCATCGAGCACGCATTCGGGTGTGAGCCGGGCGTAGGGCGCTTCGTCGCTTGCGCCCTCGTTCGGGGAAGAGATGTCGTCGTTCATCCCCGCATTGTGCACCTGTGTGCACGCAGGCGGGCGATGAAAGACGGTGCCGCGTGGTGGGTGGCCAGCCGGAATAATCGCTTCGCTCAGTGCACCTGCACGCCCGTGGGACGTACGAATTCGCCGGTATCGATCAGGTCTTCCAGAAAGAACGGCTCGGTGTTGAGTTGCAGCGATGCGCCGGGCTCGCCGGCATACCAGGTCACCATGGCCATGTCGCCGAGAATGCGCATGACGATGCCGCGCGCGCCTGCCGGCACGGCGATGTGGACGGAGCGGACAATAGAACCGACTTGCATGATGTTTCCCCGTTCTCGATGCCGGCTTCACACGTATGAAACGCCGGTCAATGTGGTGACAAAAAACGCCGCCTCGCAGAACGTTGCGCGCGCACCCGGCTGCGTTGCCTGCGCGATCCGCGTGGCCGGCTAAACGTCATGGTTGCCGTTTTTCCGCTTCCCGTAAAGGGCTTAAATAGCGACGAAACCCCGCTATTTCGGCACTTTGGACTTACGGACCGCTGACTGTAACGCCGGGCAAGCTCCCGATCATACGCTGTGCCGCTGCTGCGCCTCGAAACTGCGGCTGACGCCGTGGCTGATCCTCGTGGGCTCGACCCTCCTTTCGGCGATGGCATCCGTCATCGCACGCTTTGGTGGCATGAGGTTGAAGCGGTGTTCGTGCTCGCGCGAGTCGCACGCCGTAGATGCAGGCCGCACGGACGCATCCACGTGATCGGTGTATGGTTGGGCCTTTGTCTCTGGATGCTTCAGCTGTGACCGCCCCGCTGGAACCCGACCAACGCTCCGCTTCGTCCTCCTCGGCGGCTTCATCGTCGCAATCGCGCGCTGCCGGTCCTGGCTCTGCTTCAGCGCAGCCCTACCTCGAACGCGGCACACGCGCTTACTGGCAGGCGAGCCTCGCGCTGCTGTTCGCGGGATACGCGACGTTCTCGCTGCTCTACTGCGTGCAGCCGCTCCTGCCTGCGTTCTCCACGGCGTTCGACGTGAGTCCCGCGCAAAGCAGCCTCGCACTCTCGCTCTCCACCGCGACACTCGCGTTTGCCGTGTTCGTGGCCGGCTTCGTCTCCGAGGGATGGAGCCGGCATCGGCTTATGACTGCGTCGCTGACGGCGTCGTCGGTGCTCACGCTCGCGGTGGCGTTCGTGCCGCAGTGGCATCAACTGCTCGTGCTGCGCGCGCTCGAAGGGCTCGCCCTGGGCGGCGTGCCTGCCGTCGCCATGGCCTACCTCGCCGAAGAGGTGAACCCGAACGGGCTCGGCCTCGCGATGGGGCTTTACGTGGGCGGCACCGCGATAGGCGGCATGGCGGGACGGGTCATCACGGGCATCGTCGCGGACCTGCTCGGCTGGCGGGCGGCCGTGGGCACGATCGGGGTGCTGGGCATTCTCTCGACGCTCGCGTTCCGTTCGCTGCTGCCGCCCTCGCGCCACTTCGTGCCGCGCCGGGGGCTCGGCATCACGCATCACCGCAGTGCACTGGTGAAGCATTTCGCGCGCCCAGGGCTGCCCGTGCTGTTCTTCATGGCCTTCGTGCTGATGGGCAGCTTCGTCACGCTCTACAACTACATCGGCTACCGGCTCATCGCGCCGCCGTACCGGCTCAACCAGACGACCATCGGCGCGATCTTCGTGGTCTATCTGACGGGCGTGATCGCGTCGCCGCTGTCGGGCCGCATGGCGGACCGCTTCGGACGCGGACGCGTGCTGATCGCCTGCATCGCCATCATGATTGCCGGCCTGCTGCTCACCATGCTGCATCCGCTCGCGGCTATCGTCGCGGGCATTGCGTGCGTGACGTTCGGCTTCTTCGCCGGTCACGCGGTGGCAAGCGGCTGGGTGGGACGGCTCGCGAAAGAGGCCAAGGGCCACGCCGCCGCGCTTTATCTGCTCACGTATTACCTTGGGTCGAGCGTCGTGGGCTCGTACGGCGGACGGTTCTGGACGGCCTACGGCTGGAACGGCGTCGCGGCGCTGGTGGGGGCGCTGCTTGCCGTGGGCATCGTGGCCGCGACATGGTTGCAGGGACGCGAGCGCGTGGGAGCGGCATAGCGACCGCTGCTTGCGTCCACGCTGCGGAGTTGCGGCTCGTTTTCGACGAGCGTGCTTGCCCGCTGCTAGTCGGCTGTCTTCGCTTTGGCGGCCAATCCTGCCCCCAATCGCATCGCATCAAACGAAAGGCGCCCGTAAGTGTGTACTACACGGTCAAAGCGCCGCGCCGCGCACGCCGACATGCCCGAAGAAGCCCGTCGCAGCGGGCTCTGAGCAACGCATGCCACTTGCCCAGATGCCTCGCCCCGCGCGAGTGCACTTGCTACGGTCTCCTATACTGATTCAGGCAGCCCGGCCGCCCGGACGAAGCATGCCTGACGCGTCGCACAAACACGCGTCGGCAGCACCGCTGCCAATACACGATAAGGAGACGAGCATGACGCACTACTTCACGATCAGCGACTTCATTTTGCTTATCCCGATGGCGCTTGCCGGTGCCCTCTTTCTTGGCGCCGTGCCGTGTGCCACGCAGTTGAGGCACAACGCGCTGCGGGTGATTGGTGCGTTGCTCGGCGTCCTGTTCGCGATCGTGCTTGTCGAGGGATTGCCTGCGCTCGTGTAGCGTCGGGCTGCGTCGCGGCGCCGTCGTTCTCTGCGCGCGTTGGTCGAACTCGCAGGCGCTGCGTCTCATCGATAAGCTGGCCTGATCGTTACCGACGCTTATTGCTCTCGTGGCCGCGATGACCCGGCATCGGTCACGTGCGCGCCGACGCCTAACTGCACGTGTACGCCGCGCGGGCCACGTAGCTGGCGCAGCGCGGCCCGGAAATAAGGGATGTCGGCGTGATGAGCGCCGGCGCTCTCCAAGGCTTTCTCCGTAACGCCCCTCTCGTTTTGCCTGTCCACGTCGCCTGACTGTGCGCGCGCCACGGCGGGCAGCGCCGTCCACGGCAACGTCGGATAGCGGTGATGCCACTGATGCAGGTGATGGTTCATCAGCAGCAACGGCCAACCGCGGGGCACGCGGAAATTGCGGGCACGTCCCGGCTCGCCCAGCCCCACGCCGTAGTGCGGCAGGTTGTCGGCGAGCGAAAGCCACAGGCCGCGCAGATACATCGTCGCAGCAAGAACGGGCCACCACGCGCCATACATATAGAGAGACGCACCGTAGACCGCCACCGACAGCAGCCAGTCGCGCCGCGTGCGATAACGCCGCACCGGGTCGGCAGCGAAATTGCCGAAGAGCCGTTGCACCTCGGGGCCGACCGGTCCTTCCTCGCCTACCGCGCTCAGCACAACCGTCCGCGAAAGCCTGCGCGGCAGGAACGCCAGCAGCGGCACCACGAGTTCTCCCACGTAGAGGCCGCCGAACAGGCGCACGTAATACATGAGCCAGGTGCGCCAGCGTGGTGCGCCCGTTTCGTGCACGTCGGGACGGTCGTAGGGCTCGCGCGTGAAGCGGTGATGCATCAGGTGACCGAAGCGAACGGTGTCGAAGGGCAGCGCAAGCGCAATGCAGAGCGCGCGTGCCAGCCATTCGTTGAGCCGACGCCCTGGCATCAACTGCCCGTGGATGCCTTCGTGAACGAGGCCCCAGTGCATCGGCGTCAAGAGGACGATGGGCACCATCGCGGGCACGACGGCGATCAGCGCGGCCGGTCCCCAGGCGCACAGCGCGCATGGCAGTGCAATCAGTTGCACGCCCGCTGCGAGCATCGCCAACGTGGCGAGTGCAGCATTCGCGCGTACGTCGATCGCGGCGCGTGGGGCAGGCGGCCGCTCGCGGCCCGTCGCCGATGCGGCGGCACGGAGGTCCATCGTTTCTCCTCGGTTGTCGGCTGCGGGCGAACTTAGCAGCGGCTTATGACAGCGAGAAGACGCGGTAACGGGCGGTAAGCGAGAGGGCAAGCATCGGTGTGAAAGAACCTGCTCGTGGGCCGTCGCGGCGCATTGCGCGCTCACACCCCGGGGCCAATGAAAAAGCCGCCTTGCGGCGGCTTCGTGTGCGGTGCGGACGCATCGAACCGGCACGGCATGCGCGGCCGCGTACGATGCATCGATTCCGTCAGACGTGCTGATCGGTTGACGGCTTCTCCCACAGGTTCACGCCGCCTTCCACCGCGTAACGGTCGATCTCCGCGAGTTCTTCCTTCGAGAACTCAATGTTCTTCAACGCGGCAACGTTCTCACGCACCTGCTCGGCACGGCTTGCACCGATCAGCGCCGACGTCACGCGGCCGCCGCGCAGCGTCCACGCAATCGCCATCTGCGCGAGGCTCTGGCCGCGGCGTTGTGCGATGTCGTTGAGCTTGCGCACGTGTTCGAGGTTCGTCTCGTTCAGATGGCTCTGCTGCAGCGAGCCGCCGCCCGGACGGTTCACGCGGGCGTCCTGCGGCACGCCGTGCAGATACTTGTTGGTGAGCAGCCCCTGAGCGAGCGGCGTGAACGCGATGCTGCCCACGCCGAGCGTGTCGAGCGTATCGAGCAGTTCGTGCTCGATCCAACGGTTCAGCAGGTTGTAGGCCGGTTGATGGATCAGCAGCGGCACCTTGTATTCGGCCAGCAGCTTCGCCATCTCGCGCGTTTTCGCCGCCGAGTACGACGAAATGCCCACGTACAGCGCCTTGCCCTGCTGCACCGCGGACGCGAGTGCGCCGGCGGTTTCCTCGAGCGGCGTATCCGCGTCGAAGCGGTGCGAATAGAAGATGTCGACGTAATCGAGTCCCATGCGCGCGAGGCTCTGATCGAGGCTCGCCAGCACGTACTTGCGCGAGCCGCCGCCCTGGCCGTACGGACCGGGCCACATGTCCCAGCCGGCCTTCGACGAGATCAGCAACTCGTCGCGATAGGGCCGGAAGTCGTCCTTGAAGATGCGGCCGAAATTGGTTTCCGCGCTGCCGTACGGCGGGCCGTAGTTATTCGCCAGATCGAAGTGCGTGATGCCGAGATCGAACGCGGTGCGCAGGATGTCGCGCTGCGTCGAAATGGGCGTGGTGTCGCCGAAGTTGTGCCACAGGCCGAGCGAGAGTGCCGGCAGTTTGAGTCCCGACTTGCCGCATACGCGGTACTGCATGTCCGAATAGCGTTCTGAAGCTGCTTCGTAGGCCATTGCAAGAGTCCTTGAAAGACGGGGAAAAAACGCGGACAGCTATGTTAGCCAATCGCCAGGCGACGTGCAGACGCCCACATAGCGGGACGGCCGTGGACGCCGTCACGCGCCTCCCCTACACTGCGGCGACGCAATCACCCCGCATTCACCATCGAGGTATCCCCATGGCAAAAGCGATTTCGATCGCGTTGATCGTCGGCGGCGTCGTGCTGCTGTATTTCGGCGGACAGTCGTTTCACTCGTTCAGCAACGACATGTCGCGCCTCTTCACGGGCGCACCCACCAACAAGACCATCTTTCTGATTGCAGGCGGCGCCGTGGCGTTACTGGCCGGGCTGACGGGCCTGGCTTCGTCGGGCAGGAAGCGCTAGGCAGACAGGCGCTACCGGCAAGCGCCTGGGGAAGCGCCGCGCGGAGGTCTTTGCGCGGCGCGTGTCTGCCGGTGCGGCCTCGCGAGGAGCGACGCGCGGCGCACCACATTTCACAGCGAAAAGCGGCACGAAAAATCAAAACGGCACTTCAGGCTTCGACGCCGAACGTGTGCCCGGCAACGGCACGTTGCTCGCGCCGTGATAGGTGAAGACGAGCGAAAACTTCACGCGGTCCGTGAGATTCTTGCCCGCCGAATGCAGCGTGTTGCAGTGGAAGAACACGACGTCGCCGGCCGAGAGCGCCGGCGAGATCGCAGTCTGGATCAACGCCTGGTTCTCGGGCAGATCCGAGCGGAAGAATTTCGCGTCGTCGAAACGATCGGACGTGAACGTCGCGCTGTGCGAGCCGGGCACGAACCAGAGTCCACCGTTATCCACGGTCTCCTGCCCGAGCGCGAGCCACACCGACACCAGATCGTCGCGCTCGAACGACCAGTAGCGCACGTCGCGATGCCAGCCAGTCAGGCTGCCGTACGCTGGGTGCTTCGTCATCATGCAGTTGTGATGCGCGCGGGACAGCACCGGCTCTTCGCCGAAGTAAAGCTCCATCCAGCCGCGGATTTCGGGCGCCGTGGCCCACTGCGCAAAACGCGGATGACGTCCGTACGCGTCGAGCAGACGCCGCACCGTATGGCCGCCAGGCGATTCGCGCGAGTCCGGCGCGCCGGGATAGCGCAGGTCCGCCTCGTATTCGAGCGGCGCGGCCGCTTCGATCAACTGCTGTTCCGCAATGCTCTTCAGTTCCGCGCAACGTTCAGGCGAAACCAGACCCGGAACCACGACGAAGCCGCGCTCGCGCAGCATTTGCACCTGTTCCTTCTTCGAATGGGCTGACATGAGACTTCCGCTGTTTCGGTTTATTGGGTTCGATTGTTTGCATGCGGGTTACGGCAACGGCCGGGCGCCCCGCAGACAAGCAGTCATGTCGCGATTGTAAAACGTACGCAAAGGGCCCGACCGCGGCCCCGCCGACGCAAGCCACCGGCACGCGGAGCCCCGCACAGCGCCAGGGCGGCCCGCGCACCGACAGGCCGCAAAGGGCGCGATCGTCTGCGTCGAAAACGCGCACACGCGCGAGGCGATGTGCGGCCCACGCCGGGATAACACCGACTTTCGACGGTCATGATTCGCGTGTAGCCTGCGCGCATGTCAGTCGTTCCCGCCGTACCGTTCACTCGCCCGCGCCGCGTCACACGGACCGCCGGCGCTCCGTACGCGCTTTGCGCCCCACGTCGCCGAACCCTCCCCCGTTTATTCGAGTCGCGCAGCGCCGCCACCGCCGCTTTCATTGGCATGCTTGCTGCTCGATTCGCGGCACCGTGCGATGCGCACTTTGAAGTCCGATTCTGCTGAAGCCATGCATACCTTCTTAAGCACTCGCATCAAACGTGCGGCCCTGAAGGCCGCTCGTCCCGCCCGCCGTCACGTGATGCGCGCCCTGCGGCACCACTCCGCGCGCACTCGCGCGCTGGCGGGGCAACTGCGCGAAGCACGTCCCGTGGACAGCATGCGCGCCTGGTTCAATTCGTTCTTTTCCGTGCTACGTGTACGCACCGGCGCCCGGCACTTCTCGCTGCGCACGCTGCTCTATCGGCCCGACACGCCGCTGCGCTCGCTGAGCGCACCGCGTCCGTCGCACACGTCATCGCAACACGCGGCGAGCGGCAGCTACAGCCGTCGCCCGCGTCGCATGGCCGCCGCAAGCAACGGCTGGTTCGCGTTCGCAGCGCGATAGCGGAACTGCGGCCTGCTATCGCACTGCGAAGAAACGAAGCCGTTAAAACCCGCTCCGCAAGATCAGGGCCCAAAGAAAAACCCCGCCCGGCTCGACGCCGGACGGGGCTCTTCACTGTTCCATGCGCTACGCGGCTTTCGCCGCGCAAACTAAACCCCTTAAGCGATCGCGACAGCCGGCTCCGTGCCCGCTGCTTCGGCGAGCGCCAGCGCCTTGTCCGTTGCTTCCCACGAGAACTCCGGCTCTTCGCGACCGAAGTGACCATACGCGGCCGTCTTCTCGTAGACGGGGCGCAGCAGGTCGAGCATCTGGATGATGCCCTTCGGACGCAGGTCGAAATGCTCGCGCACGAGTTGCGTGATGGTTGCATCCGACACGCGACCCGTGCCGAACGTGTTCACCATGACCGAAGTGGGCTGCGCCACGCCAATCGCGTACGACACCTGGATCAGGCAGCGCGACGCAAGGCCTGCGGCAACGATGTTCTTCGCCACGTAGCGGCCCGCGTAAGCGGCCGAACGGTCCACCTTCGACGGGTCTTTGCCCGAGAACGCGCCGCCGCCGTGCGGTGCCGCGCCGCCGTACGTATCGACGATGATCTTGCGGCCCGTCAGACCGCAGTCGCCTTGCGGGCCGCCAATCACGAAGCGGCCGGTCGGATTCACGAGGAACTTGATGTCGCCCTTGATGAGGTCGGCCGGCAGCGTGGGCTTGATGACCTCTTCGATCACCGCTTCGCGCAGCGTGGACAGTTCGATGTCCGGCGCATGCTGCGTGGAGAGCACGACGGTGTCGATGGAATACGGCTTGTTGTCGACGTAGCGAATGGTGACCTGCGACTTCGCGTCCGGACGCAGCCAGGGCAGGCGGCCGTCGCGGCGCAGGTTTGCCTGGCGCTCAACGAGGCGGTGCGACAGGTGGATGGGCAGCGGCATCAGTTCGGGCGTTTCATCGCACGCGTAGCCGAACATCAGGCCCTGGTCGCCGGCGCCCTGGTCGAGGTTGTTGTCGTGCGCGCGGTCCACGCCCTGGGCGATGTCCGGCGACTGCTTGTCGTAGGCGACAAGCACCGCGCAGCCGCGGTAGTCGATGCCGTAGTCGGTGTTGTCGTAGCCGATGCGCTTGATGGTGTCGCGCGCAATCTGGATGTAATCGACGTTCGCGGTCGTGGTGATTTCACCGGCGAGCACGACGAGACCCGTGTTGCACAGCGTCTCGGCGGCGACCCGCGAATACTTGTCCTGCGTCAGGATGGCGTCGAGAATGGCGTCCGAGATCTGGTCTGCGACCTTGTCCGGATGGCCTTCGGAAACGGATTCAGACGTAAAGAGGAAGTCGTTTGACACGTTGCAGACTCCTTGTAATTCCTTGGTTACGGTTGATCTTCACGTAGCCAGCTTCGGGAGTCTGAAGCGGCGACGCTTTAGCGGATTTGCTGCCAGGCCGGCGTTTGTCGCGCGTGCCTGTTTCGCCCCGCAAGTTGTCTATTAACTCGGCGAAGCCCGTATTATAGCGGCTTCCTTGATTTGTCGCTGAGTAACCACGCGTGCTGTATTACGACCTTTTCCCTGTCTTTCTGAAGTGCGCCGGGTTCGAGGCGCGGCCCGGAGCCCGCGCATGCTAGGCCGCCTCGGCACCCATTTCGGCATCGCCCTCCTCAAGCTGTTCGCGATCCTGCCGTACGGTTTCGTCGCGCGCCTGGGCGACGGCCTCGGCTGGCTGCTCTACCAGATTCCCAGCCGCCGCAAGCGCATCGTCCACATCAACCTCAAGCTCTGTTTTCCGGACTGGAGCGACGAACGTCGCGAGGAAGTGGCCGGCAAGCATTTTCGGCATGCCATCCGCAGCTATCTGGAGCGCAGCGTCCAGTGGTTCGGTTCGGCGAAGAAGCTCGAAAAGCTTATCCAGGTGGAAAGCGAAGTGGACCTGAGCGACCCGGACCTGCCGCCCACGCTCTTTCTCGGCCTCCACTTCGTCGGTATCGAAGCGGGCTCCATCTTCCTCAACTATTCGCTGCACCGGCGCTGCGGCTCGCTCTATCAGCCGATGTCGAACCCGCTGCTCGAAGAGGTGGCGAAGGCGGCGCGCGCGCGCTTCGACGCCGACATGGCGAGCCGCGCCGACAGTGCGCGCATCGTGCTGCGCTGGCTGCGCGAGCGCAAACCCGTGATGCTCGGCGCCGACATGGACTACGGCGCGCGCAACTCGACGTTCGTGCCGTTCTTCGGCGTGCCCACCTGCACGCTTACGGCAGTCGGCCGCCTTGCCAAGGTGGGACGCGCGCAGGTGGTGCCGTTCATCGGCGAAGTGCTGCCCCACTACAAGGGCTACAAGCTCAAGATATTCAAGCCGTGGGACAACTACCCCACCGGCGACGACGACGCGGACGCGCGCCGCATGAACGCGTTTCTCGAAGAGCAGATTCCGCGCATTCCCGAGCAGTACTACTGGGTTCACAAGCGCTTCAAGACGCGGCCGCCCGGCGAGCCCAGCGTGTATTGAGCCGACGTCGGCAAAGGCATAAGCGGGCTCGGCGCGTCGCTTACAATAGCGGGATGAAACTGAAATTCACCAAAATGCACGGCGCGGGCAACGACTTCGTCGTGCTGGACGGCTACACGCAGCCGCTCTCGCTGAGCCCTGCGCGCGTGCGCGCGCTCGCCGACCGGCATTTCGGCGTGGGCGCCGACCAGCTGCTGCTGGTGGAAAAGCCCACGATCGAAGGCGTCGATTTCAGATACCGCATCTTCAATTGCGACGGCGGCGAGGTCGAGCATTGCGGCAACGGCGCGCGCTGCTTCGTGCGTTTCGTGCGCGAACGCAAGCTCACCGACGCGACGAGCATCCGCGTCCAGGTGCAGAACGGCGTGATTGCACTCACGGTGCAGGAGAACGGCGAGGTCGTCGTAGACATGAGCACGCCCGTGTTCGAGCCCGCCCGGCTGCCGTTCGACACGAAGGGGCTGGAAGGCCGCCGCGAAGGCAACGACACGCTCTGGCCGCTCGACGTGAACGGTACGGTGCGGTGGGTCTCGGCCGTATCGATGGGCAATCCGCATGCCGTACAGGTGGTGGACGACGTCGAAGCGTTCCCCGTTGGCGAAGACGGCCCCGTGATCGAGTGGCACCCGCGCTTCGCGCAGAAGGTGAACGCCGGGTTCATGCAGATCGTGTCGCGCCACGAGATTCGCCTGCGCGTCTACGAGCGCGGCGCGGGCGAAACGCTTGCGTGCGGCACGGGCGCGTGCGCCGCGGTGGCGGCGGGCATCCGGCGCGGGCTGCTCGACACGCCGGTGACGGTGCACACGCACGGCGGCGTGCTGACAATTTCGTGGGACGGCGCGCACGACGAAGCCGCGCCGCTCTTCATGGCCGGCCCGGCCACGACCGTTTTCGAAGGCGAACTGGACCTGGACACGCTGCCCGAATAAGCTGCCACACAAGCAAAAGCGTGCCGCAGCCTGACGACAGCCGAACCAGCCGACTCATCCGCTCCAACCGATTGACCGACGCGCGGCCCGCCGCGCCTCTCCCAAGCCCAGACCATGAACGATCGCGAAGTCGCCGACTATCTGCTCGCCAATCCCGATTTCTTTACCGAGCACGCCGAACTGCTGGCCACGATCCGGCTCGGTAATCCGCACGGCAAGGCTGCGGTGTCGCTGCAGGAGCGACAGATGGAAATGCTGCGAGACAAGAACAAGTTGCTCGAACGACGTCTTGCCGAGCTGCTGCGCTACGGCCACGAGAACGACAGCATCGCCGCGAAGTTCAACCGCTGGACCACGCGCGTGATCTCGGAGCGCGACCCGTACGCGCTGCCGCGCACCATCGCCGACAACCTGCGCGACGTGTTCGACGTGCCGCACGCTGCGCTGCGTGTGTGGGACGTGGCCGAGCAGTACGCGCAGGCCGATTTCGCCCGCCACACCGGCGAGGAAGTGCGGATCTTCGCGAACAGCCTCGCGGCGCCGTACTGCGGAGCGAACACCGGCTTCGAGGCGGCGCAGTGGCTGGCGTCGGCGGCGGCTGCGCCTGGCGCCGCTGCGGTAACCGCTTCACCTCTGGCCGATGCCGGCCCGGCGCGCATGGAAGCCGCCGGCAACGACGGGACCGTCGCCGCTGCATCCGGCACCGGCATCGAATCGATCGCCATCCTCGCGCTGCGCGACCCGCAGGCCGACGCCGCGGCGCCGGCGTTCGGCTTGCTCGTGATGGGCTCGCCCGATCCGCGCCGCTTCCACGAAGGCATGGCGACAGACTTCCTCTCGCAGATCGGCGCCCTCGCGAGCGCCGCGCTCACGCGCCTGCTGCCGCGCTGAGCCCGCTTGATCCAGCCTCGTCGAACCACGTGAACGCCACCGACCCCACCGCCGCCTACCTGTCGAGCCTCGAGCACGAGCGGCGGCTGTCGGCGCATACGTTGCGCGGCTATACGCACGAACTCGACGAACTGAAGAAGCTCGCGAACGGCCGGCCGCTGGAAAGCCTGACAGCCACGGACATCCGTGGCGCGGTGGCCCGCGCGCACGCAGGCGGCCTCTCGGCGCGCTCCATTGCGCACCGTCTTTCGGCCTGGCGCGCGTTCTACCGCTGGTACGCCGGCCATGTGGAACTGGCCGCCAATCCGGTCGCCACGGTGCGCGCGCCGAAGCGGGCGAAGACCTTGCCGAAGGCGCTTTCCGTCGACGACGCCAACGCGCTCATGGACGCGCCGTCGCCCGGCACGGCCGAAGGCCTGCGCGACCACGCTATGCTCGAGCTGTTCTACTCGTCGGGCTTGCGGCTCGCGGAGCTGGTCGGTCTCGACGTGAACTACGCGAAGGCGGACGGCTACGAATCCGCCGGCTGGCTCAAGCTCGACGCCGCCGAAGTGGAAGTGCTCGGCAAAGGCAATCGGCGACGTGTGGTGCCGGTGGGCCGCAAGGCGCTCGACGCGCTCAACGCCTGGCTCGCCGTGCGCCACGAATTCGTGAAGACCGACCCGCAGCCGCTGTTCCTCTCGGTACGCGGCAACCGAATGTCGCCCAACGTGGTGCGCGAGCGCGTGAAGCGCGCCGCCATCGCGGCGGGCATTCCGGCCAACGTGCATCCGCACGTGCTGCGCCACTCGTTCGCCACGCACGTGCTCCAGTCGAGCGGCGATCTGCGCGCGGTCCAGGAACTGCTGGGACACGCGAGCATCACCGCCACCCAGGTCTATACGTCGCTCGATTTCCAGCATCTCGCGCGCGTCTACGACCAGGCCCATCCGCGAGCGAAGAAACGCGATTGACGCCTGAAGCCCGTGCGTCGGGCGTCGCGCTGCGCCGACTCCTGCAGCGCGGCCCTTCTTCGTGCGTCGCCACCCTTTGCGAAAACGCGCTATCGCCGCCTTTTAGCGCCTCACGTTTCACCCAACCGAATCCGTCATGAACATCGTTACGCTCAAACCGTCGAAAGAGAAGTCGCTGCTGCGCCGCCACCCATGGGTCTACGCGAATGCGATCGACCGCGTCGACGGCAAGCCGGCTTCCGGCGCCACCGTCATCGTGCGCGCCCACGACGGCCGGTTCCTCGCGCGCGCCGCCTGGAGCCCGCACTCGCAGATCCGCGCCCGCGTGTGGACCTTCGACGAAACCGAGCCCATCGATCACGCCTTCTTCAAGCGCCGCGTGCAGCGCGCGCTGGCCCATCGCCAGCAGATGGTGCGCGACACGGGCGCAGTGCGCCTGATCTTCGGCGAGGCGGATGGTCTGCCCGGCCTGATCGTCGACTACTACACCGCCGACGATGCGCAGGCGCGCGGCCAGCTGGTCTGCCAGTTCATGGCGGCGGGCGTCGAGGCGTGGAAGGAGGCGATCGTGGCGGCGCTCGTGGGCGCGACCGGTTGCCCGAACGTCTACGAGCGCTCGGACGTATCGATCCGCGAGAAGGAAGGGCTCGAACAAACAACGGGCGTGCTGGCGGGCGAGGCGCCGCCCGAGACGCTCGTCGTCACCGAGAACGGCGTGCGTTACCACGTGGACGTGCGCAGCGGCCACAAAACCGGCTTCTACATCGACCAGCGCGACAACCGCGCGCTCGTGCAGACCTTCGCGCAAGGCCGCGACGTGCTGAACTGCTTCTGCTACACGGGCGGCTTTTCGCTTGCGGCGCTCAAGGGCGGTGCGGCGCGCGTGGTCTCCATCGATTCGTCGGGCGAGGCGCTTGCGCTTGCCCAGCAGAACGTCGCGGCGAACGGCTTCGACGCAGCGCGCGCCACCTGGCTCGACGCCGACGCGTTCCGCACCCTGCGCAGCCTCTACGACGACGGTCAGCGCTTCGACCTGATCGTGCTCGATCCGCCGAAGTTCGCGCCGTCGCGCGAGCACGTCGATCGGGCCGCGCGCGCGTACAAGGACATCAACCTCAGCGGCTTCAAGCTGCTGCGTCCGGGCGGCCTGCTGTTCACCTACTCGTGCTCGGGCGCGATCGACGCGGAGCTGTTCCAGAAAATCGTCGCCGGTGCGGCCGCGGACGCGCGCGTGGACGCGCGCATCCTCAAGCGGCTCGGCGCAGGCGTCGATCACCCGCTGCTCACGGCATTTCCGGAAGGCGAGTACCTGAAGGGCCTGCTGTTGCAAATCGCCTGAGCGGCCCCATTTGGGAGGCTGTTTGTGCGGTGGCAGCCGCCTTGTCCGCATGGCTAACGCGTCTTGCCGCCGCAAGCGGTGGCAAGGCAGATATGTTTCAATAGGCAGTTCGATTGCCCCGGCCACGGCGCCCGGGCCACCCTATTCACGATTCACGCATTGACAGGCGACCAGCATGATTCCCGTTACCATCCTCACCGGCTTTCTGGGCAGCGGCAAAACCACGCTGCTCAAGCGCATCCTGAACGAGAAGCACGGCATGAAGATCGCCGTGGTGGAAAACGAGTTCGGAGAGGAGAACATCGACAACGATATCCTCGTGCAGGACTCCAACGAGCAGATCATCCAGATGAGCAACGGCTGCATCTGCTGCACCATTCGCGGCGACCTCGCGCGCGTGCTGGGCGATCTGGCGGCGAAGAAGCGCGACGGCAAGCTCGACTTCGACCGCGTCGTGATCGAGACCACTGGCCTTGCCAATCCGGGTCCGGTCGCGCAGACGTTCTTCATGGATAACGAGATCGCCGACGAATTCCTGCTCGACGCCATCATCACGCTCGTGGACGCGAAGCACGCGAACCACCAGCTCGACGAGCACGAAGTCGTACAGCGCCAGGTGGGTTTCGCCGACCGCCTCTTCATCACGAAGTCGGACCTCGTCGACGAAAACGCGTTGGCGGACCTGCGCCACCGGCTCGTTCACATGAACCCGAAGGCGTTCATCCGCGTGGTCAATTTCGGCGAGGCGGACATCAAGGAAGTGTTCGACCTGCGCGGTTTCAATCTGAACGCGAAGCTCGAGATCGATCCGGACTTCCTCGCCGAAGACGAGCACGATCATGACCACGAGCACCACGATCACGACCATGCTGATTGCGACCACGACCACGACCAGTGCAATCACGAAGGCCACGATCATGGCCATCACCACCATCACCACGCGCATCACGACGACAAGATCAAGTCGTTCGTCTACCGGAGCGACCGCCCGTTCGATCCGAACCGACTGGAAGACTTTCTCGGTGGCATCCTGCAGATCTACGGCGAACGCCTGCTGCGCTACAAGGGCGTGCTGTACATGAAGGGCGTCGACCGCAAGGTCGTGTTCCAGGGGGTGCATCAGATGATGGGCAGCGACCTCGCCGCGAAGTGGCTGCCGGCAGAGAAGAAGACCAACAAGATGGTGTTCATCGGCATCGAGCTGCCGCAAGACCTGATCACCGACGGCCTCGACGCCTGCCTCGCCTAAGCTCCAGCCAACAGCAGCACGGGGTTCCGGCGGCCCACGAGGCGCCGCGTAGGGCTCCGGTAAGGGTCGGCCCGCATTCAGAAATGCGGGCCGACGCCGTTAAGAAAACGCAAACGCGAATCGTCGCTTTTTCGCAGTTGGCGGGTTATATTTTCGGGATTACGGGCATGGCCTCCGCGGGTTTCCCTGCTTGCGGCGGCAGATTGTGATTCAGTTACAATACGTGCCCACTAGAGAATGAGAACCTTGGCCCGGTTATGGAGCGTGCGCCTAAGGCGGTGCCGGAAGGAGGCGAGGCAGACACCTCGATGGCATCTGCAACAGCGCACGGCAACGGGTAAGAAACGGCAAGTACGGCACCGGGAAACCTTATCCGGAGCATGCCGATGGCCATGCCGGCGAATCGCGCCAGAGGGCGCTCGCCGGTACAAAAAATGCCTCAGGAGCATCTGTAGATCGGTTTCCAGAGGAGTTCGGCCCCGCATCGGCGCTTCGGCGTCACGACAAAGAGCCTGTCGTCCGTGTTCGCCGGCACTCGTTGAGCGCCATGAAGGCCATTGCGGGTAACACGAAAGTGCGGGCAACATGTAACAGTTTTGCCTCACATTGAAGAAGCAAGCCAGATGACGACGAAACGACTCTTGACCGAAGCCGAAATCCTGAAGATGAGCGACAAGGATTACATGAACGACGATCAGCTCGCTTTCTTCAAGAACCGGCTTGAACAGCTGCAGGCGGAAATTCTCCGCAATGCGGGCCAGACAACCGAGAATCTTCGTGAAACCGTGATCGTGCCGGACCCGGCCGACCGCGCGACCATCGAAGAAGAGCATGCGCTGGAACTGCGCACGCGCGACCGTGAGCGCAAGCTGCTGAAGAAGGTACAGCAGTCGCTGGCGCGCATCGAATCGGGCGAGTACGGCTGGTGCGAAGAAACCGGCGAGCCGATCGGCATTCCGCGTCTGCTCGCGCGGCCCACGGCCACGCTCTCGCTCGAAGCGCAGGAGCGGCGCGAACTGCGCCAGAAGCTGTTCGGCGACTGACCACTGCGGCGCGGCCTGGCCTCAAATCAGATCCGCGCACATCAATGAGCTTCATGACGAGGCGCACGGCTTGCCGTGCGCCTTTTTCTTGGGCTCGCCCTTTGTCTCGTCTCCGGCGCTTGCCTCTCGCGCGTCTTCGGCGCGTTGGCCACCGCCGCACGGTACGGCGCGAGGTTGTCCCCGCGTCGGCATGTGGCACTTAATAACCCGCCCGACGCACTGCGCAATGCATGCCAGGCATCCCGTCGCGGCTGCCCTTGATATGCGCAGGCCCGCCCTAAAATAGACCGAATACGCGTGTACCGGCGCGCCGCTGCATGCGCGCCGCCCGCTTCCGGATTCCGGCGGCAGCGCCTCAGCGCTGCGGCCTCCACCCGTTTTTGCAACAAGGAACGCACATGGAGCAATTTCACGGTACGACGATCGTTTCCGTGCGACGCGGCGACAAGGTCGCGCTGGGCGGCGACGGCCAGGTCACCCTCGGCAACATCGTCATGAAGGGCGGGGCGAAGAAGGTCCGGCGCATCTATAACGGCAAGGTGATGGTCGGCTTCGCAGGCGGCACCGCCGACGCGTTCTCGCTGCTCGACCGCTTCGAAGCGAAGCTCGAAAAGCATCAGGGCAATCTCACCCGCGCCGCGGTGGAACTGGCCAAAGACTGGCGTACCGACCGCATGCTGCGTCGTCTCGAAGCCATGCTGATCGCCGCGGATTCGCAAACCACGCTCGTCATTACCGGCAACGGCGACGTGCTGGACCCCGAAGGCGGCATCTGCGCCATCGGCTCGGGCGGTGCCTACGCTCAGGCGGCCGCGCGTGCGCTGGCGGAAAACACCGACCTGTCGCCGCGCGAGATCGTGGAGAAGTCGCTGGAGATTGCCGGCGACATGTGCATCTACACGAACCACAACCGCGTCATCGAGACCATCGAGTAACGGACGTAACGGACATAACGGACGAGCCAAGGACTGATCCACGATGAGCACCATGACCCCTGCCGAGATCGTCTCGGAACTCGACAAGCACATCATTGGCCAGGCGCGCGCGAAGAAAGCCGTCGCCGTCGCATTGCGCAATCGCTGGCGCCGGCAGCAGGTGGCCGAGCCGCTGCGCCAGGAAATCACCCCCAAGAACATTCTGATGATCGGACCGACGGGTGTCGGTAAAACCGAAATTGCGCGCCGTCTCGCGAAGCTGGCCGACGCGCCGTTCATCAAGATCGAAGCCACGAAGTTCACCGAAGTGGGCTACGTGGGGCGAGACGTCGACAGCATCGTGCGCGACCTGATCGAAATCTCCGTCAAGCAGACGCGCGAAGCGGAAATGCGCAAGGTCCGCACGAAGGCGCAAGACCTCGCCGAAGACCGCATTCTCGATATCCTGCTGCCGCCCGCACGCCCGGTCGGCTTCGGCTCCACGGGCGACAGCAGCCACGGCGACACGGACAGCACCACGCGCCAGACCTTCCGCAAGCGTCTGCGCGAAGGCCAGCTCGACGACAAGGAAATCGAACTCGACGTGGAGTTGCCGCAAGTCGGCATGGACATCATGGGACCGCCGGGCATGGAAGATATGACCGAGCAGATCCGTTCGATGTTCGCGAATCTGGGCGGCGGCAAGAAAACGCGCCGCAAGCTGAAGGTGAGCGAGGCGCTGAAAGTGCTGACCGACGAAGAAGCCGGCAAGATGCTCAACGAAGAGGAAGTGAAAACGAAGGCCGTGCAGAACGTCGAGCAGAACGGCATCGTGTTCCTCGACGAAATCGACAAGATCACCTCACGCAACGAAGCCGGCGCCGGCGAGGTGTCGCGCCAGGGCGTGCAGCGCGACCTGCTGCCGCTCGTGGAAGGCACCACTATCAACACGAAGTACGGGATGGTGAAGACCGATCACATCCTGTTCATCGCGAGCGGCGCGTTCCATCTGGCCAAGCCGAGCGACCTGATTCCCGAACTGCAGGGACGCTTTCCGATCCGTGTCGAACTGGATTCGCTTTCCGTGAAGGACTTCGAGGCGATTCTGGTGGCCACCGACGCGAGCCTCGTCAAGCAATACCAGGCGCTGCTCGCCACCGAAGACGTGCAGCTCGACTTCGCCGAAGACGGCATCCGGCGCCTCGCGGAGATTGCCTACGCGGTGAACGAGAAGACCGAGAACATCGGCGCGCGCCGGCTCTACACGGTGATCGAAAAGCTGCTGGAGGAAATCTCGTTTGCTGCCGGCAACCATGCGGGCAACAGCGTGACCATCGACGCCGCTTACGTGGATCGCGCATTGAACGAAGTCTCGCAGGACGAGGACCTCTCGCGCTACGTGCTTTAATCAGCCTTCAAGTCGAACTGAGCAGGACGCCCGGCGCACGACGCGCCGGGCGTTTTCGTTTCCGCGGCCGCCTTCCAGCGTCCCGCGTTCACTGCTTCACCGGCCGCTTCGCGAGCTTGCGCTGCAGCGTGCGCCGATGCATGTTGAGCGCCCGCGCCGTCGCGGAGATATTGCCGCCGTTCTCGGCCAGCACGCGCTGGATGTGCTCCCATTCGAGCCGCGCCACCGAAAGCGGCATGGGGTGTTCTAGCGCCTCTTCGGCCTGGACCGCACTCGCCTCGGTCTGCAGCGCCGAAAGAATCGTCTCGACGTTCGCGGGCTTGGCGAGGTAGTTGTCCGCGCCGTCCTTCACTGCCTGAACGGCGGTGGCAATGCTCGCGTACCCGGTCAGCACGAGGATGCGCGCGTCCGGCTGAAGCTCGCGCAGCGGCGCCACAAGGCTCAGCCCGGAATCGTTGCCGAGATGCAGGTCCACCGTGATCTGGCCGAATTTCTGCTGATTCGCCAACCGGACCGCCTCGTCCCCATCGTGTGCCTGCTGCACCGTAAAGCCGCGCCGGGCGAGGCCGCGGGCCAGAATGCCCGAGAACACCTCGTCGTCGTCGATCACCAGGAAATTCATGTCGCTCATTGATCTTTTCTCCGTGTTATGCGGTGCGGCCGCCCAACCCTTTAGACCTTTCAGGCCTTCAGGTCCTTTGTCCCTGGCCGTTTGTCCTTCACCAGCCACCGCGCCTGGTTAATTCCTGATGCTGCGCCTTTCGCGCCGCGATGAAATGACCTGGATCATGTCGCCGCAGAACCGGTGACGCCGCCAGCAGCATCCACCCCGGTTGAGGCCGCAACCGCGATACGCGTGGCGGGCATGCGCAAGAGCGCGCGCGTACCGCGTGGCGCCCGGCCGCTCCCGGCCGCCGGCCCTGCCGACGAAGCCGACGACGCCGCCGACGCCCCGGCAGGAGCCACATCGGCCAGCTCGATCGATCCGCCCAGCCGCGCCGCCGCCGAAAACGCGAGGTACAGCCCCACGCCGTGGCCGCCCTGCGTGCTATCCACCGGCGTCGTACCGAGCGATGCCCGCAACGACGCGGGAATGCCGGGGCCGGCGTCGCACACCTCGAATTCGACGAGGTCGTCGCGGCCGGCAGAACGCGCGGCCAGCGTGACGTGATCGCGGCTCACGCGCGCGGCGTTGTCGAGCAGGATGGTGAGAATCTGGCCAACGGCCACCGTGTCGTCCACGGCGAGGTTGGCGGGAGGGTCACCCATCAGCTCGAACTTCACATGCGGATGGCGCAGCCGCCATTGCTCGGCAAACGGGCCCATCCATTCGCTCACCGCCTGGCGGCTGCCGCCCGACGACGCGCGGCTACGCAGCCGGGCCAGCGCCGAGGTGCACAACGTCATCTGCTTTTCGAGCAGCTCGAGGTCAGCTGCGTAGGGCGCGAGGCCCGCGTCGGTGCGGGCGGCGTCGCGCAGCTCCTCGGTCAGCATGGCGATCGTGGAAAGCGGCGTGCCGATCTCGTGCGCGACGGTGGCGGCCTGCACGCCGAGGGCCACGGCTCGCTCGTCGCGCAACAGCCGCTGCTGCGCGTCGCCGAGCGCCGCGTCGCGCTGGCGCAGCGCGCCCGACATGCGCGCCACGAACCACGCGATCAACCCCACACTCACCATGAAGTTCACCCACATGCCGGCGCGGTAGTAGTCGAACAGGTTCGCCGGGTTGTCCATGTTGAGCGGCACCGAGTCGAACCCGAGTACCGCGTAGCACGACACCGCGAACGCCGCGAGCCACAGCATCAGGTGCCACGGCAGCACCGCGGCGGCAATGGCAAGCGACGGCAGATAAAGCGAAACGAACGGATTGGTCGTGCCGCCGGAGAGAAACAGCAGCGCCGAGAGCGCGCCCAGGTCCACCCAGATCTGGCCGAACAGTTCCAGATTGGATTCCGGCCGCTCCTGCGAAACGCGCAGCCACGTGAGCCCGTTGAAAATGACCTCCAGCGCGATCACGAGCAGCATGGCCGGAATGGGCAGGTGCACGCCGAAGAAGATCTGCACGGCGGCGATCGTGCAGAGTTGCCCGATGATCGCGAGACTGCGCAGCCAGAACAGATGGCCGAGATTGACGCGGCCGGTCATGGTGATTCGATGCATGCGGGGAGTTTAACCGCTCGCGGCACTGCGGCGCGGACTCGTTATTTCGTCCACGTCAACACCTGTGCATTGTCGCCGCAGGGAGAACGGACCCTTCCCACCGCCCCCCCCCGGCTCAGGCGCCCGTGGGCCCGAGCGGATCGGTGGGCCGCGCCTGGGCGCTGGCGAGGTCGTCGGCGAGGCACTCGGGGCACAGGCACGGCATGCCGTGGACCAGGCGGTCGGCCTGCACAGCCGGCATGGCCTGGCACCAGCAGTCGAACGGGTCGGTGTGGCGGCCGCAGTCGAACGCCCGGCCGCAGCGCGGGCACCGCACACTCGCCGGCTCCCTGGAGGTGGATGCGGACTGGCTCATTGCGATTTCCCGTGGAAAAAGACGGACGAAGCTGAAGGTGAGGAAATGATGCCACGAGTCGCGAGGCCCGACTGTGCGTGAGCGCCCCGGGGGTTGCACGCGCAGTTTCCTGCCAACGCTGTCGCGCAGATGTGCCGGATGCAGCGGCAGACGGGTTTTACACATCGCGCAAGAGCGTGGGCGGAAGCAAGACAAAAACCGCATGCTCCCCCCGCGATACCCCATTCGGCAGCCCCCGAATGCACGGGCGGAAATGCCTGTTGCAGCGCGCCAGTCCTGTACAATTCGCGGTTGATTCCACCCACCGCCGTCGATTCTTTTACCGTTTCACGCCGAGCCCGCCGCCATGTCCGAACCTGCCGACCTCTCGCAGATTCCTCCCACCCTCAAGGCCGAAATCCTGGCCGAGGCGCTGCCCTACATTCGCCAGTATCACGGCAAGACCGTGGTCATCAAGTACGGCGGCAACGCCATGACGGAAGAGCGGCTCAAGCAGGGCTTCGCGCGCGACGTGATCCTGCTGAAGCTGGTGGGCATCAATCCGGTCATCGTGCACGGCGGCGGACCGCAGATCGACCAGGCGCTCAAGAAGATCGGCAAGCAGGGCACCTTCATCCAGGGCATGCGCGTCACGGACGAAGAGACGATGGAAGTCGTCGAATGGGTGCTGGGTGGCGAAGTGCAGCAGGACATCGTTACGCTCATCAACCACTTCGGCGGCCACGCGGTGGGCCTCACGGGTAAGGACGGCGGTCTCATCCATGCCCGCAAGCTGATGATGCCGGACCGGGACAATCCCGGTCAGTACGTCGACATCGGCCAGGTGGGCGAAGTCGAAGCCATCAATCCCGCGGTGGTGAAGGCGCTCCAGGACGACGCGTTCATCCCCGTCATTTCGCCCATCGGCTTCGGTGAAGACG
Source organism: Paraburkholderia kururiensis (assembly GCF_034424375.1). Lineage (NCBI taxonomy): Bacteria > Pseudomonadati > Pseudomonadota > Betaproteobacteria > Burkholderiales > Burkholderiaceae > Paraburkholderia > Paraburkholderia kururiensis. Next base: position 4,432,872 of record NZ_CP139965.1, on the reverse strand, counting down.
GCCTCTCGTACAACATCAACGCCGACCTCGTGGCCGGCAAGCTGGCCGTCGTGCTGAACGCCGAGAAACTGGTGATGATGACCAACATCCCGGGCGTCATGGACAAGGCCGGCAACCTGCTTACCGACCTCTCCGCCCGCGAGATCGACGCGCTCTTCGCCGACGGCACGATTTCAGGCGGCATGCTGCCGAAGATCGCGTCCGCGCTGGATGCCGCCAAGAGCGGCGTGCATTCGGTTCACATCATCGACGGCCGCATCGAGCACTCGGTGCTGCTCGAAATTCTCACCGAGCAGCCCTTCGGCACGATGATCCGCTCCCATTGAGCGGCCACGGAACGCACGTGCCCACGTTCGTCCGTGCGCGGCGCCGGCGGCCTCGCGCGCATCGCGGCGCGCCGGTGTGGCTCTTCGATCTGGACAACACGCTGCACGCGGCCTCGCACGCGGTCTTTCCGGCCATCAATCGGGCGATGACGCAATACATCGTCGACGTGCTCGAGGTCAGCCACGACGAGGCCAACCAGTTGCGCACGAGTTACACGCAGCGGTACGGCGCCACGCTGCTCGGCCTCACGCGTCACCATCCGGTCGATCCGCACCATTTCCTCGAGGTCGTCCACACCTTCCCGGACCTGCGTTCCATGCTGCGCGCCGAGCGCGGCATCGCGCGCCTCGTCGCCGCGCTGCCGGGGCGCAAGATCGTGCTCACCAACGCGCCCGAGGCCTATGCGCGCGCCGTGCTCGCGGAACTCGGCATCGAGCGGCTCTTCGAGCGCGTGATCGCCATCGAACACATGCGCGACCGCCACGGCTGGCGCGCCAAGCCGGACGCCACCATGCTCCGGCGAGCCATGCGCGACGCCCACGTGCCGCTGCGCGACGCAACGCTCGTCGAAGACACGCGCGGCCACCTGAAGCGCTACCGGCGCCTCGGCATCCGCACCGTCTGGATCACGGGACACCTGGCCGCCCTGCCGCGCGCGCCCGGCGTGCCGGCCCGGCTGCCCGGCACTGGCCGTCCGCATTATGTCGATCGCTGCATTCGTTCGCTAAAATCGTTGCACACCGGCACCGGCCGGACGCGATTCAAGGGGCGACACTCATGCAGCCAAACGCCAGACCTGACGCAGCCGTAGACGAAGATCTGCCCGACGCTGGGCGCTCCGCCGCGCCGTCGTCGCCACGAGCGGCAACCGCGGACGGCGACGCAGAAGCAGGCGCCCCGTCGGCGTCCCAGCGGGCAGGTCGCCCGAAACCCGGCGAGCGCCGCGTGCACATTCTGCAAACGCTCGCCACCATGCTCGAAGCGCCCAAGAGCGAAAAGATCACCACGGCGGCGCTCGCGGCCCGCATCGGCGTATCCGAAGCGGCGCTATATCGCCATTTCGCGAGCAAGGCGCAGATGTTCGAAGGCCTTATCGAGTTCATCGAGCAGACCATCTTCGGGCTCATCAACCAGATCGTCGCAAAAGAGCCGAACGGCGTGCTCCAGGCGCGTGCCATCGGGCTCATGCTGCTCAATTTCGCCGCGAAAAATCCCGGCATGACGCGCGTTCTGACGGGCGAGGCCCTGGTGGGCGAGCACGAACGGCTCACCGAGCGCGTGAACCAGATGACCGAGCGCATCGAGGCGTCGGTGAAGCAATGCCTGCGGGTCGGGCTGACGGACGCCGGCACGTCAGCCGCGTCGGCTCACGGCAGCGCCGAGACTGCCGCCGTGCCGCTGCCGCCCGATTACGACCCGGTGGTTCGCGCGAGCCTGCTCGTGAGCTACGTGATCGGCCGCTGGCATCGCTACGCCAAGAGCGGCTTTGTGCGCGAGCCCGGCGAGCAGGCCGACGCGCAGTTGCGGCTCATCCTCCAGTAGCATCGACGGCCGCCGCGAGGCGGCAGCCGGTGAGCGCTCAAAGAGCGCCCCGAGCCCCGTCATTCAACCGAAGCGCTTCAGCCGGTCGCCGCGCATTTTCCGCTATACTCTGCGTTCACCAAGGCATCACCAATACGCGCCGATTTGCTGACTCGATTGCGGGCGCGCGAACCAGCCGGGCCAGTCCCAGCGGTTCACTACAAATGCGGCTAAAGAGGTCGTCAGCCGCGCACTCTCCTTCCTCCCGCGCACCGCAGACACCATTTAGCCGCCCTGTCATCTAGGCGGAATGAATGGAATCCATCGGGATCGTCGCTCCACAAAAACTGCATTTTGCCGAGCCGCTGCGTCTGCAGAACGGCAGCTCGCTGGCCGGCTACGACCTCATGGTCGAGACCTACGGCACCCTCAATGCCGGGCGCAGCAACGCCGTGCTCGTCTGCCACGCGCTCAACGCCTCGCACCACGTTGCGGGCGTCTACGCCGACGACCCCAAGAACGTCGGCTGGTGGGACAACATGGTGGGCCCGGGCAAGCCGCTCGACACTAACCGCTTCTTCGTGATCGGCGTGAACAACCTGGGTTCGTGCTTCGGCTCCACGGGACCCATGAGCATCGACCCCAGCACGGGCCGCCCGTATGGCGCGAGCTTTCCTGTCGTCACGGTGGAAGACTGGGTGAACGCGCAGGCCCGCGTGGCCGACCTGTTCGGCATCGAAAAATTCGCGGCCGTGATGGGCGGTAGCCTCGGCGGCATGCAGGCGCTCGCGTGGAGCACGATGTACCCGGACCGCGTGGGCCATTGCATCGTGGTCGCGTCCACGCCCAAGCTCTCGGCACAGAACATCGCGTTCAACGAGGTGGCGCGCTCCGCGATTCTCTCGGACCCCGACTTCCACGGCGGCGACTACTACGCGCACGGCGTGAAGCCCAAGCGCGGCCTGCGCGTGGCGCGCATGATCGGCCACATCACGTATCTCTCCGACGACGACATGGCGGCCAAATTTGGCCGGGCGCTGCGCCGCGCCGAAGGCGCCCACGACGCCTACAACTTCAGCTTCGACGTGGAGTTCGAAGTGGAGTCGTACCTGCGCTACCAGGGCGACAAGTTCGCCGAGTACTTCGACGCGAACACCTACCTACTGATCACGCGCGCGCTCGACTACTTCGACCCGGCCAAGGCCTACGACGGCGACCTCACCGCGGCGCTCGCCCATACGAAGGCGAAGTACTTCATCGCGAGCTTCACGACCGACTGGCGTTTCGCGCCCGCGCGTTCGCGCGAAATCGTGAAGGCGCTGCTCGATCACAAGCGCCAGGTCACGTATGCCGAAATCGACGCGCCGCACGGCCACGACGCCTTCCTGCTCGACGACGCGCGCTACCACAACCTGATGCGCGCCTATTACGAACGCATTGCCGCCGAGGTTGGCGTATGAACCAGACCGCATTCGACAATCTCGCCACGCGCGAGGACTTCCGCGCCATTGCCCGCTGGGTGGAGCCGCGCTCCACGGTGCTCGACCTCGGCTGCGGCGACGGCTCGCTGCTCTCGCTGCTCACCGAGGAACTCGAGGTGTCGGGCTACGGCATCGAGATCAACGACGCCGGCGTGCTCGCTTCCACGAAAAACGGCATCAACGTGATCCAGCAGAACCTCGAAGACGGCCTGCGGCTCTTCGAAGACGCCAGCTTCGACTTCGCGATCCTCTCGCAAACGCTGCAGACCATCCACCAGACCGCCGCGATCCTGCGCGAGACCGTGCGCGTGGGCAAAGAGTGCATCGTGTCGTTCCCGAACTTCGGCTACTGGCCGCACCGGCTTTCGGTGCTGCGCGGCCGCATGCCGGTATCGAAGTCGCTGCCGTACCAGTGGCACAACACGCCGAACGTGCGCGTGCTGACCATCAAGGACTTCGAAGCGCTCGCGCCGGAAGTGGGCATCGAAATTCTCGACCGCGTGGTGCTGCACGGCGGCCAGACGGTGCGTTGGGGCGCGAACTGGCGTGGTAGTCTTGCGGTCTATCGCGTCAGGAAAAGCTGACCGGGCCGCCGCGACGGGGCCGATCGGCGCGATTCCAACTCCATCCGCTGACCCACGCTCCACACCGCTGCCACATGCCGAATCCGCCGCACGAGGTGCCCGCACTCACTGCCCACGAAGAACATCCCGGCTGGCGTGCGTATCTGAACACGCACATGCTGATCTGCGTGTTTCTGGGCTTCACGTCGGGCTTGCCGCTCTTCACGCTGGTCTATCTCGTGCAGGCGTGGCTGCGTTCGGAAGGCGTGAACCTCAAGGAAATCGGTCTCTTCGCGTTGATCCAGTTTCCCTACACGTGGAAGTTCGTGTGGGCGCCGCTCATGGACCGCTACGTGCCGCGTCTGCCGGGCTGGCGGCCGGGCCGTCGGCGTGGCTGGATGCTGCTCACGCAGATCCTCGTGGCGGGCGCCATCGCGGCGCTCGGCTTCGTCTCGCCGCGTGATTCGATCTGGACCGTGGCCGCGCTCACCGCGCTCGTCGCGTTCTTCGGCGCGAGCCAGGACATCGTGATCGACGCCTACCGCCGCGAACTGCTCTCTGACACGCAACAGGGCCTCGGCAACGCGGTGCACGTGAACGCGTACAAGATTGCCGCGCTGATTCCCGGTTCGCTCGCGCTGATTCTGTCCGACCATCTGCCGTGGACCACGGTGTTCGCCGTCACCGCCGCGTTCATGCTGCCCGGCATGATCATGACGCTCGTGGTGCGCGAGCCCGAAGTGCACGGCACGCCGCCGAAGAACCTTCGCGACGCCATCATCCTGCCGTTTCGCGAGTTCGTTCAGCGCGACGGCTGGCGCGGCGCACTGTTCGTGCTCGCGTTCATCTTTCTCTACAAGCTCGGCGACACGATGGCGACCACGCTCTCGACGTCGTTCTTTCTCGATATCGGCTTCTCGCGCACGCAGATCGGCGTGATCGCGAAGACGACGGCGTTCGGCGCGAGCCTCGCGGGCGGCATCATAGGCGGCGTGTGGCTGGTGAAGATCGGCATTGGCCGCGGGCTCTGGATCTTCGGCGCGTTGCAGATGATCTCGACGCTCGGCTTCGCGTGGCTCGCGCAGGTGGGGCCCGACTCGCCCGTGCTCGCGGCACTCTACGACTTCACTGTGGCCACAAGTCACTTGATGAGCAAGCTCTTCGCCGTGTTCGGCGCGAGTTCGCAGATGCAGCTCGATCCGAAGTCGGTCGCGCTCGCACTCGTGTTCGGTCTGGAGACCTTCGCGACCGGCCTCACGATGGCCGCGTTCACCGCCTACATCGCCAGCACCACGGACCCGCGCTACACGGCCACGCAGTTCGCGCTCTTCACGAGCCTCGCTTCGGTGCCGCGCACGCTTGCGTCGGCGGCGAGCGGCTATGTGGTCGCGCAGATCGGCTGGTTCGATTACTTCCTTGCGTGTACCGCGCTTGCGCTGCCGGGCATGCTGCTGCTCGTGCGCATCGCGCCGTGGAGGCTGCGCTCGTGAAGACGCTGGCCACCGTGGCAGCGGACTGCGGACGCGGCGCTTCGTGGCCGGCATCGTCGCGGCTTGGCGCGTTGGCAGTTTTCGGAATGCTGACCATCACGGGGCTTTTGCACACAGCACGCGCCGCCGATGCGCCCCCAGGCGGCACGGGCAGCGCAGCTGGCGTGGGCAGTGCCACCGGCATGAGCAGCTCCGGCGCAACGACCAGCGCTACGCCCACCACGGCACCGGCATTCAACACAGCAGGCCATCCGTCCGCGGCCACACCGGCTTCGACCACCTCCACGGCGGCACACGGCGCACCCGCGGCTACACCGGGGTCCGCCACGACCATGGGCAACAGTTCCACGCCCGCCGGCACGCCCTTCAGCCCGACCGGCCAGGTGCGCTACGGCCCCAACATGGCGACGTTCCGCAACCTGATTCCGTCGTCGATGCTCGAGGCGCAGGCTGCCGAAGAGTTCCAGCAGATCGTCTACGGCGCGCAGCACCAGGACCGGCTGTATCCCGAAAGCGATGCGCGCGTGAAGCGCGTGCGCGCCGTCGTGAGCCGGCTCGCGTCCTACTCGTCGAAGTGGAACGACCGCGTGAAGGGCTGGAAGTGGGATGTCGCGGTGATCCAGTCGTCGGCGATCCGCATGTACTGCCTGCCGGGCGGCAAGGTGGTGATGTACGCCGGCATGCTGGACCGCGTGCGGCTCAACGACGACGAACTGGGCGTGCTCACAGCCCACGAGATCGCGCACGCGCTGCGCGAACATGCGCGCGAACGCCTCGGCGAACAGCAGGCGGCGCAGCTCGGCTCGGGCACCATTCCGCAGCTGTTCGGCCTCGCCGATCTCGGCGCGGCGCCGCTCGGCATCGGCACGCAGTTGCTCGAAATGAAGTACGAAAGCGCCGATGAAACGGAAGCCGACGTGATCGGCGCGGACATCGCCTCGCGCGCGGGCTACGATCCGCGCGCCGCCGTCACGCTGTGGGACAAGCTCGCCGTCGCGACGCGCACCGACCGCGAGCAGGGCTTCATCTACGTGCACCCGTACACGGCCGCGCGCCGCAAGGACATCATGAAGCGGCTCACCGACATGCTGCCGCTCTACGCGAAAGCGGTGGGCAGCACGGTGGATGCGCTGCCTGACTACGCAGGCATGCCGCGCACGCCTGCAGGACAACGGCGTTAAGCCTTCGCCTTGAGCTTGTGGTCGTAGTCGACCGTGAGCGGCGCGTGATCGCTGAACTTGATGTCTCGAAAGATCGAGGTGCGCTTCGCCTTGCCGGCAATGCCGGGCGTCGCGATCTGATAGTCGATGCGCCATCCCACGTTCTTCGCATACGCCTGACCACGATTGCTCCACCACGTGTACTGCTCGGGCCGCTGGTCAAGTGTGCGGAACACGTCGACGTAACCCACTTCGTCGAAGAGCTTCGTGAGCCACGCGCGCTCTTCGGGGAGGCAGCCCGAATTCTTCTGGTTGCTCTTCCAGTTCTTGATGTCGATTTCCTTGTGGACGATGTTCACATCGCCGCACACGATCACCTCGCGCTCCTCACGCAGCGCCGCGAGGTGCGGCATGAACTCGTCCATGAAGCGGTACTTGGCCTGCTGGCGCTCGTCGCCGCTCGAACCGGAGGGCACATATACGGAGACGATGGAGAGCTTGCCGAAGCGCGCCTCGACATAGCGGCCTTCCGGGTCGAACTCCTTGCTGCCGAAGCCGATCACGACTTCGTCCGGCTCATGCCGCGTATAGAGCCCCGCACCGCTGTAGCCCTTTTTCACCGCGTGCTGGAAGTAGCCGGTGAAGTCGTGCGGCGCGAGGAACTCGGGCGTCATGTCGTCCTGCGAGCACTTGATTTCCTGCACGCAGAGCACGTCGGCGCCCTGGGTGCCGAACCAGTCGAAGAAGCCTTTTTTCGCCGCGGAACGAATGCCGTTGAGGTTGGCGGTGATCACACGCAACATGTCTTTCCTTCTTTGTAGTGGGTTGCCGCGGGCCGGCGCTCATGCGCCGGCGCACACGGATCGTGCTTATTCCACCTGCAGGCCCTTCAGCGATTCCTTCGCCGCCGGGTATTCGAGGTTCATCGATTCGAGCAGACGCAGCAGTAGTTCCGCCACCATGAGGTTACGGTGCGTCTTCGAGTCGGCGGGAACCACGTACCACGGCGCGATTTCGGTGGACGTGGCCGCGAGCGCCTCGCCGTAGGCGGTCTGATACGGGTCCCAGAGCTTGCGGGCGGCGAGGTCGGAGACGTCGAACTTCCAGTGCTTGGTGGGGTCGTCGATGCGCGCCTGGATGCGCTTGCGCTGCTCTTCCTTCGAAATGTGCAGCAGGCACTTGATGATGGCCGTGCCGCTCTCGGCCAGCAGCGACTCGAACTGGCGGATGTGGCGAAAGCGCCGTTCGCGCTCCACGTCGTCGATCTGGCCCAGCACGTAGGGCACCAGCACGTCTTCGTAGTGGCTGCGGTTGAAGATGGCCAGTTCGCCTGCGGCGGGCGCGTGAGCGTGCACGCGCCAGAGGAAGTCGTGCGCCGATTCGATGGGCGTGGGCGCCTTGAACGGCACGATGCGGATGCCGAGCGGGTCGACCTCATGGAATACGGCACGGATCGTGCCGTCCTTGCCGCTCGTATCCATGCCTTGCAGCACGAGCAGCACGCGCTGGTAACGCTGCGCGTAGAGCCGGTCTTGCTGCGAGTCGAGCTTCATCGTGACTTCGGTGAGGCGCTCGCGGTCCGCGTCCTTCGATCCTCGCGAGAACGGCTTCGCAGCCGGGTCGAAATCTGCGAGTGCGAACTTCTTCGCCTTCTTGCTTTCGCCGAAGAACGGCACGCGGAAATCGTCGAGGTCGGGTGCTTTCGCCATCCAGTGCTCCAGTCAAGACAAGCGCATGGCGGCGCGCTTGCCGGGACGAACCGGCTGGTTCGCCCCGTTCGGTTCACGCGCGATGGCGCGAGCCGAGGCGCGCCGCCGCCAGCCGGCTTACGAGGATAGCTTCTTCTTCAGCAATTCGTTGACCTGCTGCGGATTCGCCTTGCCCTTGGTCGCCTTCATCGCCTGGCCGATCAGCGCGTTGAATGCCTTGTCCTTGCCCGCGCGGTACTCGTCCACGGACTTCTGGTTGGCGGCCAGCACTTCGTCGATGATCGCTTCGAGCGCGCCGGTATCCGAAATCTGCTTGAGACCCTTCGCCTCGATGATGCGGTCGGCCGCGCCTTCGTCCGTGGCCTTCTCGTCCCACATGGCGAGGAACACTTCCTTGGCGATCTTGTTCGAGATCGTGCCGTCCGCAATGCGTTGCAGCAGCAATGCGAGTTGCGCCGCGGAAACCGGGCTCTGCTCGACATCGAGCCCTTCGCGGTTCAACTGCGACGACACTTCGCCCATCAGCCAGTTGGCCGCGACCTTTGACTGGGCTGCGCCCGCCTTCGCCACCACCGCCTCGAAGTACCCAGCCATCGCCTTGCTCGACGTCAGCACGCCCGCGTCATACGGCGTCACGCCGTACTGTTCGACGAAGCGCCGCTGCATGCCGGCCGGCAGCTCCGGCATCTCGCCCTTCACGCGTTCCACCCAGGCCGCGTCGATCACGAGCGGCATCAGGTCAGGGTCGGGGAAATAGCGGTAGTCGTGGGCGTCTTCCTTGCTGCGCATGGAGCGCGTCTCGCGACGGTCCGGGTCGTAGAGACGCGTTTCCTGCACGACGGTGCCGCCGTCTTCGATCAGCTCGATCTGGCGGCGCACTTCGTAGTTGATGGCGTCTTCGAGGAAGCGGAACGAGTTGAGGTTCTTGATCTCGGCGCGCGTGCCGAATTCCTTCTGGCCCACCGGCCGCACGGACACGTTCGCGTCGCAACGGAACGACCCTTCCTGCATGTTGCCGTCGCAGATGCCGAGCCACATCACGAGCGCGTGCAACGCCTTCGCGTAGGCGACGGCTTCGGCGGCACTGCGCATTTCCGGCTCGGTGACGATTTCGAGCAGCGGCGTGCCGGCGCGGTTCAGGTCAATGCCCGTCATGCCCGCGAAGTCTTCGTGCAGCGACTTGCCGGCGTCCTCTTCGAGGTGGGCGCGCGTGAGGTTGATGGTCTTCTCGTAAGCGGCCGCGCCGGTCTTTTCGTTAGCGGGCACCTGGATCGTGACGGTGCCGCCCTGCACGACGGGAATCTCGTACTGACTGATCTGATAGCCCTTCGGAAGATCAGGGTAGAAATAGTTCTTGCGCGCGAAGATGCTGCGCGGGGCCACCGTCGCGCCGATCGCAAGACCGAAGCGGATGGCGCGTTCCACGGCGCCGCGGTTCATCACCGGCAGCACGCCGGGCAAGGCGAGGTCCACGGGGCATGCCTGCGTATTCGGCGCCGCGCCGAACTGCGTGGATGCGCCGGAGAAAATCTTCGAGGCGGTCGAGAGCTGCGCGTGCGTCTCGAGGCCGATCACCACTTCCCACTGCATGTCAGATTCCTCCCGGTGCCTTGCGATGCCAGTCGGTCACGCGCTGGAACGCGTCCGCGACCTGCAGCATCCGGGCTTCGTTGAAATAGTTGCCGATGATCTGCAAGCCCACTGGCCGCTGACCGTTCGCGCCCGCGCCGAAGCCGCAGGGCACGCTCATGCCGGGCAGACCCGCGAGGCTCACCGACAGCGTGTAGATGTCCGCGAGGTACATCTGCACGGGATCGTCGCCCTTCGCGCCGATATCCCACGCCACCGAAGGCGCCACCGGCCCCATGATGACGTCGCACTGGCGGAAGGCTTCCTGGAAGTCCTGCGCGATGATGCGGCGGATTTTCTGCGCCTGGAGGTAGTAGGCGTCGTAGTAGCCGTGCGAGAGCACGTAGGTGCCCACAAGGATGCGGCGCTTCACTTCGGGACCGAAGCCCTCGGCGCGCGACTTCTTGTACATGTCGAGAAGATCGCGATATTCGGCCGCGCGGTGGCCGTAACGCACGCCGTCGAAGCGCGACAGGTTCGACGAAGCCTCGGCCGGCGCGATCACGTAGTAGACGGGGATCGAAAGCTCGGTCTTGGGCAGCGACACTTCCACGAGCGTGGCGCCGAGTGCCTCGTACTGGCGCAGCGCGGCGTCCACGGAGGCGCGCACGTCTTCGGCAAGACCCGCGCCGAAGTACTCCTTCGGCAGACCGATGCGCAGGCCGGCGAGCGGCTTGTTCGCGGCGGCGTTGTCGGCGGCGTCGGCGGACCACGCCTTGCCGAGGTAGCGCGTGTAGTCTTCGTCGTCGCGCACGAGGCTCGTCGAATCGCGCTCGTCGAAGCCGGCCATCGCATTGAGCAGCGTGGCGCAATCGGCGGCGCTGCGCGCCATCGGGCCAGCCTGGTCCAGCGACGAGGCGAACGCGATCATGCCGTAGCGCGACACGCGGCCATACGTCGGCTTGATGCCTGTGACGCCCGAGAACGACGCGGGCTGACGGATGGAGCCGCCCGTGTCCGTCGCGGTGGCAGCAGGCGCGAGACGCGCGGCCACAGCCGCTGCCGAGCCGCCCGACGAGCCGCCCGGCACGGCCTTCACGTCCCACGGGTTGTGCACGGCGCCGAACGCGGAGTTTTCGTTCGACGAGCCCATTGCGAACTCGTCCATGTTGGTCTTGCCGACGCAGACCATGCCCGCACGTTCCAGCCGCGCCACGACCGTGGCGTCGAACGGGCTCACGTAGTTCGCGAGCATCTTCGAGCCCGCCGTGGAGCGCCAGCCGCGCGTCACGAACACGTCCTTGTGGGCAACCGGCACACCCGTGAGCGGACCGGCGTCGCCAGTCGCGAGACGGACGTCGGCGGCTTTCGCCTGCGCGAGCGTGAGGTCCGGATCGACCTGCACGAAGGCGTTCAGGCCCTGCTGCGCTTCGATTCGCTTCAGATACAGCTGCGCCAGCTCCACTGCGGAGCATTCCTTCGCAGCGAGCGCGGCGCGCAGTTCGGTCAAGCTTTTTTCATGCATTGCGTGGTTCCTGGAGAGCGCGGCAGTGCGCTAAAGCGCTGCCGGTGGGGCTGGCCTGCCCGCCGGCAGGTTGCGTCCCGAATGCAAAAAGGCCAAAGAGGCGGGGCGACGGATCGGGCGAAACGCGATCACAAGGTCGCCACATGCGCCGCGGCGCCTGCGGCGCAAGGCCGCTGTGCCGCCTGCCGCCGTTACTCGATCACCTTCGGCACGAGGTAGAGCCCGTCCTGCACCGCCGGGGCCACGCGCTGGTACTCGTCGCGCTGCACGGTCTCGGTCACGGCGTCGTCGCGCAGACGCAGCGCGACGTCTTCGATCTGCTCGATCGGGTGCGCGAGCGGCGCAATACCCGTGGTGTCCACGGCCTGCATCTGCTCGACGAGGCCGAAGAATTCGTTGAGCTGGGCAAGCGTGTGTTCGGCGTCGGCGTCGGGCAATTCGAGCCGCGCCAGGTGCGCAATACGCTTCACATCGTTAAGGGTCAGGGACATGCGGTCACCGGAAGAGATTCAGTGGGTCGCCGCGCGCAAAAAATGGTGCCGCGACAGCAGGTTACGACGCAGGAACCGGCCCCGGAAGGGCGTGCCGGCGACAGCAAAAAGTACCGTCCTTATCCTGCAAAACAGGCAAAATTATAAGGTATCATTACGCGTTCGACCCAAACCCGGACCGCCCTGCGCCCCTTCCCGAACCACCTGCGTCATGCCGCAGCGGGATCGCAGGAAGCCCGGCAAGCCTCCGGTAGACATCCCCGCAGCTTCGTGCTCCCCATGGCGGCGCATCTGCCGACGCGAAGCTGTTTAATTATCCGCTGCCGCCCTCCACCATTGCGATGCGAGGCACGGCCCCAGCGAGACAGGATTTTGAATGTTCGGTTTTTTGCGCAGCTACTTCTCCAACGATCTGGCGATTGACCTCGGCACTGCCAACACGCTCATCTACATGCGTGGCAAAGGAATCGTCCTCGACGAACCCTCGGTCGTCTCCATCCGCCAGGAAGGCGGTCCCAACGGCAAGAAAACCATCCAGGCAGTGGGCCGCGAAGCCAAGCAGATGCTCGGCAAGGTGCCGGGCAACATCGAAGCCATCCGGCCGATGAAAGACGGCGTGATCGCCGACTTCACCGTCACCGAGCAAATGATCAAGCAGTTCATCAAGACGGCTCACGAATCGCGCATGTTCTCGCCGTCGCCGCGCATCATCATCTGCGTGCCGTGCGGTTCCACCCAGGTGGAACGCCGCGCCATCAAGGAAGCGGCGCACGGCGCAGGCGCCTCGCAGGTCTATCTGATCGAAGAGCCGATGGCGGCCGCGATCGGCGCGGGCCTGCCGGTGTCGGAAGCCACGGGTTCGATGGTCGTGGACATCGGCGGCGGCACCACGGAAGTGGGCGTCATCTCGCTGGGCGGCATCGTCTACAAGGGCTCCGTGCGCGTGGGCGGCGACAAGTTCGACGAGGCCATCGTCAACTACATCCGCCGCAACTACGGCATGCTGATCGGCGAACAGACCGCCGAAGCCATCAAGAAGGAAATCGGCTCAGCGTTCCCCGGCTCCGAAGTCAAGGAAATGGAAGTGAAGGGCCGCAACCTCTCCGAGGGCATTCCGCGCAGCTTCACCATCTCCAGCAACGAAATTCTCGAGGCGCTCACCGATCCGCTGAACCAGATCGTGTCGTCGGTGAAGATCGCGCTCGAACAGACGCCGCCCGAACTGGGCGCGGACATCGCCGAGCGCGGCATGATGCTGACGGGCGGCGGCGCCCTGCTGCGCGACCTGGACCGTCTGCTCGCCGAAGAAACCGGCCTGCCGGTGCTCGTGGCCGAAGACCCGCTCACCTGCGTGGTGCGCGGCTCGGGCATGGCCCTCGAGCGCATGGACAAGCTCGGCAGCATCTTCTCGTACGAGTGAAGCGGGGTTCTTCTCTGATGCCAGCAGTGCGGCTCGCTCGGGTTCCCCGGGCCGCCGCCCGCTGAAGGCGCACGCCAGCGCCGCTGTTACGCCCAACCGCTCACGCCCCCGGCGCCGACCATGGAATACAGTCCGCCGCCCCTCTTCAAGCAAGGCCCGTCGGCTCTCGTACGGCTGATCTTTTTCGTCGTACTTTCGCTCGTGCTGCTCGTCTCCGACGCGCGGTTCAACACGCTGGAAATCGTGCGCGGCATTCTTGGAGCGGGCCTCTATCCGCTGCAGCGCGCAGCGCTCGTGCCGCGCGACCTGTTCATGGGCGCGGCGGACCTGGCCGTCACCAGTTCGCAACTGCGCAGCGAAAACACCCAGCTTCACGCGCAGAACCTGAAGCTCGCTCAGGAAGCCAATCTTGCCGCCTCGCTCAGCGTGGAAAACGCGCACCTTCGTGCGCTGCTGCAGCTTTCGCAACACGCCAGCACGCAATCCATCCCGGTCGAAATTCAGTACGACACCGCCGATCCGTTCACGCAGAAGATCGTGATCGGCAGCGGCTCTCAGCAAGGCATTCACAACGGCGCGCCCGTCGTGAGTGAAGACGGCGTGGTGGGGCAGGTCACGCGCGTGTTCCCGCTGCAATCCGAAGTCACGCTGCTCACCGACAAGGACCAGGCCGTGCCCGTGCAGGTACTGCGCACCGGCCTGCGCAGCGTGATCTACGGCACGCCGAAGGGCGACTCGCTCGACCTGCGCTTCGTGCCCATCAGCGCCGACGTGGTGGCCGGCGACGAACTCGTGACGAGCGGGCTCGACGGCGTCTATCCGCCGGGGCTGCCAGTCGCCAAGGTGATTCGCGTGGACAAGCAGGCCGACACCGCGTTTGCCCGCGTGATTTGCGTGCCCGTTGCCGCCGTGCGCGGTGCGCGCCAGATGCTCGTGCTGCGCTATCAGACCGACGCGCCGCCACGTCCCGCGGAACCCGAGCCGGCGTCTGCGGCAAAAGACGCGAAGACGAAGAAAGGCGCGAAGAGCACCGATAAAGGCGCAGCCAAAGGCACCGAGAAAGCGCCCGAAAAGGGCACAGAGAAGAGCACCGACAAGCCGGACGGCAAACCCGCCACCACGGGCAAGGCAGCAGACGCAAAAGCGCCGCCCGCAGAAACGAAACCGAAAACCGCCGAGGCAAGAGCACCCACCGAGGCAGCCGGCAAGCCGGCGACGGCCCGCGCCGCCAGCCAGCCGCGCCCGGCGCAGGGGAGCAAGCCATGAACCGCCCCCAGTACATCCTGCAGCCCGTCAATCCGTACTTCATCGTCTTCAGCCTCGCCGCCGCGTTCCTGCTGAACCTGATGCCGTGGGGCAAGCTGATCGGCGTGCCCGACTTCGTCGCGCTCGTGCTGCTGTTCTGGAACGTGCACCAGCCGCGCAAGGTGGGCATGGGCACCGCGTTCCTGCTCGGCCTGCTCATGGACGTGCACAATGCAAGCCTGCTGGGCGAGCACGCGCTCGCCTACACGTTGCTGTCGTACGGCGCGATCACGATTCATCGCCGCGTGCTGTGGGTCTCGCCGCTCTGGCAGACGCTTGCCGTGATGCCGCTGCTGGTGGGCGCGCAAGTCGTGCCGTTCATCATTCGCCTGTTGATGGGCGCAGCCTTTCCCGGCTGGGGCTATCTGATCGACGGCTTCGTGGAAGCCGCGCTGTGGCCGCTCGCCAGCATCCTGTTGCTGATGCCGCAGCGCCGTCCGGTAGACCCGGACGACACGCGGCCTATCTGAGCAGGCCACGCCGCTTTTTCGGTCGCGACCTTTTCCCGCGCGGCCCTTTGGTTTACGCATGACCGAATTCAAGGACACCCAGCAGCAACTCTTCAGGTTCCGCCTGCGCGTGACGGCGGCGGGCCTGTTCGTGTTCGTCTGTTTCGGGCTCATCGTGCTGCGGTTCCTGTACCTGCAGGTCTGGCACCACAGCAAGTATTCGTTGCAGGCCGACGAGAACCGTATTTCGGTCGCGCCCATCGTGCCGAACCGCGGCATCATCACCGACCGCAACGGCGTGGTGCTCGCGAAGAACTACTCGGCGTACACGCTCGAAATCACGCCGTCGAAGCTCAACGACACGCTGGACAACGTGATCGACCAGCTTTCCACGGTCATCACGATCGACGCGCGCGACCGGCGCCGCTTCAAGAAACTGCTGGAAGATTCGAAGCACTTCGAAAGCCTGCCCATCCGCACGCGCCTCACCGACGAGGAAGTGGCGCGCTTCACCGCGCAGCGCTTCCGCTTTCCGGGCGTCGAGGTGCGCGCGCGGCTGTTCCGTCAATATCCGCTCGGACCCACGGCGGCGCACGTGATCGGCTACATCGGCCGGATCTCGCAGCGTGACCAGGAACGCATCGACGACCAGAGCGAGCAGAACAACAGCGACCCCGAGCATTACGACCCGCGGCTCGACGCGAACAACTACAAGGGCACGGACTACATCGGCAAGATCGGCGTCGAACAGAGCTACGAAACCGAGCTGCACGGGCTGACGGGCTTCGAGGAAGTCGAGGTGACGGCGGGCGGGCGGCCCGTGCGCACGCTCTCGCGCACGCAGGCGACGCCTGGCAACAACCTCGTGCTCTCGCTCGACATCGGGCTGCAGGAAGTGGCGGAGCAGGCCTTCGCGGGCAAGCGCGGCGCGCTGGTGGCCATCGAGCCCTCCACGGGCGACGTGCTCGCGTTCGTTTCGGCGCCCAGCTTCGATCCGAACTCGTTCGTGGACGGCATCGACCAGCAGACCTGGGACGAACTCAACAACTCGCCCGATCATCCGCTGCTGAACCGTCCGCTGCACGGCACCTATCCGCCCGGCTCCACGTACAAGCCGTTCATGGCGCTCGCCGCGCTCACGCTGCACAAGCGCACGCCGCAATGGGGTTTCCAGGACCCCGGCTACTACACGTTCGGCAACCACACGTTCCGCAACGACGTGCGCAGCGGCCAGGGCTGGATCGACATGAACCGCGCCATCATGGTGTCCAACGACACCTATTTCTACATGGTCGCGCACGATCTGGGCGTCAACGCCATCGCCGACTTCATGAAGCCGTGGGGCTTCGGCCAGATCACGGGCATCGACATTCCGGGCGAAGCGCGCGGCATCCTGCCCTCCACCGAGTGGAAGCGAAAGGCGTACCGCAAGCCCGAAATGCAGCGCTGGTACGAGGGCGAGACGATCAGCCTCGGCATCGGCCAGGGCTACAACTCGTTCACGATCCTGCAACTCGCTCACGCGGTGGCGACGCTCGCGGACAACGGCGTGGTGATGAAGCCGCACCTCGTGAAGGAAATCGAAAACCCCATCACGCACGATACGCATCTCACCGTGCCGCACGAAAGCGGGCGCATCGACGTGAAGCAGTCCGACATCGACGTCGTGAAGCGCGGCATGGAAAACGTGATGATGAATCCGTCCGGCACCGCGTATAAAGTCTTCGCCAATGCTCCGTACGAGTCCGCGGGCAAGACCGGTACGGCGCAGGTGTTCTCGCTCCAGGGCAGCAACTACCGGGCGCACGGGCTTTCCGAAAAGCTGCGCGACCACGCGCTCTTCATCGCGTTCGCGCCGGTGGACCATCCGCAGATCGCGCTCGCGCTGATCGTCGAAAACGGCGGTTGGGGCGCGGAATCGGCGGCGCCGATCGCCCGCCGCGTCATGGACTACTACCTGGTGGACCGCAAGAAGCCCGGCATGCAAGCTGCCGAAGTGGCTGCGGCGGCGTCCGCGGCACAGGAAAGCTCGGCGCCCGCGATTGGGGACACGGCGACGTCGGCCGTAGGCGCCGTTGGGCCCATCGCCATCGCGCCCGGCTTCAAGGCGCTGCCGATGCCGGTCACGGCGCAGACGAAGGCGGCAACGGCGGCATCCGATGTGGCGGGAGCGTCGGGGACGAGTGCCGGTTTGGCTGCATCTTCGTCTGCGCCCGTTGCGCCGGACGCCGTCCCGCGTGCAGGAACAGCCTCAGTCAACGTGACGCCGCGTGCCGCAGGCGCAGCCAGTAGCAGCGCAGCGACGCTCGACGCGGCAACCTCGGGCGCCAAGGCCGAGGCCCCGCGCCGCCCCGCGCCGCGCCCCTCGCGCCGTGGCGCAGGCGACCCCGCCTCGGCCGTGCTCGCGCCGCCGCCCGGCCGCGAGACCGGCGGCGACGCAGCAGACCACACCGTCGTGCCCCCCGCGCCCGCCACCGGCGGCATCGACGAGTAAGGAGAGCAGCATGCAGTTCATGCAAATCGACAAGCACGCCGTGCTCGACCGCATCAAGCGGATGTTCGCGGGCTTTGACCGTCCGCTCGCGCTCACCGTCTTCCTGCTGCTGTGCGTCGGCATCGTCACGCTGTACAGCGCGAGTCTGGACGTGCCGGGCCGCGTGGAAGACCAGCTTCGCAACATCCTGCTGACGTTCGTGCTGATGTGGGCGCTCGCCAATGTGCCGCCCACTACGCTGATGCGCTTCGCGGTGCCGCTCTACACGGTGGGCATCGCGCTGCTGGTGGGCGTCGCGATGTTCGGCCTCACGCGCAAGGGCGCGAAGCGCTGGATCAACGTCGGCGTGGTGATCCAGCCCTCGGAGATTCTGAAGATCGCCGTTCCGCTCATGCTGGCCTGGTACTTCCAGCGTCGCGAAGGCGTGATCCGCTGGTACGACTACGTGGTCGGCTTCGTGATCCTGGGGCTGCCGGTTGCGCTCATCGCCAAGCAGCCGGACCTGGGCACCGCCGTGCTCGTGTTCGCCGCGGGCTTTTTCGTGATCTATTTCGCGGGGCTCAGCTTCAAGCTGCTCGTGCCGGTGCTGATTGCGGGCGTGATTGCGGTGGCGTCCATTGCGGCCTTCCAGGACCGCATCTGCCAGCCCGAAGTCAACTGGCCGCTGATGCATGACTACCAGAAGCACCGCATCTGCACGCTGCTCGACCCCACGTCAGACCCGCTCGGCAAGGGCTTTCACACCATTCAGGCGGTGATCGCGATCGGCTCGGGCGGACCGCTCGGCAAGGGCTGGCTCAAGGGCACGCAGGCGCACCTCGAATTCATCCCCGAAAAGCACACCGACTTCATCTTCGCCGTGTTTTCCGAAGAATTCGGGCTGGTGGGCGGCATCGTGCTGCTTACCCTGTACATGGCGCTGATTGCGCGCGGGCTCTACATCGCCGCGAACGGCGCGACGCTGTTCGGGCGACTGCTGGCAGGCTCCCTGACGATGGCGTTCTTCACCTACGCCTTCGTCAACATCGGCATGGTGAGCGGCATTCTGCCGGTGGTCGGTGTGCCGCTGCCGTTCATGAGTTACGGCGGCACTGCGCTCACGACGCTCGGCATCGCGATCGGACTCATCATGAGCGTCGCGCGGCAAAAGCGGTTGATGCAGAGCTAGGGTGCGCTTGCGCTCAGCGGTTCGCGGCCATCCAGCTATCACCCGCTGCCGCCAACCGAAGCGCATGACCTGATTCTTATTGCTTCGGCGCCGCGTTCTGAAGCTGCGCGCTCAACTGCTGGTACTTGAGGCGCGCAGCCGGGTCGCCCTGGGCCGCCGCGGCCGCGTAGTAGGCGCGCGCCACGTTCAGGTTCTTCTCCACGCCGTCGCCGCCGCGCTCGTAAAACGAGCCGGCCACGTACTGCGCGGTCATGTCGCCGCCCTCGGCGGCCTTCTTGTACCAGTAGAACGCCTGGCGGTTGTCGCGCGAGGTGCCGCGACCGTCCAGAAACTGATTCGCCAGCGCGAGTTCGGCCTGCACATGCCCCTGCTGCGCCGCCTTCAGGAACCACTGGTGCGCCTCCACCGGATCGCGACCGACGAAGTCGCCATCGTCGTACATCTTCCCGTAGACGTACTGCGCGTGCGACATGTTGGCGTCCGCGGCCTTGCGCAGCCACTTCTTGCCCTCGTCGACGTTGGCGGCCGTGCCCTCGCCGTTGAGCAGCATCATCGCGTAGTTGAATTCGGCGAGCCGGCTGCCGCGCTGCGCCGCCTGACGGAACTCCGCGAGTGCCGCGCCGACGTTGCCGGCGTTGTAGTCCGCCACCGCCGATTCAGTCTGAGGGTCGCTCTTGGCGCCACCTTGCTGCTGCGCGAGCGCCAAGGCCGGGCCGCCCATGCAGAGCCCGCCCGCAGCCGCGAGCGCGGCGATCAGCTGAACCGTTTTCATGACCGTACCTCCTGCAACGCCTGACGCGTTGCCCGCAACATCCACATGACGTCCGCAGCGAGCGCGATGAAATTGAAGCCCGCTTCGCGGTACTGACGCGCACTGGCCACGTCCAGTGCAAAAATGCCCGCCGCGACACCCGCCGCGCGCGCCGCCGCAACAACCTTCGCCATGGCGGCCTGCACGTCGGGATGCTTCGAATCGCCCAGATGGCCGAGGCTCGCCGCCAGATCCGCGGGACCGACGAACACGCAGTCCACGCCCGGCGTGGCCGCAATGCGCTCCACCTCTTGCAAGCCTTGCGCCGACTCGATCTGCACGATGGTCGCGATCTGCGCGTTGGCCGTCTGAAGATAGTCGCGCCGCATGCCGTAGGCTGCAGCACGCACCACGCCGGCCACGCCACGCAGGCCATCGGGTGTGCTCTCCGACGGATATTGCGTGAGCCGGACGGCATGCGCCGCCTGGTCGGCCGACTCGACGTTCGGGAACATCACCGTGCGCGCGCCGATGTCCAGCACGCGCTTGACGAGCCACGGCTCGTTAGCCGGCAGGCGCACCACGGGTTCGCTCGGCAGATGTGCCGCGGCAATCGCGCGTAGCTGGGCGGCCACGTCGACGCTGTCGTTGGGCGTGTGTTCCATGTCGATCAACAGCCAGTCGAAGCCTGCATGCGCGAGCGCTTCAGCGGCTGTTTCGCTGCCCATGGAAAGCCACAAGCCATACAGCGGCCCGGCTTCCTTGAGCCGCTCTTTGAGGGAATTCGTGAAGGTGCTCATCGCCGCGCTCCTTGCGAAAGAGCGACGGCGCCGGCCGGCGGACGCGATTCAGCCAGGCGGTGCGCGCCCGATGGACGCGTGCCGCGCCCATGCGTGTATGGCTGAACGGCTTGGAAGATGGCGGCCGGCACGTCTCGCTCCATGTGGTTGTGGAGCGATCATACCGTGACAATAACGGGCACGCGTCGGGGCGGGTGGGCGCTCTTAGCCGGCCGGAATCGCGGGCCTCGCGGGCCGCTCCAACTAGTCGCGGGTCACTTCGGCCCAACAGTTCGGCGTTTCATAGAGACGCACGCGCGCGAGCCGCAGATTCACGCCGTAGTGGGCATCGTAGACGTTCGAGAGAATGTCGAACGCGATGGCCGCGAGGTTTTCGACCGTGGGAATGCGGTCCAGCACGACGGTCTTGTGGCCCGGCAGCGAATCGAGAAAACCGCGCACCTGGGTGTCGCCTTCGAAGACGAGGAACGCGTGGTCCCAGCGGTCCACCAGGTGCTCGTTCGCGAGCGCCTTCACGTCCGCGAAGTCCATCACCATGCCGCGGTCCGGCGCGCCTTCCGTTTCCACCAGATCGCCCTGCAGCGTGATTTCCAGCACGTAGCGATGGCCGTGCAGATTGCGGCACTGGCTGCGGTGGTCGGGAATGCGGTGGCCCGCATCGAATTCGAGTTTTCGGGTAATCGTCAGCACGGCGGATCAGGGAATGTTCAGGTACTTGTGAGTCTGCATGGACAGCCGCCAACGCGGATGCCGCTTGCACCAGTCGATGGCGAGCTTCGTGTTGATGTCGCGCGACGGACCGTCCATGGGTTGCACGAGAAAGTAATCGAAGTCGAGCTTCTCGTAGTCGGCAAGGCGCTGGTTGTCCTGCGGCACGACAACCTTCAGCTCGTTGCCCTTCGTCACGACGAGCGGTGCGTCGGCCTTCGGGCTCACGCAGATCCAGTCGATCGTGTCGAGCACCGGCAGCGAGCCGTTCGTTTCGATGGCGATCTCAAAGCCCGCTTCATGCAGCGCATCGACGAAAGGCGGGTCGATCTGCAGCATGGGCTCGCCGCCCGTGCAGACCACGAAGCGGTGCGCTTCGCCTTCCGGCCACAGCGATGCGATCTTCGCGACGAGGTCGGCCGCGTCGCGGTACTTGCCGCCGTTCTCGCCGTCGGTGCCGACGAAATCGGTATCGCAAAAGCGGCAGACGGCAGAGCTGCGATCCTCCTCGCGCCCGGACCACAGGTTGCAGCCGGCGAACCGGCAGAACACGGCCGGACGGCCGGCGTTCGCGCCTTCGCCCTGCAACGTATAGAAGATTTCCTTGACCGCGTACGTCATGCTGCTTTCTGTCTGTGTTCGTCCCGGCGTGGGATCACGCCTTCGTTTTGCGTACCTGCTGCATGTGCCGGCCGCCTGCTCACACAGGCGAAGTCACCTTCTCGCCGGCGAGCCATGCCTCGTATCCGCGTTTGCGCAACCGGCATGCCGGACATTCGCCGCAACCGAAGCCCCAGCTGTGCAGTTCCGCGCGCTCGCCGACGTAGCACGTGTGCGTTTCCACGCGGATCAGTTCCACGAGCGCATCGCCGCCAAGCTCGTGCGCAAGCCGCCACGTATCCGCCTTGTCGAGCCACATGAGCGGCGTTTCCAGCACGAAGCGGCTGTCCATGCCGAGATTGAGCGCTACCTGCAACGCCTTCATGGTGTCGTCGCGGCAATCCGGGTAGCCGGAGAAGTCCGTTTCGCACATGCCGCCCACCAGCACCTGAAGGCCGCGCCGATAAGCAATGGCCGCGGCGATCGTCATGAACATCAGATTGCGGCCCGGCACGAACGTGTTCGGCAGTCCGTTGGCCGAGGCCTCGATCTCGATCTCGCGCGTCATCGCGGTGTCGCTGATCGCGCCCAGCACCGAAAGGTCGATCATGTGATCGTCGCCCAGACGGTCGCCCCAAGCCGGAAACTGCCGCGCGATCGCACTGCGGAAGCTCTCGCGGCACTCCAGTTCGATGCGGTGCCGTTGGCCGTAATCGAAGCCCAGCGTTTCTACCGTTTCAAAGCGGTCGAGCGCCCATGCAAGGCAAGTGGCCGAGTCCTGGCCGCCCGAAAACAGCACAAGCGCGCTGTTTTTAGCGTCTGTTCGAGTCACCGTGAAGCTCCGTGTATTGAGTGAGGGCGCCGCGCTCGCCTCGTGTGCGCCCTTGTGCGATGAAGCCGCGCAAGTGCGGCCGTGCCGCGGCCCGGGCAGTATAGGTCGCGCCATTTGCCGCAGGGCGCGCACGCGCTTATACCGCCAATCGTCAGAATTTGCAGCGCCGGCACGCTGGCGACGCAGCGGGTTCGGCCCGGCGCACACTCGTGCCGTTGCTGGAACGGCCGGCCGGGATCGAACGGAATCGGAACTCGCGGACGGGGCAATCGGCGCATGGCGATTGCGGCTTCCGTCTTGCCGCTTCGCTCGCGATGTAGCGCGTTATATTATCACGCGCCCCATACCGCCACCGGCGAGCCGGCCGGACCCTCAGCCTGGAAGTTGGCCAAAACGAAAGCCCCAGGAATCTGACGATTTCCTAGGGCTTAATTCTGGTGGCCTGGGGCGGAATCGAACCACCGACACGCGGATTTTCAATCCGCTGCTCTACCAACTGAGCTACCGGGCCAACGAAGAAGCGAGAGTATAGCAAAGCACTACGTGCACCTCAAGCCCTCGTCCGAAAATTTCCGCAGCGCGACTTTCGGCTCCCGACGGGCGCCGCACCCGTCATTCCCCCTTGTTTTTGCCGAGGTCGACGCCGAGCTGTTTGAGCTTGCGGTACAGGTGCGTACGTTCGAGGCCGGTTTTTTCCGCCACGCGCGTCATGCTGCCGTTCTCGCGCGCAAGGTGGTACTCGAAATACGCGCGCTCGAAAGCGTCGCGCGCGTCGCGCAACGGAATGTCGAACGAAATCGATGCGGTTTGCAGCGCGGCCCCGGCGGTCGTCACGCCGTCGGCAGAGAGAATGGGCAGCGCCGCAGCGGACGCAACCACCGTCGATCCCGCCGACGCAACCGGCTTGGCCGCCGCGCCCGCCATCACTGGTGCCGCCGTGCCGCGCGCAAGTCCCTGCTCCACGGCCTTCAACAGCTTTTGCAGCGCAATCGGCTTCTCGAGGAAATTGAGCGCGCCGATCTTAGTGGCCTCGACGGCGGTGTCGATCGTCGCGTGTCCCGACATCATGATGACCGGCATGGTGAGCTGCCCTTGGGCCGCCCACTCCTTCAACAGCGTGACGCCATCGGTGTCCGGCATCCAGATGTCGAGCAGCACGAGATCGGGCGCCTGACGCAGGCGGAAGTCGCGTGCTTCCTGTGCGTTTTCCGCCACCTCGACGACGTGTCCCTCGTCGCTCAGGATTTCCGAGAGCAATTCCCGGATACCCATTTCGTCATCTACCACCAGGATGGTTGCCATTTAAGCTGCCCTTGTCTGCACTGTTGCTTTCGTCGTTCCCTGTGAGGCCGCGCGGGCCGTCTTCTCCCCTGTGCTGGGGGCGGCGGCATCGTCCGCGAGCTGGAGAAAGAGAATCGAAATCTGGGCGCCCTCGACCACGTCGCCCGCTCTCAGCCGGTTGCGAATGTCGATGCGCGCGCCGTGTTCGTCGACGATCTTCTTGACCATCGCGAGTCCCAGCCCTGTCCCTTTGGCCTTGGTCGTCACGTAAGGTTCGAATGCGCGCGTCAGGATGCGCGCGGGAAAGCCGGGCCCGTTGTCGGAGACGGTCAGCCGCACCGCGACGCGCGTCTTACCTTCGGCGTCGGGATCGCCATATTCTACTGTTCTCGTTTCGAGCAGCACACGCGGCTGCTCGACATCCGCCACCGCGTCTTGCGCATTCTGCAGCAGGTTATGGATCACCTGACGCAGTTGCGTCGCGTCGCCGCGAATCACGGGCAGCGTGGAAAGCTCGACGTGAATCGCGCTCTTGCCTTCCTCGATGCCGTAGAGCGTGAGCACTTCGCCCACCAGATCGTTGAGCTGAAGATTCGCGAGCACCGCGGGCGGCGTGCGGGCGTAGTCGCGGAAGTTGTCGACCATCTGCTTCATCGCCGCGACCTGATTGACGATGGTCGTGGCGCCGCGCTTGAGCACGTCGGCGTCGGCGGGCGCGAGCTTGTCGGAGAGCTTCATCTGCAGGCGCTCGGCCGAAAGCTGGATCGGCGTGAGCGGATTCTTGATCTCGTGTGCAAGACGCCGCGCCACCTCGCCCCAGGCAACGGAACGCTGCGCGGAAATCACGTCGGAGATGTCGTCGAACACCACCACGTAGCCGGACGTCTGCGCGTTGCCATTGGCATCGCCCGCGTCGCCGGCCGTCGCCTCGGAAACGAGCCGCGCGCCGCGCACGAGCAGCGTGAGCGGATCCGTCTCGCCCGGCACCTGCACCGAGAACTGCTGCTGCCAGTGTCCGCGATCGGCATGGCCGTCGCCGGCTGCTTCGCGATCGGCAAACGCCTTGCGCACCATCGCGCCGAACTCCGCAAGCACGCCAATGCGTTCGAGCGACGAGCCCAGCATCGCCTGGAACGGCTGGCGGAAAATGCGCTCGGCGCCGGGGTTCGCCGTGGTCAGGCGAAACTGCCGGTCGAACACGAACACACCCGCCGTGAGATTCGCAAGAATGCTTTCGAGGTACGCCTTCGAATGTTCGAGCGCGATGCGGTTCTTCTCCACGGCTGCGCGCGCTTCGGAAAGCTGCCGCGTCATCGCGTTGAACGACTGCGTGAGGAAGCCCAGCTCGTCGCGCGACTTGACCTCGCGCTTGGGCGTGTAGTCGCCTTCGGTCACTTCCTTCGTGCCTTGCGCGAGCAGGAAAAGCGGTCGGGCGAGCTGGTTGCCGAGCGCGAGCGCAATCATCATCGCGATGAAGGTGGCGAGGAAGAGCGCGAGCGTGAGCGTGCCGATGTACATCTTGCGCAAGCCCGTTCGGCCGAGCGCCTTCTCCTGATATTCGCGATAGGCGCGCTGCACGGCGTCGGCGTTGCGCGCGAGCGTGGGCGAGACCGGCTGCGTGAGCTGCAGGAAGCGCTCGGTGGGCTGCAGCAGCGACGCGTTAGTGTCCGGAATGCGCTGGACCACGCGCAAGCGCAACACGCCTTTGCTGCCGTGCTCGCGCGGGTCGCCGTCCACTTCGCCTTCGATCGCAGCGAAGCCGCGACCGCGCGCCTGGTCGATCATCAGCGGCGTGGGCAGATCGGTGGGCACGAGCGACGAGAGATTGCCCGAAGCCTGTGCCACCACGTGCATGTCGGGCGTGGCGCCCGACATGCTGCGCACGGGCTCGACGATGGTCGCATCCTGCACGCCGAACTGGTCGCGCAGACGCAGCAGCGTGAGCGTGGTGCCGGCGGCGTCGGCGCTCGCTAGCTGCTCGGCCATGAGGCGGCCCTTCGTCTGCAGATCCGAGAGCGACGCGTCCAGCATGCCGCGCCCGAGGTTGAGGCCGGACGTGAGCGCCGTTTCGACATTGACGTCGAACCACGACTCGATGCTGCGCGAGACGAACTGATACGACACCACGTAGATGATGCCGCCCGGCACGACGCCCACCAGCGCGAAGAAGAACGCCAGCTTGGCGAGCAGCCGCGTGCCGAACTTGCCCTTCCGGAGCCGCGAGACGATCACGACCACAAGCGCCGTCACCACGAGCATGAAGATCAGCGCGACGGCGATGTTGGCCGCGTAGAGCCACGAGTAGTAGCGGTCGAAGAATTCGGTATTCGCGCTCGCTGCCGCCAGCAGCACGAGCAGCAGCACGGCCGTGACGGCGACCGTCAGAACAAGCAGCCTGACGACGACGCTACTGACACTGGTGGCGCGGCGCACTCTATTTAGCACGATCGCTCACCGTGAAAGTGAAGCGCTTCCAGTCGGAAGCGAGATTCCAGTCGCGATTGTTCACCGCGTCGATCTGGAACGGCTTGGGCATCAATGCAATGTCGAGCTGCATGCGCACCGACGCGTTGTAGGTCTCGTCCACATGGACCTGATTGCGGTCGATCACGTGCCACGACGTGACGTGTTTGATCACCGCGAGCGCTTCCTTCAGCGACGAAAAGCCGAGTTGCAGGCCGCCGCTCGACACGCGGTACTCGCGCGTGAGCGGCTGAAACGAGAGGCGGATGCTTTGCGAAACGCTCACCGGTTGCTCGTCGAACCAATACCAGCGCGGACGGCTCAATTCAAAATCGGTCGTGAAATAGAGCGGAATGCCCTTGTTGACAGCGTCTTCGAGGCTGCTGTTGAGCTCGAAATCGAAACGCGCGTCGAGGCTCCAGCCGTTGTTGTCCGCCTGAAGCGACGCACGCTGGACGGCGATCTGATCGGCACGCGCCGGCCCGGCTGCGGTCAGGCAGACGGTCAGCGTGATCCACAGCACGACCGCGAGCCGGAGCGGAAAGAAGCGTTTGATGGTCACCGTTTCTGAAAGCGCGCGTAGAAGAATCCGTCGTGATCCGCGTTGTGCTCTGAAACCGCGGCGGCGCGGCTGGCCCCTGCGGCGGCACCGGAACCGCCTCGCGCCTCTGCTGGCGCGCGATGAACGGTGGGCAGCAGCTGCCCGGGCGCGTCCAATCGTACCGCATCCTGGTGGAAGCTTTCAAACCAGCGCGCCTGCAACTCACCTTCCTCGGGAAAGATCGAGCAGGTGACGTAGAGCAACTCGCCGCCCGGCTTCACGAGCAACCACAACGCCTCCAGAATGCGGCGCTGTTCGGCGACGAGGGCGTCGATGTCCGACGCGCGCCGCAGCCACCGAATGTCGGGATGCCGCCGTACGATGCCCGAAGCGGAACACGGCACGTCGGCAAGAACGCGATCGAACGGGCGGCCGTCATGCCATTGCGAAGGGTCACCCGCATCGCCCACGCGAATTTCGGCATCGAGACCCAGGCGCTGCAAGTTCTCGGCGATACGCGGCGCGCGGGCGGGGTCGCTTTCGAGCGCAACGAGTTCGATATCCGCGAGCTCCAGCAGATGGCCGGTCTTGCCGCCAGGCGCCGCGCAGGCGTCGAGCACGCGCATGCCGTCGCGCACGTCGAGCGAACGCGCCGCCAGCTGCGCGCCGGCATCCTGCACGGAGACGAGACCGCTCGCAAAGCCCGGAATGCGATCCACCGGCGTGGGCACCACGAGCGTCACCGCCTGCTCGCCGGATTGCGTCGCGTCGATGTGCTGTTCGCGCAGCAGGGCCAGATAGTCGTCCACGCTCGAGCGACGCGTGTTCACACGCAAAGTGAGCGGGCCGTGGTCATTGCCGGCCGCGAGAATGTCTTGCCAGGCGTCGGGCCACGCGCGACGCGTGGCGTCTATCCACCATTGCGGATAGTTCCAGCGCGCGACCTCGTCCTGGCGCACCTCGGCAAGCAGCGCGTCGCGTTCGCGCAGGAAGCCTCGCAGCACCGCATTGACGAGCCCCTTCGCGAAGCTGACCTCGCGGCGCGCGCCCACGGCATTCACGGCCTGGTCCACGACGGTGAACGCGGCATACGAAGGTGGCTCGCTCTCGTCGCAGAGAAGCGCCAGCGCGCAGGCGAGCATGTTCGTGACGTGAGCGGGCGGCGTCTTGTGGACGCGCAACGCGATCACGCGATCGACCGTCGCGAGGCAACGCATGGTGCGATAGGCGATGTCTTGCGTCGCGCCGCGCGCGAGGCTGGCTGCGGAAGCGGGAAGCGAACCGGATACGGCTGCGAGCGCAGCAGGGAGTGCCGCGCCGCCACGTACGGCGGTCACGGCCTGGGCTGCGCAATCGAGTGCGAAGCCCAGCGAATCGGGCGCAACGCGCAAAGCGGAGAGGCGCGGCTCGCGGCTCTGCGGCGAACGACCGGATTGCGGCACTTGAGCGCGGTGCGCCGGACGGTCCTGCCCCGATTGCGCGGGTCTCGAAGGACGCGAACGCGCCGTGTGTTCAGCGGCGGGACGCCGGGAAGGTTTGGATGTCATGAAAAACGAGGGCGGCCACGCAATGCACGGTGTGCAAACGGTGCATTGTAACGTGACGCGCCACTCGTTCTTTGTCGAGGCGGGCGGCGTTGGAGGGAAGCGCCTCGGCCCGCGATAGCGGCACCGTTAGAGGCGCGCGCCCCTGACGGTCAGTCGAAGCGTCCGGTTCGTGCCATCTCCATCAGGCGCGCAATGCGCTCTTCGGTAGAGGGGTGCGTGGAGAAGAGATTCGCGATACCGCCTGCATGCAGGGGATTCACGATCATCATCTGCGCAGTGGCCGGATGCTCTTCGGCCGCGGCAAACGGAACGCCGCTCGCATAGCGGTGAATTTTGTCGAGCGCGGCAGCCAGCGCCTGCGGATCGCCGGAAATCTGCGCGCCGCCGCGGTCGGCCTCGAACTCGCGAGCGCGCGAAATGGCCATCTGGATCAGGCCGGCCGCAATCGGGGCCAGCAACGCAACGGCGATACCCGCAATCGGGTTGGCAGGACGCCCGTTCTCGTCACGCCCGCCGAAGAACATCGCGAAGTTGGCGAGCGCGGAGATAGCGCCAGCCATCGTGGCCGAAATCGTGGAG
Organism: Paraburkholderia kururiensis; assembly: GCF_034424375.1. NCBI lineage: Bacteria > Pseudomonadati > Pseudomonadota > Betaproteobacteria > Burkholderiales > Burkholderiaceae > Paraburkholderia > Paraburkholderia kururiensis. Next base: position 4,404,098 of record NZ_CP139965.1, on the reverse strand, counting down.
ATCAGGATGTCGCGGTGCTTCACGTGAGCGAGTTCATGCGCCATCACCCCACGCATTTCGCGCTCGGACAGCACCCGCAGAATGCCCGTGGTGGCCGCGACAGCGGCGTGTTCAGGATTGCGGCCCGTGGCGAACGCGTTCGGCGCAGCTTCGTCGATCAGGTACACGCGGGGCATCGGCAGGCCGGCACGCGTGGCGAGGTCACGCACCATGCGGTAGAACTGCGGCGCGGTGGTTTCATCGACTTCCTGCGCGTTGTACATGCGCAGGACCATCTTGTCGGAGAACCAGTACGAAAAGAAGTTCATGCCGAGCGCGACCAGAAGCGCCAGCATCATGCCGCGCTGGCCCCCGATCATGCCGCCGATCACGATGAAAAGGGCCGTGATCGCGGCCATCAACATCGCGGTTTTGACCCAATTGAACATGTGCGTTGCTCCTTGCCCGTAGAAGTTCATCACCGCCTGCCTGCCCGAAGCACGGCGCTCGTGGCGGGAAAGCGGCTTATTGTAAGCGAGTTGTTAGATATGACCGGGCGCGGAAAATTCAATCAGCGTGTGGCGGTGGCGAGGCGGATGCCGAGACCGACGAAAGCGGTGCCCACGCCGCGGTCCAGCCACCGCTTGAGGGCGGGCTTGCCCGAGAACCGTTGCGTGACGCTACCGGCAACCCACGCAACAAAACTGTTCCAGATCGTGCTCATCGCGACGAACACAACGCCGAGCGTCAAAAACGCAACCACCTTCTGATCGCTGCCCGGCACCACGAACTGCGGGAAGAACGACACGAAAAAGAGCACGACCTTCGGATTCAGCACGTTCGTCCAGAAGCCTTGCAGGAAAAGCTGCCGCAGGGAACGGTCCGTTGCCGGCATCTGCGAGGCCGCGGAATTCGCGGCGTCTTCGGCACGCTTGTCCGGTTTCGTGAAGATGAGCCGCACGCCGAGATAGACCAGATAAAGCGCGCCGACAAACTTGATTACCGTGAACGCAGTGGCCGAAGCAGCAAGCAGTGCGGTAAGCCCGAATGCGCAGGCAAGCGAATGCACGCAGCAGCCGGCCGAAATGCCGAGCGCCGACATCAGTCCGGCACGGCGGCCCTGAGCCACGCTGCGTCCAACGATGTACGCGGTGTCGGGCCCCGGTGTCACGTTGAGCAGAAAGACCGCGACGACGAAAAAACCGAAATGAGTGATGCCGGACATGAAGAACCTCGAAGTCTTTGGAAGACCCGGTTAAACGCAAAGCACTGCAGTAAGAATTTTAGCGCCGGCCACAGCGGCGACGCGACCCGGCCGATCGGCCGATGGCGTGCAGCGTCACGCACGTTTATCGTTTCAGCAATCAGGCCTTGGAGACCGGACCCACCGCCGGCTCGGGCAAGGCGAAACGCTGGTCGGTGACAAGCGGCGAGCCCGCCAGAAACTCGCGTACGGAAAGCCGTTTGCCGCCGGGCTTCTGCAACTGCGTGATGCGCAAAGCGCCTTCACCGCACGCCACGACAACGCCCTCGGCCGATACATCGACGATCTGGCCAGGTTGCGTGTGGCCCCGCGGGAGAGCGTCGACCGGTTCGGCCGCCCAGATTTTCAGCGGGGTGCCGTCGAGTGTGCCGACACCGCCCGGGAACGGGTCGAAGGCACGCACCTGGCGCGCGAGCGCCGCAGCGGGACGCCGCCAGTCGAGCGCCGCTTCGTGCTTGCCGATCTTCTCGGCGTAGGTGGCGCCCTCGGCGGGTTGAGGAATGGTGGGCAGGCGGCCGTCCCGCTCCAGATCCACGAGCGCACCGACGATCAGCTGCGCACCCAGCTGTGCAAGACGGTCGTGCAGGGTCGCAGTGGTATCGACCGGGGTGATGGTCGTACGCGCCTCGCGGATCATCGCGCCCGTGTCGAGGCCGGCGTCCATCTGCATTAGCGTGATGCCGGTTTCGGCGTCGCCTGCCTCGATCGCGCGGTGGATGGGCGCGGCGCCCCGCCAGCGCGGCAACAGCGAGGCGTGGATGTTGATGCAGCCATGCGGCGCGATATCGAGCACTTCCTGCGGCAACAACAAGCCGTAGGCGGCAACCACCATCACGTCGTGCGGCGTGGCGCGCAGTTGGTCGATAGCGGCGGCGGCTTCGGCCGGAAACTTGCCGTTACGGCGCAGCGACGGCGGCTGCGCCACGGCCAGACCGTGCTCGGTCGCGTAACGCTTGACCGGGCTCGCCTGCATTTTCATGCCGCGCCCGGCTGGTCGGTCCGGCTGGGTCAGGACGAGCGGCACCGCAAAGCCGGCTTCGTGGATGGCGGCAAGCGCCGCCGCGGCAAACTCCGGCGTACCGGCAAAAACGACGCGTAGGGAATGACTCATGAGGCAAACGACCAGACGTGATGACGGCACAAGTTGAAAGCAGCGGTGCGGGGCACCGCAAGCCACGCATCACATCGCGCGCTCGAGCTTCTTCATCTTGCTCTTGATGCGCGTCTGCTTGAGCGGCGAGAGGTACTCGACGAACACGCGGCCCATCAGGTGATCCATTTCGTGCTGGATGCACACGGCGAGCAGCCCTTCGCAATCCAGTTCGAACGGCTCGCCTTTTTCGTTGAGAGCGCGCACGCGCACCTTGTCGGCGCGCTCCACATTGTCGTAAATGCCCGGCACCGAAAGGCAGCCCTCTTCCGAGAGCTTCTTCTCGTTGCTCGACCACACGATTTCGGGATTGATGAACGTGAGCAGCTGGTCGTGCGTTTCGGAAACGTCGATCACGATCACGCGCTCGTGCACGTCCACCTGCGTCGCGGCCAGCCCTACGCCCGGCGCCTTGTACATCGTCTCGGCCATGTCGGCGACGAGCTTGCGGATACGGTTGTCGACCTCTGCAACGGGTTTCGCGACCTTGTGCAGCCGCTTGTCGGGATAGTGAAGGATGTTCAGTAAAGCCATGGCATCAAGAGGATTTTCGTGGCGCGCCGCACGCCGAATGGGGCAGCGGCCAGATTGGCCATACGGCCAGCTTGGCGACCGCACGGGCGACGCACACCATATAACGACTGAGAGCGCCAGATTCAACGCATGAGCCTGCGCTGATCGGTTCAGCTACGACGGTCGCACGGACACGCCGCAGGTTGTCTTTCATTTCGGATGATGAAAATTTTAGCATGGGCTGCCCGCGGCTGCTTCCGCCGGCGAGCCCGCTTTGAACCGCTACGGGATTAACGCAACGTGGATACGATGCATTCGCTGCCGATGACCGACGCCGAACTTATCGGCTGGCTGCGCCTGTCTTGCGCGCCGGGCGTGCCGCCCGCCGCCCTGCGCAAGCTGCTCCAGACATTCGGCTTGCCGGAGGCTGTGCTGGCGCAGTCGTTCGCCGCGCTGGCAAGCGCAACCGATACGCGCACAGCTCAGGCCGTGCTCGCGGCGCCGGGTCCGGCCTTCGCGGAGCAGGCTTCAGCGGCCCTTGCCTGGCGGGAGGAAGCCGGCAATTGGGTCTTGACCTTGTGCGACCCCGCTTACCCGCCCATGTTGCTCACCATGCCGGATCCGCCGCCACTGCTATATATAAAGGGGCAACTCGACTCGCTCCACCGGAAGGCGGTGGCCGTCGTCGGAAGCCGAAGTGCGACACCGCAAGGCACCGAGGACGCCGCGCGCTTCGCTCGCGCCTTTTCCGAGGCGGGTCTCACGGTCGTGTCCGGTCTTGCGCTCGGCATCGACGGGGCTGCTCATCGTGGCGCGCTGACCGGTCTGGGCGGAACGGTTGCCGTGATCGGCACCGGCATCGATATCGTCTATCCGCCTTCGCATCGGACGCTCGCCGCGCAGATCGCCGAACAAGGTGCGATCGTCTCCGAGTGGCCGCTGGGCACGCCGGCGCGACCGTCGAACTTTCCTCAGCGCAATCGCCTGATTGCGGGACTTTCCAGCGGCGTGCTGGTGGTCGAAGCCGCGATGCGCTCCGGTTCGCTGATCACCGCGCGGCTTGCCAACGAAATGGGGCGGGACGTTTTCGCCCTGCCTGGGTCCATCCATGCGCCGCTTTCCAAGGGTTGCCACCGCATGCTCAAACAGGGCGCGATGCTCGTGGAGACGGCCGAAGAGGTGCTGGAACAGCTGGGCGTGGCCACGGCGCCGCGCCCGGGGCCGGCCGTTGTCGAGGCAAAGGCGACAGCCACCCGTTCGAGCCGCTCACGCGACGATCGCGCAAACGGCCGATCAGGCGCAGGCGAGTCTGCGGAAGGCATGCCGTCCGAACCCTCGCCCCAACGCACCCCGAGCCTCGACAACACCGCCTCGCCGCTCACGCCAGACGCCCAGCGACTACTGGATGCACTCGGTCACGCCCCGGCCACGCTTGAAATCCTGGCCCAGCGCACCGAAATGGAAGAAGCGGCACTGCAGCGAGCGCTGTTGTACCTCGAACTGGCGGGCCGCGTCACCGCCCTGCCCGGCGGCCGTTTCACCCGGGCGAGCCGCGACTGAGGCGGCGTCATGCTAAATTCGGCGGACCAGCCGGCTTGCTCCGGAGACCATCAGCACAAGAGAGATCGCGAGGAACCATCATGCCCGCGCTGAACCTCGATACCGATTCCGAGCGAATCGCCGAGCGCGTCAACGACCCCAACACACTATTCGTCGCCTGCCTGTGCGCTGAATGGTGTGGCACCTGCCGCGAATACCGCACGGCATTTGACCGGCTCGCCGATGCCCATCCGGAAGTCTGTTTCGCCTGGATCGACATCGAAACGCATGCAGACCGCTTCGACGACCTCGATGTAGAAAACTTTCCTACGATTCTGATCGAAGATGCCAGCGCCACCCGCTTCTTCGGTACCGTGTTGCCGCAGGCGGCCATCGTGGAGCGCATGCTTGCTGACCTGACGGCGTTGCCGGGCGTGACCGATGCGCCCAAGCTGCGGCCGGCCCTCACGATGGCCTGAACCCGTAGGCCCGTCCATAGCGGCCGGCGCGATCGGCCAGAGCACCGCTCAGCCCCGCGGTGCCGCGCTTGCCGCCACCCTGGCACCCCATTATGATGGGGCGCTTTTTTGGGGCGTCGAAACCGCCGCTGGCGCAGCGTGTGCTATAAAGCGGTCGTTATGGGCGTCTGCCCGACTCTACCCACTTGCAACCAGTCATGTCGAAAGCACTGATCATCGCCGAGAAGCCGTCCGTCGCGAACGACATCGCGCGCGCTTTGGGCGGCTTCACCAAGCATGACGAATACTACGAAAGCGACGAGTACGTGCTTTCGTCCGCTGTCGGCCATCTGCTCGAAATCGCCGCCCCCGAAGAGTACGAAGTCAAGCGCGGCAAATGGAGCTTCGCGCATCTGCCCGTCATCCCGCCCCACTTCGATCTGAATCCCATCGCGAAAAGCGAGTCGCGGCTCAAGGTGCTCACAAAGCTGATGAAGCGCAAGGATGTCGACCGCCTCATCAACGCATGTGACGCGGGGCGTGAAGGCGAACTGATCTTCCGTCTGATCGTTCAGCACGCGAAAGCGAAGCAGCCCGTGCAGCGCCTGTGGTTGCAATCGATGACGCCGGCCGCGATCCGCGAAGGCTTCGCCCATCTGCGCAGCGACGAAGACATGCAACCGCTCGCGGACGCCGCTCGCTGCCGCTCGGAAGCCGACTGGCTGGTCGGGATCAACGGCACGCGCGCCATGACCGCGTTCAACAGCAAGGGCGGCGGCTTCTTCCTCACCACGGTGGGTCGCGTGCAGACGCCGACGCTTTCCATCGTCGTCGAGCGCGAAGAAAAGATTCGCCGCTTCGTGCCGCGCGACTATTGGGAAGTGCGCGCCGAGTTTGTCTGCGCCGCGGGCTTCTACGAGGGGCGCTGGTTCGACCCGAAGTTCAAGCGCGACGAGTTCGATCCCGAGAAGCGCGAATCGCGTCTGTGGAGTCTGCCCGCGGCGGAAACCATCGTCGCGGCGTGCCGGGGCCAGATGGGCACGGTCACAGAGGAATCGAAGCCGTCGACACAGCTGTCGCCGCTGCTCTTCGACCTGACCAGCCTGCAGCGCGAAGCGAACGGCCGCTTCGGCTTTTCGGCCAAGAACACGCTGGGCCTCGCCCAGGCGCTGTACGAAAAGCACAAGGTGCTCACCTATCCGCGTACCGACGCGCGCGCGCTGCCGGAAGACTATATCGGCACCGTGAAGAGCACGCTCGAAATGCTCAAGGAGAGCAACAACTACCTGCCGCACGCAAAGCAGGTGCTCGACAAAGGCTGGGTGAAGCCGAACAAGCGCATCTTCGACAACTCGAAGATCAGCGACCACTTCGCCATCATCCCCACGCTGCAGGCGCCGAAGGCGCTGTCCGAGCCCGAGCAGAAGCTCTACGACCTCGTCGTGAAGCGCTTCCTCGCCGTGTTCTTCCCCGCAGCTGAATACCGCGTCACCACGCGTATCACCGAAGTAGTCGGCCATCACTTCAAGACCGAAGGCAAGGTGCTGATCGAGCCGGGCTGGCTGCAGGTGTACGGACGGGACGCGGGCGGCGACGACGCCAATCTGGTGCCCGTGCAAAAGGGCGAAAAGGTGGAGACCGACAAGATCGCCGCCCAACAGCTCACCACCAAGCCGCCCGCGCGCTACAACGAAGCCACGCTGCTGTCGGCCATGGAAGGCGCGGGCAAGCTCGTCGAAGACGACGAACTGCGCGAGGCCATGGCCGCGAAGGGGCTCGGTACGCCGGCCACGCGCGCGGCCATCATCGAAGGTCTGCTCGGCGAGAAGTATCTGGTTCGGGAAGGCCGCGAGCTCATTCCAACGGCCAAGGCGTTCCAGCTGATGACGCTGCTGCGCGGCCTCGGCGTCGAGGAACTGACTGCGCCCGAGCTCACCGGCGAATGGGAACACAAGCTCGCGCAGATGGAGCACGGCAACCTGCATCGCGACGCGTTCATGCAGGAAATTGCCCGCATGACGCAGACCATCGTGAAGCGCGCGAAGGAGTACGACTCCGATACCATTCCGGGCGACTACGCGACGCTCGAAACGCCGTGTCCCAACTGCGGCGGCCAGGTGAAGGAAAACTACCGGCGCTTTGCGTGCACGAAATGCGAGTTCTCGATCTCGAAGATTCCGGGGGGCCGTCAATTCGAGATTCCCGAGGTCGAAGAGCTGCTGCAGAAGAAGCAGATCGGTCCGCTCTCGGGATTCCGCAGCAAGATGGGCCGGCCGTTCTCGGCCATCCTCAAGCTCTCGTTCGACGACGAAACGAAGAACTACAAACTCGAGTTCGACTTCGGCCAGGATCAGGGCGGCGAAGACGGCGAGGCGCCCGACTTTTCCGACCAGGAGCCCGTGGGCGCCTGCCCGAAGTGCAAGGCGCGCGTGTTCGAGCACGGCATGAGCTATGTGTGTGAGAACTCGGTGGCCAATCCGAAGACCTGCGATTTCCGCTCGGGCAAGGTGATCCTGCAACAGGAGATCTCACGCGAGCAGATGGCGAAACTGCTTGCCGAAGGCCGCACGGATCTGCTGACCGGCTTCAAGTCGTCGCGCACGGGCCGCAACTTCAAAGCGTTCCTGGTGAAACAGAGCGACGGCAAGATCGGCTTCGAGTTCGAGAAGAAGGAGCCTGCCGCTGGCAAGACCGCCGCCAAAACGGCTGCGAAAAAGGTGGCGGCGACAGCCGGCGCCGACGCGGAAGGCGATGGCGACACGGTGACGGAAGCGGTTGCCGCTACGCCCGCGCGCAAGACGGCCGCGGCGAAGACCACTGCGGCGCGCAAGGTGGCAGCGAAGAAGACACCGGCGCGCAAAACAGGATCGTAACTGACGAGGACGCCCGCGAAAGCGGGCTTCTGAGCTTCACGCCGCCGTCGTCTGACGCTTCTCCCGAAGCAGAACGTTCAAACGTATAGAGCAAAAAAAACGCAGCCCAGGCTGCGCTTTTTTCATTTCGCGATACGCGTACATCGCAAGCGGTATCTCGACGACGGCCGCCCTGCGCGACCAGCCAGAATCAAACCGGCGACGCCGCGCTCGACCGACGTACGCGCCCAGGCGAGCGCTGCGTCTTCGGCGCGATCTCGCGATCGAGCAAACTGGAGAGCGGTTCGGCACCGTCGAACGCTTCGGGCGCCAACATCTCGCCGTCCGTATGCGCTGCAACGCCGGCAGCCGGACGCCCATAGCCGTCCTTGATCCACTGCTCGCCCAGCACGCCGTTCGGCGTCTGGCTGAAATGCTCCACCAGGTGATCGATGAACGTGCGGACCTTCGCCGGCAGATGGCGCCGGCTCGGATACGCAATATTGAGTTCGACCTGCGGCAGCCGATAGTCGCCGAGCAGGCGCACAAGGCGCCCGCGCGTCATGTCGCGGCCGATCAGGTAGCTCGGCAGGATCGCGATGCCCATGCCGAGCAGCGCGAACTGACGCAGCATCTCGGTATTGTTCGCCACCACCACGTTGGTGGGGCGCACCCGCACCTCGCCCTCGGGTCCCGTGAACACGCGCTCGTCGCCCCAGTATTCGGAAGGCGGCGACAGGCACGGATGCTCCATCAGATGCTCCGGCCGGGTGGGCGTGCCGTGCTTTTCGAGATAGGCCGGCGTGGCGCATACCGTCATGCAGCCGGTAGTGAGGCGCCGCGTCACGATACTGGCGCCGCGCATCTGCCGCGCGACCACGACGCCCACATCGAAACCTTCTTCCACGAGATCCACTTGCCGGTCCACCAGCGTGACGTCCGGAATCACCTTCGGATAACGTTCCGCGTAGGTTTGCAGCACCGGGGCAAGGTTATGCAGGCCGAACACCACGGGCGCCACGATACGGAGCGTGCCGACCGGCTCGTGATTGCGGGCCACCACCATCTGCTCGACGTCTTCCAGTTCGTCGAGAATCTGACGCGCGCGCTCCAGGTAGACCTGGCCCGACTCCGTCAGCGAGAGGCTGCGCGTCGTGCGGTTCAGCAAGCGGGTACCCAGCCGTCCTTCCAGGTCGGCAACATGACGGGTGGCAACTGCATTCGAAATGTCCATCGCGCTGGCGGCGCGGGCGAAACTGCCGAGATCCGCCACCTTGACGAATACCCGCATCGACTGCAAATGATCCATATGAAACTCCTGCCGTTTATTACTAGTGCCTTTCGGAGTCCGTAGGCGAATTCGGAATTCTCCTACGACTCTCAAATTCGTGCAGAAGTTGCCTAAGAAGCCGCTAAATTTCCTTAAATTCGTGCCAATGTGGATTTTCCCGCAACTCTGACCACCCTATTGTTCCTCGGCAGGGAACAATCTGGTGCAGCGCAACGGGGTAGGTTCACTCCGGTGAACAAGCGGCCAATAACGACGGACATGGCGCAAAGCAGGGACGCAACAAGAGCGATAGAACCTGTCACCGCTGCCAGAAACGCCAAGAAAAAAGCCGCCCGTAGGCGGCCTTAAAGCGAAGCAGGCGCTCACATCAATTTTCTGACAAGCGCTTCTCCAGCGCTTCCCGCGCCTCGTTCAGCGCGGGCGGCAAGCGATGCTGCAGCGTGTCGAAGAGTTCGGCATGCAGCCGCAGCTCGCTTCGCCACGCGTCCGCGTCGACGGACATGACCAGGTCGAACTGCTCTTCGGTGAAATCGAGCCCGCTCCAGTTCAGGTCGTCGTAGCGTGGCGAGACGCCGAACGCGTGCTCGTCGCCGTCGGCCTCGTCGTCCACGCGGCTCACCATCCAGTCCAGCACACGCATGTTCTCGCCGAAACCCGGCCACACGAACTTGCCGTCCGGCCCCTTGCGGAACCAGTTCACGCAGAAGATCTTCGGCAGCTTCGCGCCCAGCTGCGTCAGGCGCGCGCCCACCGTCAGCCAGTGCGCGAAGTAGTCGCTCATGTTGTAGCCGCAGAACGGCAGCATGGCGAACGGGTCGCGGCGCACCACGCCCTGCTGGCCCGCCGCCGCGGCCGTGGTTTCGGAGCCCATCGTCGCGGCCATGTAGACGCCTTCCACCCAGTTGCGCGCCTCCGTGACGAGCGGCACCGTGCTGGAACGGCGGCCGCCGAACACGAAGGCGTCGATAGGCACGCCGGCCGGGTTCTCCCAGTCCGGGTCGATCGACGGGCATTGCGAGGCCGGCGCCGTAAAGCGCGCGTTCGGATGCGCCGCCTTGCGACCGGTTTCCTTCGCGATTTCCGGCGTCCAGTCCTGGCCTTGCCAGTCGATCAGGTGCGCCGGCGGCTCGTCCGTCATGCCTTCCCACCAGACGTCGCCGTCGTCGGTGAGCGCGACGTTCGTGAAGATGACGTTCGCCTTGAGCGTCGCCATTGCGTTGTAGTTCGTCTTCTCGCTCGTGCCCGGCGCCACGCCGAAGTAGCCGGCTTCGGGGTTGATCGCGTAGAGGCGGCCGTCCTTGCCCGGCTTGATCCAGGCAATGTCGTCGCCGATGGTCGAAATTTGCCAGCCGTTCATGCCCGGCGGCGGAATCAGCATCGCGAAATTGGTCTTGCCGCAAGCGGACGGGAACGCCGCCGCGACGTGGAACTTGCGGCCTTCGGGCGTCGTCACGCCGAGAATCAGCATGTGTTCGGCGAGCCAGCCCTCGTCGCGGCCCATCGTTGACGCAATACGCAGCGCAAAACACTTCTTGCCGAGCAGCGCGTTGCCACCGTAGCCGGAGCCGTAGCTCCAGATCTCGCGGCTTTCCGGAAAATGGACGATGTACTTCGTGTCGTTGCACGGCCACGGCACGTCTTGCTGGCCCGCAGCGAGCGGTGCGGCCACCGAATGTACGCACGGCACGAACTCGCCGTCTTCGCCCAGCACGTCGTACACCTTGCGGCCCATGCGCGTCATGATCCGCATGTTCACCACGACGTACGGGCTATCGGAAAGCTCCACGCCGATGTGCGCGATGGGCGAGCCGAGCGGCCCCATGGAAAACGGCACCACGTACATCGTGCGGCCGCGCATGGCACCGTCGAAGAGGCCGTCGAGCGTGGCGCGCATCTCGCCGGGCGCCACCCAGTTGTTGGTGGGGCCTGCGTCCTCCTTGCGCTGCGAACAGATGAACGTGCGGTCTTCCACGCGCGCGACGTCGGACGGCGACGAACACGCCAGATACGAATTGGGCCGCTTCTCGGGATTGAGCTTTCTCAGCGTGCCGGCCTCCACCATCTGCGCGCACAGGCGGTCGTATTCCTCCTGCGAACCGTCGCACCAGACCACGCGCGCGGGTTTCGTCAGCGCGGCGACGCGCTGCACCCATTCGATGAGCTTGCGGTGTTTGACCCAGGCCGGCGCTTCTACGGCGGCTTGACCTGCAAAGGCGGGATGGTTCATCGAGCTGTCTCCGTTTTGTAAAAAGTAAAGGGAAAACGGCACGAGCCACGAGACGCTGCTGCGAGAGGCGGCGCGGTCTCGCCACCGCAACATGCGTGGGCAAGAGGGAGCGCAAGTCGTCAAGGGCCCTGCAGCCTGTCGTTCGAAACCGTCTGTAAAGCGGCTTGCATCGAGGCGCGACAAGCTGTTAAAAACGCGGTAACTCTGTCTTGCATGACGCGGTGCGGCGCCGCTACGGCACTGCAAGCGACACGACACAATCACGATTCGTACCACTATGGACGCCGCGCTTCGGTGGGACAGCCAGCATATCGCTCCGTTCCGCTCCCAGTGGTGCGTCGCAAAACTCAGACGCCATGAAAATTGCCATCCTCGACGACTATCAGGACGCCGTTCGCAAACTCGACTGCTTTCAACTGCTGGCCAATCACGAGGTCAAGGTCTTCAACAACACGGTGCGCGGACTCGGACAGCTGGCAAGCCGCCTTGCCGAAGTCGACGCGCTGGTGCTGATCCGCGAACGGACCCGCATCACCTCGCAACTGCTCGACAAACTCCCGCACCTTCGCATGATCAGCCAGACGGGCAAGGTGTCGAGTCACATCGATCTCGCTGCCTGTACCGAGCGCGGCATCGCCGTGCTGGAAGGCACCGGGTCGCCCGTGGCGCCCGCCGAATTGACGTGGGCCCTCATCATGGCGGCCCAGCGACGCATTCCGCAATACGTGGCAAACCTTAAGCAAGGGGCCTGGCAGCAGTCGGGATTGAAGACCTCGGCGCTGCCGCCGAACTTCGGCCTGGGCCAGGTGATGCGCGGGCAGACGCTCGGCATCTGGGGCTATGGAAAGATCGGGCGGCTCGTGGCCGGCTATGGCAAGGCGTTCGGCATGAACGTGTTGATCTGGGGCCGCGAGCACTCGCTGGAAGCAGCCCGCGCGGACGGCTACACGGCGGCGGAAAGCCGCGAAGCGCTATTCGAACAGAGCGACGTGCTCACGCTGCACCTTCGCCTGCACGACGACACGCGCGGCATCGTCAAGCTCGACGACCTCATGCGCATGAAGCCCACGGCGCTGCTCGTCAACACAAGCCGCGCGGAGCTGCTGGAAGACAACGCGCTGGTGAACGCGCTCTCGCGCAACCGTCCGGGGATGGTGGCCGTCGACGTCTACGAAAGCGAGCCGATTCTGCAGGGCTATAGCCTGCTGCGCATGGAGAACGTGATCTGCACGCCGCACATCGGTTACGTGGAACGAGAAAGTTACGAGCTGTATTTCAGCGCCGCGTTCCGCAATATTCTCGCGTTCGATAGCGGCGATACGTCGAGCGTCGCGAACCCCGACGCATTGCAGGGCGGGCGGCGGCGGTAGCGGACTTGGCGTGTGAAGTGTTGCCGCCGCTCGTTATAGGTCAGCTCGACTCGCCGGCCAGTTCGAGCAGTTCGGGCACACGAGCGAGGAACTGTTCGCCGTCCGCGCGACCGAGGTTGTACGCGTGCTGCATCTGCGAAGGACTCGTGTAGTCCCAGCTCGAGATGGGCACCTTGCGCGACGGTTGCACATAGATGCGCTGCTGCGCGCCGTGCGGCACGACAAACATCTGCGGACGCGGGTAGAGACGCGTCACCATCACGAGCACGAGGCCCGGCGCAGCATCGAGCGCGCCGACCGGCACGTTATCCACCATGCCGCCATCGAGCACGGGCCGCCCGTTACGCCGCAACACCGGCGTGAAGGGCGGCGTGCACGATGACTGCAGGATCAGGTCGGCCAGTTCCTCCACCGACGCACACGTCTGCGCCGTCACGAATTCCGGCTGAAAGCCGAGCTTGCGGCCGAGTGTGGGGTGCAGCGTCTTGCGAACGTACTTCTCGATGTTGTAGGCAACGAGTCCGGCCGCCACCGCGCTGCGTGCGCCGAGCCAGCGCGGCAGATGCGACACGCCGATGCGGATGGCGGGCGCGTGTTTCAACTGCTCGAAGCGCTCGCCGTAGATATCGAGCAGCGCCTGACGGTAGATGCGGTAGTGCGGAAACACCGACTCGCCGCGCAGCAGATTGCCCCAGTACGCGTTGCGCGTGTTGTGACGCAAGGCGTTCTCGTAATAGCGCATCACCCAGTCGGCATCGCGCGTGTAGAGCATGCAGGCCGTGGCCGCGCCGGCCGAGATGCCGGCGATCACGCGCGGACGGACATCGAGCGCGGGCTGCACGACGTCCCAGAAACCGGCCTGCCACCAGCAACGGTTTCCGCCGCCGGCAAATACCACCTGATCGAACATGTTCTTCCTTCGGTCTTTCCCGGCTTGGTTCTCGATGCTTGCTCGCGATGAACGCCGCCGCGTTCAGTCGAGCAACGCGTACGTGGTGGTGGCGTGGACCGCCATCTTGCCGTCCTCGTCGAACAGCTCCACTTCGCCGAACACGAGGTTGCGGCCCATCCTCAGCACGCGCGCGGTCACGAGCACGTCGCCTTTGCGTACCGGCCGCATGAAGTTGATGTTCAGCGAGACCGTGGTCATAGGCCGGAACTCGCCGAGCGCCGCCGAAATGGCGACGATCATCGCCGTGTCGGCCGCCGCCATGAACACCTGACCGCAGATCCCCGCCCGCATGACGCAGCTCGCCGGAAAACGGCAACCGCAGCGTGGCGCCCTCCTCGCCTGCGGAAACGGGCGTGAGCGCGAGCGCCCGCACCCACGGCGCGAGCACGCGGTCGAGCAGGTCACGGATGGCGGTGTCGTCCATTGTTTTTTCTGTGCTTTGTCGTGTCGCGACATGATAGCGGCATGGACGCTCTCCCGCCCCGAGGGCACGCTCGGGCCTCGCCAGATGCACCTACGCGGTCCGTGGCAGAATTTTTTGAGAAAATCGATGGAAGGGGCTAGGCAAGAGCAAAAAAGTCCTGCATAATTCGCAGTCTCTTGGGGCGTTAGCTCAGTTGGTAGAGCAGCGGACTCTTAATCCGTAGGTCGAGTGTTCGAGTCACTCACGCCCCACCAAGGAATTCAAGGGCTTAGCGTTTTGCGCTAAGCCCTTTTTCATTTCTGCGGCGGCTCGATATTGGGCGGGTGCCTACGACGCCCGCCCTCATTCACCGAGAGCAACAGCAGCCAGCGCACGCCCCCAACCCGCGTCCCCGCTGCCGTCGCCAGCCCCGCCTTAATCCGTCCCGTACTTCGGCGACCGCGGCCCGTACAGCAGCCCGCTCGGCGGTCCCGCATGCAGCAGGCGATAACTCGTCACGCCCGCGATGTCGTGGCTCTTGTCCGTGAGCGAGTTGGCAATCTGCTTGATCGCGGCGGTCACGAGCATGCCGATCAGGCCGCCGCCGCTATTGTTGTTGCCCTCGTTGCTGCTCGCGCTCGCCGTGCCCTGCCACAGCACGTCGCCGGTCTTCAGGTCCACGAGCTTCGCCCCGGCCGTTACGACAGTGGCACTGTCCAGCACGCGGTACACCGTGCCGTACTGCGTCACCTTGCAGTACAACGCGGCGTCGGCGCCGAAGATCTCGCGCAGCTTCGCGGGGGACGTGGCCTGGATGTCGGCTGCGGTCGTGAGGCCGTTCTGCTTGAACGTCTCGTCCATCACCGCCACCGGCACCACGTAGTAGCCCGCTTCGGCGAGCGGCATGGTCATCTGCGAGAGCATGCTGTTGGTCGCCTGCACGTCGGCCGTTTCGTTGGTGGGCGGCAAGACGAGGATGGAGCGCGGACGGCTGTTCTTGAACGCGGTGTAGTCCGCGTGCTTCACGGGCTGCGCGCAAGCGGCGAGCAGGGCGAGCGTCGAGAAGGCAAACCAGAGTTTGAGAGAAAGGAATTTGGACATGGCGGCTCGCTCAGGGTTGTTTCGGTTTCTTCATCAGGAAGTCCATGTAGGTCGAGGACTCCGGAAAGAGCTCTTTCTCGGCCTCGAACTCCTGCATGGCCTGCGTGTCGTTCCCGACGCTCGCGTACAGCATGCCCAGTTGCGCGTGGAAGCCCGGCGGCGGCGTGTGACCCTGGCCGCGAATTTCCTGCAACGACTTCTCGAGCGAATCGATCTGCGCCTGCGGTGCCTTGCCGCCCTTCAGGTAGTCGTAGACCGCGGGCTGGTAGCCGTTCCACTGGTAGAGCGGCGGCGGACTGTTCGCGACGCATCCCGTGAGGAGCATCGCAGCGCCTGCCATGGCCGGCAGGCCGATTCCCCGTATCGTGCCGATGTACTTCATTGGTAACCCCGTCTTCGTGGTTGTTGTCAGTGATTGATTCCTGCGGGACGCACCGGTCGGTGCGCCCGTGGCGCGATGAACTGCGCCGACTGCTGTTACTGCGCCGCCTTCAGCGCACCCGCATCCACCTGGTCAGCCAGATGATTGACGGCTTCCTGAATCGCCAGCTCCAGCACCTTGCCGTTGAGCGTGGAGTCGTAGCTCGCCGTGCCGCCAAAGCCGATCACTTCTCGGTTCGACAGACTGAATTCGCCCGCGCCCTGGCTCGATGCCACGACTTCGGACGTCGTCGTGTTCACCACGTTGAGGCTCACCTTCGCGTACGCCACCTGGTTCTTGCCGCGGCCCAGAATGCCGAAGAACTCGTGGTCGCCCACTTCCTTGCGGCCGAACTCGGTCACGTCGCCGGTGATCACGTAGTTGGCGCCCTTGATGGCTTGCCCCTTCTTCATGAAGCCGGCTTCCTGGCGGATCTCTTCGAGGTTGTCGCGATCGAGCACGTTGAAGCGCCCGCTCTGCTGAAGCGACGTGATGAGGATGGTCTTGGCCTGGCCGCCCAGGCGGTCGATGCCGTCGGAGAAGATGCCGCGCATGTAGCTCGAACGGTTGTCGAACTTGCCGACGGCGATGCCGACAGGCTTGCCGGTGGCCGGCCGCTGCGCGCTCGCGACGGGCGGCACGGGCAGCGTGCGCGACGACTCGGTGGCACATCCGCCTAACGCCGCCGCGGCAATGGCGGCGACGGCGGCAAGCGCGATCCCGCAGGTTTTGGAGAGCTTCATTTTTCTTCCTCGATGGTCACGAAAACAGCAAAGGGCAACACGCGGCGCGCGACACGACGGCCGTGCAAAAGCACGTCGGCAAACGCAACGCGTGAAAGGACTAGAACGCCTGTGAGAGGCGGGAAACTTGGGGGAGGTGGCACCGGTGGTGTCCGGGCCGCAAGGTGTGCAGCGCGCGCGATGACGCGCGGCCCGCTGCGGTCTCATGGTCTGCTCGACCGGCTTGATCTGACCGGACGACGATCGTTTCTTCAGCGACCGTAGCCGGCATTCCCCGAAGCCCAGTGGGCTCGAACCCGTAGATGCAGTGGTTCATTTTTATCGTAGAAGCCTGTTTGTAACAGGATGTAATCTACCGAAATTTGCAATGACCCGCGACTGAACTTCGCAAGAAATGCATAAATACGACAGCCTATGCGGCATGCATTACAGGCCGAGGCCGCGCGCAAACCGCTGCCGCAAAAACTGGGTGAACGCGCGAATCGTGACAGCGCCCTCGCGGTGCTGCGGATACACCGCGTAAAGCGCAAGCGGCGGCGCGACGAAGCCGTCGAGCACTTCGATCAGTTTGCCGCTGCCAAGCGACGCCGCCACGATGAACTCGGGCAGCAGCGCGATACCCAGCCCCGCCATTGCCGCATCGCGAATCATCTCGCCGTTGTTGGCGCGCAGCGGCCCGTGCACCTCGAAGGTCTGCCGCGAACCGTCCACGACGAACTCCCACCCCGTGCGTCCCTCCTGCCCGTAGAGCAGGCAGCTATGGCGCGCCAGGTCCGCGGGCGCGGCGGGCAAGCGGTGCCCCGCCGCATAGCCGGGACTGCAACACGCCACCATGCGGATTTCCGCGAGCTTCTGGGCGATCAGCGTGGAATCGGCCAGCGTGCCGATGCGTAGCGCCATGTCGAAGCCCTCGCCCACCACGTCCACTACGCGGTCGCTCAGGTCCATGTCCACGCGCACGTCGGGGTTCGCGCGCATGAAGTCGGCGATGAGCGGCGAAAGATGAACGGTGCCGAACGACATCGGCGCACTCAGGCGCAGGAGCCCGCGCGGGTCGGCACGGCGCGACGACATGGCCTGCTCGGCGTCGGCCACGTCCGCGAGGATGCGCTTGGCGCGCTCGTAGAAGTCGTTGCCCAGATCCGTGACCGCGAGCTTGCGCGTGTTGCGCACGAGCAGCCGCACACCGAGGCTCGCTTCGAGCGCCATCACGCGCCGGCTCACGAACTGTTTGGAGAGTTGGAGCCGGTTGGCGGCGGCCGTGAAGTTACGCGCCTCCACGGTCGCCACGAAGATTCGCAGGTCATCCAGTTGCATGATGCCATCCGGTTCGGTGTCGAGAAGGTGGGCCGCGCTGCGTGCCGCTTTGTCCACCACATGGAGACAGTGATTCACATTTGACGGCGATTATAGCCCCATGGATTGACCTACACTGCCTTCACTGCTTCCGACAACGACGTCGTCGCTGCCGGCCCAGAAACAGATCACCGGAGAACGTCATGCTTGAAATCAGACATGCCAGCGAACGCGGTCGCGCCGAACACGGCTGGCTCAGCTCGCGCCACACGTTTTCGTTCGCCAACTACTACGACCCGAAGCAAATGGGCTTTTCGGATCTGCTCGTGATCAACGACGACCGTGTCATGCCGGGCCGCGGCTTCGGCAAGCATCCGCATCGCGACGTGGAGATCTTCTCGTACGTGCTGGAAGGCGCACTCGAACACAAGGACACAATGGGCAACGGCTCCGTGATCGTGCCCGGCGACATCCAGTTGATGAGCGCCGGCACGGGCGTGGCGCACAGCGAGTACAACCCGTCGGCCACGGACCGCGTGCACTTCCTGCAGATCTGGATCGCCACGCAGAAGAACGGCGAAACGCCGCGCTACCAGCAGCGCATGTTCACGCCGGAAGAAAAGCGCGGCACGCTGCGGCTCGTGATCTCGCCGGAAGAGAACGGCGAGTCGCTGCAGATCCGTCAGGACACGCGGGTCTATGCCGGTCTCTTCGACGGCGACGAGCGCGCGGAACTGGACCTCGCGGCCGACCGCTACGCCTACGTGCACGTCGCACGCGGCAGCATCGAAGTGAATGGCGTGGCGCTGGGCGAAGGGGATGGTGTGCGCATCCGCGACGAACGAAAGCTCACGTTCAGTGGCGGCAAGGACGCCGAGATCCTTGTGTTCGACCTGCGCAACATCGAGGTCTCGGACTTCTGGGGCTGATGCGCCCGCGGGTAGGTGAATGAAAGATGGCGCGGTACCTGACGTACCGCGCCATCGTTTTATTGTCCAGCCGGAACGAGCGCTAAAACCGCACCCGCTCGCGCCGCGCTCAACTTTGTCCGCTTATTTCGCCGACACGTCGATGTCGCCGAAATACTTGCGCGCCAGCGTCTTCACGGTGCCCTCGGCCTGCACCTTCGCGATGGCCGCGTCGAGCTGCTTCTTCAGCGCGGCGTCGCCCTTGCGGATGCCGAATGCGATACCGCTGCCGAGAATCTTGTCGTCACGCACGGGCTGGCCCACGAACGCGAAGTCCTTGCCGTCCGGACGCGAGAGGAAGCCTGTCTGCCCCGCCGGCGCGAGCACGAGCGTGGCGTCGAGGCGCCCCGCCTGAAGGTCCGCGTACACCTGGTTCTGGTCCTGATACGGCACCACCGTTACGCCCGCGTTCTCCCAATGCGCCTTCGCGTAGCTCTCCTGAATCGATGCCTGCAACACGCCTACGCGCTTGCCCTTCAGCGATTCGGGCGTGGGCAGCAGGCCGCTGTCGCGACGCGCGATCAGTTGCGTCGGCACGCGGTAGATCACGGTGGTGAAGTCGATGGCTTCGCGCCGCTTTTCCGTGGCATTCATGGCCGAGTTGATGGCGTCGAACTTGCGGCCCTGCAACGCGGGAATCAGCCCGTCGAACGAGGTTTCCACCCACTTGCACGTCAGATGCGCCGCGCCGCACACCGCGTTGCCGATGTCGATGTCGAAGCCTTGCAGTTCGCCGTTGGGGCCCTTCGATTCGAACGGCGGGTACTGTGCTTCCAGACCGAAGCGCAACACCGAATCCGCAGCGAACGCGCTGACCGACGCGGATGCCGAGGCGAACGCGCATGCAAGCACGAGCAGTTTTCCGAGCAACTTCATGGATGATCCCCTTTCGTCTGTGATGTGACGCCGCTTGTGGACGTCCATAAGCGATGCGCGGACGTATCCGCGCCGCCCTCTTTTCCAACCTCGTGCTACCCACTCGTTGTGGCCGACTTTCACGCCGACCCTACCGATCATGCGGCGGGCTCAACCTGCGCAGACGTCGCAATGCGCCTGTGTTCGAGCACGGGCAAGCGCGAGCGCACGGCGTCGAGCGTCTCCGCGCTCAGCGTGGCGAGCGCCACGCCGGGCCCATCCGCGTGGCACGCCAGCACCTCGCCCCAAGGCCCGACGATCATACTGTGGCCAAAAGTGCGCCAGCCATTCGCATGCGTGCCGCACTGGCCCGACGCGAGCACGTACGCCTCGTTCTCCACGGCACGCGCTCGCAGCAGCAGTTCCCAATGCGCGAGGCCGGTGGTGTGCGTGAACGCGGCCGGCACGGCGATCACATCGGCCGCCGGTTTCGCACGATAAAGCTCGGGAAAGCGCAGGTCGTAGCACACGGACATACGTAGCATTCCGAACGGACCTTGCGCGGTGCCGATGGCATCGCCGCCCACCATCGTGTCGCCCTCGGCGTGCTGTTCCGCGCCCTGGTTGAAGCTGAAGAGATGAATCTTGTCGTAGCGTACCGTGCAGGCGCCCGTCGGATCGAACAGCAGCGACGTGTTGTACGCGTGCGTGTCGCGCTGCTCGCCGCTCGCAGGACGAATGGGCACCGTGCCGCCGACGAGCCACGTCTGCGTGTCGCGCGCAAGGTCGGCGAGCGCCTTTTGAATCGGCCCATCGCCGAATGTTTCGGCCAGCTTCACACGCTCGTCCTCGCCCACGCCGATCCAGCAGAAGTATTCGGGCAGGCACACGAGCGTGGCGCCGCGGCGTGCCGCTTCTTCCACCCAACGGCGTGCCTCGGCCAGGTTGTGCGCCACGTCGGGCGTGCTGCTCATCTGCACGACCGCTGCCGTGGTTGTGCCTTGCATGGCGCTCATGCCGCGCTCCCTCAGATTTCGCACAGCCGCCGCGCGCCTTCCAGCAGCGTGGCGTCGTCTTTCGAAAAGCTCAGGCGGATCAGGCCGGAGTCCGTGCCATCGGTGTAGAACGCCGACAGCGGAATAGTGGCCACGCGGGCATCGCGAATCAGGCGCAGCACGAAGTCGCTGTCGCGCTCGTCGGAGAAGTGGCGAAAGCGCGCGAGCATGAAGAAGCTGCCTTCGCTCGGCAGCAATTCGAAGCGCGATCCGGCCAGCGCGTTCGCGAGCAGATCGCGCTTGCGTTGATAGAACGCGGCGAGGTCGAGGTAGCTCGCAGGGTCGGCAAGCGCCTCGACGAACGCGTACTGCATCGGCGTGTCCGCGGAGAACACCATGAACTGGTGCACCTTGCGGATCTCGTCCATCAACGCCGCGGGCGCGAGGCAATAGCCCACGCGCCAGCCCGTGACGTGATACGACTTGCCGAACGACGACACGATCACGCTGCGTTCGGCGAGTTCGCGGTGGCGCGCCATGCTGTGGTGGCGAGCGCCGTCGAAGATCACGTGCTCGTAGACCTCGTCCGCGAGCACCACGATGCCGGTGTTGTGCGTAACGGCCTTGAGCCGCTCGATGTCGGCGTCGCTGAATACCGTAGCCGTAGGGTTGTGCGGCGTGTTCACGATGATCATGCGCGTCTTCGGTGTGATCTTCGCGGCCACTTCGTCCCAGTTCACGCGGAAGTGGTCGGTGGAAAGCTTGATGGCGACGGGCGTGGCGCCCTGCAGCCGCACGATGGGCGCGTAGCTGTCGAACGAGGGTTCGAAGTAGATCACCTCGTCGCCCGGATGCACGAGCGCGCTGATGGCCGAATACAGGCCCTCGCTCGCGCTGGCGATCACCGTGACCTCGGTAGCCGGGTCGTAGCGCGTGCCGTAAAGCTGTTCGACCTTTTCTGCGAGCGCGTCGCGCAGCGCACCGACGCCTGCCATCGGCGCGTACTGGTTGTGGCCCTCGCGCATGGCGCGCGTCACGCCGTCAACCAGCCTTGCATCCGGATCGAAATTGGGTGCGCCCTGCGAGAGGTTCAGCGCGTCGTGTTGCGCGGCGAGCTGGCCAATCACCGTGAAGATCGTGGTACCGACGTCGGGCAGTTTCGAGCGAATCTGCAAGGCGCTCTGCATGGGGCTTTCTCCATCTGACAGGATCTGCGGCCGGCCTGCGCGGCAGGCGGCGCCTCGATCCGATGGTAGCGATTAAGCCCGATCCACCCTGCGCCCACAATCGAAACTTCGTCATGCGGGCCATGCATTTACATCATGACGGCGGCGCTCACAGAGGCGCCGCGTCGCATTCACTGCAACGGCCGCCCTTCGATCTGTTCATACAGAACGTTGCCCTCGTCGTCCTCGAAGCGCTCCACGTAATTGCGTGCGCCGCACAACGGGCAGCGGAATAGCAGGCCTTGCCCTTCGTTCTTGATGACGACATCGGACAGCTCCCACGGCTGGCCGCAGGACTGGTTTCGGCAGACAAACTGGGTGGACATGCTCGGTTCTCCTGGCGGTAGGGCTGCCAAGACTACCGCATGTGAGCGGACAAGGGAGAAAACCGCTAGTGCGCGAAGGCCGGCGTCGGCATGCCGGTCATGCCTTTGAGCGTCTCCGAGGGACGCACGCCGAAGAGCCGCCGGTAGTCCGTGGCGAACTGGCTCAGGTGCCAGAAGCCCCACGCCGCGGCCACCTCCTGTACCGAGCAGGCGTCCTGCGCAGCGCGGCCTTCGCGCGCCGCGTTGCACAGGTCGCGCCGCGCGCCGTTCAGGCGAATAGCGCGCAGATACGTGGCGGGCGCCATGCCGAGCACGTCCTGAAAGCAGTACTGCAATGTGCGGCGGCTCACGTGCAGCCGTTCGCAGAGTTCCGGCACGCCCACCGGCCGGTCGCGGTTCTCGAGTACGTGGGCACGCGCCGCGGCGACGATCGACTGGCGACGTTGCGGCGTGGTCGCCGCGAGCGGCTGCGCATGCTCGGGCGAACACAAATCGAAGAGCGCAGCCAGCACCGACGACTGCAGGTTGCTGCGCGCGAAGCCCGAAAGCGGCACGTCGGCCTGCGCGCCGTCGTCCAGCATCTGGCGCAGCGACGTGCACAGGCGCAGCTTGCGCGCCGCGCCAATGGAGACCACCTCGGTGTGCGGCACCTGGTCCGTGAGCCCCAGGTGCTCGACCTCGGCCGCGTAGCGCCGCAGCACATCGCCCTGCACCACCACGCCGAAAAACTCGTAGCCCGCCGGCGTAACGAGTTCGAATTCGACGCCGCCCGGCCGGAACGCAAGGGCGTCGTCGCCGATCAGCTGGGCGTCGATGCGCCCGTTGCCCTCGCGGCAAAGCGGAATGCCGAACCAGTACGCGTCCGACTGCACCTCGCACGTCTGGCGCAGCGCGTGGCTCGTCGTTTCGCGGAACACCGTCATGTGGTCCAGAAACAGCTCGGTGAGCGTGCCCGTGAAGCGGCCCGCGCTCAGCTGATCGTAGATCTGGTCCCAGCCGTGCAGGCTGCGCGCCTGCTCGTCCGCATCATGCGCGACCGAGTTGCGCAGGCACAGGTCGTCGTCCGTGGCGGCACGGACGGTGGGCACAGCGGCGTCGGCATACGGGGAGTCGGTGCTCATACCAGGTCGGCAAGCGGATCGGCGCGAAGAGGCATTCATGGCGGTTCATCACGCAAGTCCCATGCCGATGGGGCTCGATGCCCTGCCGTGACGTGTCGCGGCGAGGCTGCTCCATTCGTGAACAGAGCCGCGGAATCTGTTCAGAAATGGCGCGGTACAGGAAGCAGCACGAAACACCAAAGGAACCGCGAGGCAGCAGCGTAACGCCATGCCACAACGCGTTTTGGCCCGCGCATGCCTCGCCGCAGTGCGCCGCGCACCGCGATGCGTCATGCCGCGTCCGCATTGGCACGCTTCTGGCGTAACGAGCGCCCGGCAGGCGCGCCGCAGCGCCGGACCAACAATGCAGACACATGTGAGGAGCGACTGATGAACCACGCGGAAATGCAGTTCCTGACCACCGAATACCCCTACAAAAAGCAGTACGGAAATTTCATCGGCGGCGAATGGGTGAAGCCTGTCGGCGGCGAGTATTTCGATAACGTCTCGCCCATCACCGGCGAGCCGTTCACCTCCATTCCGCGCTCGCGCGCCGAAGACGTCGAACTCGCGCTCGATGCCGCGCATCGCGCGAAGGACGCCTGGGGCAAGGCCTCGCCTGCTGACCGCGCCAGCGTGCTCAACCGCATCGCGGACCGCATGGAAGCGAACCTGCAGCGCCTCGCCGTGGCCGAGACCATCGACAACGGCAAGCCCCTGCGCGAAACCATGGCCGCCGACATCCCGCTCGCCATCGACCACTTCCGCTACTTCGCCGGCTGCATCCGCGCCCAGGAAGGCTCGGTCTGCGAGGTCGATCACGACACCGTCGCCTATCACTTCCACGAGCCGCTCGGCGTAGTCGGCCAGATCATTCCGTGGAACTTCCCGATCCTGATGGCCGCCTGGAAGATCGCCCCGGCACTCGCGGCCGGCAACTGCATCGTGCTCAAGCCCGCCGAGCAGACGCCCGCCTCCATCCTCGTGCTGATGGAACTGATCCAGGACATCCTGCCGAAAGGCACGCTCAACGTCGTGAACGGCTTCGGCCTGGAAGCGGGCAAGCCGCTCGCCACCAGCAAGCGCATCGCGAAGGTCGCCTTCACGGGCGAGACCACCACGGGCCGCCTCATCATGCAGTACGCGAGCGAGAACATCATTCCCGTCACGCTCGAACTGGGCGGCAAGAGCCCGAACATCTTCTTCGCCGACGTGATGGACCGCGACGACGGCTACTTCGACAAGGCGCTCGAAGGCTTCGCGATGTTCGCGCTGAACCAGGGCGAAGTGTGCACGTGCCCGTCGCGCGTGCTGATCGACGAGAAGATCTACGACCGCTTCATGGAACGCGCGCTCAAGCGCGTGGCCGCCGTGCAGCAGGGCCACCCGCTGGACCCGAAGACGATGATCGGCGCGCAGGCCTCGCAGGAGCAGCTCGAAAAGATCCTCTCGTACATCGACCTGGGTCGCCAGGAAGGCGCGCAGTGCCTCGCGGGCGGCGAGCGCAACGTGCTTTCGGGCGAACTCTCGAAGGGCTACTACGTGAAGCCGACGGTGTTCCGCGGCCACAACCGCATGCGCATCTTCCAGGAGGAGATCTTCGGGCCGGTGGTGTCGGTCACGACGTTCAAGACCGAGGAAGAAGCGCTGGAGATCGCCAACGACACGCTGTACGGCCTGGGCGCCGGCGTGTGGACGCGCGACGGCACGCGTGCGTACCGCTTCGGCCGCGCCATCCAGGCGGGCCGCGTGTGGACGAACTGCTATCACGCGTACCCGGCGCATGCGGCGTTCGGCGGCTACAAGCAGTCGGGCATTGGCCGCGAAACGCACAAGATGATGCTCGACCACTACCAGCAGACGAAGAACCTGCTGGTGAGCTACAGCGAGCAGCCGCTGGGGTTCTTCTGAGCACGGGCTTGATGCGTTGGTGAAAGACGGGCGGCGTGCGGGAGAAACGCACGCCGCCCACGTTTTCTTCTACAAGGGAGGCTCGCATGAGTATGCGCAACTGCGCAGCTTTCCGCGCGGCGGCATCGGCACGCCGGCGCACCGCACGCAGCTATCCGCGTGGGCGTTCGCGCCCCGGCGGCGCGGCCGTCACGCATCACCATCACGGAGCAACACGATGTCTGTTGAAGACGTCTCTCGCGTAATCGCCACGCCGGCCGCCGTGGCGCTGATCGACAAGCTCAAGGCCGAGCACGGCGACGTGATCTTTCATCAGTCGGGCGGGTGCTGCGACGGCAGCGCGCCAATGTGCTTTCCCGCTGCGGAATTCCGCGTGGGTGCATCCGACGTGAAACTCGGTGCCATTGCGGGCGTGCCGTTCTACATGAGCGAATCGCAGTTCGAATACTGGCAGCACACGCAATTGATCATCGACGTGGTGCCGGGCAACGGCGGCATGTTCTCGCTCGAGCGTCCCACGGGCCTGCGCTTTCTCACGCGCTCGCGGCTCTTCGACGACGCCGAAAACGACTGGCTCGCCGCCCATCCCGTGGAGCGGGCCGACGCTTAACGCTCGAAACGGCGGGCACCGCCACCGCGTGCTACGCATGGCCAGGTAGTGGAACGGTTACAGCTGCCCGCCCGGTGCTTGTACTGCCGCAGGGGCCGCCGCCGAAGAGAGCAACGCGTCGCTGTCGTCCTTGAGTCCGACGCCGGTCAGGCCCAGTCTGCGCGCGTGCGTGAGCAGATAGTGGAGCTTGTGTGCCGCGGCCGCGTAGCTCAGGCCTTCGGGGCGCACGTTCGAAATGCAGTTACGTTCGGCGTCGGTACGGCCCACCTTCGGTTCGTAGGTGAGATAGACGCCCAGGCTATCCGGCGAACTCAAACCGGGCCGCTCGCCGATCAGCATCACCACCAGCTTCGCGCCGAGCAGTTCGCCAATCTCGTCGCCCAGTGCCACGCGCGACTGCCGCGCCACGATCACCGGCCCGATCTTCCAGTCCGCGAGCTTCGCCTGCATTTCGAAGAAAAGCGGCAACGCCTGCTTCGACGCGGCGAACGCCGAGAGCCCGTCGGCAATCACGAATACGACGTCGGGCGCGTCGTCCGCAGCTGCCGTGCGCAGCGTTTCGCGACTTTCGTCCGAGAGCCGCCGGCCCAGGTCCGGACGGCGCAGATAGTGTTCGCGGTCGGGCGCGGCACTGTGCACATCGAGCGAGACGATGCCGCGTGCGCGCAGCGCATCGTGCAGCGGGCCGGCATCGAGGGGCTGATGCACGGCGTCGCGTGCCTGCGCATGCGAGAGATTGAACGCGAGCAACGGCTGCGTGGGCAGGCTGTTGCCTGTGCGGCCCAACGCGATGCGCGCCTGCGTGAAGCGCCGCAGCGCCTGCCACGGGTTCTTTTCGAGGAAGTCGCTCATGCCACACCCATCCATTCGCTCGCGCCTTCCAGCAGCGGCTGGCGCGGCGACACGGGCAGCAGCGCGCCGCGCGCGTCGATGATCTGCATGGACTCCAGCCATTCCTCGAACTCGGGTGCACGGCGCAGGCCCAGCACCTCGCGAACGTAGAGCGCGTCGTGAAACGAGGTGCTCTGGTAGTTGAGCATGACGTCGTCCGCACCGGGGATGCCCATGATGAAGTTGATGCCCGCCACGCCGAGCAGCGTGAGCAGATTGTCCATGTCGTCCTGGTCCG
Source organism: Paraburkholderia kururiensis (assembly GCF_034424375.1). Lineage (NCBI taxonomy): Bacteria > Pseudomonadati > Pseudomonadota > Betaproteobacteria > Burkholderiales > Burkholderiaceae > Paraburkholderia > Paraburkholderia kururiensis. The sequence continues at coordinate 4,377,419 of NZ_CP139965.1, read as the reverse complement.
CTTCGGCGTGGTTCGTATAGCAGATGTCGCAGCCCATCGGCACGCCCAGCAGCTTGCCGCTGAAATGATCTTCGAGCCCCGCGCGAATGATCTGTTTGCCGTCGTACAGGTACTCGGGCCCGATGAAGCCCACCACCGTATTCGTGAGCAGCGGACGGAAGCGGCGTGCCACGGCATAGGCGCGCACTTCGCAGGTCTGCTGGTCCACGCCGAAATGCGCGTTCGCCGAAAGCGCGCTGCCCTGCCCGGTTTCGAAATACATCACGTCGTCGCCCACCGTGCCCCGCTTGAGCGACAGCGCGGCGTCGTGCGCCTCGGCCAGTAGCGCAAGCGATATGCCGAAGCTCGCGTTGGCCTTCTCAGTGCCGGCAATGGACTGGAACACGAGGTCGACAGGCGCGCCCTTTTCGATGGCCGCGATGGAATTCGTGACGTGCGTGAGCACGCAGGTCTGCGTGGGCACGTTATAGCGCTGACGAAACTCGTCCATCATCACCAGCAGCGTGGTGATGGCGGCGAGGCTGTCCGTAGCGGGATTGATGCCGATCACCGCGTCGCCGCAGCCGTACATCAGGCCGTCCAGCATCGAAGCGGCAATGCCTTTGACGTCGTCGGTGGGATGGTTGGGTTGCAGGCGCACCGACATGCGCCCCGGCAAGCCGATCGTGTTGCGAAAGCGCGTGATCACCGGACGCTTGCGCGCCACGGTGACGAGGTCCTGGTTGCGCATGAGCTTCGAGACGGCGCCGACCATCTCGGGCGTGAGGCCATCGGCGATACGCACGAGCGCGTCGGCATCCGTCGTGCCCGAGAGCAGCCAGTTGCGAAAGTCGCCCACCGTAAGGTGCGCGATTTCGGCAAACGCTTCGTTGGAGTGGCCGTCCATGATGAGGCGCGTGATCTCGTCGGTCTCATAGGGAATCACGGCTTCGTTCAGGAACGTGCGCAGCGGCACCTGGGCGAGCGCCATCTTCGCGGCCACGCGTTCTTCCTCGCTCGCCGCGGCCACGCCCGCGAGTTGATCGCCGGAACGCAGCGGGCTCGCCTTCGCGAGCAGCGTCTTCAGGTCGGCGAAGCGATAGGTGCGTGCGCCGATTGTCTCCGTATAGCTCATCGTCTTTGCTCCATCGCGCGGACGCCGCCTGCGGGCCAGTGGTACCCGCAGGCGGCGCCGCGCGCGTCTTGCGGGTCTCTTACTCTTCGAGCAGCGCGTCGGCCGGTGCCGTCTCGCGCTGGCTGCGCGTAGCGAGAAAGTACACGTAACCGAGCGCCATGAACGCCGCGAACACCAACGCTACTTCGAGGTTGAAGTACACCATCGTCGCGAGCGAAATCACGGCGGCAACGAGCGCGAACGCCGGGAAGAACGGGAACAGCGGGGCGCGGAACGGGCGCTCCATGTTCGGGTCGGTACGGCGCAGCTTGAAGAGCGCCAGCATGCTCACGATGTACATGACGATAGCGCCAAACACCGACATCGTCACGATGTTCGCCGTGAGCGTCTGGCCCGCGAACTGAATCAACTCGTCGCTATAGATGGCCGCGATACCAATCACACCGCCCGCCAGAATCGCACGATGCGGAGTTTTGAAGCGCGGATGCACCTTCGCGAGCCACTCGGGCAGATAGCCCGCGCGAGCCAGCGCGAAAATCTGCCGCGAGTAGCCGAGGATGATGCCGTGGAACGACGCCACGAGCCCGAACAAGCCGAGCCACACGAGCATGTGCATCCAGCCGCTGTGCTCGCCCACGATGTACTTCATGGCTTGCGGCAGCGGGTCGTTGATGTTCGAGAGTTTGGTCCAGTCGCCTGCACCGCCTGCGAACACCATCACGCCGATGGCGAGCGCAACGAGCGTCAGAATGCCCGTGACGTACGCAATGGGAATGGAACGCTTCGGGTTCTTCGCTTCCTCGGCGGCCATGGCCACGCCTTCAATGGCGAGGAAGAACCAGATCGCGAACGGGATAGCCGCGAACATGCCGTGAAACGAACCCATGCTGAAGTGATCGGCGCCGGCCCAGCCGCCCTTCGTGAAGTTCGACCATGCGAAACCGGGCGACACCACGCCCATGAACACAAGCAGCTCGAAGATGGCAAGCAGCGTGACGAAAAGCTCGAAGGCCGCGGCCACCTGCACGCCGACGATGTTGAGCGCCATAAATATGAGGTACGCCGCCATGGCCGCGTGCTTCGGTTCGAGGCCCGGAAACTGCACGTGCAGATACGCGCCGATGGCCAGCGCGATGGCCGGCGGCGCGAACACGAATTCGACGAGCGTCGCGGCCCCCGCGATGTAACCGCCCACCGGACCGAACGCGTGCCGCGCGTAGGCGAACGGGCCGCCCGCGTGCGGAATCGACGTGGTGAGTTCCGTGAAGCTGAAGATGAACGTGGTGTACATCGCGGCGATGAAGATCGCCGTCACGACGAAGCCGAGCGTGCCCGCGCTTGCCCAGCCATAGCTCCAGCCGAAATACTCGCCGGAAATGACGAGCCCCACCGCTATACCCCACAGCTGCCACGTACCCAGCGTCTGCTTCAGCTCATGATGCGAGACCTGCCCTACATGCTGGCCCTTCGACTCTGCTTTCATCGGTATCTCCCCTGACGTTGCGGCCCGGCGCCCCACGCGGACCGACAGCCTTGGGCGGATAGTAGAAAGCCATAAATCGAGGCGTTATCGAAAATCGGCAAACCTGTGCTGCATCGCCGTACCGCTTTTTATGGAGCGGCTGCTTATTGCGCGTCGCCGGGCGCTTCGATTTCGGCCTTCGCCTTGCGGTCTACCGCATGGCGCCAGCGCGCGCCGAACGTGAGGTTGTGCAGCCAGATGGTGAGTACGCCCATGAAGGTTTCGTACGAGCCCGCTGCCGCGTAGGCGATCGGCACATGCAGAAACAGCGGGCCGAGCAGCGCGCCCATCGCGGGCGCCGAATAGGTGCCGAGCGTAAGACCGAGCCGCGCAGGGTTCACGCCCATCGCTTCCTTCATGCCGGCGCGCCACGCTTCGAGCCGCCCTGCGGGCGCGCTCTGGTTCAGCAATGACTCGATGGCCTGCGGGCTGTCCAGTTGCCTCATTTGCGCGACGATGCGTTCGCGTTCGGCGCGGTCGGCACCGCATTGGTCGAGGGCCGCATCCACGATGCGCGCGAGCTCTTCCGGCGAGGGGTTTTCTGCCGCGAGCGCATCCAGCCGTTCACGTGTGGCGGCATCGAGCACGATGCGCTCGGGCAATTTGCCTTCGCGCTCCAGCTTCCGGTAGTTATCCGCGAAATATTTCACGGACATGAGCCCGGTTGCCGCCGAGAGCATCACGGCGCCGGTGGAAAACAGCGCGCCGCCCGCGTGATCGCCCACGGTATGCGAGACCTCGTCGATGGAATTCGCCGCGAACAGCGCGAGCACCGCGACAGGCGCGAGCGTGGCGATACGCTTGCGCATCTCGTCGTTGCTCATGCCCGCGCCGCGCAACGCGGAGAGTTCGGCACCTTCGGCCATGACGTCGTCGGCCGATGCGGCGAGGAACTTCGCGAAGCCGCCCATGTGCAGCGCGTCCTGCACCACTTCCACGGTGGGCGCCATGACGGCGAGCGAGGTGAGAATGGCGCGCGCGCCTTCGGACGTGCGGTTCGCGTCGTCGGCACTCAAACGTCGCAGCGCGTATTCGCGGCCGAACGTGCCGGCGAGCAATGTGTTGAGCCGCGCGAGATCGGCCTGCGTGCGCGCATCGTGCTCGCCGCCGGACGCAGAAACGCTCAACACGTCCGACGAAAAATCGCGAATGAGGTCGACGGGCGTGTCGAAGTCTTCGTCGTCGGCAAGCGCGTCGCCCGACATCTGCGTGAGAACTGCGCCGCGAAAACCCTCTCGCGCCTGCGGGCGTGCTTTTTCGAGCGCGCGGCCCAACTGCTTGCCGCTCTCTTCGCGCAGGCGTTCGAGATCGCTGTCCAGCACCTTCGGGCGCACACCGGCGCGCACGAGTCCAGGCAACCACGTGGTGACGAACTTGTGCTGCGAGTGCGTTGCCACGTGGCGGATCGCGTCGAGCACGGCGTCCGGCGTCTGCGAACAGCGCACGACGTGCAGCGTGGTGCCCTGCGCATAAAGACGCTCCACGATCTGTGCCGCCTCCGGATACATTTCGACGAGCGCCGCCATTTCCATGGGCATTTCGTCGCTGTCGGCATCGAACGATTCGCGCTCGAAGTGCGCTGCGACGAACTCCTCGGCCTCGGGCCCGCTCGTCACGCCGAGTGTGCTCCACCGATCGCGCCGCGCCTGCAATGCTTCGCGCTCCGGCTGCGGCAGTGCAGCCAGCACGTCGGCGGGCACGTTGAGCATGTGGCCCGCGTCGAACGACGTTTCGTGCTGGCCATCGTGCGTCGCGATCTTGAATCCCTGAGTCCACGCGGGACCACCAGACGCCTCGTGCACCGCGTGCAGGCCTGCACGCTGCTGCGGGCTGAGTGCACCGAACCAGTCGGAGAGCGCATTGCGCTGGGCCCATTCGTCGTGCTCCCAGACGGCTCGCTCGTGCAGATGCGCGACCACGTCTTTCATGCGCTCGTCGCAACTCTTCATGCGCGGCACGACGCGGCGTACGGTGTCTGCGCTGCGGCGAAAGAACGGTGCGCGTTCATAGCCGAGCACATAAGCGATGTCGCGCGCGGAGAGCTTCACCTCGGCCGCATTGGCCGTGGAGAGCAATGTGATGGCGCGGCTCAGTTCTTCGCGGCCCGCGGTGGTATCGAAGGGAGGCGGCAGCGAAGGCGTGGCGTAAGCTTGCGGCTCATCCGCGTCGTTCTCATCTTCGTCACGCGAGCCGCCTGCGATGGGAAAGATCGGACCACGTGCGCCGGTGCCTATGGCGGCGAGACCCGTGCGCGGGTCGATGGCGGTATAGCCCTTCGGCAAGCCGGTCTTCGCGTCGGCAGCGATCAGCGCGTAGCGTGTCGTTCCGCTTGCTGCGTCGTAGTGCATCGCGAGGTAGGCGTCGGTGCCTGCAGGCTTCACGAGTTCGCCGCCCGGTGCCGCGAAAAGTGCCTCTCTGTCGACCGAGTAGCCCAGGCTCGATACACGAACCATCGGCACAGTGCCCTGTTCATCGAGCAATGCACGGTTGGCGGCAGCGCTTTCACGCAGCCGTGCAGCGCCGGTCATGGCGGGCACAACGCGCGCGCCGTTCGCCGCGATGCTGACGAAATGCGTGAGAGCGGGTGCGGGCTGTGAGGGCTGCGGCGACTTCGATCTGGCCGACAGAGGCACCGGCAGCGAGGAGGTGCGCCGAAGCGACGTGGGGCGATTCGACGAAGCGCCTGCTGCCGCCGCGGTCTCTCGCTCAACCGATACCCCGTTGCGCTGCCCACGCGGACTCGGACCGAGCGCCGCAAGCCCGGCGCCGACCGCAGGCCGCTGCATGGGTGCGGGAGGGTCAGCGTTGTCTCCCGGTGCGGCGAGGTCGTTGTTGTTCTGCGCGCCAATATCCTTCGCGGCACCGCCGCCCGAATTTACTTTCATATTGGATTCCTTACTAATGGTCGGGTGGTGTATCGCGGTACCGGGTCGAGCCGTGCACGCAGCGTGGCTCGCGTGACGCCTCCATACGTCACGCGAGCCACGTCGTGCCCGCTCACGACAAGCGGCGGGCACGTTCGCGTCGTGCCGACAGACGTCAGAAATCGTTCTGCTGGTTCAGGTCGCCCGCGCTCACCGTCACGTCCGACGACGAGAACGTGACGTTGCCGCCGTCGCCCGTCTGCCCCTTCACCGCATGACCCGAGAGCAGCGCGAGCGGATTGCCGCCGTCCTGCAGGCGCTCGATCTCTTTCGTAGCGCCGGAATTCAGCGTGACGTTGCCTTGCGAATCGATCACGCCTACCGAATCGCCGCTCTTGTTGTAGAGGTTGCCGTTCGAGTCTTCCTGCAGATGCAGCGCCTCGCCGCCCGCCTTCGAATTGATCTTCACATCGTGCAAGCCCTGTCCGTTCGGCGCGCCGGTGCCGGCAGTCGAAGGCCGGCCCGAGAAATTGACCGGCGTGTACGGAGTTTGGGACTGCCCTGTCGTCGTCGCGCCGCCCTGTTGGGGCAACTGCCCGGTGCTCGGCAGATTGGTGGGCGTGCTTGCGCTGTTCGTGTCCGACAGCAGCTTCTCGATGTCCTGAAGAATCTCTTCGGTGAAGCCCGCGTTGTTCGATCCGCCCGTCTCGAACGACGGCTGCGTTTGCGAATTCAGATATTGGGTTGTGATGGCGTTCGTGCTCATGGAGTTCTCGCAAAGGTTGACACAGTGGGTCAGCAAGACAAACCGGACAATGAAAGGCAGGCGGCCCGCGCGCGGACATCGCCCCATCGCATAGCGTAGAAACTGCCCGTGGCAAAGCGATGCGCGACGCGAAGCGAGGTTCCGCGCTGCGAAACGTTGTAGCGATCGTGGTGACGGCGCGCGAGGCGTTCCGCGCTCGTCGCAGGCGCGCTTTAAACGCCGCGCGGCGCGTTCGTTGCATCGATTCGTTCCGGCATGCGCGGCTTCGCATGTCATACGCGGGCAGCGCACCTCGGCAAGAGAATCAGAGACCGGCCTTGCGAACGGCGGGTGCAGGCGCGCGCGTGCTGCCCGCGTTCGCATTCGCAATTGCTCACGATGCTCGATATTCAATGCGATCCTGTGGTGCTCGGCGTGCTGCTCTCGGTCTTCGCCGCGGGGCTGCGTATCGGCGCACACGCGGAGCTTGAAGAGCTGCTCATCGTCTTGCGCCTGCTGCATCCGAAGCCCGCCGCCGTGGACATCTGCGAAGTGCGTCTGCTGATCGCAAGGCGCCGCTGGGTGGATGCATTGCGGCTGCTGCGGCAGATGGAGGAACAGGGCAACGGCTCTCCCGTGGTCTGGGCGCTCCAGGGTTGGTGCCTTTACGTGATGCGCGATACGGACTGGCGACGTTGCGTGTCTGCCGTGCTGCGCGCCGGCGAGCCGACGGCGCTCGCCATTACCGCGCGATTCCTCGAAGTGCCCGATGCCGGCGACGCCACCGCCGCGCACATCGCCGACGCGATGGAACGAGGCCGGCGCATCGGTGCGCGGCTCGTGCAGCGCTGGTGACACGCGCACGCATCCACGTTTCAGTGCTCCCCGCAACGTCGCGCGCCGGTCTTCGCTAGAATCATTCGCGAACGCCCACCGCCACGCATAGATGGTGCAACGCACCGAACGGGGACCACGCCATGAGCGACACGAGCAACGCACACGCATTTCGTCCTGCACTCCAACGCGCGCTGGATCATTCACTCGATTACCTGGAAGCACTCGAGGAAAACCCCGTGGCCGCAACAGCGAGCCTTTCCACTTTGCGCGAACGTCTGGCAAAACCGCTCGGCGATGAAGGCGTCACTGCCGAACGCGTAATCGACGATCTCGTGCAAGACACGACGGGCGGCATCGTGGGCAGCGCGGGGGGACGCTTCTTCGGCTGGGTGATCGGCGGATCATTGCCCGCTGCGCTCGCGGCCGACTGGCTCACGAGCGCCTGGGACCAGAACGCCGCATCGTTTTCGTGCGCGCCCGCCGAGGCGGTGGTGGAAGAAGTGTGCGGCACGTGGCTCAAGGAACTGCTCGGTTTGCCGGCGCATGCCAGCTTCGGCCTCACGAGCGGCTGCCAGATGGCGCATGTCACCGCGCTTGCCTCCGCGCGTCATGCGTTGCTCGCGCATCGCGGCTGGGACGTGGAACGCGATGGCCTGTTCGGTGCGCCCGCCATCCGTCTGCTGAGTAGCGATCAATTGCACGGCAGCATCTCGCAAGCCACGCGGCTGATCGGCATGGGAACGGGCGCGGTGCAGACTTTGCCTTGCAACGACACCGGGCAGCTCGATGCAGCCGTGCTCGAAGCGGCACTTCAACAAGCCCCCGATGCGCCGACCATCGTGTTGCTGCAAGCGGGCGATCTCAACATCGGCGCTTACGATTGCTTCGCCGAACTCATTCCACTGGCACACCGCTACCGCGCGTGGGTGCATGTGGATGGTGCGTTCGGCTTGTGGGCGAATGCGAGCCCGCGTTACAGGCATCTGCTCGCGGGCGTCGAACACGCGGACTCGTGGACCACGGACGGCCACAAGTGGCTCAACGTCCCCTACGACAGCGGCTACGCGTTCGTTGCGCATCCCGAAGCGCACCAGCGCACCATGGGCTATCAGGCGAGCTACATCAGCTACAACGAACAGGTGCGCGAGCAGAAAGATTGGAGTCCAGAATGGTCTCGCCGCGGACGCGGCTTCGCCACTTACGCCGCGTTACGGCAACTGGGACGCGGCGGTGCGGCGAGCCTGATCGAACGCTGCTGCGAAGCCGCGCATGCAATCGTGACGGGCGTTGCAGCGCTGCCCGGTGCGCAACTCATGTGGGAACCGCAAATCAACCAGGGGCTCGTGCGCTTTCTGAGCCCGAAGCCGAACGCAACCGAGAGCGACCACGACCAGTGGACGGACGCCGTGACAGCGGCCATACTCGCAAGCGGGGAAGCGCTATTCAGCAACACGACATGGCGCGGCAAGCGGTGCATGCGCACATCTGTCTGCAACTGGCAGACCGATGACGAGGACGTGAAGCGATCGATAGCCGCTGTAGCCAGCGCGCTGCGACAGCGCCAGGCGTGAGCAAACGGCGCGCTTCGTGCGCGTCAAAGCACCTTCGCCGCCGAATGCCACAACTGCATCAGTTCATCGAACTGCGTGATGAGCTCATAGCTCAAGAGGAAAGCGAGCATGTAGCCCGGTCCGGGAAAACGCTCCACGCCATAAAGAATGGGACGGGCGATGCGTGTCCTCACCACGTCGCGCGTGAGCACGCAGGTGATGACAATGCCGATCACCGCACCCGCAATCACGTCAGTGGGATAGTGCAAGCCGAGATACACGCGCGGCGCACAGATGAATACCGCGGTGTAGATCAACGCGAGCGTGCCGATGCCGCGCCACACGAGGAAGATGCCTGTGGCAATGGCGAACCACAGCATGGCGTGATCGCTGGGAAACGAACTCCACGTTCGCATCACGCTATCGCCCAGACCTACAGCGGGGAAGTCGAGATGAAGAGTCGTGTCGTAGATGGGCCGCTCGCGAAACGGCAGGGCGTGCGCAAGAAGGCGACCCGTCATGAGCGCAATGAAACCGCTCGCGATTGTGACCACCACCATTTCGCGCGCCCATTCGCGGCGCTCGCCGGGCGTGAACCAGATCCACCACAACGCGGCAATCAGCATGAGGCCCTTGAAGAGATACAGGGCCGCGATCGTTCTGATGGCGTGATTGATTATCGCGGAGTGGGCTGCGTGGTTGACGACGAAGGTCTGGACTACTGTATCGAAACCGCTCACTTTGACGTCCTGAGTTGCCATGGAAAATAAACGAGGTCTTGTTCTCGTGTTTTCCTCTCGCCGTCCCCGTCAAAAGATTGCGCACTCGCTGCTGCATTGCGCAACCGTGGCACGTACAGATCGCCGTGTGGTGAGGGTCGATGATACGGTCAAAGGCTTAGCCGACAGGCATAAAAATCGTAACGGGGGGTAACGGGAAAGCGAGGCGGGCGTGCACACACAAAGTGCGCTCGTTGTTTTACGCATCGAAAGCAGGCCATTGGCATCGGCGATCAAACGGCCCACAACCTCAACGCATTCCCGATCACCGAGACCGAACTCAGCGCCATCGCCGCGCTCCCAATAATGGGGCTCAGCACAATGCCGGGTCACGAGTAGAGAGCGCCCGCTGCAATGGGAATGCTCACCGCGTTGTACGCGAACGCGAGGAACAGGTTCTGGTGAATGTTCCTCATTGTCGCCACGCTCAGCGCGCGCGCAATGCCGCGCACCTGTGCGAGTGCGGGCGCGTCGTTGACGCCGTCGCCGGCCATCGCCACCACGTGGCCCTCCGCCTGAAGCGCCTGCGCGTGCTTGTATTTGTCTTCAGGCAGCACGCCCGCCTTCACGCCATGCAGAGCCAATGCCTTTGCCACGGCATTCGCCGTGACAGGGTTGTTGCCCGTGAGCATCACGATACGCACTCCCGATGTTTTCAGCATGCACCGCGGCGATCACCGCGGCTAAGTCCACGGACACGCTCAAAAAACGGCAAAGAGCCCGATTGACCTGCATCAACAGCGTCCGATACCGGCCGCGTAGCGTGTTAGCAGTTGCGCCTGTGCTGAGGGCAGCGGACACCTGGGCCGCTGCATGCTTCGCGCTCGCCGGAACGGCGATGCGTTCCTTGCGGAATCCGAATATGTGGACACGTGCATTGTTTAGCCTGTTGCTGCTGGCCATCGTCGCGGCGTTGCCCGGATGCGGCTACAACGCCATCCAGACCGAAGATGAACAGGTGAAGGCGAGTTGGTCGGAAGTGCTGAATCAGTATCAGCGCCGCGCAGACCTTGTGCCGAACCTCGTCAACACGGTGAAGGGATACGCGAATCAGGAAAAGGACGTGCTTACGCGCGTGACCGAGGCGCGAGCGCAGGTGGGTTCCATTCAGGCCACACCTGGCCTTATTTCGGATTCCCAGGCATTTGCGAAGTTCGAGGCTGCTCAGGGGCAACTCACGTCGTCCCTTTCCCGATTGCTGGTGGTGTCGGAGAACTATCCCCAACTGAAATCGGACGCGAATTTCAGAGACTTGCAGGCACAGCTCGAAGGAACGGAAAACCGTATTGCCGTCGCGCGAAACCGCTATATCAAGGCGGTGCAGGCGTACAACGTCACCATTCGATCGTTTCCCAGCAACCTCACCGCGAAGGCCTTCGGCTATCAGGAACGACCCAATTTCTCGGTGAGTAACGAAGCCGAAATCTCGAAACCGCCGCGCGTGGACTTCGGCACCACGCCGGCATCTGCGGGCGGAGCGTCCAATTGAACGGGGTTCGCCTTGTGATTGCGCTCATCGTCGCGTTGGTCGCGCTCGTGGGCGCGCCCGCTTACGCCGATGCACCGGTGCCGGCGCTGGCGGCTCGCGTCACCGACGAAACGGGCACGCTCACCGGCGAGCAAAAGACTACGCTCGAACAGTCGCTCAGAGACTTCGAGACCCAGAAAGGCGCACAGATCGCCGTGCTGATCGTTCCCACTACGGCACCTGAAACGATCGAGCAGTATTCGATTCGCGTGGTCGAGCAGTGGAAACTCGGGCGCAAGAACGTGGACGATGGTGTGCTGCTGATCGTGGCGAAGAGCGATCGCACCTTGCGTATCGAGGTGGGCTATGGCCTTGAAGGCGCACTCACGGACGCCACGAGCAACCGCATCATCAACGAGACCATCGTGCCGCGCTTCAGGAAGGGCGATTTCTATGGCGGCATCTCGGCGGGCGTCGACAGCATCATGCGCGTCGTGAGCGGCGAGCCATTGCCTGCACCGCCCGCACAGAAACGCAGCAGCGACGGCGCCGGGCGTTTGTTACCCGTGCTTTTCCTGCTCACCGTGGTGGCCGGCGGCATATTGCGCGCGATATTGGGACGACTTCCGGGGGCGCTCGTGACAGGCGGCGTGATCGGCTTTCTCGCGTGGCTGCTTTCCGGTGCGATGCTCGTCGCCATCGCGGCCGGCGCGATTGCGCTGCTGTTCACGCTGCTGGGCAGCGGAATGGGCGCCTACGTAGGTGGGCGGTCCATTGGCGGCGGGCGATTCGGTGGCGGTTCGAATCGCGACATCTTTCGCGGCGGCGGCGGTGGGTTCGGCGGCGGCGGCGCCTCGGGCAGGTGGTAGCGATGAACGTGAAGCGTCTTCTCACGCACCTCTTCATGACGCGTTGGCGAGTCAACGCGGCGTTCCCGGGCGCGTCGCTGCAGGCCATCGAGAAAGCCGTGCACGAAAGCCATCGAATGCATGCGGGCCAGATACGCTTCGCCGTTGAAGGCGCCTTGCACAGCGGCGCGCTGCTCAAAGGCCTGTCCGCACGCGAGCGCGCTATCGACGTGTTCTCCGAACTACGTGTCTGGGACACCGAACACAACAATGGCGTTCTGATTTATCTGCTTCTGGCGGATCGCGACGTGGAGATCATCGCCGACCGCGGTATCGACGCGAAGGTCGACCGCGAAGAATGGGAGACCATCTGTCGCGCAATGGAAGCCGAATTCGGGCGCGGAAACTACCAGACCGGTGTGATGCATGGAATTGCGCAGGTCACGCAACTGCTGAAGACGCACTTCCCGGCGCATCGTCCTCCGCGCGAAGAACTGCCGAGTTATCCGGTAGTGCTTTGACGTGGCTAGATAGTCTGGATGCCTTACTATCGGATCGAGCCTACTAGCGTGATCTCGATCCGCTCCTTTCCCTTGCCTGTATTTTTGCGCTTGAGCTTCAAGGCGCCAACTTCACCCGTCGATTTCGGATGCGTGCCGCCGCACGCCATCGAGGCAAAGCCATGGACTTTCCAGTATCGACGCTGTGTTTCCACATCGCTGTAATCGGTCACGATGGCCAGGTCGCGCCTCGTCAAATCCGATGCTGCCTGCACGATCTCGGGAAACAGCGACGAGAGATTCTCATCGCTCGCGAAGTCGATACGCGCCTTGTCTTGCGCGATATGCGCACCAATGCGCTCGATGCCTGGCCTGAATCGATACACGAGTTGCAGCACCATTTCGGCTGCGAAGTGCAAACGCATGAGCAAACGCGTGGACGTCGATCCGCGCGTCTGGGGCGCCGTGTGGCAACTCGATAGACAGCTTGTCGGCGCTCCGTAGGACGCCATAGTTAATGCGACGGTGCATACTAAAAATCAAAGACTTATGCGAAGCCGCGCCACAGATGTCTTGTCGGATGCGACGGAGTTCATGCGACTGGCCTACCGTCGCGCCAAAGTAATCGCATTTTGGTGCGACCCGATTATCTCCTGCAGAAAATGCAACATAGACGGCAACTAGCGGAAAATCACGAAGGGCGGGCCGGCGGCCTGTGCTGACCCGACAGAGTTTTTCGCGTCGGACAAGGTTCGGCTGCAGCTCGCTGGGCGGCGGGGGCAAGATACGCCTGCAACTCGCATATCCGGGACCCTTAGTGGCAAGCCCTCCTGCCCGGCATTTTATGGCAGCATGCCACCAATAGAAGAGCAATCTGCCATGGAGATAACGCCATGTCCGCCGTTGAATTCCGGCCCAGCGGGAAACTGCATCCCCGTGCGGCCGAATTTTCCCTGCTCGGGGACCTGCTCCAGGCGCCTGTTCGCTCGGATGGCGACCTTGCGGCGCTTGCAGAGCAGCGAGTCAGCATCGACGTGCTTGACCGTCTGGGCGAGCGTGGCCTGAAAGCAGATGAGCTGATGTTCATCATTCCTCGTCGCACGCTGTCGCATCGTCGGCAGCATGGCGAACGCCTGTCTCCAGACGAGTCCGACAGGGCCATCCGCCTAGCAAAGATTGTGGCCCTGGCGGAAGCGGTTTTCGGCAACCGGGAAAAAGCGATGGCGTGGTTGCGTGCTCAGCAGGCGCGGTTCGCCGGCAAAACAGCGCTTGGACTTGCCGCAACCGAGCACGGTGCGCGGCTCATGGAAGACGCCCTCGTGCAGATCGACGAAGGCTACTTCGCCTGATGGATCTCTGGCGCGTCAGCAACTACGTGAATCTACAGGGCCCGTGCGGTCTTCGCGCCGCTGGCCGCTGGCACGACCGGAGGCAACCTGTCGTGTATCTCGCCGAACATCCAGCCCTCGCCTTGCTGGAAACGTCGGTCCACCACGTGATCGCCTCGATCGCAGCCCTGCCGGACAGCTATCGGTTGCTGCGGGTCGAAGCTGATGATGGCGTTGCAATGGCAGCGGTGACGTCCCCGCGCTGCCAGATGGCAGGCGAGAAATATGCAGTGGACCCAAGCAGCCCGCGGCGAGCGACTCGCTTTCGGTCAATCCGCGTTGCTGAAGGTACCGAGCGCGATCCAGTCTCAAGCGAACAATTACGTCTTCAACCTCTTCACCTAGATGCCGGCCGCATCCGCGTGACAGAGGTTCAGCGTACGGTATGGCGCGCAAATTCTCGCGCTACTTAATCAGACTTGATCCCCATCCACATAGCGTACGCCAATCGCAGCCTGCGCAGCACGATAGACGCTAAAGATCAGACGAATAGTGTCGATATTGGAGATTATCCGCGTAAAGCTGGTTGCAGCAGACTCCAGTCAGCAATGCGTCATCGGCTGTTGTCGACCAAGACCGGCGTTCAGCTACCAAGAAATGCGTTCTCGCACGGTCTCGAACAACAACGGCGTTCAAGTGTATCAGGCGATCCAATCGGTGCTAAACCCATGCGTATCGTAATGAAACGCGAATCGCCCGCTTCCACACTCCACCTCATCGAAAGACACCTAATGCGTCAAGTTCGTCGAAGAACACGCAGAGTTGATTTTGAGTCATCTCAAGTCTTTTCTCGCCCTCTCGAAACCGCCTGCTATCTTCCGTAAAAGCCTCCAAGGCAGCCCGTTGTTGCGACAGAGTCTCCTCATCCGCGCCCCCCCCGAGCATCCTCGACGTGATGTTTAAGGCGGAAAATGCCGAAGCGCCGACGACAAGTCATCATCTAGCGACAAACCGATCGACGCGGGAACGTACCGACCACGCGTCTGTGCATAAAACTGCCGTTGCAAGTCGCAAGTGCCGAAAACGTCGATGTCACCAAGGCCCTTCAAATTACCTTTGGGGGTAAGATGAAGAACTTTCGTTAAAAGATAACCGGAATCATTGGGATAACGCTCGATAACCTGACGATCATTGCCCGGCCACTCCGAAATCCGTCGCTCTATATGCTCGGTAAAAAAGACTCGTGCGGATCTATTGCTGAAGTATTCGACACCGATTCCAGCCACTCACGTCGGGCTTCTATCTGCCCTGCGACGCCCTCGACCCGCTACCTTCGGTATCAAGATCCCCCGTTCGATGCCGATATACTGCGATGCCTAGGTAATAAATACGCGCGCATACAGGGCAGCAACGGCGGTGTGCGTCCTTTTTGTAGCGACGGTGGGCGGCATCCCCCTTCAATCTGAGCTTGGTCTCGTGGGCGGATGTCCCTCATCGCCTACAGTCGCATTGAAATTCCTAAACACAGCATGGCACTCTTCTTGGACAGGTATCTCACCGAGTACGACGAGAGTCTGTCGGCCGATTCCTATATCGACCCGGTCGGTACGCTTATCATCTGGTCCGCATTCGGTCGACGGGTGTTCAATAACCGCATCAATTCGATCTCGAACGACGTCCGCAACTACACCCTGAACCTCTTTCATCACTTCCTGGTCCGAAAGCTCGTTGATGACGACGAGGCAAAGCTCAGCGCTTCGCTGCAGCAAAAGTACCAAGACAGGGGCGCCCCCCCCTTTAAACAGGCGTGCCTCATATTTCTGGAAAACCTGTTCGTCTACTCGGTACTTCATCACCAACAGATGAGGGGCGTAGAGCCGAGTGGCATTCTCGGTATTTCCAACGCGCGTCGCCGCTGGGACAAGGAGAATGGCGACCCAGCGATCGCCTTCACGCATGAACCCGCCGGCCAGATTCTGGTGCGTCAGCTCGGTCTTGGCGTGAGCGGCCGCTACAAGACACCCCTGATGGAAATCGGCTTCTTCGACGCGAGCTATCAGTACCACAAGCTCAACTTTCAGCCGCGTTGGGCTGGTGCACAAACCTTCATCGCCGGCGACCGGCACAGCTTGCTCGGCAAGCTTGAGCGTGTCGCCTACCCATTCCTTAAGCAATGCGTGGCCGAGCTACGCCATGGCGAAAAGCTTAACTTCAAGAGCGGCATACCGAAGGCGCTCGCAAAGGCTTATGTTCGGGCGTTCGCTTCGCCCAGCACAGTAGGCGAGTACGCACGTGATTTCTGGCTAACACAGACTGGGCTCGACAGCGGTGCCGCCGGCGCACTCTACACGGTGCTGGCGAATCTCGGAGAAAAACAGGTCGAATCACAGCATGTGTTGGAGCAGGCGTTGGACCATACATTTCAGCCCGAGGAAAAAGCCAAGCTTGAGCATATCGCCGAAATAGAGCCCTTCCTGTCTGACTGTATGCTGCTCTTTACGCTGATGGCAGCTGAACGCACGCATTCGATCGATGCGGTCGCCGGACATTGGAAGCGATTCGATCGCCGTGCGAATCGTCTTCCTGCCCTCGGAAAGCGAGTGGAAGAGTTCGCGAAACTGCCTTTCCTGAAAGGCAGCGAGGCTGCTCGACGTCTGATGCAATTACAGCAGGTGGCGAATGCCGGTGGCATCGAACAGCAGGTTCGCGCGCTCGCCGATTACCACGGAAAGGTTATGCAATCGCGCGGCCAGCCGGCATGGCTTGCTATTGAGCACAATGGCATCATCAAAGTGAATGCGCGCACGATGTCGCGCCCGGACCCGAGAAAATGGCAACCCGGCGCATGGTACAACCAGTACTATTTGCCCCAATTCAGGAGCTTCGTGACCGGTCTGCAAGGAGTCGGCGCATGAAGCTCCTCGCCGAATTGCAAAAGCAGGTGGGGCGCATGGGCACGCTCCGCCGGGCCTGGTTCACAAGCTTCAACACCGACATCGAGTTCGTCGAAACCTATGTCCTGCCCGCGACCCTTGGCGCGACTACGCCGCGCAACCGGATCGAATACGAGCAGTTGCAACAGGAGCTCACAAAGGAAGACATAGACTTCCGCGTGTTTTGCGATCCCCGCTTTCTCGAGACGAACCGCGTGAAACGGACCTGCATTCCGGTTCACGGTATCAGGCCGCAGCGCGAGCCGGAATGGTTCTCGGAAGCAAGTCTATTCCACGCGAAAGTCATCTACCTCGAAGATCGTGAGGGCAAGCGCGTCATCGGTGCCGGCAGCGCCAACCTCACGCTCTCGGGGTGGGGACGCAATCTCGAGGTTTTCCATTTCTTTGAAATCTCCACGTACGCGAACTACCGTGAGATCCGTCGATTCTTTGAACATCTGTGCGATGCCGCGGATATTCGCTGTACTCTGGACGAACGACGCAACTTCACCGGGAAGCCCGAGAAATGGCGCTTCGTGCACAGCTATCAGGATAAGCCGTTCCCAGAGCAACTGCTCGCCGACATGCGCGACACGGATCTCACCGTCTGGTCACCCTATCTTCCGCGCGATCTCGCCGGCTTCATCGCAAAACTGCAAGTAGCTTCGGGTGCCGATGGCCTGCGCGTGCATTTGGTCCCAGACCGCATAGAGGGAAGGTATCTGCGTACGCAGTGGAGCGACGAGCTGTCCCGAATGAAGGCGGATCAGCGCCTAACCTTTTACGACAGCCCGGTGATGCGGCACGCGAGCACCGATCTCTGCCATGCCAAGCTATGGAAACTTCCCGGCAAGCTAGCTGTGGGCTCATGGAACTTCACGGGCCCAGGGTCGAACTGCCTGCGCGACGATCAAGGCGGCTGGAGCCTGGATAACAACGTCGAAGCAGGATTCATCATCGACGACCTCAACGACTGGCGCGAGGCTACCGGTAAACCACTCGATCTGGGGGCAAGTGATTGCGCCACGGCAGATCTGCTCGACAAGGAAGGCCTTTTCGTGAATTCGCTGCCGCCGTTTGACCTTCATATCAGCTTCGACTGGCATGCGCAGGCCTACGCATTCCACGGCACATGGCTCGGTGACGAGCAACGAGATGGCTACTCCGTTCGTCTTCCCGGGGTAGCAGAGGCAGTGCCCCTCGTCTGGAACACGCGCCGTTCGCCGGAGCAGCCCGATCACCTATCTGTGGACGACTGTGCGCTGCTGCGCGACCGAGTTTTCAAGGTCATACGGGCCGGTAGGGAAATCCAGCGAGGGTTGGTCAGCGAGCTGCATGTCAAGTCCCGGCGGGCGCAGGCATTTGATACGCTGCAGGATCTGCTCGAAGCCTTCGTACATGGCGACGACCCCCAGTCCGTGCACGATCTGCCGTTCCGCACCCAGCTAGACACCGATGCCTTCGCGGACAACCCTCTGGCCGTAGCTGTAGACGAGGACGCGCCACTGAATGGCGACGCGTCGCCACCTGGCGACATCAGCTACTTCCGGTTGTTTCAGTCGATACATGCCTACCAGCAAAACCTTTTGAAGCTGGAGAGGCTCGAGGCTCTGGACAGCCACGTATTCTTCTGGCCGGGATGCCTGCTAGAGCTTGTCGGCAAAACCCGTGAGGAGCTCCAGAAGTCTGGCCGCGAAGTCTTCAAGTGGTTTCTTGCGAACGAAGTGTACTCGCTCTGCCAGTGTGCGCACTCGCGGCGCCGCTCGCTCGTTCGAGGCTCGAAGGAACGAGAGCCCCTTTACACTGCCGTTCCCGAGACTCGTTGGCGGGAATTGGCCTTTCAGCTCCCCGGTTTACCAAGGGGGGTATCGGCTCAATACTCCGACCTTGTAAGGAATCAGTGTCGCTATGGCTAAACAATGGGGCGGGCTGCGACCAGAACAGGTCACACAGTGGATCAACTTCGATGCGCAAGATTCCGAGTGGCGCTATGTGCTCAAAGCGCCACCCAGTATGGCGTCGCAGCAGACTGAAGGCGTCGCACATCTGTGGAATCTGCTGTCGAGGCATGGCGTAGCGTTGCTCGCGGACGAAGTGGGTATGGGCAAGACCTTCCAGGCGCTTGGCGTAGCAGCGTTGTTGTGGAGGATGAAGCCCGATGCGAAGGTGCTTGTAATGGCACCGAACCGTGATATCTGTGCGCACTGGAAGCGTGAGCTCACCGCGTTTGTTCGTTTCCACTATCGCGAGGCCGACGAGCGCGTAAAAGCTTCCGGGTCTGGGCGGCCTGTGCCCGAAGTCGAGTTTTACTCTCAGCTCAGGGATCTGGCTGCGGCGATTGAATGTCGTGCGACGCAAGCGCCCCCCACAAACCTCTACCTGACGACCATCCGTTCGCTCAGTCTGCTCGTGGATGCCACTGACCAGCAGCGCGACAAGCTCGCGACAGCGAAAAGAGCCGCACGTGAGATGCACGAGCGAATTCTAAGCGCTCTCGACAACCATGGTTTCGATCTCGTCATCGTCGACGAGGCGCATTACTTCCGTAACCCGCAAGGTGGATCGCAGCGCGCGGCAGCGGCAAAGGAGTTCTTCGGTCAGGGCCCGCACCGCATTGCACAACGCGCGTTACTGCTGACAGCGACCCCGAGCCATACTAACCTCCGCGATGTCGCGAATATTCTCAGCTACTTCATCGGGATGGACGAGGCTGCACGCAACCAGCCCGCAGAGGAGCTGATGCGCAAGTACGCTCTGCGTCGCTTCCGGATCATGGCGGGCAATGGCGTCGGCTACATGAAACATCAATACCGACGCGAGGAGGCCACGCCCTGCGACTTCGCGGGACGCCCAGAGGCAGAGATGTTCTTCGCGCTCTACCAGCGCAGACTGATTCACGATCTCGGCGTTCTAGACGAGAAGCGTCGCGTGCTATACGGCTTCCTTGAGGGCTTCGAGTCGGCCGGCGTGCCGGTTCGAACGCTCGCCGCGCAGGAACGCGAGGAGGACCAGCCCCAAGACGAATGCGCGAAAGACTTTAGCACCGCCGACGATACGCAACTGTTGCGCGGTATGAGCATGGATTACCGCGGGATTTTCGGCCATGCGCCAGATCACCCAAAGTACGGCAGGCTCGTAATGCGATGCGCACCACAGGGGCTGTTTCCCATGGCAGCCGATCGCGAGCTGCACGAAGACAAGCACCTAGTCTTCGTCAGGCGGATCCCGTCCGTGCGCGAGCTGACCAAGCGCATCAACGAGCACTATGACCGGCTGCTGGCTCAGGAAATTTGTGCGGCTTGGGATCTGAGCATGAACGAGCCGCGCATTGTGCGGTGGGAGCGTCAACACTGGTCGCGCGACGGCTTCAACGAACTCATGCAGGCGCTAGTCAGGACGCAAGGTGCGATTGAATATGAGGACGTCGAGGAAGACGAAGGTGAAACCCATAGCAGGGAAGTCGACGGCGTGCCACAGGCGCAGAACGCCTACCTCGGTTCGAAGATTGCTGACCTGTTCGTGACGAAGAGGGCAAAGGATAACGAACCGCCTTCGCCACCCACCGACTGTTCGCGCTTCAGTCTTAACCTGCGCAAGACCACCAGTATCCACGCGATGTTCATGGAGCCGGCCTCCGACTATATGGCGGCCGGATACCTTTGGCATTACGAGTTTCGCCAAGGCGATAAGCCTCGCCCCGACTACACCAAGGCCGCGCTAGCGCGGCGCCTGTCGACTCACGGTATGGTCTCGCAAGACTTTCTCGAGTCATTGGCGCCAAACGGCGCCGCCATGCGTGAGTACGACGAACCCATCGAGACGCTGTGGTCGCTCGTCTTCCCGTTGCTTGATGCGAGCAGGCAGGCCCGACTTCGCCGTTGGGCCGCGGAGCGCCCCGACATCGCCGAAAACTTCGGCAATTACATTAAAGCAGGCTTCCTGTTTGCGAGCCCGGTGGTGGTAGAGCTTTACGGCTGGCATACGCGCTTCCAGAGGTCAATCGGCTCCGCGCCTTACGCAAACGTGCAGGCGCGCTACCGCGACTTCGTGGCTTACGCTCGCCAGCGTATCGCGGGCTCGCTGCTGCTCAGGTACTTCGCTGCCGCGCTGGACAGCTTCGAGCAGCTCTGCGACAAGATCATCGACCACCCAGCAGGCGACTGGCGTGCGGGCTGGCGCACGCTTACCGCGCTGTCCAGTCCCGCGTGGTACGCGAGCGGCGACTCCAGTCACCGGCAGCATCTGATTCTCGGCTTTAACAGCCCGTTCTATCCCAACACTCTGGTAGCAACGTCCGTGTTTCAGGAAGGCGTGAATCTCCATCTGCAATGTCGAAAGGTACACCACTACGGAATTGCGTGGACACCCGGCGACAACGAGCAGCGCGTTGGTCGAGTCGACCGGTTGTTCAGCAAGGTCAACTACCTACTCAAGGAGAGCGGGCCGGAGGGCATCACCCTCGATATCAACTACCCCTACCTCAAGGACAGCTTCGACGAAGACCAGGTCGGCTCGTTTATCGAGCGCAAGTATGCGGTCGAGGAGAAGATGGACCGTTGCACGCAAGGAACCTTCGAAAAACAGGTTCGGATGACCCGTCCCGGGTGGCACGAATTCCTGCGTCAGCCAATTGTGGAATCATTGATGCAACATCCATATCCGGCTAGGTTCAACGATGAGGACATACCTAGAGGAGCATATCCCGGTGCTGACTAGACGTAAACCAGATAAGGAGCCTGACCATATCGACGGCATAGAGGATTGAAATCAAACGGCCTCCGGAACTTTTCGTGTACTGCATCAGATTCACTCCTCGTATCAATCAACATGCTGGAAGATAGCCAAATGAACATTAAGAACGCCACCGTGGTGAGCCTTCTGTCAATCACAGCCCTTTGGCACGTGGCATATGCGGCTGCTCCGGCCGATCAAACCCGCCTTATATCGGATACGGCGGACCGAATCTGCGTTCAAGCGGCGACTGGCGGAACAAGTCATTCAGCCAAGTTGCAAGCCTCTGTCGGCGCGGAGCTAAGCAATTTGTTTCGCCGATTAGTAAACGCGAGGGCAAACGTCCGCGCTGAAGCGCAGGGGGAAATTCATAGCGGAGTACTTCCTGGCCAAGTTCTGACAGCGGCGGAACAAGCCAACAATTGCAAGTTAAAGGTTTTGCAGATCCTGACACCCGCTCTCCTTGGGAGAACAGGTAACGGCCGTGACGTACAGACCACGTACGGGCCCAATAGTCCGATTTTCGGCAACGTGTCTGGTGGCACGATTAATATCAACGGGAAATAAGATGAAGTATCTGATCTCATTTTCGCTTCTGGCCTGCTCTGCCGCGTCTGCACAAACTACGCATGGCAACTGCAGCCCCACTTTCGGCACCATTGGTGGGAACGCAGTTGTCAACATTTGCCCGGGCGATCGATTTTCCTCCGCTCAGGAGGCTTTTTTTGTCGCGTCGCACCCGACTACGGTGACCGTGGCTGATCTTCAATTTAAGAGTTGGTTCGAAGACGCAACAACTCCGTTCTTGACGGTGGTATTGGACAACAAGTCCGATGTTCCTGCGCTAGATGTGTCTGTGGACGTTCTCAATGAAAGAACCGGTTCTAGCTATTCCGCGCTCCGTCCTTTCAAGTTACATCAAAGCGGTGTGTTCAAACGCTTGGGCGCGCGAGCGATCTCGATTGCCGCCAAACAACAGGGGGAATACCCTCTCCTGTCTGTACCCGATCTCTGGGCGCAGGTTCATCCCGAAATTCCCGCCAACTATTGCCCATACGACGCTAGTATTTCGCTGATTGATGAAACAGAAGCGAGCGCCGCGGAATTTCAATCGTTTTTAGAGCACCGAGCGTCCGATGCGACTTCTGATAATAATGACGGGCGGCTTCATCCGAAACGTGTAACGCAGGAAATCGGCACGCTTCTCCGGATTCGCTACCGAACCATCTTTGACCAACGAGTAACGTCTTATGCTGTTGTGTTCATTCACTATGCTGATACGACCGGCCAGGGAGACGTTTGGTATCCGAGCCGGAAAGCAGTTGGTTCACTTCGCTGTATCAACAGATCAATGGAAGGTATGCCGGTAGTGAATTTCACTTCCTGAGCATCGATCACCGCGAGACAACCTTGTGCCCATTCCCGCGGAGCGAGAACATGGTAATGCCCGGTGCAGAGAAGTGGAGTTTTGGCCGAGGTTTGCCTGGGCGCCGTCTGCTTTTGGCCGAATTGTATTCTTCTCTCAGGGCGTCAACCAGCGTCGTCCTCTCCCGGTTGCTCAGGAGTGACAGGTCGACGCCCAGGTCTTTTTTTTTAGTAATTCATTCGCCCTCCTCAGCAGGTCGTGTTCAAGCTGCAGATTGCGAATGTCGCGCCGGAGCTTTTCGACCTGCCGCGCACCCTCTGCTAGCTGAGACCCTCGTCAGCGAATTCCATATGGGCCAGGAGGTCGCCCCGCCTGCGTCCATGGGCCAGATAAGCGTGCTGCCTTGACCTGTAGTGCTGAAATGCAAACCAGCTTGCAATCCGGGAGGCGCCCACATAAGCGACCTTAGTTGCCACGCTGCTCCGCACGATCGAAAATCCGCGATCCCGCTTAGAGCTACGGGAGCCTCACACGCAAACGGATAAGCTAGCCTGGTGGGCGATTTTTCCGAATTCTGAAGCCGCCTGATTCCGGCCAGCTATATGCGAATTGCGTAATATTTGTTAAATCCTTCATCGATCGGCATAAACCTGCCTTAAAAAACGGACATTTTTGATATCCTCTGCTGAATTCGGGCTGCCCCCCAGGCCACATCAAGAGCGACCTCGTCCGCCGCGACGAAAAGCCCCATTCTGAGAGATCCGCGATGAACCTCGCTGCTTCCCTGCGCGCCCTGGCGTCGGCCGCGCTCGATCCCGACAATCGCCCCGCGCGACTGAACTTCGGCCCCCAACATCGCGATCTTGAACAACTGATCCTGCTGCAGCAGCTCAGCATCCGTGAAGGTTTCATGACGGGCTTGCATGGCGTGCTGACGTGTGTGACCTCGCAGGCGGATCTGTCAGAAAAGCAGCTCCTCGGTGTTCCGGTTGGCGTCCAGATCGTGACAGACCGCGGGCAGTTGCGACCCGTCAACGGTATCGTTACGAAATTCCGGCGTGGACAGAGCGATGGCGGCCTGACGGTCTGCCAGCTGACCATGGCGGATGGCCTCTCGGTGCTGGCGAAGCGCCGCAATTCCCGCGTCTTCATCAACAAAAGCCTGCCCGACATCCTGCAGACCATGCTGTCCGAGTGGCGCGGCCGCAGCCCGACGCTCGCGCGGGCGTGCGAGTTTGACCTGTCGGGGTTGAACCGCAGCCGGTATCCGGTGCGTTCATATGTGCGGCAGGACAACGAGACCGACGCCCGCTTTATCCAGCGGCTACTGCGTCGCGACGGCGTCACCTGGTTCGTGAAGGCCGGTCCTGCACAGAGCAGCAATCAAACGTCCAGCGCGCAGGACGACGCGCCGGTCCACACGCTCGTGTTCTGTGACGATCCGATGCGCCTGTCGCAGTGCGCCGCAGGCACCGTGCGCTATCACGCGCGCGACGCCGGCACGGAGATGCGCGATTCGATCACGTACTGGTCCTGGCTGTTTGAACTGGTCGCAGGCCGGGTCGAGCATGCGAGCTGGGACTACAAGAGCGGGCAGGTCCATCAGGTCGAACAGGTCAGTGCGATTGATCAGGGTCCGTCCGGTAACGACCTTGCGCGGCTGCTGTCCGATTCGACGATCGACGTGCCGCACGCGTACGACTCGTGGGACGATCATTCGCGCATCGCGCACGACCGGATGCTGGCGCACGAGGGCCAGGCCGCACGGATCGACGGCATCAGCGGGGTACGAGACCTGGCAGTCGGGTTCTGGTTCGGGCTGGTCAACCACCCTGTAGTCGATGCTCAGGATCCTGCGGACCGGCAGTTCGTGACCACATCCCTGCATCATCGGGCCGACAACAATCTGCCGAAGGAACTGGACGACCCCGTCACCGCGCTGCTCGACGCGAGCCGCCCCCTGTTCGATGTGCACGCAGCGAACCGCACGCAGCCGGCCACGAATGTCTCTGCCGCGCAGTCCCCCGGCCCATCCGACACGCGTTATCAGAACACGTTCTCCTGCGTGCGCCGGGGAGTTCCGCTCACGCCCGCATATGACCCGGCAATCGATCTGCCGCCCGACCATCTCGTCACCGGTGTGATCGTCGGTCCGAAGGGCGAGGAAGTATTCGCCGACGAACTTGGACGGGTGCGCGTGCAGATCCAGGGGCTGAATGCCGACGACCATGCGCATGCCCAGGGAGCGGGCACGAACAGCACTCCGTCTGACAGCGCGCCGGTGCGGGTTGCATCCGCGCTGGCGGGGCAGGGATTCGGCATGAACATTCCGTTGCGCATCGGCATGGAATGCCTGCTCGCGACCGTCGGCGGGGACCCGGACAAGCTGGTGATCGTCGGCGTGCTCAGCAGTGGGGTGAATGTGCCCGCGCAGTTCACCCATACCGGCGCGATGCCCGGCAATCGTTATGTTTCGGGTCTAAAGACAAAGGAGATCAAGGGACAGCGATATAACCAGTTGCGTTTCGATGACACCGCCGGAGAGATCAGCAGCCAGCTTGCATCGGAGCATTCGTATAGCCAGTTGAATCTGGGGTCCATGACGCATCCACGCACCGATGGCCACGGCGAGGCGCGCGGCGACGGTGCCGAGCTGCGTACGGACGCCGCTGCCGCTGTACGGGCGGCTAAGGGTATTCTGCTGACCACCTACGCGCGTAATCAGGCGGCAGGACACCAGCTGGACCGCGACGAGCTCAACAGGCTGCTGGCCGAGTGCACCGAGCTATTCAAGGCGCTGGGCGACTATGCAGGACAACATGGCGGCCAGGCGGGCGATACGCAGCCCCAGAGCGCAATCGCCGCGACAGTGAAAGACTGGGACCCCACTACGTCGGCAGGCTCGGGCACCGCTGGCGCCGCGGCTGGCCAGCCCGGCGTCGTTGCGATTGGCGCGGAAGCGGGGACCGTCAACGTCACGCCGAAGACTCACGTCACCTATGCGGGCGAAAACATTGATCAGGTGGCGCAGCAACATGTGCAGCTGACGAGCGGCCAGAGGCTGAACGCGATGGCGGGACAGGGAATGCATCTGTTCGCGCGCGGGGACGGGGTGCAGGCGGTGGCAGCGGAGGGGCCGCTGCTGCTGCAGGCGCAGGCCGATTCCCTGACTGCGAACGCGCAGAAGGGCGTGCGAATCACGTCCAACGCGGGGGAAATCCTCGCGACTGCGCCCACGATCCGTCTTGTGGCTGAAGACGGCAGCTACGTCCAGATCGGCAACGGCGGCATCACGCTCGGCACAAAGGGCGATATCAAGTTGCTGTCGGCTTCTCACCAGTGGGCCGGTCCGTCGACGCAACAGGCCCCCAGGACGTCCTTCAATAACGCCCCGACCGACCAGCAGTTCCGGCTGCACTATCCGGGGCACACAGCCGACTCGCCTGCAGTCGCGAGCAACCAGAACTACCGTATGACGCTTGACGACGGGCGTGTGCTGGAAGGCAAAAGCGACGCGGGTGGCCTGACTAGCCTCGTGAAGGACGACGCGATGCGAATCGCCAGAATCGACATTCTCAAACCTTCGCTCTGAGAGGCAAACCGAGTTCATCATGGCAGAGACCAGCAACGACTATCACGTCACGGCGCAGGGCGCGGGCGTGACCATGAGCAACCGGCCCGATGCACGGCCAGTCCCGTTGCCCCGGGACCTTCCAGGTATCGTGATCTTCATTCATGGCGTGAACGATCCAGGGGCGGTGTATTCCGTGGTGGAGCAGGGCCTGTGTCACGGACTGAACGAACGGCTCTCGCGCGATGACCTGAAGGAAGGTGTTTACGGCGTTCGCTATCGTCAGGCCAAGGCGAAAAAAGAGACAAGTAAGCGCCAGGATGAAGTGCTGTCGGACCCCGACACATACCTGTACCAGCGCACAGAAATCCCCGCCGCCACAAAAAGTGTGTTTATCCCGTTTTACTGGGGGCTGCGTGCCGATAACAAGGACATTGCGAAGCTGAACAACCCGGGAGACGTCAAGAGTCGCACCGCCGACGTGAACGGCAACCTGATGACGCGCGGCCAGTATCAGGACACGCGTGGCAACAGGCTCGATGCCCACTTCGCGAAGGCCGGCGGCTTCTTCGCGAACGCGACCAACAACATCCCCGACATGTACGGCCCAGGATTCAAGGCGGACAGGGCGGCGACCTTGATGACGCACACGAACGCTGGCGGGAATTATGTCTATGCGGCTGATGCACCCGACCGTCGCTACTTCGTGCTGGCGGCGACGCGTCTGGCCAACCTCATCATGACGATCCGCACGATCCAGCCGAAGGCCCTGGCCGATGCGCACGGGATGAACCCGGAACACGAAACGATCACGGTCATGGGACACAGCCAGGGCACGATCATCACCCTGCTGGCGCAGGCCATTCTGAAGGCGAACAATCAGCGCTGTGTCGACTGCTTCATCATCGTCGATACGCCCTACAGCCTCTATGCGACGGACGACAGCAACCAGACAGGACACGCAAAGCTCAAGACGCTGATCGACATTGTGAACGCCGTGACCGAGAAGCCTTACTCCGTTCCGGATCTCGCCGAGCTGCTCGTGAGTCACGAAAAGCACGGGGGACGAGCTGGCGCCGACTGGACGCCGAAGCAGGGCAAACGTCGCGACAAAAGCGGCAAGGACTGGGTGACGTTCGACGAGCGGGACAACCGCGGCAAGGTGTACCTGTACTTCTGTCCGGAAGACACGGTTGTGGGAATGAAGCGGGTTCATGGGATCGGTACGTTCGGCGTGCCTGACGAGGTGCCGGCGGACGGCGAGGCGCTCAAGGCAGGCAAGACCATGCCCGCCATGAAGGCACTGAGCGGCAAACGGTTTTTCCAGCGGATGTGGACGCGCATGGAGCGCGATCACCAGGGCGACGGAAATTTCCGGAAGGTGCTGGTCGGCACTGCCCCCGCCCATGTGCCAGTCCGCGACGCGTTTGAGCGACTGACACCCGGGCCGGACACTGACGGATCGATGCTCGGAACGGCCATGGAATCGGGGAAAAACGCATTCCTCCAGGCAAACTTCACCCGCAACGATATGCGTTATATCAACGGCGAAGAACTGAAACCGCCGTGCGAGCCAGACCTCTATGGTGGAGAGGTGAAGCGAGGCGGACCACGGCCAGGACATGCCGACGTGGCAGGCATGGTGGCGCCGGATGACGTGTCGAAAGACGTTGCGCTGGGCAACCAGTATGCAAACCTGAACTGGAAGACGGTGGAAGGGTTCTCGATGGACGCACCAGGCGATCTCGAAAAACTCAAGGCGCAGTTCAATGCCGGCAAGCCGGTCGATGAGCAATCCCAGAACTGGCGCCTGAAGGACGTGGCACTTCCGCTGGGAGGGCCCTTTAGTCCGAAGGTGGCGTATGGCGTTGAACGCGAGGAAACGCCGGCCGAAGCCCGCGCGCGGATGGAATCCGATCCCAAAGCCTGGGACGCAAACAACTATCACTCGGGAATCCTGCACAGCGCGGAAAACCACCGATGGGTGACGGCGATGGACGTCGCCATCGGCCAGGCGATCACGCTTGATGATCCGGTATGGCGGGAACTGCTGATTCTGATGGCGGACTGGAAGATGACCCCTCAGAACTACAAAAAGATCAAGGACAATGCAAATTATGACCGGCTAGACCAAAGCACCAAGGATTTGATCGATGGTTGCAGGGACTACTACATAAAGGGCGTTTTTCCGGAGAAATACGTATCGATGGACTGGCCCAAACTGGTAACAAGCGAGCTAACGCCAGCGGCGAAAGCCGCTCAGGAGCAGGCGCAGGCCGAATATTATGAGCAGATGTCGAAGCAGGCCCAGATGCAGTACGGGAACAAGTCGCTCGGCGAAATCTTCCAGGGCCTCCCGAGATGATCGCGAAACCCCGGATCTGGCCGTATGCTGCCGGCTTCGCGCTGGCAGCGATCACCTGGACCGTCCTCGTGATGGTCCGTCATCATGGTTATTGGGAATCAACCGGTCAGGAGATGCCGAACATGGGTAGCAGTATCCGCAATGGCGTGCTGGCGGTGTTTGTACTGGCGATTCTGGTGTATGGCTTGATGTGGCTGCGCCATTCGGTCAGTGCACCCGCCGTCGCACCCGTTTCGGCACAGGCCAGGCAGAAAGATCCCGTGGTCTCGGGCTTCAACGGCTCGCCTGCGCTTCTATTGCAGACGGGGCAGAAGTATGTGCTAGAAGTGCGGGCGATGGGTGTCGTCGTCGGTGAGCTCGCTGACGAAGAAATCTGGGGGGCAATCGAGAAGAAGGCCGACAACCATATGTCGTATATGTCGACCAACCCCGATGACTATCCGGATAGTGACGACCTCCGGATGAGTGATCTCGGAGTATCGACACAACTTGCATTTAAGGAAGGTGCGCGCCGCGCCGTCGAATGCTGGCCGGTGCCGGTGATCATTTGGGGGCCGCCGAAGGATATGAAAAGCGATGCGCGTGCTGCCGCAGACATCGCGGGATTCCGACAGGCTGCCGGTCTGGGCGTAACGCTGTTTCTCTGGCAGGACGATGCCAATACGGATGATGGCACGGCCATGCTTGAAAAGCTGTTTGCATTTTTCGATGCCCACCCGGATGTTCCAGAGGCTCTGGTTTTTAGCGCAGATGGTTCTGCTACGCGCTCGCTCCTGAGAGCACCCGGTAGCGGTGGTGCCCCGCAGGCCGGTCATATCATTCCGGCTTTGCCGGATAGCATCGGCGCGATTCTCGTGTCGCGCTCGGATCGCGTCGACAAACTGATCAGACCGTTTGCCGTCGAACAGACAGACAACATCAACAAGAACACGACTGACTACGACATTATCAAATTGTGGAATTTCTTCTGGGATACGACGAACGATGAGGGGCCCGGCGGGTTCGATGCGCAGTTCAAGAAAAAAGAGAAGGAAAGCGGCGTGAAATACCCGTCGTCGCCGGGCGTGATCACGTCCGACTGGTGGCAGTCGAAGCTGCCGGAGTTCTGGAAAACGATCAACAACAAGGGGCCCGGGCAGTTTACGCCGACGCCATACATTCCGGTGCGCTGGACCACGTGGCAGCTCAAGCAGTTTGATGACGCGCCGTTGCTCGGTTATCTGCATCGTCCCGTCGACGTGAAGCTGACGGACGATCAGGGCCAGCCGCTCAAGATGAACGAGCAGGCCGCGGCATTGAAAGCCGGTTGGGAACAGGCTCTTGCAACCTTGCCAGACGGTCACGAGCCGAAGCGGGTTTTCTACGACACGACGGGCGACCGGCAATGGGTCATTCCATTGAACCATGCGTTGGCCCAGGTGGGCACGTCGGCACCGAGCATCAGTGAGATCAAGGAAGGCTATGACATCGGTGCGCGTATCGGCAATACCGGCGTGAGCTCTCCGCTCGTGCAGATCGGTCTGGGGCTGATCGCCAGCTATCACGAGGGCGGAGCAAGTGCAACGGTCAACCACCGTCCCGACGGATCGGCGAGCATCATCATGGTGAGCCCGCCCGGTGACGCGGTCAAAGCCGCATGGGCGCAGAAAGCAAACGGCGTTAGCCCTTTCAAATGAAACAACAGGAAGGCGCTGCGGTGGAAGACGAGGGCGTACCTCCGCAGCAGCCGGTCGAGCCGAAAATGGGCCCGACACGCCCCTCGTTGCCGCGCACTGCGATGTTCGCGCTGACCCTGGTCGGGTTCTGGATATACGGGCCCATCGGTCTGTTCTTTACGTACGTCAGCGCCCAGAATCCGTTCGGTGCCAGCGACAGCGACATCCTCTGGCTTGCATGGGTGTACTGGAACACAGGAGCTCTCCTCCTTATTCACGCGGTGTACGCTTTACTGACTTCACCCTGGGAAACCCGTGGCCCCGGATACCGTGGCTACGTGGTCAACTGTATTGCCCTGGTCATTGGGGCTCTGCTCCTGGCCAGGCTGACGCTGAGTTTTCCGGAACTGCTGCAGCTCGTATTTGGCAATTTGCAATAGCTGAGGAAGGCAACATCATGCGCGGCGTGATTCGAGTGGGAGATGTGACGGACCGTGGATGCGAGGTCCAGACCGGGTGCGAAACGTCGACGGTCGGTGGTCGTGCAGTGGCTCGCGTTGGCGACCGTTGTCGATGCGCGTCGGGACTCGGTATCTGCGAGATCATCGAGGGCGACCGGAACGCGACGATTGAAGGGCGCAACATTGCATTCGACCACCACCGGACATCATGTGGTGGTTACCTGATTTCTTCAGCGAAGACGTCCGGTATCGCCTGAGCCTTCCGGTGCAACTGCGACCTGCGCGATCCCGGGTGACAGGGTGCGCATACGCTCGGAACCAGAGATATGACGCATTCGGAATTTTCTGGGCGGGACGCGACGCCGGAGCCTGCTTCTCGAAGGACCTTCCGCGTGGGAAGCAATCCGCGTCTTTACGGTGATCAGCCCAACACCAGCGACATCTTTCGGCTTGCGATGAATGCGTCGGTCGAACTAAACGGCCTGCCTGTGGTTTGCTACGACCTTCTGCCCGAGGCATCGATGCGGATCTGCGCATCCTGCACGACGTTCTGGTTCGCGCCGTCGGTCGCCGGCTTGCCCGCTCCCGGACGGCGCTAGTCTCGTCCTCGACCTGGTGTTGGAGATTCGTTCAGGCGCGGCCGTTGCGTTTCGCCACCGCAGATTTTCCGTCAGTCTTCAAGGTGGACGCAGGCATGTACGGCAGGTCAGGGCTGCCACCACCGCCACCCGTATGCGAGAAGCCCGGCGATTCGATCTTGTGCGTCCCACTCGACGAGACAGGACATTCCCGTCCGCCAGCGAATACGTGACACCGTTAACCTTGAGCACGACACTCGGCGCCTCGACGAGCAGTTCCTTTAGCGAATGCAGATGCAGCCATTCGAAGAGCCGATTTCAGCCTTGCCCTGTTGCGCCTGCACGATGATCTCGCCCGTTCCGGATACTGCGCCGGATCTATCAAGTCTACGGCCCTGAGCGCTGCGTGCGCCTGCAGCACCTTTCGGCGCCTTATCTGTACAACGCGCGACGTTCGCAGACTTACCTACCTTGGGTTGCCGATCAACATACGGTTAAGCCGCTGAGCTACAACATCGCTAAATCCGCAATCACAAACGATGAGGTTGGGACATTCAGGCGGAAAGAGCGTTGCATCATCGTCTAACGCGATCCACCGTCGGGCTGGATGGTCATAGAGATAGCACTGGATCTCCCGGTATCGGCTTCCCGCCAGATCATTCGCGCTATCGATCGCAAGGATGGGCGTCTTGCCTATGACACGCGGCTGGATATCCGGCGAGAAAATCCCACGTAGTTCGGAAAGCGGCCTGTCCTCGCGAAGGCTTGACGTTATAACGATCCTCGCCTCGTCGCTGAGCCGCAGAACCCGTTCAAATTCCGGCAGATCACAATATCGCCGTATATGGCGATCCGCAAATGGATGCAGCACGCCATCAAAATCGAGAAATATGAGCAGCGGTTCGATGAGTTTCCCCTCTTTCTCCACAGTCAATTGCGGACACCGGAATACGCCACGACACGTCAAGGCACAATGTCAAGCGGAGGGAGTTTGCCCTTGCATAGCGTACCGCAATGCGCGCGCATCATGCAGTGCGTGATGCCGGCCGCCAAATTTCCGAAAGTACAGCTCCAGTCGGGCCTTGTCAGCTTGATCCCATACGAGCTCAATACCCCATCCATCTGGTACGCCGTTCAGGGCATCTACGAGCAAATCCCAGTCTGTGCGAAAGTCTATACAGAATGTTCCACCATCAAACTGCCCTATCCACTCAATAAGCGCTGATCGAAGACCCTCACGGGTAAACGTTCGATCAGGATATCGACCAAGCTGCGGAAGAACGGCCTCGCGAACGAATGCGTTGCAGGCTTGATAATCAAAATCAATCCGTTCCCCATAGAATTCGCGGTCGTCGTCTGTAACCAGTGCAATGCTGATCAGATCACAGTCGATGAAGTCGGTGAACTCAGTATCGACAAATACGCGCATAAACTGGTTCACCTCGTAAGAGCAGCTTGACGGTTTCACCGTCAAAGGTGCGGTTGCTTCTTACCTGACTAACTGACGGCGAGTCAGGGTGTTCGACGACGTCAGACCACCGCGGCGTCACTACCATTCGGCGCTGCGTGTTCCGTCGACGCCACGAGGCAAGCCCCGCTCTAGTTGATTGAGCCGATGCTCTACAGCGCGCACAAGATCGACGAACTCCGTCCAGTTCTCGATCCTGTCAGCGTCCGGGGGGCGCAAGTAACCCTGTCGCACACCCCTGGCTGTTGATTTGCACGGAAACCTGACCCGGCCAGGGCAGTAATTTGCATCGAATATTGACCCACGTAGAACACTGACCTGCTCGGCAACGGGCAGGGGAACGGAGTGATCGACGTGGCTATATTGAGCATCATCCGACGCTGGCACTTTCGCGATCAGGTCTCGTTGCGCGAGATTTCCAGACGGCTGGGCGTGTCCAGAAACACGGTCAGGCGTTACATCCGGGCCGGCACGGTTCTGCCGGCCTATCCCGAGCGCCACAGCCCCAGCAAACTCGACGGGTTTGCCGCGAAGCTCGCAGGCTGGCTCAAGACCGAGGCGAACCGGCCGCGCAAGCAGCGCAGGACGCTCAGGCAGATACACGCGGATCTGTGCGCGCTTGGCTTCACGGGCTCCTATGACCGCGTGGCGGCGTTTGCCCGGCGGTGGCGGCAGGAACAGCACGAGCAGGCGAAGACCACGGGACGCGGAACGTTTGTGCCGCTGCGCTTTGCCCCTGGCGAGGCATTCCAGTTCGACTGGAGCGAGGACTGGGCGGTGATCAACGGCGAGCGTGTCAAGCTGCAGGTCGCGCAGCTCAAGCTCAGCCACAGCCGGGCCTTCTTCCTGCGCGCCTACCTGCTGCAGACCCACGAGATGCTGTTCGATGCGCATCATCATGCGTTCGTCGCCTGGGGCGGCATTCCACGCCGCGGCATCTACGACAACATGAAGACTGCCGTTGACCGGGTGCGTCCCGGCAAGGTGCGCGAGGTCAACGCGCGCTTCAGCGCGATGGTGAGCCACTACCTGTTTGATGCCGAGTTCTGTAACGTGGCCTCGGGCTGGGAGAAAGGGCAGATCGAGAAGAATGTCCAGGACAGCCGCCACCGCCTCTGGCAGAAGGTGCCGGCGTTCGGTTCACTGGATGCGCTGAACGACTGGCTGGCCGACCAGTGCGTACTGCTGTGGCAGCAGACGCGGCACCCGGAGCAGGACATGACGGTCTGGGATGCGTGGTCGGCCGAGCGGCCCCACCTGATGCCGGTGGGCCAGCCGTTCGATGGCTTCGTCGAACATGTCAAACGCGTTTCGCCCACCTGCCTGGTGAACTTCGAACGCAACCGCTACAGCGTGCCGGCGTCGTTCGCCAACCGGCCCATCAGCCTGCGTGTGTATGCCGCAAGGCTGGTGTTCGTTGCCGAGGGGCAGGTGATCGCCGAGCACGGGCGGCGTATCAACCGCAGCCATGACCGCGGCGAGACGGTCTACGACTGGCGTCACTACCTGGCCGTCCTGCAGCGCAAACCGGGCGCACTGCGCAATGGCGCACCGTTCGCCGAGTTTCCGGAGGCCTTGCGCAGGCTGCAGGGCGTGCTGCTCAGGCACCCGGGCGGCGACCGCGAGATGGTCGAGATCCTGGCGCTGGTGCTGCTGCACGACGAACAGATGGTGCTCACCGCAGTTGAGCGGGCGCTTGAGGCGGGTGTGCCGAACAAGCAGACGGTACTGAACATCCTCAGCCGCCTGCTCGACAGCCCGCCTGTGCCGCCGCTGCAGACGCCGCAGGCCTTCGCACTGAAGGTCGAGCCACAGGCCAACGTCGGCCGCTACGACCGCCTGCGTGGCCGGGAGGACAGCCATGCAGCCTGAGGCCATGATGCAGATGCTCAAGTCACTGAAGCTGCACGGCATGGCCCAGGCGCTGGGCGAACTCGCAGCGCAGGACTCGCCGGCGTACAAGGCGGCTTCGCTGGTGCTGGCCGGGCTGCTCAAGGCGGAGATTGCCGAGCGCGAAGTGCGTTCCCTCGCGTACCAGATGAAGGTGGCACGCTTCCCGGCGTACCGCGACATG
Source organism: Paraburkholderia kururiensis (assembly GCF_034424375.1). Lineage (NCBI taxonomy): Bacteria > Pseudomonadati > Pseudomonadota > Betaproteobacteria > Burkholderiales > Burkholderiaceae > Paraburkholderia > Paraburkholderia kururiensis. Next base: position 4,342,662 of record NZ_CP139965.1, on the reverse strand, counting down.
GGCGGGTTCGACTTCAGCTGCAGCGATGCCGACGAGGCGCTGGTGCGCCAGCTGTACCAGTGCGACTTCATCGACTCGGCGCACAACATCGTGCTGGTGGGTGGGCCCGGTACGGGCAAGACCCATCTGGCAACGGCCATCGGTGTGCAGGCGCTCGAACATCATCGCCGCCGCGTGCGCTTCTTCTCCACCATCGAACTGGTCAACGCCCTCGAGCAGGAGAAGCTGGGCGGCAAGCCCGGGCAACTGGCCACACGGCTCATGTATGCCGACCTCGTGGTGCTGGACGAACTCGGCTACCTGCCGTTCAGCCAGACCGGCGGGGCGCTGCTGTTCCATCTGCTCAGCAAGCTCTACGAGCGCACCAGCATCATCATCACCACCAACCTGAGCTTCGCCGAATGGGCCAGTGTGTTTGGCGATGCAAAGATGACCACCGCGCTGCTCGACCGGCTCACACACCACTGCCACATTGTAGAAACAGGCAACGATAGCTATCGTTTCAGAAACAGCACAACACAGCCAAAGAAGGAGCGAAAGAAGACCCAGATACCCACCGCATAACCCGCAAGGCTGGTCCAAGGGGTGGGTCAGAATTCAATGCAAATCGTGGGTCAGGCTTCCGTGCAAATCAACAACTCCATGGCTCCGAGTTCCGATCTCGGCAGGCCAGCCTTTTACCAAACCTGGTCGAAACACCGCTTCGCGGCTGCACTGTGAACTGAATGCGGCGACCAGCTTTGTAGGCCAGTCGCACTAACTAGTGTTCTACAGTCGCAAAACTGTGGCGCCAGTCGCAATTACTCTGGCGCCCTACGACGGCTCAACAAACCTCAAACATCAATATTCCCCGCCCTCAATGCATTCGACTCGATAAAGGCCCGACGTGGCTCCACGTCGTCGCCCATCAGCGTCGTGAAGATGCCGTCGGCGGCGATCGCGTCTTCGATCTGCACGCGCAGCAGGCGCCGCACGTTCGGGTCCATCGTCGTTTCCCAGAGCTGCTCGGGGTTCATCTCGCCGAGGCCTTTGTAGCGCTGCTTCGAGACGTTGCGCTCGGCGTCCGTCATCAGCCACTTCATCGCGCTCTTGAAGTCGTTCACGGCCATGCTGCGTTCGCCGCGCTTGATTACAGCGCCCTTGCCGATCAAGCCCTTGAACGTGTTGGCCGTATTCAACAGTTGTTGATAGTCGGCGGTCAGCAGGAATTCTTCGTCGATCACCGTGACCTTCACGTTGCCGTGGTGGCGTCGCTCCACGCGCAGCGAGCGCAGTTCGCGCACCTGATCGTACATGGGCACCACGCTGACTTCGGGCTTCAGCGGGTCGTCGCGCAAGGCGACTTCGAGCGCCTGGGCCGATGCCTGGGTCGATGCCTCGCTCGTGAGGTCAATGGCCACGCCGTCCATCACGGCCTCGAGCGCGCGTTCGTCATAGAGACGGCTCAGGCGATTCACCACCGCACGCGCGAGCAGGTATGACCGCGCGAGTTCGCCCAGCGCGTCGCCTGCGATGGGCGAGCCGTTTTCCGTGGGCAGCAGTTCCGACCCATTCAACGCCACTCGGAGCATGTGCGCGTTGAGCTCGGCGTCGTCCTTCAGGTATTGCTCGTCTTTGCCGGCCTTGAGCTTGTAGAGCGGCGGCTGCGCGATATACACGTAGCCGCGCTCGATCATGTCCGGCATCTGGCGATAGAAGAACGTAAGCAGCAGCGTGCGGATGTGCGCGCCGTCCACGTCCGCGTCGGTCATGATGATGATGCGGTGATAGCGCAGCTTCTCGAGGTTGTAGTCTTCCTTGCCAATGCCGCAGCCCAGTGCGGTGATCAGCGTGACGATCTGCTCGGAAGACAGCAGTTTGTCGTAGCGCGCCTTCTCGACGTTGAGCACCTTCCCGCGCAGCGGCAGGATTGCCTGGAACTTACGGTCGCGACCTTGCTTGGCCGACCCGCCTGCCGAGTCGCCCTCCACGATGTAGATCTCCGACTTCGCCGGGTCTTTTTCCTGGCAGTCCGCGAGCTTGCCGGGCAGCCCCACGCCGTCCAGCACGCCCTTGCGGCGCGTCATCTCGCGCGCCTTGCGTGCGGCATCGCGCGCACGCGCGGCGTCCACGATCTTGCCGCAGATGATCTTCGCGTCGTTCGGCGTTTCGAGCAGGAACTCTTCCAGTGCCTTCGCCACCACTTCCTCAACGGGCGCGCGCACTTCGGAGGAAACGAGTTTGTCCTTCGTCTGCGAGCTGAACTTTGGCTCGGGCACCTTCACGGAGAGCACGCACGAAAGGCCTTCGCGCATGTCGTCGCCGGAGGTTTCCACCTTCGCCTTCTTCGCGACTTCGTTATCCGCGATGTACTTGTTGATGACACGCGTCATCGCCGCGCGCAGGCCGGTCAAGTGCGTGCCGCCGTCGCGCTGCGGAATGTTGTTCGTGAAGCACAGCACGTTCTCGTTGTAGCTGTCGTTCCACTGCATGGCCACTTCCACGCCCACGCCGTCTTTTTCGCTGCTCACGTGGAAGATCGTGGGATGCAGCACCTGCTTCGTCTTGTTGATGTACTCCACGAAGCCCTTCACGCCGCCCACGAACGCGAAATCGTCTTCCTTGCCAGTGCGCTGGTCGGTGAGGCGAATGCGCACGCCGTTATTCAGGAACGACAGCTCGCGAATGCGCTTGGCGAGAATGTCGTAGTGGTATTCGACGTTGCCGAAGATCGTCTCGTCGGCCATGAAGTGGACTTCGGTGCCGCGATTTTCGGTTTCGCCCACGTACTGCATCGGCGAAACGCGCTCGCCGTTCACTTCTTCGATCACGCGGTTCTGTGCGATGCCGCGGTGAAATTCCATGAAGTGCTTCTTGCCGCCGCGCCGCACGGTGAGGCGCAGCCAGCTGGAGAGCGCGTTCACGCACGACACGCCCACGCCGTGCAGGCCGCCCGACACCTTGTAGCTGTTCTGGTCGAACTTGCCGCCCGCGTGCAGCTCCGTCATCACGATTTCGGCGGCGCTGCGCTTCGGGTCGTGCTTGTCGTCGAGCTTGATGTCGGTGGGAATGCCGCGGCCGTTGTCCTGCACGGAAATGGAGTTGTCCGCGTGGATGATCACGTGGATGTCGTTGCAGTGGCCCGCCAGCGCTTCGTCGATGGAGTTGTCGAGCACTTCGAACACGAGGTGGTGCAGACCGGTGCCGTCCGACGTATCGCCGATATACATCCCCGGGCGCTTGCGGACCGCCTCCAGACCCTCGAGGATCTGAATGGAGGAGGCGCCGTAGCTGTTGTCGGGTTGCGTATTGTTCAGTTCACTCATGGAATTTTCCGGTTCTGCGTTACTGCCAGTGTTGCTGCTCGATACGTTTCAAAAAGCCATAAAAACGCCAAAGGGGCGCTGCGCCCCCTGGTGTTCTTGTTTTTTTGCGGCGTCAGATGCGCATTGGCATCACCACATACTTGAACTGTTCGTTCTCTGGAATGGTGATGAGCGCGCTGGAACTGGCATCGCCCAGGCTCACCTGCAGCATGTCGACCTTCAGGTTCGCGAGTACGTCGAGCAGGTACGTGACGTTGAACCCGATGTCGATGGTGTCGCCTTGATAGGCGATCTCCAGTTCTTCCTGCGCCTCCTCCTGGTCCGCGTTCGTGGACATGATCTTCAGCTGACCCGGCTGCATGATGCAGCGCACGCCCTTGAACTTGTCGGACGTGAGAATGGCCGCGCGCTGCAGCGAGTGCTGGAGTTCTTCGCGGCCAATCAGGAACGTGTTCTTGTGCGACTTCGGAATGACCCGCTGGAAGTCGGGGAACTTGCCTTCCACGAGCTTCGACACGAGCTCGACCTGGCCGAAGGTGAACTTCACCTGGGTCTGCGCGATGTCGATTTTCAGCGTGTCGTCGATATCTTCGAGCAGGCGCTGAAGTTCGAGAATCGTCTTGCGCGGAATGATGACTTCCTGGCGCGGGAACGAGCCTTCGATCTTCATCGACGAGAACGCAAGGCGGTGGCCATCCGTCGCGACTGCCATCAGCTGATCGCCGTCCACCACGAGCAGCATGCCGTTCAGGTAGTAGCGGATGTCCTGCTGCGCCATGGCGAAATACACCTGGCCCAGCAACTGGCGGAACGTTTTTTGCGGAACCGTGAGGCTCGCGCCGAAGTCTTTAGCTTGCGCGACGGTGGGGAACTCGTCCGCGGCGAGCGTCTGCAGGGCGAAGCGGCTCTTGCCCGACTGCACGGTCAGGCGTTTGTCGGAGAGTGACAGGCTCACCTCGCCGCCGGGCATGGCGCGCAGGATGTCCAGCAGCTTGCGGGCAGCCACCGTCGTTGCGATGGAATCGCTGCCTACGCCGAAATCGGCGCGCGTGGTGATCTGAAGTTCGAGGTCCGTGGACAGGAACGACACATCGGAACCGGTTTTGGTGATCAGCAGATTGGCGAGGATCGGCAACGTGTGGCGGCGTTCGACAATGCCGCTCACCGTTTGCAGCGGCCTGAGGAGGTTATCGCGTTCGGTCTTGACCAGTTGCATAGAGTTCCTTCGTTGATGTGACGGCCTGCGCGTCTCGCCCGGCTCGTCACCGCGCGGCCCCGGTCCCCCGCCGGCGCCTGCGTGCAGCACCGGCCTCGGCGTGAAAATCCCGCCCGCGACCGCCGGGCGGTTAAACCTGTATTGTGCCTGAAAACGGAACCACTTCCCCAAAATGGGGGTGTTCTGCGAAATAAACAGAGGGGGCTCACGCTGCCTTGCCGCCCCGCTACACTGCCCTTCCCGCCTGTGTTTCAACGGCGCAGCCGGCCCCGGCGGCAGACGCGTCTGCGGCCGCGATTGGGCCGCAATCTGCAACAGTGGCAACCGGTCCCGCTATCCCTTCAACGTCTGTTCCAGCACATGCAGTTCGTGATTGAGCTGGGCGTCCTTGCTGCGTTCGTCGGCGATCTTGCGCACGGCGTGCAGCACGGTCGTGTGATCGCGGCCACCGAACAGCTCGCCGATTTCGGGCAGGCTCTTCTGCGTCAGCTCCTTCGCGAGGTACATGGCGATCTGCCGCGGCCGCGCGATATTCGCCGGACGCTTCTTCGAGTACATGTCCGCGACCTTGATGCTGTAGAAATCGGCCACCGTCTTCTGGATGTTTTCCACCGAAATCTGCCGGTTCTGCACCGTGAGCAGATCTTTCAGCGCTTCCTTGGTGAGCTCGATCGAAATCTCGCGGCCGTGGAACTTCGAATAAGCGAGGATCTTGCGCAGCGCGCCTTCCAGTTCGCGCACGTTCGAGCGCAGATGCTTGGCCACGAAGAACGCGACGTCCTCGTTCAGGCTTACCCCTTCGGACTGCGCCTTGCGCATCAGGATGGCCACGCGCATTTCGAGCTCGGGCGGCTCGATGGCCACGGTCAGGCCGGAGTCGAAGCGCGAAATCAGGCGGTCGTCGATGCCGGAAATCTCTTTCGGATACGTGTCGCTGGTGATGATCACCTGCGCCTTGTTCGCCACTAGCGCCTCGAACGCATAGAAGAACTCTTCCTGCGTGCGCGACTTGCCCGAGAAGAACTGAATGTCGTCGATCAGCAGAAGATCGAGCGAATGGTAGTAGCGTTTGAAATCGTCGAACGCCTTGCGCTGGTACGCCTTCACGACGTCGGACACGTACTGCTCCGCGTGGATGTAGCGAATGCGCGCGCCGGGCTTGTCCATCAGCAGCTGGTTGCCGATGGCGTGAATCAGGTGGGTCTTGCCGAGACCCACGCCGCCGTACAGGAACAGCGGGTTGTAGGAGATGCCGGGGTTGTCGGCCACCTGGATCGCGGCGGCGCGGGCGAGCTGGTTCGCCTTGCCGGTCACGAAGTTATCGAAGGTGAGCACGGGATTCAGCTTGGAGCGCTCGTAGGTGGGGTCGGCTTCGTTGCCCGCTGCGCCATTGCCGGCTGCGGCCGCCGCATTGCCGCCCGGGCGCCACGTACGACGCGCCGCCGCGGCTTCATTGGCGTCGAGGCTGGGGAGGTCGAGGTCTGCAGCGTCGTCGGCGATCTGGTTTGCACCGTTGCCGGCCGTCGCCACCTGGGCGACCTGGACCGCCGCATGAGCCGCATGCGCGGCCTGCACGGCGCCTACCGCGGAATCCACGGCCGCCGCGCCCGGCGTCGCGGCAGCACCGAGCGGGCCAAGCGGTGCGCGCGGCGCGGCGGGCGGCCGCACGCCGCCCTTGGGATCGAGCACGAACTGGACATCGATCGGCGCCTGCCAGAACTCGCGCGCCAGATCGGCAATGCGACCGGAAAACTGGCTCTTGACCCAGTCGAGCTTGAAGCGGTTCGGCGCTGCAATGCGCAGCGTGTTCGCTGCGGCGTCGAAGGCGACCGGGGCCAACGGTTTTATCCACGTCACGTACTGCTGGGGCGTCAATTCACGCTCCAGCAGTGCGGAACAGTGTTGCCAGAAATCGTTCATCAAGTTGCTTCGTTTTGTATGCACCGCCTCCGTCTGCCACCGCCGTCGAGCAAACACGACGAGGCCCGGACAGCAGGCGGACAACGCCCCGCCGGGTCCGCGCAGCAAGCGTTTGCGCAAGCGGGCCAAGCCGGAGCGTGGTGCAGGATTCTTGGGATCAAGGCGAGATTCTACCGCCAAACTCCAGGGGCAAGGGAGTTATCCACAGGGCCGGATCAAGGGCCGGCGTGGAGGCGGCGCCCTCCCGGAGCAGCCTGGGCCACCACCCGAGCCACCGCCTAAACTATTGACGACCAAGAGAAAACCAGCTTAAATAGCGGGTTCCGCGAAAACCAAATCCCTTGACCTGCCGGTTGTCGCCTTGTGTGGCCGGTGCTGACGCTGGTCATGCCGGTTATCGGCTGGTCGTAGCGTGAAATGCGCGCGTGAGATGCGGCTGCCCATGCAGCCTTCCATGCGATACCCGCAGCGATGTCCGCGCGGTGGATCCCGGCGAGCAGGCCGGCAACCGACTCTCGACAAGTGAGATCAACATGAAACGTACTTTCCAACCTTCCGTGACGCGCCGTAAGCGCACCCATGGCTTCCGCGTTCGCATGAAGACCGCGGGCGGCCGCAAAGTGATCAACGCCCGCCGCGCGAAGGGCCGCAAGCGCCTCGCCGTCTAAGGCGCGCAGCGAGCGGATTGCGCGCCGGTTCCGGCACTCGCGCCAGCGCGAAACCGGATCTGCGCGCCGCATCAGGCCCAGTTCCGTTGCAAGCGCAAGCCGCCTTTCCCAAAGCCGCAAGGCTGCTGAAAACGGATGAGTTCTCATCCGTTTTTCGTTTGCGTCCGTGGCGCCGTTCGGCGCACTTCGTGGTGTACGGCCGGCCCACCGGCAACGAAGCGCGCCTCGGCCTCGTGATCGGCAAGAAGTTCGCGCCGCGCGCAGTCACGCGCAACCTCGTGCGCCGCGTCGCGCGCGAGGCATTCCGGGTGCGCCGTGCCGAGTTCGGCGGCTGGGACGTGCTGTTGCGTCTGCATACGCGCATCGACCGCAAGGCTTTGCCGAGCGCCTCCTCGCCGCCGCTGAAAGCGTTGTGCCGCGCCGAGATCGGCATGTTGCTCGACAAGGCCGCACGCGAGATCGCGAAGCGCGAAGCGCAGACGGCACCGCAAGGTGTTCAGCCAGGCTCAGGCGAGGCGCCGCAAGCGGTACAGCCCACGGAGCCGACCGCTCCTGGGGCGCCTGGCTCCGGCAAGACAGCGCCGGCGTGACCATGACGGCAAGCGACGTAGGCGACCTGCTACGATCCGGGCGGAGCGCGAACGCTACCACTGCAATCGCGCTTGCCGCACGAACGCCGGCCGCTCCGCCAAGCGGAAGGCGCCCACGGCCCAACCGGGGCAAGCAGCGCGGCAAAAAGCCCGTTATCCGCTCCTCTTCGCGGCTTCACCTTGCCGCACTGCCATGCAAACGGTACTGATCGCGTTACTGCGCTTCTACAAGATTGCCGTGAGCCCGCTGCTCGGCAACCGGTGCCGCTTTTACCCCTCCTGTTCCGACTACGCGCGCGAAGCAATCCAGTATCATGGCGCCGCGCGTGGTACTTACCTCGCGGCAAGGCGTCTGTGCCGGTGCCATCCGTTTTCCGCGGGCGGCATCGATCTGGTCCCGCCACCTACTCCCCAAAGCGCTGACGCGCCACGCCATCGACACTGAGACAACGCATGGATATCAAACGCACCGTCCTATGGGTCATCTTCTTCATGTCAGCGGTCATGCTGTTCGACAACTGGCAACGCGACCACGGACGCCCGTCGATGTTCTTCCCGAGCGCGACGCCTACCCAGACCGCCGCAGGCGGAGCTTCGGGTGCCACCGCGGCTTCCGCAACGCCGGAGGCCGCCCAGACCCTGCCGGCCGCCAGCGGCGCCGCGCCCGCGAATACGGCGCCTGCCGCGCAGGCGCAGCTCGTGCATTTCCGCACCGACGTCTATGACGGCGAGATCGACACGCGCGGCGGCACGCTGGCCAAGCTCTCGCTCGTGAAGGAAGAAGACGGCAAGCCGAACCAGTACATCACGCTCTTCGACCACACGAAGGACCACACGTATCTGGCCCGCACGGGTTTGCTCGGCGGCGACTTCCCGAATCACAACGACGTCTTCACGCCGGCCGCCGGTCCGCGTGAACTGACCGGCAACGCAAATTCGTTCCAGCTGAGCTTCGAGTCGCCCGTGAAAGGCGGTGTGAAGGTCGTGAAGACGTACACGTTCACGCGCGGCAGCTACGTGATCGGCGTGGACACGAAGATCGACAACGTCGGCACCGCGCCCGTCACGCCTACGGTCTACATGGAACTGGTGCGCGACAGCCAGCCCGTGGAAACGCCGCGCTTCTCGCACACGTTCATCGGGCCGGCGGTCTACACGAACGAGCATCACTTCCAGAAGATCTCGTTTAGCGACATCGACAAGAACAAGCAGGACTACGCGAGCTCGTCGGACAACGGCTGGGTCGCGATGGTGCAGCACTACTTCGCCACCGCGTGGATTCCGAAGCAGGGTGCGAAGCGCGACATGTACGTGGAGAAGATCGACCCGACGCTGTACCGCGTCGGCGTGAAGGAGCCGGTGGGCACCATTGCGCCGGGGCAGTCGGCTGACGTGTCGGCACGTCTCTTCGCCGGCCCGGAAGAAGAGCGCATGCTCGAAGGCATCGCGCCCGGGCTCGAACTCGTGAAGGACTACGGCTGGGTCACGATCATCGCGAAGCCGCTCTTCTGGCTGCTCGAAAAGATTCACAGCGTGGTGGGCAACTGGGGCTGGGCGATCGTGCTGCTCACCGTGCTCATCAAGGCCGTGTTCTTCCCGCTTTCGGCGGCGAGCTACAAGTCGATGGCGCGCATGAAGGAGATCACGCCTCGCATGCAGGCGCTGCGCGAGCGCTTCAAGAGCGACCCGCAGAAGATGAACGCCGCGCTGATGGAGCTCTACAAGACCGAGAAGGTCAATCCGTTCGGCGGCTGTCTGCCGGTGGTGATCCAGATTCCGGTGTTCATCTCGCTGTACTGGGTGCTGCTCTCGTCGGTCGAAATGCGCGGCGCGCCGTGGATTCTGTGGATTCACGACCTCTCGCAGCAAGACCCCTACTTCATCCTGCCGGTGCTGATGGCCGTCTCGATGTTCCTGCAGACGAAGCTCAACCCCACGCCGCCGGACCCCGTGCAGGCCAAGATGATGATGTTCATGCCGATCGCCTTTTCGGTCATGTTCTTCTTCTTCCCGGCCGGCCTCGTGCTGTACTACGTGGTGAACAACGTGCTTTCCATCGCGCAGCAGTGGTACATCACGCGCATGATGGGTCAGAAGAAGAAGGCGGCCTGACCGTCGCCCGCGTTGCAAAGAAAGCCGCCCGGTTATCGACCCGGGCGGCTTTTTCTTTTGGGGCGTCGTGCGGCCGGCAACACATCACAACGAGCCGACTCGCTTCGCGTGGTCAGCTTTTGCCGGCGTTACCGTAGAACTCCGAAATGAGTTCTTCCACGAGATAGCGATGATGCGGCGACAGTGCCTCGATCTTCGAGGCCAGTTCCAACGCTTCAGGCGACAGCGGATACTTTTCGTCGCGCGGCAGCGGCTTCGGCACCGTTGCGGAGCCGGTGCCGCCGGAGGGCGGTCCGTAATGCAGCCAATGCAGATCGACGCTGAACCATTCGGCCAGCGTGCGCAGTTTGTCTTCCTTTGGAATGGTGCGTCCGGTCAGCCACTTGTGGGCCGTTTGGGGCGATACTGGCTCACCGTGATAGCGCAGATTGAAATGCATCGCGAGGTCAGTACCGCCGCGAAGCTTTTCGGGCGCGCGCTTCATCGCGAACTTGAGTCGTTCGGTAAAAGCGGCTTTTTCTTCGGGCGTTGGCATGGCGCGATTGTGCAATCCGCCTCATAGAGTGCTAACAACCAGTCGGGCTATATTTAGTGCATTTAAGCTATATATAGCTTGATTTGACGATTCTTTGATGCAAAACGAATTCGATCGACCAACTCCTCGCCCAGCCTTGCAGGTAGCCGGTCTCATCATGAAGCGACAAAATAGTCCACGCCATTTTCGGCTCAAATGCATTAGCTAATTCGAGATATCGGCTCGCCATTCCCTATTCGCTATCGTTGCTTCGCAAAGCGCGCACTTCGCGTTCCTGACCTCGACGGCGTGCGCGCTACAATGCCGGGCGCTTTATGCTTGAACCCGCACTGCGCATCCGCAGCACGTCGCTCCACCCTCTCCGTTCCGACTCGCCACCATGCACGCCACCGACTCCGATCCCATCGTCGCCATTGCCACTGCGCCGGGGCGCGGCGGAATCGGCGTAGTGCGCGTTTCGTTCGGCCGCGCCGGCGAACCGGCCGCCCAGTTGCTCATGCAGGCCATTACGGGGCAAACGCTCGCCCCGCGTCACGCGAGTTACGTGCCGTTCCTCGATGCAAGCGGCAATGCGCTGGACCGCGGCATCGCGCTGTACTTCCCCGCGCCGCACTCGTACACCGGCGAGCACGTGCTCGAGCTGCAAGGGCACGGCGGCCCCATCGTGCTGCAGCTGCTGCTGCAACGATGCATCGACGCGGGTAGCCCATTCGCGCTGCGGCTCGCCGAACCCGGCGAATTCACGCGTCGAGCGTTTCTCAACGACAAACTCGATCTGGCACAGGCCGAAGCCGTGGCGGACCTGATCGAAGCCAGCACGGAGGCGGCCGCGCGATCGGCCGGTCGGTCGCTCGAAGGCGCGTTTTCGCGCGATATCCACGCGCTGGTAGACGACGTCATCGCACTGCGCATGCTGGTGGAAGCGACACTCGATTTCCCCGAGGAAGAGATCGACTTCCTCGAAGCCGCGGACGCCCGCGGCAAGCTCGCTCGCATCCGCGAACAGCTGGCTCACGTGCTGGCGGAAGCGCGGCAAGGCGCGCTGTTGCGCGAGGGATTGTCGGTCGTGCTCGCGGGGCAGCCGAACGTCGGCAAGTCGTCGCTCCTGAACGCGCTGGCCGGTGCGGAACTGGCCATCGTCACGCCGATTGCCGGCACCACGCGCGACAAGGTTTCGCAGACCATCCAGATCGAAGGCATTCCGCTGCACGTGATCGATACCGCAGGGCTGCGCGAGACCGAGGACGAGGTGGAGAAGATCGGCATCGAACGCACGTGGAACGAGATCGAACGCGCCGACGTAGTGCTGCACCTGCTCGACGCGCGCGTCGGCATGACGGACGAAGATCGCGCCATCGCGACGCGATTCCCGGCCGCCGTGCCCGTCATCCGCGTGCTCAACAAGACCGATCTGACCGGCAACGAGCCGTCCGTGAACCGGCTGGATCCGGCCGCCGAAGGAGACCTGTGCGAAGTGCGACTATCGGCCAAACAAGGCGACGGCGTTTCGCTGCTGCGAGCGGAGTTGCTGCGCATTGCAGGTTGGCAGGCCGGCGCGGAGAGCGTGTACCTCGCCCGCGAACGTCATCTGATCGCGCTGCGCGCAGCGGCCCAGCACCTCGAACAGTCGGCCATGCACGCCGGCCAGAACGCCCAGGCACTGGATCTCTTCGCCGAGGAACTACGGCTCGCCCAGGAACAGCTGAATTCGATTACAGGCGAATTCACGTCGGACGACTTGCTGGGGGTGATTTTTAGTCGGTTTTGTATCGGCAAATAGGCCCGCGCCGGAAATCACCCCCACCTCGCACCTTCACACGCGCCCTCCTTCAACGTCATGTAAGCGGCTCAACCCACCGGAGACGCTTCCATGCCCAAGCCCATCGTCATCTACGGTAACGCCGTCCAGGACGCCCGCAACCGTCTGCGCTCGGCGCAGATTTCCACCATGCTCGACGTTCTGCGTAACGCGGCGTTCGCTGACAGCGGCGAGACCGCCACGAGGTTCGCGGCCGAGCTCGAATCCGACATCGAAGCGCTTCCCGCCGCGCCCGTCGACAAGCCGAAGGCTCAACAGGCGCTCGAAAACGCGAAACGCCGCATCGCAGCCTTCGTGGCGGGCGACAGCGTACGGGACGTGTTCGCGGTCGGCGACGCGTTGCGCTACGTCGGCGAATACATCGAGGAAGGTGGCGCGCCGGAAAGCGTCGCCGCCTTTCGCGGCGGCCTGCGCAATGCCTTTGCGTTCAAGTCGAGCAATCGCGCCCGTGAAGGCGTTTCCGGCTACATCCGCAGCGAACGGCCGGAACTCGGGCTCTTCAAGTGGAAGTTGCTCGACGGCAGCGTGATCAAATACATGGAACGGTTCTACGGCTCGTACCTGGGCGCAGACATTTCGGGCACCACGACGGACGCCCTGGCCGCGCTCGCCTGGCTGCTCTGGGACCGTATCCGACCCACACCCGACCAGCGGAACCTTCAATTCCAGGCGAGCTCCGCCATCGCCACCGGGCACGAGCTCGTACCGATTGCCGCGATGGTCCTGCAGTACCACCACAGCCTGCTCGAGTGCGGCACGGCGCTCGCGCTCACAAGCAAGGCTATGTCGGACAAGCCCGCCCTCGCCTCATACAACCTCTACGACTACACGACGCTCGCCAATACCGGCACAGCGCCCATCGACCAGTTACTCGCCAACGGCAACCAGACGCTCGCGGCCGATCTGGGCGGATGCGGCCTGACCGTCATTCGCGACTTCATCGATATCGATAACGCGCGCTATCCGGACTGCGAGATCGCCCTGCTCGTTGCGAACCCAGCGGCGAACGACCTCTTCAGCCTCGCTCCGCAATATCAGACGTTCGCCGATGCGCGGCGCGCCGGCGCCATCGAGGGCGAGTCGTACGCGAAGGGCGACCCGACGCTGCAAATCGTCGCGAAGGCATTCCTGGATCTCATGGGGCTGGAGTTGCCGGCGCTCAGTCGGCTCATCAAGTCGGACCGCAACGATCTGGATGCGCTCAAAAACGAGGATCCGCAAACGTTCTTCGACAACCTCGACGACGCGATTGCCGAGGCCGTCAACCCGCACGCATCGGCGACCTCGACACGCAATGTGGGTGGTCCGGTCCCGGCAACGACGCTGCCGGTCGCGTCCGCAATAGCCACAGCTTCAAGCGCTGCCGATATCGCGTCTACAGCCGGTCGGACAACGGTCCCATTGCCTTCGGCGGGCGCCGCATCGCTCAGTCCCGAGCAACTGCAAAAGGCGTTGGCGATCGTCGAGCTGTTGGGAAAATGACGGCGCGCGTGGGCGCGGCAACGCGCCTCGCGGAAAATAGAAACGAGGCGCTACAAACGCCGATTCGAATCGGTCGTGCCCCGCTTGGTGCCGCGGCCCGTGCGGGCCGTCAGAAACCGTACGAACGGTAATTTTCGGACACAACTACTACAGACCGAAGGCGCTATTCTCGCCCTCCATGACTCAATGAGGAGCACCCATCATGGTGAGGCTACTGACGGTTCTCATGCTGACGGCGGGACTGGCGGGCTGCGTCGTGGCCCCGCCCGGCTACTACGGCTACGCGCCGGCGCCCGCGTACTACGGCTATGCGCCCGGCTACTACTACGGACCGTCGATCGATGTCGGTATCGGCTTCGGCGGCGGGCATGGCTGGCATGGCCGCTAGACCAACAAGACGAACGGGCATCGGCAACGCGCCGATGCCCGCGTTAAAGACGCGCGATCAGCTCAGCGCCCAAGGCGGCATGTCGAACGGCGCTTAGCGTCGGCGGAAGTGCCCGCTTCTGGGATCGACGAAAGATGCAAAGGCGACAAGCGCGCCGATAGCGATCGGCGACGCAATCAGGACTGCGGTCAGCATGACATGCCCCGTAACGAAACAAGTGGTCTAAACGTCTACGGCTTTTAGGTATGGTGGGCGAATCATCGGACAAGAGCGCCATCAGGCCAATAGGGACCGCACACTACGTGAATTCCCTGTCGGAGCTTCCTTACCGCGTCTCGCCGTGCGCGTCGTTTTCGGACCTTCGGTCAATTGACCTTTTGCGCCCTTGCCTGCTGCTCCGAAAAAGCCAGCAGATCGCCCAGCGACTTGTGAAGATCTCGCAGGCTTTGCAACGGCAACGCGAATGCGAGCCAGCCGAAACGCGTGTGGCGCAGCTGTAGCAGCGCGCCGCCCACGAACATCTCCGGCGCGACCCACCACCGCGGATCGAGCTGGGCCTGAACCTGTTCGCCCGCAACGGGGTCGCGCGTCCGCACGGGCGGCTGCAATTGCTCGCGCAATACCCCCAGGCCTTCGATGAGCCGTTCGACGTGCTCAGCGGCAAGCGGCAAGGTGGCATCGGCGCGCTGGCAGTTCATCGAGATGCGCCCGTTTTCGTCGATCAGAGAAACCGTCACTAAGGTGGTCATGCTGCGCTTCGTGCTGCCTGTGCTGCCGCGTGTGGATGAAAAACGTGATCGCCGTCGCGCGAGCGAAGCGCCGATCCATGAGCGCGGCGCGCGCGTGCCGCCGGGCCGGCACGCCGCGAGCGTGCGCAGCTATCGTACTGGCACGCCAGGAGGAAAACGAGAGTGAAGATCTTGCCAACTCTTGCGGTTGTGCGGAGTTGTAAGGCTAGCGCGTAGGGTTAGCCGTGAATCCGACTGTGTTGGCCGTGCGCGGCGTCGTGCTCATCGGCATCGACGCTCGGCGCGTCATTGCGCTGACGTGGCGGCACCGCGCACAACGTAGTCAGCGCGATGCTGAGCGCCATCAGCGCAAGGAGCGCGAGGAAGTAGGTCATCCAGGAGAACTCGAGCAACACGAGCGACTCCCTTCCCTCATGCAACGGACCGACGAGGCGCGGTGACGTCAGTGATGAATGAAACTGCGGACGGGGTGCCGCCAGTCCATACGACGCTGCTCCGTATCGTGAACACGCCGCCTGTGCTCCTGCCAAAGCTCGTCCGAGAACAGGAACGCAACGATTAACAACGGCACGATGAGAAACGCGCCCAGTACCAGATGCTCGATCACGATAAGCCTCCTGATCGCCGAGGAGCCGTAATTTTCATTCTAGACGGCTGTCGGCGAATTGCAGCGTGGGCAAACGCGCATTGCAGGCCATCGCGTCGGCGCCGCAAGGCTTGAGGCGGTGCTGTCAAACGGCGGGCAACCCGCACGGACGCTGGCGAAGCGGGCCTTCGCGACGGCCGCGCCAAACGCGCCGCGTGAGCTCGCTCCCCTTGATTGAATGTGATGAACGCGCGGGGCTCGCTATGTGGCCGACGTCTATCGCGGCGACGGATGAGGCCACGGGCGCCATCCGCACGCTGGCCGGCGACATCTCGGCATCCCGTCTTCGTCTTCAGGCAGCCGACTTCTTCCACACGGCAGCCAGCAGCCCCGCTCCAATCAGCAGCGTACCGCCGGTGCGGTTCACGGCCCGCTGAACCTGCGCGCTACGGATCGCACTGCGCGCCGCCGACGCCAGCATGGCGTACGCAAAGGCGTTGGCCGTGGCCAGCGCCACGAACGTTGCTTCGAGGATGACGATCTGCGGCCACGTTGGCGCGTGAGCATCGAGAAACTGCGGCACGAACGCGACGAAGAAGATGATGCTCTTCGGGTTCAACGCGGTGACGGCGTAGGCGTGCGCGAAGATGTGGCCGGTGCGCGTTTCGGCGGCGGCCGGCATGTCGTCTTCCGTGGGCGTACCGTTCTGGGCCGCGGCTGCGGACGTAGTGGGCGCACGCCACAGCTTGACGCCCAGATACACCAGGTAGGCCGCGCCCACCCACTTGAGCGCGGTAAAGAGCGTGGCGGATGCGGCAAGCACGACGCCCAGTCCCAGCATGGACGCCGTCATCGACGTGAGGTCGCCGAGCGCGACGCCGGCCGTGGTGGCAAGCGCATAGCGCCGGCCATGGCCGAGCGCGTACGAAATCACAAGCAAAACGGTGGGACCTGGAATGGCCACGAGAATGGCGGAAGCGACGGCAAACGGAAGCCAGTGAGCAAGGGTCATGGAGATCTCCGGGGAAGACGTTCGATTTATCCATGAAGTCGCAGCGCGCGCAAGTGCGCCGGACGGCTAGCAAGACGAAATACGGAATGCGCGGGTTAACCCGCGTGATTGGTACTCCAAGGCGTATTCGTTTGCCGCATGTTTCCCGTATCGGGATGATAAAGCCGATGATATGGCATCCTTTTTATTCTGCATTCGATGCGTTACGAGGCGCCTATCGCGGAAATTTCACGTCGCATTGATGTGACTTTAGGTGCGGCGCGTCATTTTCTGCCAGCATTTAGTAAATCACTTAACTGTATTTTCCAGTTAACGATTTGGGCCACGCGCAGCCTTATAAAATAAGCCCTTGCCAGCCAGTCCCGCGCCAGACGCAACACGCCCGTTTCCCTTTTCCCACCGCGCTCCACGGCTGCGTCGATATGTCGCACGCGATGCGACATATCGACGCTGTTGCGAACGCACACAAGATGTGCTTGCAGTCTTTTTCGCTTCTTCTAGATTGGAAGCTGCGGGAATTCCTTTGAAGTTAAATACATAGCTAACCTGAGCAAATTACCCGCAGGAGGCGAATATGAAGATGCTAGCCGGTTTGATTGTCGCAGCAGCGGGAGTCGTTGCCGTTTCGGCCGTTCAGGCACAGGACACGGTAATCAGGCCGCAACAAACCATTCAGTTCAAGCCAGGCGCCTACGGCTGTCTTTCGCGAGACAAGCTGGACGCGGTCAACGACCATGCGCGCGCCGGCGAACAACAGAAGATGCAGGAGTTCTTCTCCGGCTTCGAATGCCTGTCCACTCCGGAAAACCAGCAATTCCGCGTGGTGCAGGTTGTCGGCCATGAAGTGGAATTCGTGAACGCAGGCAATACCGATCAGCAAGGCCTCTGGACAAACGACGGGTTCATCAAGCAATAACGCTGCGGTCGTTCGCCATACGAGCGTGAGACGGCGCCGCCGAGCGCCGTGGAAGGCGCGCATGCACGGCGAACAGTGACGAACGGTCTGGCCATCGCGCCAGGCCGTTTGTTTTTGTCCTTTCTCTGCCGGGTGGCCTGCCCGCTACGCCGCGCGGCACGCCGCCACCGCCTGATCCCATCACACCGAAGCGACATAGCGGCGCGACCGCAGGGTGTCCGGTATCATCACGCGCCGACGTTCAGTCCGAATGACCGAATGTCGTCTTCATAAATGGCGACGGCGCTGCGGTCGCCTTCACTGTTTGACCGGGAACAGCGCGTGCTCTTCCCGCGACATGAAACGCACGCTGTCGCGCCGGTCAATCGTGCTCGAAAGGCTCGAAATAAGACGGCCCGTTTTTTCGGGTCCGGGATACTCCATGGCGCTCAAATCGACGATATACAAGGCCGAACTCCAGATCGCGGATATGGACCGCCATTACTACGCCGATCATGCCCTCACGATCGCGCGGCATCCGTCGGAAACGGACGAGCGAATGATGGTGCGCATCGCAGCATTCGCACTCTTCGCCCAGGAGCGGCTCGAATTCTGCAAAGGCCTGTCGGATACCGACGAGCCCGACCTCTGGCAAAAGGACCTTACGGGCGCCATCGAGCGCTGGATCGAAGTCGGGCAGCCGGACGAGCGGCGCATCGCCAAGGCGTGTGGCCGCGCAGAGGACGTCGTCGTGATCGCGTACGGCGGCCGTACCTCGGACATCTGGTGGCAGGGCGTCCAGACGCGACTCGACCGGCTTCGTAACGTCACGGTGTGGTCGTTGGGCGAAGGGGTTGCGGCGTCGCTTGGCGCACTCGCGGAGCGCACCATGCGCCTCCAGTGCACCGTGCAAGACGGCGCCGCCTGGCTTGGCAGCGCGACGACCGAACCGGTCGCGATCGACTGGACAGTACTGAAAGCGCCGGCGAATGCGGCATAACAGGGCATAGCGCGCGAGGGCGGATGCGCGGCCCAAACCTAGAGCGAAGTGGTCAGCGCGTGGTCGGGCGGACCTTTGAGCTCGACCATGTTGCCTTCGGGATCAAACAGATAGAGCGACGGGCCGTAACCGTCCGCGCCGTAACGCACGCCGTGAGCGCCCACGTCGGCACCATGCGCCTTCAGATGGGCGACCAGCGCCTCGGCATCGAACTGCTCGATGCGCAGACATAGATGGTCCATATTGCGACCGGCGCCGGGCGTGCCGCTTTCGGGCCGGTCGATTTGGCCGCCCACCTGCAGCAGATCGATCAGCGAACGCCCCGCGCGCAACTGCACGAGCCCCAGATCGCGCTGCTCCTTCTCGACGAAACAGCCCAGCACGTCGCAGTAAAAGCGCGCCAACGCGTCCAGAGCGGCGGCGCGGATCACGACATGGTCGATTTCGCGGATATGAATCTTCATCGGAAAGCCTCCCGGCACATTCGCGGCGGATACGGGCAGTGTAGGGGACAGGAGAAGCAGTGGTGCAGGCTGCGCGATTGCGGACGCGGCGCGACGCAAAGGCGCGGGCCAGCACAGACCCACGCCACAATGGAGGTGCCCCAAGCCGACGGCACCCCAAGCGGGTACGATGAGACGCTAACGGGAAGAAAAGAATCGGCCGCTGGAACCCGGGCAAACCGCCCGCCGGCCTGTTTCCGAAACGTATGGACGAAAAAAAGCCCACTCAGTGAGCGGGCTTAATCCATATCAGGAGGAGACATGGAGGAGACAGAGACCAGTATACACAACGGGTTGGTGCGACGCAATGTTTTTTTAAGGGAAAACCCGTAACGAGGTCGATTTGTCGCACTTTTCCCACTGCGACCGCCGAACGGCCCGACGGCGCGGGGCCGGCAATGACACCGCAAGAACCGGAGCGTACCGCCCACGCGCCGCCGCTACATTGGAAGCGTCCAAACACATTGCAGGGGCTCTGAGATGAAAACAGCCTGGGCAACCGATACCGAGCGCTGGGACGCCGTGACCCGGCGCAACGCCGAAGCCGACGGCGCCTTCTTCTACGGCGTGCGGACAACCGGCGTCTTCTGCCGTCCGTCATGCGCCTCGCGCCTGCCGCGCCGGGGAAACGTCCAGTTTTTCGCCTCCGCCGACGCCGCGCGCGCCGCCGGCTATCGCGAGTGCAAACGCTGTCAGCCGGGCGGGCTGCCGCGCGAGCTGGAGGTCGTCAATCGTGCGTGTGCCGTGCTGGACGCCGCTGCGCACGAGCGCCTCACGCTCGCGCAGTTGAGCGATGCCGTGCACCTGAGCCCATTCCACCTCCAGCGGCTGTTCAAGCGGGTAGTGGGCGTGTCGCCGCGGCAATATCAGGCCGCTCGTCGCGCCGCCGCGTTGCGCGATGCGCTCCAGCGCGGCACCGGCGTGACGCGGGCAAGCGTCGATGCCGGCTTCGGCTCGCCGTCGCGTCTGTACGACAGCGCCGGCGTGGAGCTCGGCATGGCGCCCTCCGTGTACCGGCGCAAGGGCGCCGGGCTAGTCGTGCGCTACGCGAGCGCGCCGACAGCACTCGGTTACGTGCTCGTCGCCGCCACGGACAAAGGCATCTGCCGGATCGCGTTCGGCGACGAGCCGGCCGCGCTCGCCGACGAGCTCCGAGCCGAGTTCTCAAACGCGAAACTCACCGAAGACCCTGCGCGCCTCGCGCCTTTCATCGCCCGGGTCGAGGCGTACCTGCGTGGCGAGCAGGAGCGTGTCGAGCTGCCGCTCGACATCGCCGCCACCGCGTTTCAGCAACGCGTCTGGGACGCGCTCCAGCGCATTCCGTACGGCGAAACGCGCAGCTACTCGCAGATCGCCGAGGTCGTGGGCGCGCCGCGCGCCGTGCGTGCCGTGGCGAGCGCGTGCGCGTCGAATCCGGTGGCGCTGGCCATTCCGTGTCATCGCGTGGTGCAGAAGGGCGGCGCGCTCGCCGGGTACCGGTGGGGATTGCAGCGCAAAGCGGCATTGCTCGCCGCCGAGGCCTCGCGCGGCATCGCGCAACCGGCCGCGACATCGGCCAGGGGAAACGGCGAAACCACCGGCAAGTCGACGACATCGGCAAGCGGCAATCCCGCCGCCGAGCCGATTTCCTGGGACCACGCCGCTTGAGCGCCGCCGCCCCGCCCTTCACGTCGGCGGTGTCCGTTGAAACGGACACCGCCACGCTGGAACTGCCGTTCAAAGCACCTTATGACTGGCCGCGCCTGTTGCGATTTTTCGCGGGGCGCGCGACGCTGGGCGTCGAAGCAGTGGAAGACGGCGCCTACCGCCGCGCCATCGAATGGCACGGCGCGGAGGGCACGCTCACCGTGCGCCGGCACCCGCGCAAACGCTGCGTCGTCGCGACAATCGAAGGCGCGGCGAGCCGCCATGCCGACGCGCTCGCCGCCCCCATCGCGCGCATGTTCGACCTGCATGCGAACCCGGCGCAGATCCACACGCACCTTGGCGCGGACGCCTGGCTCGCGCCGCTCGTCGAGGCCGCGCCGGGGCTGCGCGTGCCGGGCGCGTGGTCGGGCTTCGAGCTCGTGGTGCGCGCTATCGTCGGTCAGCAGGTGAGTGTGAAGGCCGCGACGACCATCATCGGGCGCCTCGTGCAGCGCGCGGGCTGCCGCATCCATGGTCATCCGCACGAAAGCACGGCGTGGCGCTTTCCGACGCCCGCCGCGCTCGCCGCCGCGGACCTCGACAAGATCGGCATGCCGGGCAAGCGCGTCGCCGCGTTGCAAGGCTTTGCGCGAGCGGTGGCATCGGGCGACGTGCCCATCGACGACGCTGCTGTCGCCACCCACGATGCCGCGGCATTGCGCGCGTCGCTGCTCGCGTTGCCCGGCATCGGACCGTGGACCGTCGAGTACGTCGCCATGCGGGCCTGGCGCGATCCCGACGCATGGCCCGCTACGGACCTCGTGCTGATGCAGTCGATTACCGCACGCGACCCGTCGCTCGCCAGGCCCACGCAGCAACGCGCGCGCACCGACGCGTGGCGGCCGTGGCGCGCGTACGCGGCCCTTCATCTATGGAACGAGGTGGCCGACCGGGCGGGCACGGCACGCGGCGGTTGAAGACGAGAGCAAGGGTGTGCAAGCGCGGCAGTTACAGATAAGGCGACGCCGGCATCCGGCGCGCGAAACGCACACGGCATATAAAAACAAGGCAAAAAGCCGCAGCAGAGGTAAGGGCAAAAAGAGAAGCGGAACCGCTCCGGCACGGCCGCGAGAGCACGCGACACGCGGCGCCCACCGCGCCCGAAGGCACGCCAAGCAGCGCGCGTGACGAGATGTTAAAGTGCCCGCTACCGAAAAATTTACCGCCTGCCGCGGCCGCGCCATCACTACGCGAATCGCGCACGGGCGGCTCCTGCCTGACCCGACTCAATGCCAGACACGACCTCCATCCGCACGAACGACGTTCTCTCGCAGCGCCTCTCCGTGCTGAGTGCCGGGCCGCAGCGCAACGCGCTCACGCGCGGCTTGCGCGGCATCGAAAAAGAGAGCCTGCGCGTCACGCACGACGGCCGGCTCGCCATGACACCGCATCCGGCGGTGCTCGGCTCGGCGCTCACGCATCCGTCGCTCACCACGGACTACTCGGAAGCACTGCTGGAGCTCATCACGCCCGCCGAGCACGACGCGGCCGACACCCTCGCGCGCCTCGACGAACTGCATCGCTTCGTGTACGGCTCGATTGACGACGAGATCCTCTGGAACAGCTCGATGCCGGGCCTTTTGCCCGACACCGACGACGGCATTCCCATCGCGCGTTACGGCAGCTCGAACATCGGCAGGCTCAAGTACGTATATCGCGTGGGACTCGCACTGCGCTACGGACGCACGATGCAATGCATCGCCGGCATCCACTACAACTATTCGCTGAACGAAGAAGTGTGGCGCCTGCTGCACGCGCACCATCAATCCACGGCAACGGCCGTCGATTACCAGTCGGAGCGCTACTTCGCGCTCATCCGCAACTTCCGCCGCACGAGCTGGCTGCTCATGTATCTGTTCGGCGCGTCGCCGGCACTGGATGCGCGCTTCCTGCGCGGCCGTCCGCACACGCTGGAAACGTTCGACGCCGACACGCTCTATCGCCCCTACGCGACGAGCCTGCGCATGAGCGACCTCGGCTATTCGAACACCACGGGTCAGTCCGCGCTGCATGCCGATTACGACACGCTGCAGGGCTATCTCGATGCGCTCGCCCAAGCGGTGAGCCAGCCGTATCCGCCCTACGAGGCGATCGGCACGCATCGCGACGGCGAATGGATTCAGATCAACACGAACGTGCTGCAGATCGAAAACGAGTTCTACTCGACCATCCGCCCGAAGCGCGTCACGTATCCCGGCGAGCGTCCGCTCCATGCGCTCGCCTCGCGCGGCGTGCAGTACGTCGAAGTGCGCTGCATGGACATCGATCCGTTCGAGCCGGTGGGCATTGCGCTTCCCACGGCGCGTTTTCTGGACGCGTACCTGCTGGCGTGCGTGCTCGACGACAGCGCCGCGCTGCCGCCCGAGGCCTACGCCGAAGCGAACCGCAACTTCGGGCGCGTGACGATAGAAGGGCGCAAGCCGGGACTCGAACTCACGCGCGACGGCAAGACGGTCTCCATGCGGGATTGGGCGGCCGAATTGCTCGAGAAGATCGACGTCGCCGCGGCGACGCTCGACGCAGCCGCCGGCAGCGACGAGCACGCGCGCGCCGTCGCCATGCAGCGCGCGAAACTCGCCGACGCATCGCTCACGCCGTCGGCGCGCGTTTTGCAGACCATGCGCGAACGGCAGCAGAGCTTCCTGCAGTTCGGCCTCGCGCAAAGCGAAGAGCACGCGGCGTTTTTCCGCGCAAGGCCGCTCGATGCCGCGACGACCGCGCAATTCGAGGCACTGGCCGCGCAGTCCATCGAAGAGCAGGCGAAGATGGAACGCGAGGAAGCGGGCTCGTTCGATGCTTTCGTCGCCGCGTATCGCGCGTACACGCTGAACCGCTTCAGCGTCTAGCCCGCTGCCGCGCAGGGCATCTGTCCTCTGCAGCACGGCATCGCGTGGCGCGGTGCCGACGCGCCGCTTCGCATGAAACACACGCGCCTTCGCGCAGTCCAACTTTCAAGAACTCGAGCGCCGCTCAGCCGACCCGGGTTGGCTTGGACGAGCCTCGGCCGGCAACAGACGCGAGCCCGCATCATCGCGGCTCGCCGTTCCGCTCAGGGAGGGTATGAACGCAATGAAACGAATCTTTCCGGCCTTGCTGTGCGTTGCCGCCGCAGCATGCACCACGCGTGGCGAAGTCAAACCTGAAGTCATGCAGATCGCGACCACGCCGCTCACGTGCACGAGCAAGTCGCAATGCGATGCCTGGTGGCAGCGGGCCCAGACCTGGGTAAAAGACCATTCGAAGTACGACCTGCAAACCGTCAACGACTCGCTGATCCAGACCGCCGGTCCCGACGGCGGCCGTCGCGCACTCGCATTCGAGATCACGAAAACGCCGAACCCCGATGGCAGCATGACCATCGGCTTCGCCGCGCATTGCGACAGTTCGCTCGGCTGCAAGCCCGACCCATGGAACGCAGGCGCCGACTTCAAGGCCTATGTGCGCGGCAACCAGACGACGCCCGCTGCGCCACACACGCCCGCCGCAACTCAGAAGCAGGGCGCGCTGCCGGATCAACCGGCTGCATCGCCGGGCACGTCGTCGGACAGTCCGCCTGTCTCGCAATAGAGGCGGGCAACGTTGGGCATGAGCGAGCGCGTCGTTCAAGGCTTCATTCAACGCCTCGCTCGACGCCCCCTCAGTGCCCCATGGACGCGGCCGCGCCCTTCTTCGGCCGCGTAATCCACACCAGCCCCGCCAGCACAAGAAAGCCGACGCACGAGATCCTGAAGAAGTCGTTGGTCGCCATCATGTAGCCCTGCTGCGTGATGATTTGATCGATCTGCGCATTCGCGCTCTGGCCCGCAACGCCCAGACTCGCGAGCGCGTTGCTGAACGAACTCGTGGTTTGCGAATAGACGCTCACCGATTCGGTCAACACCGCGTGGTGACGAATCGCGTCGTTTTCCCAGAAGGTATTGCTCACCGCCGTGCCGATGGCGCCCGAAAGCGTGCGCAGAAAATTCGATAGCCCCGACGCACTCGCGAGCCGTTCATCGGGCACGCTTGACAGCGTGATCGTTGTCATGGGCACGAAGAAGCACGCCACGCCGATGCCCTGCACGAGCCGCGGCAGGATCACCTTGTCGAACGGCACGTCGAGCGTGAAGCTCGCGTTCCAGTACGAGACGAACGCGAACACCAGAAACGCGAAGCTTGCCACCATGCGCAGGTCCAGCCGCTCCATGTTGCGTCCGATCATGGGCGAGAGCACGAGTGCGAGCAGCCCGACCGGCGCAGTGGCGAGCCCCGCGAGGCCGGACGTGTAGCCCATCACCGTCTGAAGCCACAGTGGGAAGATCACCACCGAGCCGAAAAACGCCATGTAGCCGAACGAGATGATCAACGCGCCGAGCGCGAAATTGCGGTCTTTGAAAAGCGAAAGGTCGACCACCGGCTCCTTTTCGGTCATTTCCCACACGAGCATGAACGCAATTGCGACCACCGCGATGATGGCGAGCGCCACGATGAATTTCGAGTTGAACCAGTCGCGGTCCTTGCCGAGGTCCAGCATCATCTGCAGGCACGACACGCCGATCACGAGCAGCGCGAGGCCCACGGCGTCGATGCGCTGCTTCGTCGTCTTCGTCTCGCGTCCGCGCAGGAGGAAGAACGCGCAGGTCGCGGAGAAAATGCCGATGGGCAGGTTGATGTAGAAGATCCACGGCCACGTGTAGTTGTCCGTGATCCAGCCGCCCATCACGGGGCCGAAGATGGGCGCGACGATCACCGTCATCGCCCATAACCCGAGCGCGAGCCCACGTTTCTCGGGCGGATACGAGCGCATCAGGATGGTCTGCGAGAGCGGCACCATCGGGCCCGAAACGAGACCCTGCACGAGCCGGAACGCGATCAGCGTCTCGAAGTTGGAGGCAAACCCGCACGCTGCCGAAGCGAGCGTGAAGAGCAGCACGGAGAGCGTGAAGAGCCTCACTTCGCCCACGCGGCGCGCCAGCCAACCGGTAAGCGGCACGGCGATGGCCGACGCCACCGAGTACGACGAAATCACCCACGTGCCTTCGCTGTTCGCCACGCCGAGGTTGCCCGAGATGGTGGGCACCGCGACGTTCGCAATCGAGGTGTCGAGCACCTCCATGAAAGTGCCGAGGGCAAGCCCGACAGTGAGCAGGGCGAGGGCGCCGCCGGAGAACGGCGCGGGTTCCGCGGGCGCGGGCAGGGCGGATGAAGCGGTTGCGTTCATGGTCCAGTCTCTCGTTGGCCCGGCAGAATCCTGTCATGTCATGGATTCGGGCCGGGAGAGCGGCGCTACATCCATGCAACAACACTTTCTGCCCAGACAGATAAATCCCGGCAATACGGCGCGCTGAGGTACGGTCACGCGCCGTTGTTAGGTCAACAATGCGAATCTTTCCCGGCGGCCACAGGGCAGCCGCCCGTTTCCACGTCCGGCGCGTTGGCGATGAACCGCCCGAGCAGGCTCTCCAGTTGCGTCACTTCTTCTTCCGAAAAGCCGCGCAACTGCTCGTTAAGCACTCGCGCGATGATGGCCGGCAACTGCCGGGCCGCATCCTCGCCCGGTGCAGTGAGCGTCAGCTCCACCACGCGCCGGTCGGTGCTGCTCCGGCTACGCACGATAAGGCCCTTCTTCTCCAGCCTGTCCAGCATGCGCGTCATCGACCCGCTGTCGTACGAAAGCTCGCGCGACAGGTCGTACGGCGTATTCGCGCGGCGCCACAACAGCAGCAGCATCACGCCAATCTGCGAGGCGGTCAGGCCCAGTGGCTCGAGTGCGCGGTCCATCCGCTGTCCGAGGACATTGCGAGCCTTGGACAGGTAGTAACCGAGACTGGACTCCAGCCTGATGTCAGCCGGGTCGTAAGGGCCATTGCTCATCGACAAAGTTCCGCAGTGAACAACACGTCACCTGATTTGGCGCAGAGTATGTTGCAAATTAATTGCATAGTCAATATTATTGAAGGCAATCAATTACGCGCACTCCGACCGGCCCGCGCGTGCAAGGATGTTCGCCATGCCGTACCTGAAAAACGCCCTCGGCGGCCTTGGCCGCTCTCTCACCGACATCGCGCTGGAGTCGCTCCAGAAGCCGGTGCGCTGGTGGAAGATCGCGTTGTACGCGGCGATGTTCGTGCTGCCCGGCGGCTCGCTGGCGGTGCTCTTCTTTGCCTGGTCAGAGCGGCGGCGCCAGAAGCGCGATACGCGCACCGCCGAGCCTTGCGCAGCCTGCGCCGGCAAAGCGCCCGCCTGCCGCGCGGCCACGCCCGTGGCACGGCGATCGGCAGGCCGTAACGACGAGTAATCGTCGGGCCCGCGCCGGTAACACACCCTTCACCTGTCGCGCATTACCCTTGCGGTTTCGCGCCGGTTCGCGCGCTGCGCTACCATTTGCCCGATCCACTGCACTGCGGACGGAACGTCCGGTCCCGCCGCACACGGGCGCCGCGGTACGCCAGTGCCGCATTCGGCAAGCCCGGCCGGCGCCGCATGCGCGCCGCCCGCATCGACAGGAATTCATTGCATGCCGTTTCATCGAATCACGCGCTCGCCCGCTGCGGTGCCAGGTTCCCTGCCGGCCAGCCGGCCAGGCCGACCGCACCTCGCGACGCTCGCGCTCATGGCCACCGCCGTGGCGCTCCTCGCAGGCTGCGCCGTGGGCCCCGACTACCACCGCCCGGCCACGGCCATTCCCGCGACCTACAAGGAAACGCCCGAAGGCTGGAAAGTGGCGCAACCCGCCGACCAGCACGATCGCGGCGACTGGTGGTCCATCTACAACGACGCGCAGTTGAACGCGCTCGAAGACAAGCTCAATCGCAACAACCAGTCGATCGCGCAGTACGCCGCCGCGTACCGCCAGGCGCGGGCGCTCGTCGGCGAGGCGCGCGCGTCGTATTTCCCCACCATTACCGCTTCGGGCAGCGCCAGCCGTTCGCGCACGCCGCTCAGTTCGAGCAGTTCGTCCAGTGTGTCCAGCGGCCGCTCGGGCGTCATCAGCAACAGCTACAGCGCGTCGCTGGACGCCAGTTGGGAACCCGACCTTTGGGGCAAGATTAGCCGCACCGTGGGGGCGCAGGAAGCCAGCCAGCAAGGCGCCGCCGCCGACCTGGCCAACGCGCGCCTCTCCGCCCAGGCCACGCTCGCGCAGACCTACTTCTCGCTGCGCTCGCTCGACGCCCAGCAGAAGCTGCTCGACGACACCGTCGCCGCCTACGCGCGTTCGCTACAACTCACGCAGAACCAGTACGCCCAGGGCGTGGCGGGCCGCGCCGACGTGATCCAGGCGCAAACGCAACTGCAATCGGCCCAGGCATCGGCCATCGACAACGGCGTGACGCGCGCCCAGGACGAGCACGCCATCGCCGTGCTGGTGGGCGAGCCGGCCTCCACGTTTTCCATTCCGCCCGCGCCGCTCGACGCCGTGCCGCCGCAGGTGCCGGTGCAAATGCCGTCGGCGCTGCTCGAACGTCGCCCCGACATCGCATCCGCCGAGCGCAAGGCTGCCGCCGCGAACGAAGAAATCGGCGTGGCAATTGCAGCGTATTTCCCCTCGCTCACGCTTTCGGCAAGCGGCGGCTTCGAAAGCTCGGTGTTCTCGAAGCTGCTTTCCATGCCGTCGCGTTTCTGGACGCTCGGGCCGTCGCTGGCCGGCACGATCTTCGACGCGGGCCTGCGGCGCGCGCAGACGGACGCCGCGCGCGCCGCCTACGACCAGCAGGCCGCCGCATACCGCCTGGCCGTGCTGACCGCGTTCCAGGACGTGGAAGACAACCTGGCATCGCAGCGCATCCTCGCGCAGGAAATCGTTGTGCAGCAGCAGGCGGTGGAGTCCGCCAAGCACGCGCTCGACATCATCACGAACGAGTACAAGGCCGGCACCGTCGCGTATCTGAACGTGCTCACGGCACAGACCACGGCGTTCACGGCCGAGCAGAAGCTCGCGAGCCTGGCGGGACAGCGGATGGTGTCGTCGGTGGGACTCGTGAAGGCGTTGGGCGGCGGCTGGGACGTCGCGCAGATGGATCGCGAAACGGGCGACGTGATGGCGCCCGCGGCCACGCCGGCTTCGACGCCGGCCGCAGCCGCGCCGCAATCGCAGAGCGCGGCGCCCGCCGGTGCCGCTTCTGATCAAACGCCGGGTCAAGCGCCAGGCCAGGCGCCGGCGAGTTAAAGAACCGTCAGCGGAAGAACACCAGCGCGACCGTTCCGGGCCCCGTGGGGCGCCCCAGCAGATTCAGCAGTCCGGCCAGGTTGTCGCGCTGGTCGGGCGTCGCGCTTGCGGTGCCCTGAAACGACGTGGACGTCGGTGCAACCACACCGTGGCCGGCCAGCATTAGCGGCCCCTTCAGGGTGGAAAGATCCAGCGTCGATGAAACGCCCTGCGCCTGAAACACCACCTGGTACGTGCCGAGCGGCTTCACGAGCGACACGCGCGAGCTCATGTCGTCGAGCGTGATGGTGAGGCGGCCGAACGCTTCGTTGCCGAAGGTGCGCCAGTCGGTCCAGGCAAGCCGGACGTCGCCTTGCAGATCGAGCGTATTGAAGGGCGCGCCCAGGCCGCTCAGCAGCGAAGCCGGCACGGTCATCGCGCCTGCGGATAGCACGGCGCCACGCGTGGTGGCGTCCACGGTGACCGGGTCGGGCATCGCCTGGCTTTGGCGCATGCGCATCTGCACGCGGCCCGTGAAAAGCGGCCAGAACGCGGTCTGCCATTCGATGCGACCGGGCAGCATCGTGGCGCCGGTTTCGTCCGGACCGGCCGCGAGCATCAGCGAAGCCGAACCGTGCCACAACGAGCCAGCCGGCTCCACCAGGTTCACGTGCCCGTGCGTGGCCTTCGCGAACTGCGGCGCAATCCACGCGGCCGGCAGCATGGCGAGCAGCACGACGCCGCTCGAAAGCAGCCCCACTACGAGCCACGGCAGCGCGGCGCGCACGTAGCGCATCCAGAAGCTCATGCGAAGTCCCGTGCGTCTGCCATCAATGGACAGCCGGCGGCTGTAGCGATGCGGTGAGGTCCACCTGGCCGTCGGCTTTCAGCGCCGTCACGTGGGCCTCGGAAACCTGCACCTTGAACTGCTTGCGGGCATCGTCGAGCCATGCCACCCACGCCGGGAACGACGCGTTCTTCATCTGCACCTGCACCGCGTTGCCCATCACCTGCACCTGCGCGGGCGGCAGGCCGTGATCGTTGAGCGACGCCGCCAAAGCGTCGCGCAGCGCGGCACCCGTGGGCGCCACGCCCTGGGCCGCGGCCGAGAGCGTGCGCGCCTCGTTGGCCTGTGCCGTCATCTGCGCGAGCTGGCGCTGCATGGCGGGCAGCGTCTCGCGCAGCTGCGCGCGGCCCTCTTGAGCCGGCGACCACAGCACCGACCAGCCGATCACCACAGCCAGCACCGCGCCGCCCCACGTGATGAGCTGCTTTTCGCGCGCGGTGCGCGTTTCCCAGAAACGGGCCCAGGCTTCTGCGAGTGCCGACTTCATGATCCGCTCCTGATGGTCCACTTGCCCGTATTGCTATCGATGGCGCCCGAGAGTCCGTTGCGCTCCAGCCGCTTGCCGAAGTCCGCGTCCACCTTGACCTCGGGCTTGAAGGTCACGTCGAGCCGACGGTCGTGGTAATCCAGCGCCGCAATGCCGTTCACCGGCACCGGCCCCAACGAACGCGCGAGCCCGTCGGCCAGCGAGAGAAAGTCCGCCGGCGACAGCTCGCCCGCCGCCACGCGCAGTTGCTGAAGCTGGCGCGACATCTGGTCGGGTGCGTCGAGCACCACCGTCGTCTTCGGAAACGCGTTGAGCAGCGTTTCCGTCATCTGCGCGCTGAGCGCGTCGCGCTGGCGCGCCATCATGAGCCACTGCACGTTCGCGCCGATGATCGCCGCGAGGAGCGACGCCACCACGAGCGCGAGCGGCAGCCGCAGGCGACGCAGCGTCGCGCGGTCGAGCCGCCACGGCTGCACCATGAACTCGAACTGGCACAGGTCGAAGCGGCTTTCCGGCGCGCGCCGCGCGAGCGCTTCGAACGTCAGCGGGCGGGCGTTGGGCACCGGCGGCATCGCGGCGGACGAAGCCAGTTGCGGCTCGCCGGGCACGTCGGTCAACGAGTACACCGTGAGCGGCGCGCCGACCGCGAGGGCATCGAGCGTGGCTGCCACGCTCGATGCGGGCACCGCGAGGCCTTCGCCCTGCACGCCTCGTGCTACAGCAAGCTCGACGCGCGGCGTAGCGGTGGCGATCGTGGCCGTTTCGGCGTCCGCAGCGTCAGTGAAAAGGGCGGGCGCCGCCTGCGCGACCTTGCCGAGCAACGCGGCCACGACGGGCGTCGCGGCAAGCGTGTCGAGCGCGGTGTCTTCGGCGAGCGCCGTGTCGGCGCCGGTTGCCCCCACGTCGCCGCGCGTGGCCGGCGTCGTCTTGCCGGGCTCGGCGGCATCATCTTCGCCCGACGCGCGAGGCGCCGCAGCTTCGGGCGCCGCCGGCAGGCACCGCGTAACCGGCACCGCGTGCAGGTTGCGATGCCCGGCGGACGTGAAGGCGTCGATGAAAAAGCGGAACCAGGCACGGTCGATGACCGCCACGATCTGCCGGCCGTCCGGCAGCGGCTGCGGGTCGAGCGCGAGGTGGCAATGCTGGGGGTCCTGGATCAGGTGGTCCTCCACCACGTTGGGCAGCGCCTGGCGCAGGCGCGGCCCCTTGAGCGGCGGCACGGCGGCGGGAATCATCAGCACGTCGCGGGCGGCAATCATCAGCACCGTTTGCGTGGCGCGCGGCAACAGCGCGAGCGCCGAGCGGCCCGTGCGCTGCGTGCGCCCCGCCTTGTCGACGAGCAGGAACGGCAGTTCCGGCAGTTGCCATTCCTGCGAGGGCACGGCCGGATCTCGTGGCGGCATCAGGACAATCAGCGTGCTCAAAGGCATCTCCCGGCGATATTCACAGTTGGTCTCGTATCCAGACAATGCGCGTCGTGTGCGTGAGCGGATCGCGCCAGATCAGCGTCGTGCGGTCCAGCTCGGCCCGCTGATGCTGCACGCGGCCATGTACCAGAAAATAACTCGTGTTCACGTCGAACTGGTTGGGGTCCACGGCCGTCTGCTCTACGCCCGCGCCGCGCAGCGCGAGCTGCACGTCGCCGACGTTGTGAAAAAACACGGTCTGCCGGCGCGCCACGAACGCCTGTGCGCTCGACAGGTTCATGCCCGGCACCACGGCCGCAATCACCTCGGCGGGCGCGGTGTTCATGTTCACGGGCGTCATGGTGGGCAGCACGGTCACGAATGGCCGCAGCCGCTCGACGATGTCGTGCGAGAAGCCGGGCACGTCGAGCAGTGAATCGACGCTCGTCATCAGCAACGGCGCGACGGCGCTGTTGTCGTTGCTGTCCTCGAGGCCCGGGTTGTTGCTGAAGTTCGTGCCGCCCGTCGCGCCGCCCGCAGCGAGGTTCTGAAGCTGCTGCGTGGACGATTGTCCCGTGGTGCTGCCGGGCGCGGTCTGCGTCTGGAAGCGCGTGGCCGAATGCGCGAGACCCGCGCGCATCTGCAGCGCCACCGCCTTCGCCAGTTGCCCGTTGAGGCCGAGTATCTGCAGCAGCCGCTGGAACGACTGGATCTGCTGGACGTCGAGTTGCAGCGCGCCGGGCGTCGCCGTGGAAACGAGGTCGCGCAGATTGAAGCGCGCCTGCGCATCTTCGATCGATCCCGACAGATACGTGGACGCCCCCTGCTGCGCGCCCGCATCGCCGATCTGGCCGAGGAAGTCCGACAGTCGCGTCTTCGCAATGGGCACGCCCCAGACGCCGCCCAGGTACGTCACGCCCGCGGATGTATCGGCTTCGGAACGCAATATCAGCCGTGTCCAGTCCGTCGCGCCGCGCGCCACCCACTGCGCCTGCGCGAGCAGGCGCTGGTTTTCGATGCGACGCACCTGCACCTGCTGCCGCCACAACATGCCGGAAACCAGAATCGCCGAGAGCGCGACCACCAGCAGCGCGCTGATGATCGCCGCCCCGCGCTGCCGACGACCCCGAACACGATGACGAGAGTGGAGCGCGCGCATCGTCACTCTCCCACCAGAAACACGCGCGTCACGGGCCGCTGCAGCGACGCCGCGCCGATGCTCACCTCGAGCCCCGTCACCGAGCGCGGCAGCGGCGCATTGCCGAGCTGCGGCACCTTGAGGTTGTTGTCGTTCTCGGTGATCGCGCTTTGCACGTCTTTCATCTGCGTCGTCCAGCCCACCTTCGGCACGAAGAGCCGCGCATTGATGGCGCCCACGCCGCCCATCAGCGGCACGGCGCTCCACTCGTCGGTTTCGCTGCCGCGCAGCGCGCGCCGCAGTTCGCCCACGTTCGCGAGCGGCGGCGACGCATAACGAATCACGCGACCGGCGGCAATGCGATAGCGCACCACTTGCAGCCGCGGCGCGTTGCCCGGCGCCACCGCGAAACTGCGCACGATCTGCAGTGCGCCGCCGCTCACGGAGACCGCGGCTTCGCCCGTTTCGTCATCCGAAGCAGCGAGCCGGGCGTCAATGCGCATCTGGTCGAACAATTGCGCGAACACGCGCTCGTCTTCCATCGAACTCGTCACGATCTGACGGCCGCGGATGATCTGATCCAGCCCGCGCCACGACAGCACCGCAATGACCGCAAGTATGGCGATGGCGACCAGCAGCTCGATGAGCGTGAAGCCGCGCGCGGTGCGCCGTGAAGCGCGCGATGCAGCACGACGCGCGCCGTGCTGCGAAGCATGCGGGCCGGCGTGCGCCTCGCGTGCCTCGCGCAACATATCGCGGCACTCGCGGCGGCCGGCACGATCACAACGGCCGGCTGGTTTCATTCGCAACCACCGTCACCATCTGCGCGAGATTGCCGTCGCGCCCGGGCATCGTCACCGATACTTCCACGCGCCGAAACACCGGATTCGGCGTCGCGCTCACACGTTCGGTGCAGAGCAGTTGCAGATTGCCCTGCGAGCAATCGAAGCTCTGCTCGCCCACCTCCGGCCACGCGTGCGCGAGGTGCAGTTGAGCGAGCGCGTTGTCCGCGCTCCAGCCGGCCAGGAGGCGCCGATGCAGGTCGGCCTCGCCGGCCGCAAGACTGCCCACGGCCCGCAGCGACGCCGCAAGCGCCACCGCGATGATGGCAAGTGCGACCAGCACTTCGATCATCGTGAAGCCGCGCGTCGAACGGACGCGAAGGGCAGGGCGCAGCGCACCATGCGCTTCGCTACCGGCGCGGCGGCAAGCGCGAGCGGCCATCTCAATGCACCTCGTAGCGGCCATTACCGGTGCCGACGATCGTTGCATTGCCCGCAGCCGAAAAGAGCGTGACGCGCACCGGCACATCGACGCTTTCGGTGCCGAACACGATGCGGTCCGCGCCCGTGTCCGAACCGGGGTAATCGATCGACACGCCCGTCACGCCGCCTTCCCAATGACGCGGCCCGAGCAGGTCGTCGTCGCGCAGCGGGCGCCAGCCGTCGTCGGTTCGCACGTCGAAGCGAAAGCCGCTGTCGAGCGGTTGCCACGCGATGGGGCGCGCGCGCACCTGTGCCTCGTCGCCCGCGGTTTCGAACAGCAGCGCGAGCCGCTGCGCTTCTTCGTTGAGATCCGTGCGCGGATTGCGCGTGAGCGAAAGCGAGGCAAGCGAGACGAGCAAGCCTGCGATCACCAGCACCACCAGCATTTCGAGCAGCGTGAAGCCACGTTCACGCCGCGCGCACGGCAAACCTTCTTTCATCGCTCTATCGCTGTCTCGCTATTGCCACGAGCCTACGTCGGCGTCGTTGCCTTCACCGCCCGGCTTGCCGTCGGCGCCGTAGCTGAATACGTCGATCTCGCCGTGCACGCCGGGGTTCAGGTACTGATAGCTGTTGCCCCACGGGTCGTTAGGCAGACGTTCCAGGTAGCCGCCGTCTTTCCAGTTGTTCGGCACCGGGTCCACGGAAGGCTTTTCGACCAGCGCGCGCAAACCTTGCTCCTGGGTCGGATAGCGGCCGTTGTCGAGCCGGTAGAGTTTCATGGCCTGCATGATGGTGCCGATGTCCTGACGCGCCGCCACGCGCCGCGCCTCGTCGGGGCGGCTCATGATTTTCGGCACGATCAGCGCGGCGAGAATGCCGAGAATCGCGATCACGACCATGATTTCGATGAGCGTGAACCCGCGTTGGCGGCGAGCGCGCAGCGCTTCGATTTCGGCACGGCCTTTGGTCCACATTTGCATGACTTGCTACCTCGTTTGCGAAAAAATTTGAGTTCACCCATTCGGGCCGGCACGCGTGATACGCTGCGCATCACGAACCGTACGGCGCCCGGCCGGTCATTGTAATGGCGAGGGCACACAAGCTTTCAGATGCTTTCCCGACCAGCCTCAAACTTCCCAATACTTCGTACAATGCGCGCCATGAACACCCTGCAAATCCGCCTTCTGTCGCTCGCGCTTTTCGCCGTGTTCTGCGCGACGCTGACCTACTGGATCGTCACGCTCACCGCACGTTCGGCGCCCGTGCCGGCTGCGGCCGTACATGCGCCTGTTTCCGTCGATCAGGCCGCCACGCTGTTCGGCGGCCAGCTCACGCGCAGCGTGAACCAGGACGTGCGCCTTTTCGGCATTCTTGCGCTCAAGCAGGGCGCGGCGGCTATCGTCAGCGTGGGCGGTGAGCCGCCGAAGGCCATCTCGCTGGGCGGCCCGCTCACCGAGGGCGCGAAGCTCGCCGAAGTGCGCGCGCGCTCCATCGTGATCGACCGCAACGGCGTGCATTCCGAAGTCTTCCTGCCGGCCAACGCCGCCGGCCCCACCATCTACGTGCGCTAGGCGCGCGGTTACGTCTTTACTGCAGGCATTTACTGCACGAGGTTGTTGAGCTCGATGATCGGCAGCATCACGGCCAGCACGATCACGAGCACCACACCGCCCATCGCCAGAATCAGCAGCGGCTCGAGCAGGCTCGTCAGGAACATCGTGCGCCGCTCCAGTTCGCGCGACTCGCCTTCGGCGGCACGGTCCAGCATGGTGGTCACGTCGCCGGTCGCTTCGCCCGAACGGATCAGGTGAACCAGCACGGGCGGAAACGTCTTCGTGTTGCCGAGCGCGCGTGAAAGCGACGTGCCTTCGCGCACGCGCACAATCGCATCTTCGATGTTGCCGCGCATCGCGCGGTTGCTGAGCGTTTCGCCGGCCGCCTGCAACGCGCGCAGGATCGGCACACCCGCCGCCGAGAGAATGCCCAGCGTGCTCGCAAAGCGCACGGTGTTGTAGCCGCGCACGAGCTTGCCCGCGAGCGGCGCCGTGAGCAGCCAGCGGTCGAACGAGAGCCGCGGGCCCGGCTGCGCGAGGATGGAACGCACCAGGTACACGACCACCACGATGCCGATCAGCAGCGCCCACCACCAGTGCCGCACGAAGCCGGAGAGCGCCATCATCACGACGGTCAGGATGGGCAGCTGCTGCTTCGTGCTCGCAAACACGTTCACCACTTGCGGCACCACATAGCTGAGCAGGAACGTGACGATGCCGAACGCGATGATCGTGACGATGGCGGGATACGTGAAGGCCAGCACGATCTTCTGCTTGAGCGCGTTGCGTTGCTCGATGTAGTCAGCGAGCCGCGACAGCACGAGGCCCAGCTTGCCGGTGTGCTCGCCGGCCGCAACGAGCGCGCGATAGATGTCGGGAAAGTCGCGCGGATGCTGTGCCAGCGCATTGGCGAGCGAATGGCCGCCCAGCACCTCGGCGCGAATCGCGGCCATCAACTCGCGGATGTAGTCGCGCTCGGACTGGTCGGTGAGCACGGCAAGCGCTTCATCGAGCGGCAGGCCAGCGACGAGCAGGCTCGCGAGTTGCCGCGTCAGGATGGCCTGCTCGCGCTGCGACAGCCGGCGGCCGATCGCGAGACGCTGCTGACGCTCGCCGCGCGTGCGGCTCGCCGCAGGTTCGACGACGAGCGGCGTGAGGCCTTGCGTGCGTAGCTGCGTGCGGGCACTGCGCGCGCTGTCCGCGTCGAGCACGCCCTTCTGCGCCTTGCCCGCCGCGTCGATCGCTTCAAAACGGAATGCCGGCATGACGCGTCAGGCTCCGCCCGTCACGCGGATCACTTCTTCCAGCGACGTCATGCCCGCCGCCACCCAACGCTCGCCGTCCTCGCGCAGCGTGCGCATGCCCTGGGCGCGACCCGCGGCGAGAATCTCGGCGTCTGCCGCGTTGCGGTGGATGAGCGAGCGGATGGTGTCGTCCACGAGCAGCAGTTCGTACACGCCGCGCCGGCCTGCATAGCCCGACTGTC
This sequence comes from Paraburkholderia kururiensis, assembly GCF_034424375.1. Lineage (NCBI taxonomy): Bacteria > Pseudomonadati > Pseudomonadota > Betaproteobacteria > Burkholderiales > Burkholderiaceae > Paraburkholderia > Paraburkholderia kururiensis. The sequence continues at coordinate 4,305,946 of NZ_CP139965.1, read as the reverse complement.
CGCACTTGTCGCAGCCCACGGGATGCCAGTGCGCGTGGCCGTCTTCGCTGCGCTCCTGTTTGCACACCGGGCACAGCTGACGCACCAGCCGCTGCGCCAGCACGCCGAGCAACGACGACGCCAGCAGATACGGCTCCACGCCCATATCCGTGAGACGCGTGACGGCCGAGGCCGCGTCGTTCGTGTGCAGCGTCGCGAGCACGAGGTGACCCGTGAGCGACGCTTGCACCGCGATCTGCGCGGTCTCCAGGTCGCGGATTTCACCGATCATGATGATGTCCGGGTCCTGCCGCAAAATGGACCGCAGCGCGCGACCGAACGTCATGCCGATGCGCTCGTTCACCTGCGTCTGGCCGATGCCGGCGAGGTCGTACTCGATCGGGTCTTCCACCGTCATGATGTTCGTGGTGGCCGTTTCGAGCCGCGACATCGATGCGTACAGCGTCGTCGTTTTACCCGAACCCGTAGGGCCCGTGACGAGCACGATGCCGTGCGGGCGCGATATCAGCCGGTCGAACTTCGCGAGCGTATCCTGCGCCATGCCGAGCGCTTCGAGATTCAGGCGCTGCGCGTCTTTTTCCAGCAGACGCAGCACGGCGCGTTCGCCGTGGCCCGTGGGCAGCGTCGAGACGCGCACGTCCACCGGACGCCCGCCCACGCGCAGCGTGATGCGACCGTCCTGCGGCAGACGTTTTTCCGCGATATCGAGCTGCGCCATGATCTTGATGCGCGAAATCAGCGCGCCGTGCAGCGCTTTCTTGGGACGCACGACGTCGCGCAGCGTACCGTCCACGCGAAAACGCACTACCGACGCGTTTTCGAACGGCTCGATGTGAATGTCCGATGCCTGTTCGCGCGCGGCCTGCGTGAGCAGCGCGTTGATCATGCGGATGATCGGCGCGTCGTCTTCGGACTCCAGCAGGTCTTCCACTTCGGGAATGTCCTGCATGAGACGCGAGAGATCCACTTCGCCTTCCACTTCGCCCACCACCTGGGCCGCGCTGCCGTCCTGGCGCGCGTAGGCCTGGTTGATGGCCTGCGCGAGTTCGTCGGCGGGCAAGCGCACGATGGAAAGCGCGCCGAAGTTGCGTGCGATCTCGGCGAGCGCGGCGTCGTTCGTGCGGTCGCTGATCCACACTTCGAGCGCATCGGCGTGTTGATGCGCGACGAGAATCTGGCCGTTTCTTGCGAAGCCATAGGGCACGAGCCGCGCGGCCAGCGCCGAAGGCGGCTCGCGGTCGGCTGCGCCTGTCGAGGAAACAGCGGACGAAACTTCGGGCGGCCGCCCCGGACGTGCGCCGGCAGAGACGCCGCCCGCCGATGCCGGTGTGTTCACGGATGCGCTCCTGGTGATGCAACGGAGTTGTTCGTGGTATTCGGCGTTGCGTTGGTTGTTGCGTTGTCGGGTGCATTGGGCGCCGTGAGCGGTGCCTGCTGCAACGGCGCAGCCGGCGCGCTCGTCCCCACGCCTGTCGATGCGCCGCCACCCGGCACCGCGTAGCTCGACACGCCCGCGCCACTTCCCGACTGAGGTGCAGCAGGCGGCGTGCCGCCTGCCGGCTCCCCGTTCTGCGGCGCGGACTGGCGCCGCATGCTGTTGAGATCGAACAGATTCTGCGCCGGCACGGCGCCTTCGCTCGGGCCCGGCGGAGGCGGCGGCAGCATCGGAATGTTCTGGTCGCGGATCAGGCGGTTGTCGGTCTGATAGCCGCCTTGCTGGTCACGCAGGTAGTCGTAGCGGTTCAGCGTGATCGCGGAACTCGTGGCCTGATCGCGCACGATCACGGGCCGCAGGAACACCATCAGGTTGCTCTTCGTGCGCGTCTTGTTTTCCGAGCGGAACAGCTGGCCGAGCCATGGAATGTCGCCGAGCAGCGGCACCTTGCTGTTGCCGTTCGAATACTGGTCCTGCATCAAGCCGCCCAGCACGATGATCTCGCCGTTGTCGCACAGCACGGTGGACTGGATGGAACGCTTGTTGATCGTCACGCCGCCCGGGTTGTTCACCGTGGTCGGGTCCACCGTCGAATCTTCCTGGTAGAGCTGCAGCTTGAGGATGCCGCCCTCGGTGATTTGCGGCTTCACGTGCAGCGTAACGCCCACGTCGATGCGGTCGAACGTGTTGAACGCGGTCACCGATGTCGCCGCGTTCGCGGTGGGCGTTGCGTAAGAGCCCGTGACAACCGGCACGTTCTGGCCCACCACGATCTTCGCTTCCTCGTTGTCGAGCGTGATCAGGTTAGGCGTGGACAGCACGTTCGAGTCGCTCGACGTCGCCAGCGCATTGAGCAGGCCGCCCAGCCCGAACACGCTGCCGAAACGGTGCAGCAGACCAATGTTCAGGCCGTTGGGCAGCAGGTTCGACGAATTCGTGCCGAGCAGGTTGGTGTTGTTCGCAATCGCCGCGCCTTGCGCCGTGAGGTCAACGATGCTCGAGCTGCCCGAGCCGAAATTCGAGCCGCCATAAACCGCGTTGTTGCCGCCCAGCAGCGCGCCTTGCCACTGAATGCCGAGGTTCGCCGCGGTGGTCGCATTGAGTTCGACGATGAGCGCTTCGATGTAGACCTGCGCGCGGCGCGAATCGAGCTGGTCGATCACGCTGCGCAGGTTGCGGTACACCGGCTCAGGCGCCGTGATGATGAGCGAGTTGGTGGCGGCATCGGCCTGGATCATGCCGCCGCCGGACTGGTTCTCGTCCTGGTTGTTGCTGCCTTCTTTTTCGCCGAGGAACGGCGCGCTGTTGCTGCCCGTGCCCGACGAACTACCGCCCGTCATCGAATTGCCGAGCGACGAGCTGGTCGAACCCGACGGCAGCGGCGGCGTGCCGGCCGTGCCCGTCGAGCCGGACAGCCCGCCCGCTGCACCGCCCGCATTCTGGTTGAACGCGTTGGCGCCGCCGCTGTTCGACGTGTCGTTACCCGAACCCTTACCCATCATGCCGCGCAACGTGCGCGCGAGGCGCACAGCGTCCGCGTTGCGCAGCATGACGACGTGCATGTTGCCCGGCTGGCTCGTGGGCGCATCGAGCTGTTTGGCAAGCGACTTCGCCGCGGCAAGACGCTGCGCGTTCGAGGCGCGCAGCAGCAGCGAATTCGTACGCGGATCGGCCGTTACTGAAACCTTGAGCGTGGGGTCCGTGCTGCCGATCGTACCAGGGTCCAGCATCTTCGAAAGCTGCTGGGCCGTATCGAGCGCATTCGCATTCTTGAGCGGCACGACCGAGACCTGCTGACCCGCGGCTGTATCGATGCCCGCGATGATCGCTGCGAGACGCCGTACGTTGTCGGCGTAGTCGGTCACGACGAGCGCATTGTTGCCGGGATACGCGGCAATCGTATTGTTCGGCGAGATGAGCGGCCGCAACACGGGCAGCAGGTTGTTCGCCGACTCGTTCTTGAGCTGGAAGACTTGCGTGATGACCTGGTCGCCGCGCGCAGGCGTGCTGTTGCCCACATAGGTGGGCACGCCTTGCAGTTTCGCGTCGGCTTCGGGCACGACCTTCAGTACGCCGTGGTCCTGAACCAGCGAAAAGCCCTGCATGCGCAAGGCCGACTGCAATGTCTTCAGAGCCTGTTCTTCAGGAACCGGATTTTCCGAAACCAGGTTGAGCTGACCCTTGACGCGAGGGTCCACGATAATGGTTTTGCCGGTTGCGGCACCGATGGCTTTCGCCACCTGATCGATATCCGCGTTGACGAAATTGAGCGTGACCTGCGCCTGTGCGACCTGCGCGGTAATCAGCCCACTCACGAGCAGCGCCGTGGCGACGCGACGCAATGCCATTCGGTTTCTTCTCATGGAATGTGAAGTCGATATCGACTGCGGACACGTACGGCAGTCCTGCGCATTCAACTCGCTGCTGCGCGAAAACGATGACGCCGATACGCCCAGGTGCCGATCCCTCTTGTCAGTCACCTGGCTAATCAAAAGGATGAACACTACCAGCTTTTTATGTCGTTTTCGTCACAAATCAATTGGGGCCGTGGCGCTCCTCTAAACTTCGCCGGGACTGTGCCGTTGTTCCGTCAAGCTGCCTGAAAGGTCCATTCCGTACGGGTAATAACTGGTAAGGATCATCCACCCAAGCCCGTAGATGCCATTTCGTTTTCTGCCGGATTTTGTCGGGTAGCTAACTTGACGCAAGGATGTCTGCCGGTATGATACGGGCCGATCGGCATGCCGGGCTTGCCATACATGAGCGGGTTTTCCCCAATGCCGAGGCTGGCCCGGGCGTCTGCCCGCAGCGGTGTCCCGATAAGTGAACGTATCCGGGGCATTCGGCCGGCGTGCTTTTCTGGCTCATCTGCTTAGTGGTCTTGATGAAACGCGCTTCGTCTCTCGTCGCTGCACTTGCTGCGCTCGGCCTCGCGGTCGGGAGCGTGCCTGCGCGCGCGGACTGCTTCGACGAAGCCGCGAGTTACCAGAAAGTCAATCCGCTGATCCTGCGCGCCATCGCATGGCAGGAATCGCACAATCATCCCGATGCGGTCCACAAGAACGCCAATGGGTCCACGGACTACGGCGTCATGCAGATCAATTCGGTGCATCTGCCCGTGCTGTCCCAATACGGCATCTCGTCGAATACGCTGATGGAGCCGTGCAAGAACGTCTACATCGCCGCCTGGCACTTGCGGCAGAAGATGAACAAGTACGGCAACACGTGGCAGGCCGTGGGCGCCTACCATTCGGAAACGCCGTCGCTGCGTGACCAGTACGCGCGGCAGATCGCGGCCATCCTGCGCAAGTGGAAGCTGCTGCCCGATTCACGCTAGGTCGGCACGTCGGCCGATAGCCGCACGCCCCGGGGACTCGGCGCCGGCCGCCGCTTTCCCACCTGGTGCACAATGCGGGTTCATGCCGCCGCGGCGCCTCGCCCATGCCTGGCATCCGCGTGTCGCGCGCTTTCTTCCCTTCGCTTTGCGTACCGAAATGAACCAGCCGCCACTGCCCGTTACTGTGCTCTCCGGGTTTCTGGGCGCGGGCAAAACCACGCTCCTGAACCATATCCTCGCCAATCGCGCAGGCCTGCGCGTGGCTGTGATCGTGAACGACCTCGCCGCGGTGAACATCGACGCCGCGCTGGTGCGCGACTCGTCGGCGCTTTCGCATGTCGAGGAGCGGCTCGTGGAAATGTCGAACGGCTGCATCTGCTGCACGCTGCGCGACGATCTGCTGACCGAGATCCGCCGCCTTGCCGACGAAAAGCGCTTCGACGCGATCCTTATCGAATCGACCGGCATCGCCGAGCCGATGCCCATTGCCGAGACGTTCACGTTCGTGGACGACGATGGTGTGTCGCTCGCCGAGGTCGCGCGCCTCGACACCATGGTGACGGTGGTCGACGCCTTCAATTTCCTGCGCGATTACGCGTGTGCCGACGCACTCGCTGAACGCGGCCTCGCCGCCACGGAAGAAGACGACCGCACGCTCGTCGAACTGCTGGTGGAACAGATCGAGTTCTGCGACGTGCTCGTCGTCAACAAGGCCGACCTCGTTTCTGCCGACGACCTGGCGCGGCTGCAGCGCATTCTCGCGCGCATCAATCCGCGAGCCGTGCAGGTGGTTAGCCGCTTCGGCGCCGTTCCGCTCGCGGAGGTGCTCGATACGAAGCGCTTCGATTTCGACGCGGCATCCAGCGCGCCGGGCTGGCTCGCGTCGCTCAACGAACACGGTCACACGCACGGCGAGGCGGACGAGTTCGGCATCGGCAACTTCGTTTATCGCGCGCGCCGCCCGTTCCATCCCGAGCGGCTCTGGGCGCTGCTGCACGAAGAATGGAAAGGTGTCCTGCGCACCAAAGGCTTCTTCTGGCTCGCCACGCGCAACGACGTGGCGGGCTCGCTGTCGCAGGCGGGCGGTGCGTGCCGGCACGGTCCGGCGGGCATGTGGTGGGCGGCGCAGGATCGCAGCGCCTGGCCTGCCGACGAAGGCCTCGAAGCGGAAATTGCCGCGGACTGGTACGGCGATGCGGACGATATGTCGATCGGAGATCGTCGGCAGGAACTCGTGATGATCGGCGTGGATCTGGACGCGCAGGCGTGGCGCGCGAAGCTCGACGCGTGTCTTTTGACCGACGCCGAATATGCCGCGGGTCCGGACGCGTGGCGCCAGTTGCCCGATCCGTTTCCGGCATGGGACATCGACAGCGATGAGCACGACGAAGCCGGCGACGGCGAGATCGTTCACCGTCCCGGCTGATTCTTTTCGATTCTTGCCGAGCTTGCTGGGAGCAGGGGGCCGCGGCGCCCCTGCCCATCCATATCGCCAGTAGTGCGAATTTGCGTGAGCAAAAAACGCAGGCGAAAAAAAACCCGCCAGCGGCGGGCGTCAACCTGAGCGGCTGATACTTAGCGCTTGTTGACTGCGTCCTTGAACGCCTTGCCGGCCGTGAACTTGACAGTCTTGGCAGCCGGGATCTTGATGGTCTCGCCCGTCTTCGGGTTACGGCCCGTACGTGCTGCGCGCTTGCCCGAACCGAAGCTGCCGAAGCCGATCAGTTGCACCGCGTCACCCTTCGACACAGCTTTCTTGATCACTTCGAGAAGCGTGTCCAGCGTTTCGCCGGTTTGAGCCTTGCTAGCGCCCGTCTGTGCTGCGACGGCGTCGATCAGTTCCTGTTTGTTCATTAAAGTTCCTTTCTGAGTTTAGGTTGACACGAACAGCGCGAACGCGCCGATTATACGTGCGCGGGCCACGCCGTCGAGCAGCGCCGGTCTCCGGAGACCCCGGATAAAAGCTTTGCGCAGCAGGCTGCGCTACGGCCGTGCTGCCGCTCCCTGAGCGGCGCTTGCTATGATAGCGCAGCGCAAACCCAATAACGACAAGGGTTTCGAAGATTTACAGCGTGAGCGGCGCGTTTTCCCGACGACGGCGAAATTCCTCTGAGCCCCGTCAGATAAGGCCTCCGGCGTTCACCATTCGTGACATGTGGCGTTGGTTTTATCCAACGCTTTGCCCGCAAAGCCCCGTGCGGCGGGGTTCTCCGGGCGTCGGCAAGCCCTTTGCCGCACGCTGCGAGAGCGTCCCGGAAGCCTCGGGCACCCCACTTTTTGCAGCGTATGACCGCTTCCCTGACTCCCGCCGCGCTCGCATTCAACGACAACGGCACCCCGTTCTCCCCGCTCTACGACGACGTCTATCACAGCGCCGCGGGCGCCTTCGCGCAGTCCGAAGCCGTTTTCTTGCGGGGCAACGCGCTACCCGCGCGATGGCAGCGGCGCCGAAATTTCACCATTCTGGAGACGGGCTTCGGCCTCGGCGTCAACTTCCTCGCCACGTGGAAAGCGTGGCGCGATGACGCAGCGCGGTGCGAACGCCTGCATTTCGTATCGGTGGAAAAGCATCCGTTCGTCGCAGCGGACCTGCGACGCGCGCTTGGGCCGCTGGTTGCGGATGCATCGATCGCCCCGCTCGCGCAGCAGCTCGCCGATGCCTGGCCGATGCTCGTGCCGGGCACGCATCGGCTCGAATTCGAAGGAGGACGAGTCACACTGACGCTCGTCTTCGGTGACGCCACTGAAACGGTTCCCACGCTCTGGTTGCGAGCCGACGCGTTCTATCTGGACGGTTTTGCGCCCGCAAAAAATCCGGACCTCTGGTCACTCGCCATCTTCAAGGCACTGGCGCGCGTGGCGGGCGAAGGCGCGACGTTCGCCACATGGTCGAGCGCGGGCGACGTGAAACGTGCGCTCGAACAGAGCGGCTTCGAATACCGGAAGGTGGAAGGCTTCGGCACGAAACGCGCGATGCTGGTAGGGCGTTTTGCGCCGCGCTGGCGAGTGCGGCGTTACGAGCCGCCATTGCCCGCCGCCGTTACCGAACGGCACGCCATCGTGATCGGCGCGGGGCTTGCCGGTTGCGCAATGGTGGAACGGCTCGCCGCTCGCGGCTGGCACATCACGCTGCTCGAGCGCCATCATGCCGCGGCGCAAGATGCCTCCGGCAATCCCGCCGGCGTATTTCACCCCATGATCTCGCGCGACGACAGCAGTGCATCGCGCATCACGCGCGCCGGCTTCCTCTATGCGCTGAAGCGCTGGGCCGAACTCGAACGAGCCGGTCTGAATCTTTCGCGCGGCACCGGCGGTCTGTTGCATCTCGCCGCAAACGACGAAGAAGCGCTCGCCATGAACGATGCGCTTGCAACGTTCGCATGGCCGGCCAATTACGTGAGGCCTGTCACGCGCGAGGACGCGCAGCGCATGGCCGGCGTCGCCGTCGCGCAGCCGGGCTGGTTCTATGAACAGGGCGGATGGATCCAGCCGGCGTCCGTCTGCGCGGCTCAATGTGAAGCGGCGGGGGGCCTGCTCGAACGGCGTTTCGGCGTGCAAGCCGCACGTATCGAACGAAGCGGGGACGGTCGATGGACCGTGTTCGACGAAGCGAACCACGTCGTTGCACGTGCGCCCATCGTCATCTTGGCGAACGCGCACGACGCCGCACGCGTAGCCGGCCTGCGTCACGCGCCGACGCGCAGCATCCGCGGCCAACTCACGCTCGTGCATTCCGCCCACCACAGCTGCCGCGCCGCCCATCCGCTCGCCGCGCTGCGCGTGCCCGTGATCGGCGAGGGCTACGCCATTCCGCTTGCGAACGGCATCACGCTCACCGGCGCGACCTACGAGCTCGACGACCCCGAGGCGTCCATGCGCGAAGCCGGCCACGTCGAAAACGTCGAACGCGTGTCGCAGATGCTGCCGGACACACGGGCGGCGCTGGATGCAACGTTCACCGGCCGCGTCGGCTTTCGCTGCGTGACGAGCGACCGCTTGCCCATGCTCGGGCAGCTTGCCGACGAATCCGCGGCGGCCCGCGATGCCGTTCGTCTGCGCGGCGCGTGGCCGCTCGACCTGCCGCGCGCCGAAGGACTCTATGGTGCCTTCGCGTACGGATCGCGTGGATTGGTGTGGGCCGCGCTCGGCGCCGAGTTGATCGCCTCGCAGATCGAAGGCGAGCCGTGGCCGCTCGAACGGGATCTCGCCGAGAACCTGGACCCCGGTCGTTTCCTTCTGCGCGCGCTACGACAGCAGACGCTGGCCTGAGGCCTTCGATTCGACAGAAGGTTGTCCACGCCAGGTTGTGGATAACCGCTGGAAGGACCGGCGCAACTCATGTGGAACCGGTGTGGACGTAATCGGGATAACCGACGTCGTCGTTTCCGGTCCGCGAAAGTTACCAGGAGAAGCGAGCCTGCGCCACACACGCTTTACATCGGGTTGTGCGCGCAGCAAGCCGCTGATCCCTCACGGTAAACCGCCGTTATCCACAGAAAAGCGACCGGCTTGTTAACTTCTACTACGTATACATACAGATAAACATGTAAACCAAAGGCTAGCCCGGACCTGTCTGGAATGCGAAGGTCCGGAAAAGCGCGCCGCCTCGGGCGCAATCCACGGTGCCTCCGCGTTCGCTCCGCCGCACACCACCTCCCCAGAGCAACGCACGGATTCGGTCTTTTTTGCCTGACCGGCGCCAGCTATCCCCAGATCAATTACGTATTTACCGTTTTGAGCGCGAGTTCGTCGCAGATGGCGACTGGTGCAAAAAAGCTGTGGCACAATCGCCGTTCTCCAGGCGCCCATGCTCCGGCAGCGGGCGTATCCACGGAACGGTTGCCGGTCGCCCGGAATCTCAGTGCGTAGGGCATAGGGCAACGTTCATTCATCGATCGCAGACTCGTCGCTACGGCAGCGCGTCTGCAAATGCGCCGGTCCCGACGTCTCTCCGCCGGGCTGGGTGTTTCCTGTTTTCCGTCTCGATCCGCTAGAGGACGACTGACGCCGCGTCGCGTATACGTCGACAGTACGGCGGCCGGCGATCGACGGCCAGCAAACCGGCAAGCGTCTTACCCTGGCATCGAAAGTGCGGTTTGCCCGGGCCGTGTTCTCGCGTGCGCGCACGCCGTCCCGCTAAAAAAGGAGAAACCAACACGATGAAGTCGGCGTTTTCGTTTTTTCCCGCATGGCCCACTGCCCCGGATGCCATCTTCTGGGCAGGCCTCGCGCTGCTCGCGGCCGGTTTGTGCGGCGAGCTTTGCTACCGCGCGTGGCGTTTGCCGCGCGTTTCGGGCTATGCCGTGATCGGTCTGATCGCCGGTTCGGCGGGTTTTGGCGTCATCGACGCCAGTTCCGCCGGCGCTGCGCGGCCGCTGCTCGATGTCGCGCTCGGGCTGCTGCTGTTCGAACTGGGCAGCCGGCTCGACTTGCGGTGGATTCGCCGCAACCCGTGGCTCATCCTGTCGAGCGTGGCCGAATCCACCCTCACTTTCGTGCTCGTGCTGGCCGTTTTGCTGTTCCTGAAGGTGCCCATCATGGTGGCGATGGTGGTCTCCGCCATCGCGATGGCGACGTCGCCGGCCATGGTGATCCAGCTGAAGACCGAGCTTGGCGCCGAAGGCCAGGTTACGCAGCGGCTCATGACGCTCACCGCGCTCAACAGCATGTACGCGGTGGTCGTCGAAAAACTCGCTTCCAGCTGGCTGCACCAGGAAATTTACGGCAACGTGTTCGCGACCATCCTGCAGCCGCTTTACCTGCTCGTGGGTTCGCTGATCGTCGCGTTCCTGCTGGCGAAGGCGTGCACGCTTTTTTATCGCAAGCTCAGCGTGCAGGACGAGCATTCGTTCGTCGCGCTGTTCGGTCTGGTGGTGCTCGCGGTGGCTATCGCGCATCTGCTGAAGCTTTCCACGATCCTGAGTCTGCTTGCGGCCGGCATCATCGTGAAGAATCTGGAGGCGCGCCCGCAGTTGTGGCCGCAGCACTTCGGCACGGCGGGGTGGCTGCTCACCGTGATCCTGTTCGTGCTCACGCTCACCACGTTCGAGTGGCGAGACATCGCAATCGGCGGACTCGCTGCGGCGGGCCTGATCGTGGCGCGCCTCGTGGCGAAGCTGGTCGGCGTGCTCGTTTTCGCGAAGCCGAGCGGATTGCACTGGAAGCAGGGTATCGCGCTCGGGCTGTCGCTTTCGCCGATGTCGGCGCTTGCGTGGCTGCTCGTGGACGACACCTACGACCTCTATCCGACGTTCGATCCGCAGCTGCGCGCCGTGGTCATGTGTTCGATCGTGGTGTTCCAGATCGTCGGACCGTGGCTCGTGTACCGCAGTCTCGCGCAGGTCGGGGAACGGCGCGAAGAGTAGGTTTTCCGTGGTCACGCCGCAGTGCGGCGTGACCGTCAGCATCACCTGTCGAAACCCAACGCCGCGCAGGCGTGCCGGTTGGTGCGGATGAGTGCCGGTCGGGCATGCGCGGTTGAAGCGGAAATGCCATGTCACTTGAAACTTTTGTCGATTCGAAGCCGTTCACGTTCGGCATTGAACTCGAGATGCAGATCGTCAACACCCATGACTATGATCTGACCAAAGCCGGCACCGACCTGCTGCGGCTCATCAAGGACCAGAAGATTCCGGGCAACATCACGCCCGAAATTACCGAGAGCATGATCGAGCTCTCCACGGGCATCTGCACTTCGCACGAGCAGGCGCTCGGCGATCTGCGCGAGATTCGCGACACGCTCGTCGCCGCGGCGGACCGGCTCAACGTGGGTCTCTGCGGCGGCGGCACGCACGCGTTCCAGCAATGGAGCGAGCGGCGCATCGTCGATTCGCCGCGTTTTCAGTACCTCTCCGAGCTTTACGGCTATCTCGCCAAGCAGTTCACGGTGTTCGGCCAGCACGTGCACATCGGCTGCCCGGATGCGGACAGCGCGCTCTTCCTGCTGCACTCCATGTCGCGCTTCATTCCGCATTTCATCGCGCTGTCGGCTTCGTCGCCTTACGTGCAGGGCGTGGACACCGGTTTTCATTCGGCCCGGCTCAACTCCGTGTTCGCGTTTCCGCTCTCGGGCCGCGCCCCATTCGTGCTCACGTGGGACAGCTTCGAAGAATATTTTTCGAAGATGGTCCACACGGGCGTGGTCAACAGCATGAAAGACTTCTACTGGGACATCCGGCCGAAGCCCGGCTTCGGCACGATCGAAGTTCGCGTCATGGACACGCCGCTTTCGGTGGACCGCGCCGCGGCGATCGCGTGCTACATCCAGACGCTCGCGCGCCATCTGCTTTTGGACAAGCCGATCACGCCGAAGGAAGACGACTATCTCGTCTACACGTTCAACCGTTTCGAGGCCTGCCGCTTCGGACTGGCGGGCAGCTGCATTAATCCGCAGACGGGCGAGCGCCGCACGATTTCGGAAGACATCATCGAAACGCTCGAGCGCATCGCGCCGCATGCCGACGTGCTCGGTTCCGGCCATGCGCTCGCCGAGATCGGCATGATCGCGCGCAGCCAGGTGAACGATGCCACGTGGTTGCGCGGCGTGGTCGCGCAGGAGAAGTCGCTGCACGAGGCGGTTCGCCAGCAGTGTCTGCGCTGGCGCGAGTGACGCGGTGGTGTGAAGAGACAGGCCACGCGGACGAAAAATCCGAAAAGAAACAGTAAGCAGCGCGAACCTGAACGCGTCACGCATGCGTCATTTTCGGTTGTCGAAAAAAATTTTCGTCCGTCGTGGCTTCTTATGATTTCAAATGTTTACGTATACAAACATCGTAGTAGTTAACAAGCATTGCGCTCGCCTGTGGATAACCGAACATTTCGCCGCAAAGTCATAGACCTGCGCAAATGACAAGCGGATGGATTGGCACTGCGCAGGCGGCGAAAAAGTGGGATAACTTCGACGCGCGCCAATCGGTCGCGCGCTTTATCAAGAAACCGCACACACGCAATCCCGGTCGTTTCAACGCATTATCCACACCCTGCTTGGGATAACTTAGCTGTGCGATTCGGCGCTCTCGCATAGAATGTCGCTTTGCCGCAGTGTGAACGGTCGCGGCAAGCCCCACACGCGTAAGCAGATGGCTCGCGCGGCCCCGAGGCACGGCGCATTGCCACCTGGCGAACGGTGCACGGAGCGGGACATTTTTGAGATGACGTTTCCGGGACGGGAAGACGGGACAGTATCCCGATGAGGCCGTCCTTCCCCACAGGTTGCCGGCGTGACTGGCGGCCGACGATACAGCGCGAGCTGTCAATAACCAGCGAAAGACTATGAGCGAAGGCGTTTACGGAGAACAGCCGACCGGGCGTGTGACGCACAGCCTGTTGCGGCTGAGTACGGCCATGCGGAGTCAGGCATGGGAATGGGCAGAAGGAGCGGGGTTGACCCCCACGCAAGGCGAGATTCTCGTTTTGCTGATGCAGCGTAAGGGCCCGATGCGGCTCGGCGAGATTGCGCGCGAAACCGCGCTCACCGCCGCGACGACGAGCGACGCAGTGAGCACGCTCGAAAACAAGGGCCTTGTCGAAAAGCGCCGTGCGCTGGACGACGGCCGTGCGCTGGCCGTACGCCTTACCACCCGCGGCCGCACGGCGGCCAAACGCGCGGCGCAATGGCCGGACTTCCTCGCAAAGGCAGTGAGCACGCTGCGCGACGACGAACAGATCACGTTCTATCGCACGCTGCTCAAGACCATCCGCCAGCTCGAAGTGCAGGCGCACATTCCGGCACACCGCATGTGCCTGACGTGCGAGCACCTTGAAGCGAGCAGGAATCCGAAGAAGACGCCGCACCGTTGCGGCGCGCTCGACCTGACACTGGTCGATACGGATCTGCGGCTGGACTGCGGCGCGTATCAGGAAGCCGACGCTGGCACGCAGAAGAAGATCTGGAAGATCTTCGCGCAGCAAGGCTGAAGCGCCCGCCGGAAACGGAACTGCCCGTCTGTGGCGCTTCACTGCTGTCTTGGGACGTGAGCCGCCGCCCCTGCCTGGTGCGCCGCGCTTTGCGCGCGTTTTGCCCATGTTTTACCCAATCGAGGTGTGCGATGTGTCGCACGCCTATGTGAACGTGAAGCGGGGAAGCGGCGATGAATCGCGAAGTGTTGGCTGTTCGCCATGTGTACTTCGAGGATCTGGGCAGTCTCGAACTCGTGCTCGGGGACCGCGGGCGTCTCGTGCGCTATCTCGACGTGGGGTTTGCGCGCATCGAGGCGCCGAATCCCGTCACGTCGTCGCTGATGGTGATACTGGGCGGCCCCATCAACGCCTGCGACGATGCGCATTACCCCACGCTCGCGCCGCTCGCCGCGATGATCGAAAAGCGCATTGCGGCCGGGCTACCCACGCTCGGCATCTGTCTGGGCGCGCAGTTGATCGCGCGCGTGCTCGGCGCGCGCGTCTATCCGGCAAGCCACACCGAACTCGGTTGGACGCCGCTCACGCTCACCGACGCGGGCCGCGCCTCACCGCTTCGTCATCTCGACGGCGCCCATACCTCGATGCTTCACTGGCACGGCGACACGTTCGATCTGCCGCAAGGCGCCACGCGGCTTGCGTCGACGCCGGCCTGTGAGAATCAGGCATTTGTGTGGGGCGACCACGTGCTGGGCCTCCAATGCCATCCCGAAATTCGCACGGACCGGTTCGAGCCCTGGCTCGTCGGCTATGCCGGCGAACTCGCGACACATGGCATCGACGTCAACCCGTTGCGTGCCGATACGGCGCGCTTCGGTCCGCGCCTCGAAGAAGCCGCGCGCCAGATGTTCGGCGAGTGGCTCGATGAGGTGGACGCCACGATGAGCGCCAAAGCGAAGAGTTGAAGCGAAGCCGCGACATGTGAACCGACGTCGGTCCGAAAGGCCGACGCGCCCGCCTGGTTCATTCGCGCCGCGTGCCCCAAGCCGCGCGTCGTGCAGCCTGCCTGCACCGATAAAACCCCCATGCTATTCTCGACCGCTCCTGTCATCGTCTGACGAGAGAGTCCATGAGCGCGCTGTTCACTCCCATCACGCTGCGTGGCGTGACGCTTCCGAATCGCATCGTCGTTTCGCCGATGTGCCAATACTCCGCGGAACGTGGCGAAGCGACCGCATGGCACATGATTCATCTCGGGCAACTGGCGCTCTCCGGTGCCGGCATGCTGTGCATCGAAGCGACTGCGGTCGAACCGGACGGACGCATTACGCCCGCCGATCTGGGCTTGTGGGACGACGTCACCGAAGCAGCACTGAAGCCCGTGCTCGCAGCCATCCGCAAGCATTCGCCCATTCGCGTCGCGATGCAGCTTTCGCACGCGGGGCGCAAGGCCTCGAGCCATGTGCCGTGGGAAGGCGGTCAGTTGATTCCGGTGGCTGAAGGCGGCTGGCAGCCGCACGCGCCGTCGCCGGTTCCGCACAAGGAAAGCGAAGCGCCGCCGCTTGCACTCGATGCCGCGGGTCTCGCGCGCGTGCGCGAGGCGTTCGCGGCATCCACGCGGCGTGCGGCACGGCTCGGCATCGACGCCATCGAAGTGCACGCGGCGCACGGCTATCTGCTGCACCAGTTCCTCTCGCCGCTCGCCAATCAGCGTACCGACGAATACGGCGGCTCGCGCGAGAACCGCATGCGTTTCCCGCTCGAAATCTTCGACATCGTGCGCGCGCAGTTTCCGGCCGACAGGCCGGTCGGCGTGCGCGTGTCCGCCACCGATTGGGTGGAAGGCGGCTGGACGCTCGAAGACACCATCGCCTTTGCCCACGAGTTGAAGCGCCGCGGCGCGGACTGGATCGACGTATCGTCGGGCGGCGTCTCGCCGTTGCAGAAGATCCCGCTCGAACCGGGCTACCAGGTGCCGTTTGCGCGCGAAGTCAAGAAAGTGACGGGCATGACCACCATTGCCGTCGGGCTGATTACCGATGCGCAGCACGCCGATCGCCTCGTCGAAGAAGGCGATGCGGATCTCGTCGCCATGGCGCGCGCCATGCTCTACGATCCGCGCTGGCCCTGGCACGCGGCGGCACAACTGGGCGCCACCGTGCAGGCGCCGCCGCAATACTGGCGCTCGCAGCCGCGCGAGCAAAAGGCGTTGTTCGGCGATATTTCGTTCGGCCAACGTTAGTCGCGAGCCGTTGGCGAGCAGGCAACGAGTGCATCATACGAGTCGCCCGCTATTTGGCAGGTTGAACGAATCCATATCAAGCGTGTACGATGCCGTTTGTGGCGCGATGTGCGCTACAGCGAATGACGCGGCGCCTCGGGGGCGCCGCGTTTGCTATTCGCTTCCGAGAAATGCCGCGGCATATCGCGCGCCGGCAGCGGCTCACGCGAGGTTTGCCGCCGGAATGTTCACTTCCCGTTCTTCACAAGGATTCATTCAATGAGTTCACGCAGGTTCGCCGTGCGCCAGTCGGGTGTGCACGGCAAAGGGGTGTTCGCCCTCGAACCGATTGCAGCCGGCGAGCGCCTGATCGAATACAAGGGCGAACGGATCTCGTGGAAGGAAGCCTTGCGGCGCCATCCGCACAATCCGGCGGAACCGAATCACACGTTCTATTTCGCGCTGGAAAGCGGCGACGTGATCGACGGCAAGGTGAACGGCAACAGCGCGCGCTGGATCAATCATTCGTGCGCGCCGAACTGCGAGGCCGAAGAGATCGACGGGCACGTCTACATCGAAGCGCTGCGCGACATCGCCGCGGGCGAAGAGCTGTTCTATGACTACGGCCTCGTCATCGACGCGCGTCAGACGAAGAAGCTTCAGCGCGAGTACGAATGCCGATGCGGCGCCCGCAAGTGCCGCGGCACGATGCTCGCGCCGCCCGAAAAGACGAAGAAGGGCGGCAAGGGCGAGGGCAAGTCTGCGAAGAAGAAAAAGAAGTAAGGCAGCAGCCTGTGGGATTACATGTCGATCGGCGCCTGGTGCGCCGATTTTTTTGCGTCCGCGCCATGGTCGTTCGTGGCGCGCCTGCTGTCCGCGGCAGCCGACTGCGGCGCCAGCGGTACGCGAACGACGAAGCGTGCGCCGCCTTCCGGCGCGTCTTCGTAGTGCACCGTGCCCCGGTGCAACTTCATGATGTCGTGCACGATGGCGAGGCCCAGGCCCGCGCCGCCATCCACGCCGGACTCGCTCTGACCGTCGCCGCGGAAGAAGCGCTTGAACAGGTCGGCCTGCTGGGTCTTCGGTACGCCCGGTCCATTGTCCTCCACAGCGATCTCGGCCATCGCCACGCCGTCGGTCTGCAGCTGCGTCACCGTCACGGTGATGCGTCCGCCGTCCAGACGCGCGGGCGGTGCGTACTTCAACGCGTTGTCGAGCAGGTTCGCCACCACCTCGTGCAACAGCACAGGGTTGCCGCGTACGAGTAGCGGATGATCGTTCGCCGGGTCGTCGAGTCGCTGGAAACCGAGGTCCACCTGCACGGCGAGTGCGCGCGGCACCCACTCGGCGCCGGTTTCGAACGCGAGCGCGGCGAAATCGATATTGACGAAGCGCGCGGCCTGCTCGCCGGGTTCGGCACGTGCAAGCGACAGCAACTGGTTGGAGAGACGCACCGCGCGGTCCGCCGCTGCGCGTAGCTCGCGCACCGCAGCCTGCACCTGTTGCGGGTCGCGTGAGACAACGGCCTGCTCCGCATGCAGCTTCACGGCCGTGAGCGGCGTGCGCAATTGATGCGCGGCGTCGGCAATGAACTTGCGCTGCGCATCGAGTGCGGTCTTCAGGCGACCCAGCAGCGCGTTGAGCGCGCCCGTCAGCGGTCGGATCTCAAGGGGTACGTACGTTTCGTCGACGGGCTCGAGCGACGTGTGGGTCTGCCGGTTCAGCGAATCAGCCAGATCGGTCAGCGGATTGAGCTGCTGGTTCACCACGCGCCAGACAATGGCCCAGCCTGCGAACAGCAACAGCAGCAGCGGCATCATGATCGCCACGAGAAACTCCGCGGCGATGCGAAAACGATGGCGCACCGGTTGGCCCACTTCCACCACGATCGGATTGCCGTGCGGCTGTTCCACCCGCACCTGCGCCACGCGCACGCCAATGCCGTTGTGCTGCGTCTCGAAGACGTACGCGAAGTGCATGCGCGTAATGTTCGTACCCCGCAACGGTAGCGAGGGATCGCCGGCGATCTCCCTCGTGCCGTCGCTGATGCGGTACACCAGATGTTCCACCGGGTCCGAGAACATGGCCTGCGCGAGCGGCGGCACGGTGATGGGGGCGTCGCGGCCCGCAATCTGGATCTGTCTGGAAATGGCGGTCGCGAGATCGGCGAGCGAGCGGTCCACGACGTGCTGCGTGTATTGCCACGCAAGCCAGTACGCGATGAGTCCGCTCATGAGCGCGAGCAGCGAGAGCGGCGCAGCGAGGCGGCGCAGCAGCGTGCGCCTCAGACTGTTCGCGGCCGGGTGGGGCATGATCGGACCTGCCGAAAAATGGGACGTGCCGTGCGAGCCGGTGAGGGGGGCTCGCGCGGCATACACGGCTTCGTTACGAAGCCTGGCGAATCTCCTGGAGGAGATAGCCGAAGCCGCGCACCGTCACGATTTCGACGCGGCAGTTTTCGAGCTTCTTGCGCACGCGGTGCACGTAGACCTCGATCGCGGTGTCGCCGAGGTCGCCGCCGAAATGCGTGAGGTGATCCTGCAACTGGGCCTTGCTGACCACGCGGCCGTGGCGCAGCAACAGCATTTCGAGCACGGCGAATTCGCGCGGCGAAAGTTCGAGCGGCTTGTCGTCGTTGAAGATGCGGCGGTCCACGCCCGACAGGCGCACGCCGCCCAGCGACACTTCGGGGCGCGGCACGTCGCCGTGCGGACCGCTGCGGCGCATGACGGCGCGAATGCGCGCTTCGAGTTCGGCGGGCTCGAAGGGCTTGAGCATGTAGTCGTCGGCGCCTGAATTCAGGCCTTGAACGCGATCGTTCAGTTCGTCGCGCGCCGTGAGCACGATCACGGGCGTGTGGCGATTGCTCTGACGGAAGCGCGAGAGCAGCGTCATGCCGTCGATGCCGGGCAAGCCCAGATCGAGAATCACGAGTTCGTGGCGATTCTGTGTGAGCGCCTGTTCGGCGAAGATGCCATCGTGGACCATGTCGACCGTGAAGCCGGCTTGTTCGAGGCTACTTTGGATGCCGCGTGCGATAGGGCGGTCGTCTTCGATGAGAAGGAGTCGCATGGGATTCGCTCAATTACAATGGGTTAGCTTGTAGGCACGCGGTTCGCCGGCGCGCGGATGCACAGGAAGCACGCTGGGCAGCGTGCGGTGCCGGGATGATCACGAGAGACATGTCCGAAATCACGATCAACGAACTGGAAGCCGCGATCAACTTCTGGCGCAGCCGTACGCCTTCTTCCGGCGACGAGCTTACCTTGTGCAAGGAGGCAAGCGCGCTCTCCAAGCCGTATGCGCTGCTGATTGTACAGCGTCGGAACGCCGTATCGCTGGATGCGCTGGAGCCTTTGGCGCGCGAAGCGTGGGAAACTTACGTTCGCCTTAATATCTGGCGCACGAACTGAAGGCCCAATGGCGGTTGTCCTGCAATATCCTTTCACCCGCAGCGTTTTTTGGCCTGCATCTGCGTGCGTCGCGATGGTTTCGCTCAATCAGGTTGCGCACCCTTCGCGATCGAATCGATGAATTTGGCCATGAGGATGTCGCGCTCCGTGATGCCGCCCGCTTCGTGCGTGGACAGCGTGATCTCCACCCTGTTGTAGACGTTGAACCATTCGGGGTGATGGTCCATCTCCTGGGCTTTGATGGCGACGCGCGTCATGAAGCCGAAGGCCTCGTTGAAATCGGCGAAGCGCAATTTGCGCTGGATGGCGTCGCGGCCTGCCATAGCCTGCCAGCCGTCGAGCTGCGGGAACTGACTGGCGCGTTCCTCGGAAGTGAGCTTGTGGATCATCGTGTCACCTCTCGTGGGTGGGTCGTGGGGAAGCTGGCGTTCGGCTATTTTTCCACGGATGCCGGCATGGCGTCGGACCACCGCCCGCCCAAGGCCTGCCGGCAGCGCAACGCTGCGCGATGTCTCGCTGCTTTATGCAATACTCATGCGAAAAGCCGTTACGACACGCGGAGAACGTTCATGCTTGAACTGGATCACTTCGATCTTGCGCTTCTCGAGGTCTTGCAACGCTATGGACGCGCCACGCATCAGCAACTCGGCGAACAGATTCCGCTGTCGCCATCGCAGATTGGGCGGCGGTTGCAGCGGCTCGAGACGCTCGGGGTGATCGATGGTTACCGCGTCGTGCTGCGGCCCGAAAAGCTGGGCCTCGGCGTAACGGCGTTCACGAGCCTCAAGCTCAAGCACCACGGCGATTCGATCATCGAGCAGTTTCAGCAACAGATCGACACGCTGCCCGAAGTGCTGGAATGCCACGCGGTAGTGGGCGAGGCCGACTATCTTCTACGGATCGTGGCGCCCGACCTCAACGCGCTTTCCTCTTTCGTTATGAAGAAACTCATGCGCGTGCCGGGCGTGGACAGCGTGCGCTCGAACATCGTGCTGGCCACGTTCAAGCGCAATGGCCCGCTGCCGCTTGCACACCTGGGGCCGGGGTTGTCCGCCGCCTGAATACGTGAAGCGCAAACGGCGCGTGCCATCAGGGATGATGGATCTCGCCCGCGTCATCGCGTTTTGCTGTGCTACGTGCCACGTGCTACATGCGGCGTTTCAGGCGACGATGAGCGGCTCGCCCAGCTCGGGTTTGTCGTCGGCCGCATTGAGCAGATCGACGTAAGCGACAGCCACGAGATCCGCTTCCGGCACGCCGAGCTTCGCGAACACGGCGTGCGCTTCCGCTTCGCCGCCTTCCTCGTCGTCGTCCGGTCCCAGCACCACTTCCAGTTCCACAAAATCGCCGAGCCCGTCCACGCGGTCGAGGTGAATGCGCGTGCGTCCCACCAGATAAACATGGCGTTCTTTCGTCACGATGCCGCGCGTCGTGAGTGCCGTTGCGAGCAGCGCATGCATGGCCTCGGGATTGGTGACGGGGCTGCGCGTGTAGTACGAAGCCTTCGGGCCGTCGCGATCGTCGCGCTGATAGAAGATCAGCTCCGCGGGCGTGCCGTCGTCGAACTGGCGCAGCTTGAGACGACCGCGCGGGACGTCGTAGAAGAAGTCCTGCTGCCGGAAAATCAGCGGTGACTCGGGCGTCAATTGCGCGGCGCGCTCGCGCAGCTGTTCGAAGTCACGGGCGCGGGCTTTGATCTCGATGTTGCGTGCCATGCTGAAGCTCCTGTCTGTCGATGAAACAGCAACGGCGCCGCTGGCCGTGCAAAGGCAACGCGGCGCCGCCGGAAAGAAACAGCCACCCTTGCGCGATGCGAGTCACAGATGCGAGCCGGGGACGGAAACGCGAAAGTCGAATCTAGCAAAAACCGTGTGACCGTGGCGTTACGGCGCAAATCCGTGACGTCGGTTCATGGCTTGATCGTCGGCGCACGTCATGAGCGACGCTCATATCGCCCATTGCGTTTCGATCAGCTTCAGTGCGGCTGCGATGGCAGGCTCCTGCTCGCGTGCGGCAAGCGTGATGAAGGTGAGCTGCGTGGGCACGGTGATGCCTTCCACGATCGTGAGCGCGTGTGCATGCGCTTCGGCCAGCGCCGTCGCATCACGCGCGAGCGAAAGGCCGACGCCCGATTTCACGAGGTCGAGCATGGACGGCTCCTGGTCCACTTCGGCCACCTTCACAGGCGTGACGCCGGCTTCGGCGAAGCAGCGCGTCAGCAGCCTGTTATGTGCCGATGCGGGCGGCGTCCAGATCCACGGCAACGCCGCGAGCCCGCGCCAGTCGTGGATGCCGCGTACGCGGTCTTTCCAGCCTGCGGGTGCCAGCACGCGGTATTGAAAGTGCGTGAGCGTGACCGCGTGAAATACGTTGCCGTCGCGCGGGTCGTCTTCGGCAGGCAGCCCGATGTAATAGCCGACGTCGAGTTCGCTCGAGCGCACCTGCTCCCGCACCCAGCCCGACATGCCGTGTCGCAGCGCGGTCTCGATCTGCGGCCACGTTTCCACGAGCGGTTTCAGAAAGCCGCCGAGCCGCAGGAATTCGGGGTCGAGGATCGTGCCGATGCGCAGCCGCCCGCGCACTTCGTGGCGCAGCGTGGCGGCGGCGCGCTGCACGTCGCCAGCTGCCGCGAGCGCGCGTTCCGCGTGCGGCAACAGCGCCTGGCCGTCGCGCGTGAGTGCGAGCCCGTGAGACGTGCGCGTGAAGAGCGACACGCCGAGCGTCTCCTGAAGGTTCTTGATCTGCAGGCTCACGGCCGGCTGCGTGAGGTGCAGATGCACGGCGGCACGCGTGAGGTTGCCCTCGCGTGCCACGGTGACGAAGGCCCGGAGCAAGGTCAGGTCCATATTCCTGATATGAGTGCGCCTTATATGGCAGTTGAGCATAACTCATTGGATTGCCCTGCGGTTTCGCCGCTACGCTTGGCGAATCTTCGGCAATGCCGACGTGGGACAGATACCTGCGCCATGCCGATCACGAACGTGCGCCGCAGCCAATGCAGCCCGATGCAGCAGGACGCAGCCGGGCGCGGCGCAACGGAGGAGACGAGACACGATGGACAAGACCAAAGCGGCGGCAGGCCGCAGCGAGCCGCGCCGGCTCGAAGGCGAATTCGATTACGTGATCGTGGGCGCTGGCACCGCGGGCTGCGTGCTCGCGAACCGGCTCACGGAAGACCCCGACGTCTCCGTGTTGCTGCTCGAAGCCGGCGGCAAAGACGATTACCACTGGATTCACGTGCCGGTGGGCTACCTCTACTGCATCGGCAATCCGCGTACCGACTGGCTTTACAAGACGCAGGCCGAAGCAGGCCTCAACGGCCGGGCGCTCTCGTATCCGCGTGGCCGTGTGCTGGGCGGCAGCTCGTCCATCAACGGCATGATTTACATGCGCGGGCAGCGCGAAGACTACGACGAGTGGGCACGCACCACGAACGATCCGTCATGGTCGTGGGATGCAGTGCTGCCCGTGTTTCGCCGCAGCGAGGACCATCACGGCGGCGCGAATACGTGGCACGGTGAAGGCGGCGAATGGCGTGTGGAACGGCAGCGCCTGAAGTGGAAGATTCTCGACGCGTTCGCGCAGGCCGCGCAGCAAACCGGCATCCCCGCGACCGACGACTTCAATCGCGGCGACAACACCGGCGTCGGCTACTTCGAGGTGAACCAGAAGCGCGGCATTCGCTGGAACGCATCGAAGGCGTTTCTGCGTCCCGCGATGAAGCGGCCCAACCTCACCATCATCACGGGCGCGCTCACCGAGCGTGTGGTGTTCGAGGGCAAACGCTGCGTGGGCGTGGAATATCGCGGCGACGGCGTGAGCTACGCGGCGAAGGCGCGCTGCGAAGTCGTGCTGAGTGCGGGCGCCGTGAACTCGCCGCAATTGCTCGAACTGTCGGGCATCGGGAACGGTGCGCGACTGCAAGGTCTGGGTATCGATGTCGTGCACGACCTGCGCGGCGTGGGCGAAAACCTGCAGGACCATCTCCAGTTGCGTATGGCGTATCGCGTGCAGAACGTGCGTACGCTCAATACGGCATCGGCTCACTGGTGGGGCAAGCTGATGATCGGCATGCAGTACGCGCTGTTCCAGAGCGGTCCCATGTCGATGTCGCCTTCGCAGCTCGGCGCGTTCGCGAAGTCCGACCCGTCCGATGGGTCGCTCACGCGGCCCGATCTCGAATACCACGTGCAGCCGCTTTCGCTCGATCGTTTCGGCGAGCCGCTGCATCGCTTCAACGCGTTCACGGCGTCCGTGTGCCATTTACGGCCCACCTCGCGCGGCAGCGTCCACATCGCTTCGCCCGATGCCGCGGCGGCACCGGCCATCGCGCCCAACTATCTGTCCACCGACTACGACCGTCACGTCGCGGCCAACGCGCTTCGACTCACGCGGCGCATCGCGGCCGCACCCGCGCTCGCGCCATATCGTCCGCACGAAATTCTGCCCGGTCTCGTGTATCAGACCGAAGAAGAATTGCAGGACGCCGCGGGCAACGTGGGCACCACGATCTTTCATCCGGTCGGCACGTGTCGCATGGGCACCGCCGACGATCCCGGCTCAGTCGTGGACCACCGTTTGCGCGTGCGTGGCGTGGAAGGATTACGCGTGGTGGATGCATCGGTGATGCCCGTCATCACATCGGGCAACACCAACTCGCCGACGCTGATGATCGCGGAGCGCGCAAGCGACATGCTGCGTGCGGATCGTCGTGCACGACTCGCGGGGCGCGACGAAGCGAAGCCGGCAAGCGTGTCGATGTCCGTTGCATGACGACGTGGCGACGCGTATTTCGGCGCCTGTGCGGAGCGCGCTGCATACGCGCCGGGCCCTAAGTGCAAATCCCTATGATTGCGCTGCATCATTGGCGAGACAATGGCGCCATGCCGCTCGGTGCCCCGCGCTGCCATCCGCAGCCACGCACTGCGCCACGGCCGATACGGGGGTGCGGTCGTCATCACGCGTTCGCGCAATCCGGTGCGCGAGGTGTCTACAAGACTTCGCCTTCATTCGCATGGAAGAGGACATGATTCTCGGCGACACGATTCTGGAGACGCGCGGACTCACGAAGGAATTCAAGGGCTTCACGGCCGTCAACGGCGTGAACCTGCGCGTGCGTCGCGGCACGATTCATGCACTCATCGGCCCGAACGGCGCGGGCAAAACGACGTGCTTCAACCTGCTCACCAAATTTCTCGAACCCAGCGCGGGGCAGATCGTCTTCAACGGCATCGACATCACGCGTGAGCGCCCGGCGCAGATCGCGCGGCGCGGCATTATCCGTTCGTTCCAGATTTCCGCGGTATTTCCACATTTGACGGCGTTGCAGAACGTGCGCGTGGGACTGCAGCGCACGCTCGGCAGTACGTTCCATTTCTGGAAGAGCGAACGCACGCTGCGCGAGCTCGACGATCGCGCGATGGATCTGCTCGCCCAGGTCGGCCTGACCGATTTCGCCGACGTGCGCACGGTAGAACTTGCCTACGGTCGCAAGCGCGCACTCGAAATTGCGACCACGCTCGCCATGGAACCCGAACTCATGCTGCTCGACGAGCCGACGCAAGGCATGGGGCACGAGGACGTGGATCGCGTCACGGCGCTGATCAAAAAAGTATCGGCGGGCCGCACCATTCTCATGGTGGAACACAACATGAACGTGATCGCCGGCATCTCGGATACCATCACGGTCCTGCAACGCGGCGAGGTGCTGGCCGAGGGCGCGTACGCGGAGGTGTCGAAGAACCCGCTCGTGATGCAGGCCTACATGGGCAGCGCCGACGCAGCGCTTGCCGGAGCACATGCATGAACACCGTGACCGAACGCGAGAACACAGAAGTGAGCGGCGCGGCCGAAAGCACGCCCGCGCTCGCCATTGCGGGTCTGCAGGCCTGGTACGGCGAATCGCACATCCTGCACGGCGTGGATCTCACCGTGGGACGCGGCGAAGTGGTGACGCTGCTTGGCCGCAACGGCGCAGGCCGTACCACGACGCTGCGCGCCATCA
Source organism: Paraburkholderia kururiensis (assembly GCF_034424375.1). Lineage (NCBI taxonomy): Bacteria > Pseudomonadati > Pseudomonadota > Betaproteobacteria > Burkholderiales > Burkholderiaceae > Paraburkholderia > Paraburkholderia kururiensis. Next base: position 4,280,680 of record NZ_CP139965.1, on the reverse strand, counting down.
TGGGTCTGACGGGTCGCCGTACGGGCTCCATCAAGATTGGTGGCCGCGAAACCATCGGCATGGCGACGCATCGCATCGCGCATTGCGGTGTGGGCTACTGCCCCGAAGAGCGCGGCATTTTTTCGAGCCTCTCGTGCGAAGAGAATCTGCTGTTGCCGCCGCCCGTGAGCCGGCACGCGCACGCCATGTCGCTCGACGAGATCTACCAGATGTTTCCGAATCTCAAGGAGCGCCGGCAGAGCCAGGGCACGCGCCTGTCGGGCGGCGAACAACAGATGCTCGCGGTTGCGCGCATTCTGCGGACGGGCGCGAATCTGCTGCTGCTCGACGAGATATCGGAAGGGCTTGCGCCGGTCATCGTGCAGACGCTCGCGCGCATGATCGTCGCGCTCAAGGCGCGCGGCTACACCATCGTGATGGTCGAGCAGAACTTCCGTTTCGCGGCGCCGCTCGCGGACCGCTTCTACGTGATGGAGCACGGCCGCATCGTCGAGCATTTCGGCGCGGCGGAGCTGGAAAGCAAGATGCCCGTGCTGCACGATCTGCTCGGCGTTTGAACCGAAACCCGCTTCACGGCGACACCCGCGTGCCGGGCGCGCCACCTGATTGCCTCGCACAACCACAACGCAACGAATGAAGGAGACAGGAATGAAGAAGAACAGCACTCTCGCGCGCTTCACGTCGATCGGCATCGCGGCCGCGATGTGTGCCGCGTTCGCGGCCGGCAATGCGCGGGCAGCCGACGACGCCGTGAAGATCGGCTTCATCACGGACATGTCGGGACTCTATGTGGACATCGACGGCCAGGGGGGTCTCGAAGCCATCCGCATGGCGGTAGCGGACTTCGGCGGCAAGGTGAACGGCAAGCCGATCCAGGTCGTGTATGCCGACCATCAGAACAAGGCCGACATTGCAGCGTCGCGTGCGCGCGAATGGTTCGACCGCGACGGCGTCGATCTGCTGATTGGCGGCACGAATTCCGCGACGGGCCTCTCGATGAACCAGGTCGCGGGCGAGAAGCACAAGGTGTACATCAGCATCGGCGCCGGCGCGGACACGCTCACCAACGAGCAATGCACGCCGTACACCATCCACTATGCCTACGACACCACGGCGCTCGCGAAAGGCACGGGTTCGGCCGTGACGAAGCAGGGCGGCAAAACGTGGTTCTTCCTCACGGCGGACTACGCATTCGGCAAGGCGCTCGAAAAGAACACCGCCGACGTGGTGAAGGCGAACGGCGGCCAGGTGTTGGGCGAAGTGCGGCATCCGCTCTCGGCGTCGGACTTCTCGTCGTTCCTGTTGCAGGCGCAATCGTCGAAGGCGCAGATTCTGGGCCTCGCGAACGCGGGCGGCGACACGATCAATTCGATCAAGGCCGCGAAGGAGTTCGGCATCACGAAGACGATGAAGCTCGCGGCACTGCTCATCTTCATCAACGACATCCACAGCCTCGGCCTCGAAACCACGCAAGGCCTCGTGCTGACCGACAGCTGGTACTGGAACAAGGACGAGGCTTCGCGCAAGTGGTCGCAGCGCTACTTCGACAAGATGAAGAAGATGCCGTCGAGCCTGCAGGCTGCCGACTACTCCGCCACGATGACGTATCTGAAGGCCGTGCAAGCAGTGGGCTCCACGGACTCGGACAAGGTAATGGCGCAGCTCAAGAAGCAGAAGATCGACGACTTCTACGCGAAGGGCTACGTGCGTCAGGACGGCAGCATGATCCACGACATGTACCTCATGCAGGTGAAGACGCCGGCTGAATCGAAAGAGCCTTGGGACTACTACAAGATCGTCGCGACCATTCCGGGCGAGCAGGCCTTCACGACGAAGCAGGAGACGCGCTGCGCGCTGTGGAAGTAACGGAATAGGGACGTGAGCGAAGTGCGGCGGCGAGAGGCCGCCGCACTTCGCTTCGCGCCGATCTCATCTGGACGACAGGTTCAATGGAAATCTTTGGCATTCCGTTGCCGGCGATGCTGAGCCAGCTGTTGCTCGGACTCGTGAACGGCTCGTTCTACGCGATCCTGAGCCTTGGCCTCGCAGTGATCTTCGGGCTGCTCAACGTGATCAACTTCGCCCACGGCGCGCTGTTCATGCTGGGGGCGATGCTCACGTGGATGGGCCTTGCGTACTTTCACGTGCCGTACTGGGCGATGCTCGTGCTCTCGCCGCTGCTGGTGGGCGTGTTCGGCATGCTGATTGAACGATCTATGCTGCGCTGGCTCTACAAGCTCGATCATCTCTACGGGCTCTTGCTCACCTTCGGGCTCACGCTCGTGATCGAGGGCGTGTTCCGTTCCATCTACGGCTCGTCGGGCCAACCGTACGACGTGCCGTCGGCGCTTTCGGGCGCGACCAACCTCGGCTTCATGTTCCTGCCGAACTATCGCGCGTGGGTCGTGGTGGCCTCGCTCGCGGTGTGCTTCGTGACCTGGTTCGTGATCGAGCGTACGCGGTTGGGTGCGTATCTGCGTGCCGGTACCGAGAACCCCAAGCTCGTGGAGGCCTTCGGCATCAACGTTCCGATGATGGTCACGCTCACCTACGGCTTCGGCGTGGCATTGGCCGCGTTTGCCGGGGTGCTCGCTGCACCCGTGATTCAGGTGTCGCCGCTCATGGGGCAGCCCATGATCATCACCGTGTTCGCGGTGGTGGTGATCGGCGGGATGGGCTCGATCATGGGGTCCATCGTGACGGGCTTGCTGCTGGGCGTGATCGAAGGCTTCACGCGCGTGTTCTGGCCGGAAGCGTCGGCTACGGTGGTGTTCGTCATCATGGCGATCGTGTTATTGGTTCGTCCCGCCGGCCTCTTCGGCAAGGAAAGATGATGCAGAGAAAAGCGCTTTATGTCCTGCTGTTGGTGGGCCTGATCGTGGCGCCGCTCGCGGGCGCGTATCCGGTCTTCGTGATGAAGGTGCTGTGCTTTGCGCTCTTTGCCGCGGCGTTCAATCTGTTGATCGGCTACACGGGCCTGCTGTCGTTCGGCCATGCCATGTTTCTGGCCAGCGCCGGGTATGTGGCGGGCTACGCGATCCAGTCGATTGGTCTTACGCCGGAACTCGGCGTGCTCGCAGGCACCGCGGCGGCCACGTTGCTCGGGCTTGTGGTGGGGCTCTTCGCGATCCGGCGTCAGGGCATCTACTTTGCGATGGTCACGCTCGCGCTCGCGCAGATGGTCTACTTCGTGTTCCTGCAGGCGCCGTTCACGCATGGCGAAGACGGCATGCAAGGCGTGCCGCGCGGCAAGCTGTTCGGGTTGCTGTCGCTGAGTTCGGACCTGGTGCTGTACTACGTCGTGCTCGTGGTGATGGTGCTCGCGTTCCTGCTCATCGTGCGTATCGTGCATTCGCCGTTCGGACAGATTCTCGTGGCCATCAAGGAGAACGAGCCGCGCGCCATTTCGCTCGGCTACGACACGGACCGCTTCAAGCTGCTTGCGTTTGTGCTCTCCGCCGGCATTGCGGGGTTGGCCGGCGCGCTGAAGGTCGTGGTGCTGGGCTTCGAGACGCTCGACGACGCCTACTGGACCATGTCCGGGCTCGTCATTCTGATGACGCTCGTGGGCGGCATGGGCACGCTGTTCGGGCCGTTGCTGGGCGCTGCGCTCATCGTCTCGCTGGGCGATCGGCTGGGCGAGATTGGCGGGGCGCTCGCGTCGGCGACAGGCGTCGACTGGTTCCGCTCGCTCGGCGAATCGGCAACCATCGTCACAGGCCTCATCTTCATCGCGTGCGTGTTGGCGTTCCGGCGCGGAATTGTGGGTGAGATCGTGGCGCGTGTGCGTCCGTTGCGTGCCTGAGCGATGAACGGCGCGGCGCTGCGAGGCCGCGCATTACTTCGGTGTCCCGATATTTTTCTGTGGCCGGTGCTGCGATGCTCCGCCACCGTCGCACCCGCGCATGCAACGGCGCGGTGTCAGCGTGCCCCAATTGAGTGCCGCAGTGCACCACTAGGGTAAATGCTAGTTGTCCGCAGGGCGGTGCATCTTTAATCTTGCACCCAGTTCTGATGCACCGAATTTGCAGGTGGAGAACGAGGAGACATGAGGCACTCAGTGCCCAAACGGAAAGCGCTGTTGGATGGGAATCCAACAGCGCTTTTTATATTGGTCTTTCCATTCGCGTGCTTCGTTCGCTGGTTTTTCCGTTATTTCCCTTCAGGGCCTGAAACGGCTGCCCGTTTTTCTCTTCCCGCCCGAATCTCGTAAGCCGTTTTTGTCGCGCAGACTGCGGGTTTTTTCTCGTCTGTCCGACTCCTGCAAATGCTTGCCGCATATGGCTTGCGTCCGCTACACTCGCCATTCGCCGACCGCCTGGTCGGCATTTACGTGCCGTTAAAAAAAAGGTCGGCGCGGTATTTTCCGCGGGGAGGCGGCGCTATTCAGGCCATCGCCTTCAGGCGGTTTGCGAGCCATTTTCAATCGAATAAGCGGGTAAACGCGAGGAGCGTACATGTTGGCGGCAGTGCGTTGGATCAGCGCAGCGTGCGCAGTGGCAGGAGCGGGGGCCATGCTGGCGGGAACGGCGTGGGCGGATGTGAAGATCGGCGTGACGGTGTCGGCCACGGGGCCGGCGGCGTCGCTCGGCATTCCGGAAAAAAACACGGTCGCGCTGCTGCCGAAGGAAATTGCCGGCCAGAAGATCGACTACATCGTGCTGGACGATGCCACGGATCCCACGCAGGCCGTGCGCAACGCACGCAAGCTCACGAGCGAAGATCACGTGGACGCGTTGATCGGTTCCACCGTCGTGCCGAACTCGCTGGCGATGATCGACGTGGCCGCCGAAACGTCCACGCCGATGATCTCGATGGCCGCGGCCGCTTCCATCGTGGAGCCCATGGACGCGAAGCGCGCATGGGTGTTCAAGACGCCTCAGAACGACATCCTGATGGCCACCGCCATTGCCCAGCACATGGCTGACCATGGCGTGAAGACGGTGGCGTTCATCGGCTTCTCGGACGCATATGGCGAGAGCTGGTACAAGGAGTTCGGCAAGATCGCCGAACTCAAGAAGATTCGCATCGTGGCGAACGAGCGGTTCGCGCGCAACGACACGTCGGTGACGGGCCAGGTGCTGCGCATGATGTCGCAGAACCCCGACGCCGTGCTGATCGCAGGCGCCGGCACGCCGGCCGCGTTGCCTCAGAAGACGCTCAAGGAGCGCGGCTACAAGGGCCGCTACTACCAGACGCACGGCGTGGCCAACAACGACTTCCTGCGTGTGTGCGGCAAGGACTGCGAAGGCACGTATCTGCCCGCGGGCCCGCTGCTCGTCGCCGATCAGCTGCCTGCATCGAACCCGGCGAAGAAGGTGGCGCTGACGTACAAGGCGGCCTATGAAAGCGCCTGGGGTGCCGGCTCGATCTCGACCTTCGGCGGCCATGCGTGGGACGCGGGGCTGCTGCTGCAACGCGCGGTGCCCATCGCGCTCAAGCAGGGCCAGCCGGGCACGAAGGCCTTTCGCGAGGCGCTGCGCACGGCGCTCGAAAGCACGAAGGATCTTCCCGCGTCGCACGGCATCTTCAACATGAGTGCGACGGACCATGCGGGCCTCGACCAGCGGGCGCGCGTGATGGTGCAGATCGTCGGCGGCAAGTGGAAGCTCGCCAGCGACTGACGCCACGAGGCACCCACAGACAACTCTTTCGAACAAAGGCGCGGACAAACGGACGCGCCTTTTTTGTTGTCCGCGCCGTGTGCACGAAGCGGCGCTCGCGGTAGATGCACCCGACAGGGAAAACCATGTGTCCACATGAGCGGACCCGTCACTACACTCAGAAGCCGGCCGTGTCGCGAAGGGCCGGACCATACGAAACAAGAGACAAGGCGTTTGGAGACACACGATGAAAACGAAGACACAGTGGGTACGGGTAACGCTCGCAGCGGCAGCACTCCTCGGCGCGGGCAGCGCGTTCGCGCAGGTGAAGATCGGCGTCACGCTGTCGGCGACGGGGCCGGCGGCGTCGCTCGGCATTCCGGAGAAGAACACCATCGAACTGTTGCCGAAGGAGATTGGCGGCAAGACGGTGCAGTACATCGTGCTCGACGACGCATCCGACACGAGCCACGCCGTGCAGAACACGCACAAGCTCATCGATGAAGACCACGTGGACGCCATCATCGGCTCCACGGTCACGCCTAACTCGCTCGCGATGATCGACGTGGCGTCGCAGGCCAAAACGCCGATGATCTCGATGGCCGCCTCGGCCGCCATCGTTTCGCCGATGGACGCCAAGCGCGCATGGGTCTTCAAGACGCCGCAGAACGACAGCCTGATGGCCGACGCGATCGCGCAGTACATGGAGCAGCACGGCGTGAAGACGGTGGGCTTCATCGGCTTCTCCGACGCCTACGGCGAGAACTGGTACACGGTGTTCAACGCGGCAGCGGGCGCGCGTCATCTGAAGGTGGTGGCCAACGAGCGCTATAACCGCACCGATGCATCGGTCACGGGCCAGGTGCTCAAGCTCATGGCGGCCAACCCCGATGCGGTGCTGATCGCGGGCTCGGGCACGCCGGCCGCGCTGCCGGCGAAGACGCTCAAGGAGCGCGGCTACAAGGGCGCCATCTACCAGACGCATGGCGTGGCGAACAACGACTTCCTGCGCGTGTGCGGCAAGGACTGCGAGGGCGAACTGCTGCCGGCGGGCCCGATTCTCGTGGCGGACCAGCTGCCCGATTCGAACCCCGTGAAGAAGTCATCGGAGGCCTACAAGAACGCGTATGAGAAGGCCTACGGCGCGGGTTCGGTGTCGACGTTTGGCGGCCACGCATGGGACGCCGGCCAGATGCTGCAGCGGGCCATTCCCGAGGCACTGAAGACGGCGCAGCCGGGTACGGTCGAGTTCCGCGAGGCGCTGCGCAGCGCGCTCGAAAACCTCAAGGACCTGCCGGTCGCGCACGGCATCATGAACACGACGTCGGCGGACCATAACGGCCTCGACGAACGCGCCCGCGTGATCGTGCAGATCTCCGGCGGCAAGTGGAAGCTGCAGGGCAAGTAAGCGACATCAGCGGCACTTCGGGGACGCGCGTTGGGGGCAGCGTTGCGCGCGTCCTTCTTCTCACGGATGGCGCAGCGGTGAGGGCGCGCGCGTGAGCGTGTCGCTCGCATAGGGCGTCGTGCTTCGCTGTAGTCGTCGCTGTGATCCGCACGCTGCGCCATTCAACGCGACGCGCTACGCGTTGGCGCACGTGTCGCCGCCATGTCGTTCTGTTCGAGCACAATGGCGCGTTGGCCGCGCGTTCATCACGCCTTGCTGCGCGTCTACCCATCTACGCATCCCGATTCAGGCATTCCAGAAAGACACGAAGAGGAAGTATGGATCTATCAATTGCGGCGATCCTCGCGCAAGACGGCATCACGACCGGCGCCATCTACGCGCTGCTCGCGCTGGCGCTGGTGCTGGTGTTTTCCGTCACGCGGGTGATCTTCATTCCGCAGGGCGAGTTCGTTTCGTACGGCGCACTCACGCTCGCTGCACTACAGACGCAGAAGTTTCCCGCCACGTGCTGGCTGTTGATGGCGATGGGCGCCGCGTGCTTCGTCGTCGAGATACTCGGGCTCGCGCGGCATGCGGAGCGGCGTACGCAGCTCGCGCGCACGCTCGTGACGCTCGCGGGCCAGTACCTGTTGTTTCCCGTTGCCGTCTACGCGATCACACGCGGCACCTTCGGCATGCAGTTGCCGATGCTCGCGCAGATCGCGTTGACGCTCGCCATCGTGGTGCCGATGGGTCCGTTCGTGTATCGCCTCGCGTACGAGCCGATTGCAGAAGCGACCACCTTGTTGCTGCTGATCGTCGCGGTGGCCGTGCACTTCGCGATGGTCGGCCTCGGGCTCGTGATGTTCGGCGCCGAAGGGTCGCGCACGAACGCGTTTTCGGACGCGACGTTCAACGTAGGCTCGCTCTCGGTTACGGGCCAGAGCTTGTGGGTGATCGGCACCGCGATCGTGCTGATCGTCGGGCTGTACATCTATTTCGATCGCTCGGTGTCGGGCAAGGCGCTGCGGGCGACGTCGGTGAACCGGCTGGGCGCGCGGCTGGTCGGCATCGGCACGACGCAGGCGGGACGCCTCGCGTTCACGCTCGCCGCGGGGCTCGGCGTGCTGTGCGGAATTCTCGTTGCACCGCTTACCACCATCTACTACGACTCGGGTTTTCTGATCGGCTTGAAGGGATTCGTGGGCGCGATCATCGGCGGCCTCGTGAGTTATCCCGTGGCGGCGGCCGGCTCGGTGCTCGTCGGGCTGCTCGAATCGTATTCGTCGTTCTGGGCCAGTGCCTACAAGGAAGTCATTGTGTTCACGCTGATCATTCCGGTATTGCTGTGGCGCAGTCTGGCGAGCCCGCATGCCGAAGAAGAGGAGGAGTGACGCGATGAAACGCATGATTCGCAACCGCTTCTTCTGGCTGTTTCTCGCGGTGATGTTCGCGCTTCCGGTGCTGCCGCATCCGCTGCGGGTGCCCGAATACTGGATCACGCTGCTCAACTACATCGGCCTGTATGCGATCGTGGCGATCGGCCTCGTGCTGCTCACCGGCATCGGCGGCATGACGAGCTTCGGGCAGGCGGCGTTCGTCGGCGTGGGCGCGTACGCCACGGCGTATCTGACGACGCAATTCGGCGTGTCGCCGTGGCTCGCGCTGATCGCGGGTGTGGTGCTCACGGCGCTCATCGCGCTTGTGCTGGGCGCCGTGACGATGCGCCTGTCCGGTCACTTCCTGCCGCTCGGAACCATCGCCTGGGGACTCGCGCTGTTCTTCCTGTTCGGCAACATGGAGATGCTCGGCAAGTACGACGGCATCAACGGCATTCCGGTGCTGAACGTGTTCGGCGTCGATCTGGAGTCGGGCCGGCATATCTATTACCTGATCTGGGTGGTGGTGCTGGCGTCCGTGGTGTCTGTTCAGAATCTGCTTAATAGCCGGCCGGGCCGCGCCATACGCGCGCTGCGCGGCGGCGGCGCGATGGCCGAGGCGATGGGCGTGAACACGGCATGGATGCGCGTCGTGATCTTCGTGTATGCCGCGGTGCTCGCTGCCGTGTCGGGGTTCCTCTATGCGCACTTGCAGCGGGCGGTGAATCCCACGCCGTTTGGGCTCAATCACGGCATCGAATACCTGTTCATGGCGGTGGTGGGCGGCGTGGCGCACGTCTGGGGCGCGGTGCTGGGCGCGGCCATCCTCACGCTGCTGCAGGATTGGCTTCAGACGCTGCTACCCAAGCTGCTGGGAGAGAACGGCAATTTTGAGATCATCGTGTTCGGCGTGCTCATGGTGCTGCTGCTGCAGTATGCGCGGCACGGCGTGTGGCCGTACGTGGCGCGGCTTTTCCCTCGTGGGCCGCGCGCTCACGTTCCCGATCACGCAGAACCGTTGCCGCAGCGCAGCAAACCGCAGCCAGGCGAATTGCTGCTGACGGTCGACAAGGCGCGCAAGCAGTTCGGCGGGCTCGTGGCCGTCAACGACGTGAGCTTCGACGTGAAAGCCGGGCAGATCGTCGGGCTGATCGGCCCGAACGGCGCGGGGAAGTCGACTACGTTCAATCTTGTCACCGGCGTGCTGCAACCCACGGCCGGGCAGATCATCTTCCGCGGCGAGCGGATCGATACGCTCACGTCACGTGAAATCGTGAAGCGCGGCATCGGCCGCACGTTCCAGCACGTCAAGCTGCTGCCGGGCATGACGGTTCTGGAGAACGTCGCGATCGGCGCGCATCTGCGTGGCCATGCCGGCGTGTGGCGCAGCATTGCGCGCCTCAATGCCGTCGAGGAGGCGCGGCTGATGAACGAGGCGGCAAGGCAGATCCGCCGCGTGGGCCTCGAGCGACACATGTACGACGAGGCGGGAAGCCTGGCGCTCGGCCAGCAACGCGTTCTGGAGATCGCGCGGGCGCTATGCTGCGATCCGACACTGCTGCTGCTGGACGAGCCGGCGGCCGGCCTGCGGTATCAGGAAAAGCAGCAACTGGCCGGATTGCTGCGCAAACTGAAGGAAGAGGGAATGAGCGTGCTGCTGGTCGAGCACGACATGGATTTCGTGATGAACCTCACCGACCGGCTGGTCGTGATGGAGTTTGGCACGCGCATCGCGGAAGGACTGCCCGAGGACGTGCAGAAGGATCCGGCGGTGCTCGAAGCGTATCTGGGCGGGGTGGAATGATGGTGAGCAAGAACGAGGCGGGCGTTATGCCGGTGCTGGAAGTGGCGGGGCTCTCAGCACGGTACGGCAAAGTGGAGGCGCTGCATCGGGCCGCGATCAAGGTCGGGGCGGGTCAGATCGTGTCGGTGATCGGCCCGAACGGCGCCGGGAAGTCGACACTGCTCAACGCGATCATGGGCGCGCTGCCGACCGGTGGTTACGCCAGCGGGCACGTGCGCTATCTGGGCGACGAGGTGGGCGCGTTGGCGATCGAAAAGCGTGTTGCACGCGGGATGTGCCTCGTCCCGGAGAAGCGTGAGCTGTTCGCGTCGATGTCCGTCGAAGACAACCTGCTGCTGGGCGCCTATCGCCGCAAGCGCGCGGGAGAAAAGGCGTGGCTCGACCAGCTCAAGCCGGTCTTCACGCTGTTTCCTCGGCTGAAGGAGCGTCGGCGGCAGGCGGCCGGCACGCTATCGGGCGGCGAGCGGCAGATGCTCGCCGTGGGGCGCGCCCTGATGGGAAAGCCGGATCTGCTGATGCTCGATGAGCCGAGTCTCGGCTTGGCACCGCTGATCGTGAAGGAGATTTTCCACATCATCAGCGCGTTAAGGCAGACCGGTGTGGCGACCCTGCTGATCGAACAGAATGCGCGCGCCGCGCTCCAGATTTCGGACTACGGATACGTGCTGGAGACTGGCGAAATCGTGCTGGAAGGCCCGGCCGGCGAACTCGCTCAGAACCCGCAGGTGATCGAGACGTATCTGGGCCTGACAAGGAAAGCGGCGTAGCGCGCGTTATGGGGTGCGCTGGCGAGGGCGCGCTTGGGCCCATCAAGAAGGGTGTCTCATGTTTCACGTGAAACACCTTTTTTCGTCCGTCGCATCGCTTTTGTGCGGGAACCAAATTCGGACCCGAACGGCCGAAAACGCTAACCCGCTATAATTCGCGCATACCCATTTTCTCGAAAGGCTCACGCAGGTTCATGCGTGAGATCACCATGCTTTATCCAACAGAATTCGATGTCATTGTCGTCGGCGGCGGTCATGCCGGGACGGAGGCCGCGCTTGCCGCTGCCCGTATGGGCGTGAAAACGCTCCTGCTGACGCACAACATCGAAACGCTCGGGCAGATGAGCTGCAATCCGTCGATTGGCGGCATTGGCAAGGGCCATCTCGTGAAGGAAGTGGACGCGCTGGGCGGTGCGATGGCCGCGGCCACGGACGAGGGCGGCATCCAGTTCCGCATTCTCAACTCCTCGAAGGGCCCGGCGGTGCGGGCCACGCGCGCGCAGGCGGACCGGCTGCTGTACAAGCAGGCCATTCGCCGACGCCTCGAAAACCAGCCGAATCTTTGGTTGTTCCAGCAGGCCGTCGAAGATCTGATGGTGGAGGGTGACCGTGTGGTCGGCGCGGTGACGCAGGTTGGCGTGCGGTTCCGCGCGCGGGCGGTCGTGCTGACGGCCGGGACGTTCCTGGACGGGAAGATTCACGTAGGTCTCAATAACTACACGGGCGGCCGGGCCGGTGACCCGGCGGCAGTCACGCTTTCGGCTCGGCTGAAGGAATTGAAGCTGCCGCAAGGGCGGCTCAAGACGGGCACGCCGCCGCGCATCGACGGCCGGACCATCGACTTCTCCAGACTCGAGGAGCAACCGGGCGACCTCGATCCGGTGCCCGTGTTCTCGTTTCTTGGCCGCACTGAACAGCACCCTCGGCAGGTGCCGTGCTGGGTGACACATACGAATGCACGGACGCATGACATCATTCGCAGCGGCCTGGATCGATCGCCCATGTACACGGGCGTGATCGAAGGCGTGGGGCCGCGCTATTGCCCGTCCATCGAAGACAAGATTCATCGCTTCGCGTCGAAGGAATCGCATCAGATCTTTCTCGAGCCGGAAGGACTGACGACGAACGAGTTCTACCCCAACGGTATTTCGACGAGCCTGCCATTTGACGTGCAGCTGGAGCTGGTGCGCTCCATGCGGGGGCTGGAGCACGCGCACATCCTCCGGCCGGGCTACGCAATCGAGTACGACTACTTCGATCCGCGCGGGCTGAAGGCGTCGCTGGAAACCAAGGCGATCGGTGGCTTGTTCTTTGCGGGCCAGATCAACGGTACGACCGGGTATGAGGAAGCGGCGGCGCAGGGCCTGCTGGCGGGTATCAATGCCGGCTTGCAGGTGCAAGGCAAGGACGCGTGGTGCCCGCGCCGCGACCAGGCTTATCTGGGCGTGCTGGTGGACGACCTCGTTACGCGCGGTGTGTCCGAACCTTATCGGATGTTCACGAGCCGGGCGGAGTATCGCTTGAGCCTGCGTGAGGACAACGCTGATATGCGGCTGACTGAAATCGGCCGCGAGTTGGGGGTGGTCGACGACGAGCGCTGGGATGCATTTAGCCGCAAGCGCGACGCTGTTTCACGTGAAACAGAGCGACTGCGGACAACGTGGGTGAATCCGAAGACACTTCCGGCGGAAGAAGCGACGGCGCTGCTCGGCAAACCGATCGACCGCGAGTACAACCTCGCGGATCTGTTGCGTCGCCCGGGCGTGAGCTACGACGGCGTTTGCAGCTTGCAAGGGGGCACGCGCGGACCGGAAACGCCGCTCGCCGAGGACGAAGTACTGCTTGCGCAAATCAAGGAACAGATCGAGATCGGCATCAAATATCAGGGTTACATCGATCGGCAAGCTGACGAGATCGAGCGTAACGGTGCGCACGAGAACACCCGGCTGCCGGAAAGCATCGATTACTCGGAAGTGCGTGGTCTGTCGTTCGAGGCGCGCCAGAAGCTGAATCAGTTCCGTCCGGAAACCATCGGGCAGGCCTCGCGCATTTCAGGCATTACGCCGGCCGCCATTTCGCTGCTCATGGTTCACCTGAAGCGTGGGCTGCGCCGGCGTCGTCAGACGGCGCCGGGCGGGCAGGGCACGGACAGCGGCACGCCGGTGGCCCAATGACGGGCCGCCACGGACGCCTTGGCTCCGTCGTCGATCGCGAAGCGCATGCCGCCATGCTGGCGGAGGGCGCCGACCGGCTGCGCATCGATTTGACGGACGCTCAGCAAGTGGCGCTGCTCGACTATGTCGCGCTGCTCGCCAAGTGGAACGCCGTGTATAACCTGACGGCGATCCGCGATCCGCGCCAGATGCTGATCCAACACGTGCTCGATTCGCTTGCCATCGTACCGCACCTCGCGCCGGACTTGCCGCGCGCCGGCGCCGTGTCCGTGCTGGACGTCGGTTCCGGCGGCGGCCTGCCTGGCATCGTGCTCGCCATCGCGTTGCCGCACTGGTCCGTTACGCTGAACGACATTGTCCACAAGAAGACGGCCTTTCAGTCGCAGGGCAAGGCCGAGCTTGGCCTCACGAATCTTTCCGTCGTGACCGGTCGTGTCGAATCGCTTCGTCCCGGTATCGAAGTGCCGGGAAGATTCGATGTGATCGTCTCGCGCGCATTCGCAGAACTCGCGGATTTCGTTACACTTGCCCGCAACCTCGTTTCGGATCGCGGCGCGATCTGGGCGATGAAGGGCGTGCGGCCCGATGCCGAAATCGAGCGTCTGCCGTCCGGGGCGCACGCAGTGCAGGTCGTGCGTCTCGAAGTGCCGTTTCTGGATGCAGAACGGCATCTCGTGGAGGTCCGGATTGACGCGCACCGGACTGCGGGTGCCGTCAAGGAAGGCGCCTGAAGAGAGATAAAGGCGGCCTTTCGCTGAAAAAGCCTGAAGATAGAGGATTTTGTGGTCGAATTCGACAGGCGTTCGAGAGCCAACAAGCGACAACCAGTAGCAAACCAGGCAGTAAACCAGCAGCAAACAGGGACACACAAACGATGGCAAAAATCTTCTGCGTGGCGAACCAGAAGGGCGGCGTCGGGAAGACGACGACAACAGTCAATCTTGCCGCGAGCCTCGCAGCGCAGGGACAGCGGGTTCTGCTCATCGACCTGGACCCGCAGGGCAACGCCACCATGGGCAGCGGCATCGACAAGGCTGCCTGCGAAAACACGGTGTACGAGGTACTGGTGGACGGCGTGTCGGTGGCCGACGCGCGCGTGCGTCCCGCGGCGGTCGCGTACGACGTGCTGCCTGCCAATCGCGAGCTGGCCGGGGCGGAAGTGGAGCTCGTGACGGTCGAGAACCGCGAGCGTCGGTTGAAAACGGCGCTCGCGGACGTCGAGCACGAGTACGACTTCGTGCTCATCGATTGTCCGCCGGCGCTCTCGCTGCTCACGCTGAACGGCTTGTGCGCGGCGCACGGCGTGGTGATCCCCATGCAGTGCGAGTACTTCGCGCTCGAAGGGCTGTCCGACCTCGTCAACACCATCAAGCAGGTTCACGCGAACCTGAATCGCGACTTGAAGGTGATCGGCTTGCTGCGCGTGATGTTCGATCCGCGCATCACGTTGCAGCAGCAGGTTTCCGACCAGTTGAAGGAACACTTCGGCGACAAGGTGTTCGATGCCGTGATCCCGCGCAACGTACGACTTGCCGAGGCACCCAGCTACGGGCTGCCGGGCGTGGTGTTCGACAGCGCATCGCGTGGCGCGCAGGCATACGTGCAGTTCGGCGCGGAAATGATTCAGCGGGTGCGCGCGCTATGACGCGCGGCCTTCCACCCAAAGCGGACCGAGGAAGCACCATGAATGCAGTAGCACGGAAGAAAGGACTGGGCCGCGGGCTCGAGGCGCTGCTCGGCGGCAGCGCGGACATCACCGAGGCCGTGAAGATCGAGGGCGCGCCGAACACGTTGCCGCTCACGAAGCTTCAGCCTGGCAAGTACCAGCCGCGCACGCGGATGGACGAGGGCGCGCTGCAGGAACTCGCCGCCAGCATCCGCGCGCAGGGCCTGATGCAGCCGATCCTCGTGCGGCCGGTTGCGGCGGACAAGTTCGAGATCATCGCGGGCGAACGGCGCTTTCGCGCGGCGCGCCTTGCCGGCCTGGAAGAGGTGCCGGTGCTCGTGAAGGACGTGCCGGACCAGGCCGCCGCCGCGATGGCGCTGATCGAAAACATCCAGCGGGAAGACCTGAATCCGCTGGAAGAGGCGCAGGGCATCCAGCGACTGCTCGACGAATTCAATTTCACGCACGAGCAGGCGGCCGAGTCGGTGGGACGCTCGCGTAGCGCGGTGTCGAACCTGCTGCGTCTGCTGAACCTCGCGGCGCCGGTGCAGACCATGCTCTTGGCCGGCGACCTCGACATGGGCCACGCGCGCGCGTTGCTCGCCGTGGACGCCGCCACGCAGATCGCGCTCGCGAACCAGGTGGTGAACAAGCGGATGTCCGTGCGCGAGACCGAAAAGCTCGTGACGGCCACCACCAAGACCGCGCCGGCCGTGAAGGCACGTGCCAATCACGACGGCGGACGCGACACGCGCCGTCTCGAAGAAGAACTGTCCGACCTGCTCGCCGCGACCGTCAAGATCAAGCTGGGGCGTCGCGGCCGCGGTCAGGTGACCATCGACTTCGGCGACCTCGACTCGCTCGAAGGCATTCTCACCCGGCTGCGCGGGAACATGGCGGCCGCTTGAGGCGACCGCTGCCCCGTAGTTCAAAGCACCGCCCATCTCAGGTCGTTTCCACCGTGCCAGTTTCCGAACCCACCGCGAAGACGCGGGGCGGCCCCGTGGGTGCCGTTCTTGCGCTTGTCGCCAAAGAACCGGTTCTCGCGATCCTCGTGATCGCGCTCGCCGCGCTGCAGCTTTTCCATCCTCGCGAATGGGCGTCGCTGCCAGGTCTGATCGACTGGCAGACGGTGCTCACGCTGACGGGACTCCTGATTCTCACGAAGGCCGTCGAATATTCAGGATTCCTCATGTGGCTCGCGCACCGCGTGGTGCATTACATTCATTCCGAGCGGGCGCTTGCGTTCCTGCTGATCGCGCTTGCCGCCGCATTGTCGACGCTGCTAACCAACGACGTTGCCCTTTTCGTCGTCGTGCCGCTCGTCCTGTCGCTCAACCGGCTGACGCCGTTGCCCGTGCGGCGGCTCGTGATCTATATCGCGCTCGCGGTGAACGCCGGCTCGATCCTGACGCCGCTCGGCAATCCGCAGAACCTCTTTCTCTGGCAGACGAGCGGCGTGTCGTTCGGCCGCTTCGTGATGGCGCTCGCGCCGCTGTGCGCCGTTCTGATGGCGATGCTCTTTGCGCTCACCGCCGTGGGGTTTCGTGCGAAGCCACTGGATCTGTCGAAGGACGTGGAGCCTCACGCCGTCGACCGGCGCGTGGCCGGCGTGGCCGCCGTGCTGTTTGTCGCGTTTGTGCTGCTCGCCGATGCGCATCGCGCCGGCATCGCGCTCGCTGGCGTCGCGGCGGGCTTCCTGTTCTGGCGTCCGCGCGTCGTGCTGAAGATCGACTGGCTGCTGCTGCTCATTTTCGTGCTGATGTTTATTGTGTTGCGCAGCGCGGCCGCGCTGCCGTGGGTGCACGACACGATCGGCCGCATCGGGCTGGGTACGCCGCTGCGCGCTTATGTCGCAGGGGCCGTGCTGTCGCAGGGAATCAGCAATGTGCCCGCCGCCATCATGCTGGCTGAATTCACGAAGGACTGGCGCGCGCTGGCGTTCGGTGTGAGTGTGGGCGGCTTCGGCATCGCGATCGGCTCGCTTGCGAATCTGATTGCCGTGCGCCTTTCCGGCGAGCGCGGCACGTGGCTGCCGTTCCACCTTGTTTCGGTGCCGTTCTGGCTGGTGAGCGCGGTACTGGGCGGCTGGTTGTTGTTGCATTTCTGATGCGTAGGCGTTTGCGCGGATATTGTGAGTAGCCGTCGGCGCGTGTTCCATCGCAACGAACGGTGCGCCATCGGTCCGCGCTCGGCCGTTCCCTATGCTAGGCACATGGACGATTGGCTCATGCGGCCCCCGGCGGCAGTCGCATGGCCACCGTCATGCGACCTGTTGCGCAGACGCTGACACCGTCCCTTACAGTTGCGGCGGAGGGCCCGTTTTGCGGCCAATTTTTCGCATCATGAAGCCTCGTTTCACGGCTTTATTGAGCGACCTAAAATCTTGAATTGGCTGCAACTATCGCTTACAATCGCCCGGATTTATTTGGTAGGCAGCCACGTAAGCGCAGCGTAAGCGGGCGGGCTAAAACTCTGGACTTTTGCGGACATGGCGATGGCGGCTCACAGGCCAGAAGGAAGGCCGGGCCAAGCGTTGAACGGGCCGGGCGGAAAGGAATTTGCCGACGGCACGCAAGACGGATACCACACAGCTTCCGCGTCCGGCCGCACCGACTACAACGCGCAGTGGGATGCCGACCAGCAGGATAACAACAACATCGTTCCGCTCACGCGGATCGAAGCCGAAAAGCTGTTCGGTCCCAATGTGAGTCGCCCATCGCGCGTCACGCCTTTTCGGGTGGTGGCTGCGCAAGTGGTTTTGTCCCTGGTTGCTACGCTGGTGTGGTGGCTGTTCTACAAGCCGCCGGGCGCTGCTGCGCTGTCAGCGTTGCTGGGGGGCGCGATCTGTTGGGTCCCGGGCGCCCTGTTCGCCGCGCGGCTGAAGACGCCGGGCGCGGGTGCCACGGTGATGAACTGGATGCTCGGCGAAGCGTTCAAGATGGGCGCGACCATCGCGATGTTCGTTGCCATCGCGTTCTGGTATCGCGACGTGCAGTGGGTTCCGCTGCTCGTGACCTACCTGATCGCGCTAAAGACGTACTGGATCGCGCTCGCATGGCGTTGAGCGCGAAGCGCAGCGTGGCGCGAATGGCCGCGACGCGATGCGCAGCAGAAGAGACAACGGGCCGGCGCCTCAGCTTGCGGCGGCCATGAGGAGCGCGGGCCGGCCGGCGGTGGACATGATCCCCACGGTCCGCGGCGGCGCGCTTTCGTCATGTATGGACTGGCGGAAGCGGCTGGAAAACGATTTTCGACAATTTGGGTGGCGTTAATAATATGGCAGCTAGCGAAGGCACGCGCGCTCTGGATCCGTCCGAGTACATTGCGCACCACTTGCAGAACTTTTCCACCTCGCACCAGACGTCGATCGTCGACCTTCACGTCTGGAATCTGGACACGCTGTTCTGGTCCATTCTGTGCGGCCTCGTCACGATCCTGATCCTGCGTCTTGCCGCACGCAAGGCGACGTCCGGCGTTCCGGGCCGCTTCCAGTGCGCCGTCGAAATGCTGGTTGAAATGGTCGAGGATCAATCGAAGGCGATGATCCACGGCAATCGCAAATTCATCGCACCGCTCGCGCTGACCGTGTTCGTCTGGGTCGCGCTCATGAACTCCCTCGACTTCATTCCCGTCGACCTGCCGGGCCGCGTGATCGGCTGGCTGGGCTTGTCGGACGTCATCACGCACCACCGCATCGTGCCGACCGCCGACCTGAACGGCACCATCGGCATCGCACTCGGCGTGTTCGTGCTGATGATCTATTACAACCTCAAGATCAAGGGCGCCGGCGGCTTCATCCACGAACTCGTCTCCGCTCCGTTCGGCTCGCATCCGCTGCTGTGGATTCCGAACCTTGCACTGAACATCATCGAGTTCGTCGCGAAGACGGTTTCGCTCGGCATGCGGCTGTTCGGCAACATGTACGCGGGTGAGCTGCTGTTCCTGCTGATTGCCCTGCTCGGCAGCATCTGGACCTTCGGCGCGGACACGACGGTGCTTGGCTTCATCGGCCACGTGATCGCCGGCAGCGTGTGGGCCATCTTCCACATTCTGATCGTGCTGCTGCAGGCGTTCATTTTCATGATGCTGACGCTGGTGTACATCGGCCAGGCACACGACTCGCACTAACGCGCGCGTCAGAACCGCTTTGAGTTTCAGTTAATTTCCAAATCCCAGTTCCCAAGAACTTTCAACAAGGAGTGATCATGCAAGCTTTCATCGCCAACATCCAGGGTCTGACCGCCATCGGTATCGGCATCATCATCGGCCTGGGTGCAATCGGCGCCTGTATCGGTATCGGCCTGATGGGCGGCAAGTACATCGAAGCCTGCGCACGTCAGCCTGAACTGATGAACCCGCTGCAGACGAAGATGTTCCTGCTGGCTGGTCTGATCGACGCGGCGTTCCTGATTGGCGTTGGTGTGGCAATGCTGTTTGCGTTCGCGAACCCCCTGCTCTCGAAGCTCGCAGGCTGAGGTTCCCCGGAAAGTTGCGCCTCGTCTATAACAGGCATGAGGCGCAGGGCGGAACGGGTGCCGGGGCGCTGATCGAGTTCGCATCGATGAGCGCCTCGCCGTTTCAATTCCCTGAAAAACGCAACGTTTAAGGAAACACCGTGAATCTCAACGCAACCTTGTTTGCGCAAATGGTCGTGTTCCTGATCCTCGCGTGGTTCACGATGAAGTTCGTGTGGCCGCCGTTGATCAACGCCCTCGACGAGCGCTCGAAGAAGATCGCCGACGGCCTCGCGGCCGCCGAAAAGGGCAAACACGAACTCGAAGCAGCGCACAAGCGCGTCGGCGAAGAACTCGCTGTGGCGCGCAACGAGGGTCAGCAACGTATCGCCGAAGCGGAAAAGCGCGCTGTCGTGGTCGCCGACGAAATCAAGGCGCAGGCACAGGCCGAAGCCGCACGCATCGTCGCGCAGGCCAAGGCGGATGCCGAGCAGCAAGTCGTGAAGGCCCGCGAAGCGCTGCGCGCCGAAGTGGCCGCACTCGCCGTGAAGGGCGCCGAGCAGATCCTGAAGCGCGAGATCGACCAGACGGCGCATGCCGAACTGCTCAATCAACTCAAAGCCGAGCTCTGATCATGGCCGAACTTGCAACCGTTGCCCGCCCGTATGCGGAAGCGCTGTTCGGCGTGGCCGAAGCTGGTGACATCGCCGCCTGGTCCACGCTCGTAGAGGAGCTGGCACAGGTTGCGCGTCTGCCCGAAGTGCTGTCGATCGCATCGAGCCCGAAAGTTGGCCGTCAGCAGGTGAGCGAGCTGCTGCTCAGCGCAGTGAAGTCTCCGCTGAAGGACAGCCCGCAGGCGAAGAATTTCGTGCAGATGCTCGTCGACAACCATCGGCTGCAGTTGTTGCCGGAAATCGCGCAGCAGTTCGAAGAGTTGAAGAACGCCCGTGAAGGCGCGGCCGATGTGCTGATCGTCAGCGCATTTCCGCTCGAGGGCGAGCCGTTGAACCTGCTGGTCGCCAGCCTCGAACGCAAGTTCCAACGCAAGCTGAAGCCTACCGTAGAAGTCGATTCGTCGCTGATCGGCGGCGTGCGCGTTACGGTCGGTGACGAAGTGCTCGATACCTCGGTCCGCGCGCGGCTCGCCCGCATGCAGACGGCTCTTACCGCCTGACGCGCATGCCCGCTGGCACGCAACAGAATTGATTATCAGGAGCGAATAATGCAACTCAATCCCTCTGAGATCAGCGAGCTGATCAAGAGCCGGATCCAGGGCCTTGAAGCGAGCGCGGACGTTCGCAACCAGGGCACCGTGATTTCCGTGACCGACGGTATCGTACGCATCCACGGCCTGTCGGACGTGATGCAGGGCGAAATGCTCGAATTCCCGGGCAACACCTTCGGCCTCGCACTGAACCTCGAGCGCGACTCGGTCGGCGCGGTGATTCTGGGCGAGTACGAGCACATCTCGGAAGGCGACATCGTCAAGACGACGGGCCGCATTCTCGAAGTGCCGGTGGGTCCGGAGCTGATCGGCCGCGTGGTCGACGCACTGGGCAACCCGATCGACGGCAAAGGCCCGATCAACGCGAAGCTGACCGACGCGGTCGAAAAGATCGCTCCGGGCGTGATCTGGCGTAAGTCGGTGTCGCAGCCGGTGCAAACGGGTCTGAAGTCGATCGACTCGATGGTGCCGATCGGCCGCGGCCAGCGCGAGCTGATCATCGGCGACCGCCAGACCGGCAAAACCGCCGTGGCCGTCGACGCGATCATCAACCAGAAGGGCAAGGACCTGATCTGTATCTACGTCGCGATCGGCCAGAAGGCTTCGTCGATCATGAACGTGGTGCGCAAGCTCGAAGAAACGGGCGCGCTCGAATACACGATCGTGGTGGCAGCGTCGGCTTCGGAATCGGCCGCGATGCAGTACCTCGCGCCGTACGCGGGCTGCACGATGGGCGAATACTTCCGCGATCGCGGCCAGGACGCGCTGATCATTTACGACGACTTGACCAAGCAAGCCTGGGCCTATCGTCAGATCTCGCTGCTGCTGCGCCGTCCGCCGGGCCGTGAAGCTTACCCGGGCGACGTGTTCTATCTGCACTCGCGTCTGCTCGAGCGTGCTGCTCGCGTCTCGGAAGAGTACGTCGAGAAGTTCACGAACGGCGAAGTGAAGGGTAAGAGCGGCTCGCTCACGGCACTGCCTGTGATCGAAACGCAAGCCGGCGACGTGACCGCTTTCGTTCCGACGAACGTGATCTCGATTACGGACGGCCAGATCTTCCTCGAAACCGACCTCTTCAACGCAGGTATCCGCCCCGCCATCAACGCCGGCGTGTCGGTGTCGCGCGTGGGTGGTGCGGCGCAGACGAAGATCGTGAAGAAGCTCTCCGGCGGTATTCGTACCGACCTCGCGCAGTATCGTGAGCTCGCAGCGTTCGCGCAGTTCGCATCGGACCTCGACGAAGCCACGCGCAAGCAGCTGGAGCGGGGCCGTCGCGTGACGGAACTGCTCAAGCAGCCGCAATACCTGCCGCTGCAGGTGTGGGAGCTGGCTGTGTCGCTGTTCGCCGCGAACAATGGCTACCTCGACGACCTCGAAGTGAAGGACGTGCTGGCGTTTGAAAAGGGCCTGCGCGAATTCCTGAAGACGAGCCATGCCGACCTCGTGAAGCGTATCGAGGACACGAAGGATCTGTCGAAGGACGACGAGAGCGCGCTGCATGCCGCGATCAAGGACTTCAAGAAGTCCGGCGCATATTGATCCCCTGTCCGCGAGTCATCAACGATAAACGGACCTGGAGGCGCAGCGGGCGGCACGCAAGTGCACCCGCCGCGCTTCGATCAAGGAGCAAGCAATGGCTGGAATGAAGGAAATTCGCGGCAAGATCAAGAGCGTGCAAAACACGCGCAAGATCACGAAGGCGATGGAGATGGTGGCCGCGTCCAAGATGCGCCGCGCCCAGGAGCGCATGCGCGCTGCTCGCCCGTATGCCGACAAGGTCCGCGACATCGCTGCGCACATGAGCAGCGCGAACCCTGAGTACCGTCATCCGTTCATGGTGGCCAACACCGGGGCGAAGACGGCGGGCGTGATTCTCGTCACGACGGACAAGGGTCTGTGCGGCGGCATGAACACGAACGTGCTGCGTGCCACGCTGAACAAGTTCAAGGAACTCGAAGGCGAAGGCAAGTCGATCGAGGCAACGGCGATCGGTAGCAAGGGTCTCGGTTTTCTGAACCGTATCCGCGCGAAGGTGGTGTCGAACGTCGTGCAGATGGGCGACACGCCGCACCTCGAAAAGCTGATCGGCGCGGTGAAGGTGCAGCTCGACCAGTATTCGGAAGGCAAGATCTCGGCGGTGTATCTCGCGTACACGCGCTTCGTCAACACGATGAAGCAGGAGCCGGTGATCGAGCAACTGCTGCCGTTGTCGGCCGAGCGCTTCGAAAGCAGGGAAGGCGACGGTACGACGCCGAAGACTTCGTGGGACTACATCTACGAGCCGGACCCGCAGGCCGTGGTGGACGAACTGCTGGTGCGCTACGTCGAAGCGCTCGTCTACCAGGCCGTGGCCGAAAACATGGCTTCGGAACAGTCGGCGCGGATGGTGGCGATGAAGGCCGCTTCGGACAACGCGAAGACCGTGATCAACGAACTGCAGCTCTCGTACAACAAGAGCCGTCAGGCCGCGATTACGAAGGAACTGTCGGAAATCGTGAGCGGCGCGGCGGCAGTCTGACCGCGACGGTGCGGCCAGACAGGCGCGAGACGAAACGTCCCCGTAGCCGGGCGCTCGAGATGGCGCCCTAGCGCGAGTGAAGAATCAGGTATCTAAAGGAAAAGCGATGAGTACAACTGCTTTGGTAGAAGGCAAGATCGTACAGTGCATCGGCGCGGTGATCGACGTGGAGTTCCCGCGTGAGCACATGCCGAAGGTCTACGACGCCCTCATTCTGGAAGGCACGGAGCTGACGCTGGAAGTGCAGCAGCAGCTGGGTGACGGCGTCGTGCGTACGATCTGTCTGGGTGCATCGGACGGTCTGCGCCGCGGCCTCATGGTCAAGAACACCGGCAACCCGATCTCGGTGCCGGTCGGCAAGCCGACGCTCGGCCGCATCATGGACGTGCTTGGCCGTCCGATCGACGAAGCCGGTCCGATCGAAAGCGAACACAAGCGCTCGATCCACCAGAAGGCTCCGGCGTTCGACGAACTGGCGCCCTCCACGGAACTGCTCGAAACCGGCATCAAGGTTATCGACCTGATCTGCCCGTTCGCGAAGGGCGGCAAGGTGGGTCTGTTCGGTGGTGCCGGCGTGGGCAAGACCGTCAACATGATGGAGCTCATCAACAACATCGCGAAGGAGCACGGCGGTTACTCCGTGTTCGCGGGCGTGGGCGAGCGTACCCGTGAAGGGAACGACTTCTACCACGAAATGAAGGACTCCAACGTTCTGGACAAGGTTGCGCTGGTGTACGGCCAGATGAACGAGCCGCCGGGCAACCGCCTGCGCGTGGCGCTGACCGGTCTGACGATGGCCGAGCACTTCCGCGACGAAGGCCGCGACGTGCTGTTCTTCGTCGACAACATCTACCGTTTCACGCTGGCCGGTACGGAAGTGTCGGCACTGCTGGGCCGGATGCCGTCGGCGGTGGGCTATCAGCCGACGCTGGCTGAAGAAATGGGCAAGCTGCAGGAGCGCATCACGTCGACCAAGACGGGCTCGATTACCTCGGTGCAAGCCGTGTACGTGCCTGCGGACGACTTGACCGACCCGTCGCCTGCTACGACCTTCGGCCACCTGGACGCAACGGTCGTGCTTTCGCGTGACATCGCGTCGCTCGGTATCTACCCCGCCGTGGACCCGCTCGATTCGACCTCGCGTCAGATCGACCCGAACGTGATCGGCGAAGAGCACTACACGATCACGCGCGGCGTGCAGCAAACGCTGCAGCGCTACAAGGAACTGCGCGACATCATCGCGATTCTGGGCATGGACGAACTGTCGCCGGAAGACAAGCTGTCGGTGGCGCGTGCGCGGAAGATCCAGCGTTTCCTGTCGCAGCCGTTCCACGTTGCCGAAGTGTTCACGGGCTCGCCTGGCAAGTACGTGCCGCTGAAGGAAACCATCCGCGGCTTCAAGATGATCGTGGAAGGCGAGTGCGACCACCTGCCGGAGCAGGCGTTCTACATGGTCGGCACGATCGACGAAGCCTTCGAGAAGGCCAAGAAGATCCAGTAACGGTCGGGTGTAACGAAGCAGGGCGCCGCGCCGGTTTTCGTCACGCCGCAGCCGTACGCGGAACGCGACGAAGACCCGGACACAACGCAGCGCCCCGTCCTACGCTCAACCAGCTTTGCATGGACGAGAGCGAGCGCGAAGCGCTCACACTCGTCGGCAGGAGTCGACACATATGGCAACGATCAAGGTAGACGTCGTCAGCGCGGAAGAGCAGATCTTCTCGGGCCAGGCGAAATTCGTCGCGCTCCCGGGCGAGGCGGGCGAGCTTGGCATTCTGCCGGGCCACACGCCGCTCATCACGCGGATTCGTCCGGGTGCGGTGCGCATCGAGGCTGAGAACGGCGAGGAAGAGTTTGTGTTCGTCGCCGGCGGCATCCTCGAAGTGCAGCCGGGCGCAGTGACGGTGTTGGCCGACACGGCGATTCGCGGCAAGGACCTCGACGAGGCGAAGGCCGAGCAGGCCCGCAAGCGCGCGGAAGAGGCGCTGCAGAACACCGGCTCGAACATCGAGTACGCCACCGCCCAGGCGGAGCTCGCGTACGCGACGGCACAGCTCGCTGCGATCCAGCGTCTGCGCAAGCTGCGCGGTCAGCACTGATCGCTCGGCGACGATGGTCAAAGAAAGCAGCCTTCGTGGCTGCTTTTTTTTCGTCCACTCTTGACGTTTACGGAAAGGTCAGCAAAATCGAGTGTCCGTTGCGGCTGAATGGCCGCCAACGATGCGAGCGCCTCCATCGACCACGACCACGCTGCGGGTAACACTTGATGCCGTGGCGTCATGGAGCAGTGGCAGAATCGGTTTCAAATTCATTTCAATAGAGAGTCCACCTCTCACGGAGACATCACCATGGCAACGCAAGCTGCAGGCGGCGACGCGTCCGCATGCATCGAACCGAAAGACGGCCTTTCGTACGTGCGCGGCGCAACCGATATTCCGCTCAGCGAGGCGACGATCGCGCAGTTCCTGTTCGACACTGTCCAACGCTTTCCCGACCGGCCTGCCGTGGTGTTCCGCGAGCAAGACATTCGCTGGACATGGCGCGAGTTCGCCGACGAGGTGGACGTGCTCGCTGCCGGGCTTGCATCGCTTGGCATCGTGAAGGGCGAGCGGGTCGGCATCTGGTCGCCGAACCGCGTGGAATGGCTGCTCACTCAATTCGCGACGGCGCGCATCGGCGCCGTGCTCGTGAACATCAATCCTGCGTATCGGCTGCACGAACTCGAATACGCGCTCAACAAGGTGGGATGCAAGGCCATCATTTCGGCCGAGCGATTCAAGACGTCGATGTATCTGGAGATGCTCCAGGAGCTTGCCCCTGAACTGGCGAGCGCAACGCCGGGTGACCTGCATGCCGCGCGACTGCCGGACCTGCGCATGGTGATCCGCATGTGCGACACCGAAACGCCCGGCATGCTCACCGTCTCGGACATGGTTGAGCGCGGCCGGGTGTGGCTTGAGCAGCATGGCAAGGCAACGCTCGATGCCATCGGCGCCACGCTGGACCGTCACGATCCGATCAACATCCAGTTCACCAGCGGCACGACCGGCAACCCGAAGGGCGCCACGCTCACGCATCGCAACGTCGTGAACAACGCGCGCTTCATCGCGATGGCGATGCGACTCACCGAGCAAGACGCCCTCTGCATTCCGGTGCCGCTTTATCACTGCTTCGGCATGGTGCTGGCCGTGCTCGCATGCGTTTCGGTGGGTGCGAACATGGTGTTTCCCGGCGAAGCATTCGATCCGCGCGCTACGCTGGCGGCCGTCGCCGAAGAGCGATGCACGGCGTTGCATGGCGTGCCCACGATGTTCATCGCGGAACTCGATCATCCCGATTTCGCGACGTTCGATCTCTCGCGTCTGCGCACCGGCATCATGGCCGGTTCGCCGTGTCCCATCGAGACCATGAAACGTGTGGTCTCGACGATGCACCTGAGCGAAATCACCATCGCGTACGGCATGACGGAAACGAGCCCGGTGTCGTTCCAGAGTTCCACCACCGATCCGCTCGACAAGCGCACGACGACGGTGGGTCGCATTCAACCGCACCTGGAAGTGAAAATCGTCGATCCGCTCGGCAACATCGTGCCGGTCGGCGAAACAGGCGAGCTCTGCACGAAAGGCTATTCCGTGATGCTCGGCTACTGGGCCGACGACGCAAAGACAAAGGAAAGCATCATCGAGGGGTGGATGCACACCGGCGACCTCGCGACCATCGACGCCGAAGGCTACTGCAACATCGTGGGTCGCCTGAAGGATATGGTGATCCGCGGCGGTGAGAACATCTACCCACGCGAAGTGGAGGAGTTTCTGTTCCGCCATCCGAAGATCCAGTCCGTGCAGGTCTTCGGTGTGCCCGACCAGAAGTATGGTGAAGAGCTGTGCGCGTGGATCGTGTTGCGCTCGGGAGAGAAGGCCACGCCCGAAGAGATTCAGGAGTTCTGCCGCGGCCAGATTGCGCACTACAAGATTCCGAAGTACGTGCGCTTCGTCGATGAATTGCCGATGACCGTGACGGGCAAGATCCAGAAGTTCGTGATGCGCGAGCGCATGATCGACGAACTGCATCTCACGGTGCAGAAGACGGCGTGAAGATTTCCGGGCGAAGGGAGACGTTCGGGAGCCCGAAAAAAGGCAAAAAAAAAGCGGGCCTGGAGCCCGCTAAAAACCACACGCTACGGGGTTAGCGCGAGGAGACCAATGAAGGAGCCGCTCGTGATGGCCGCCAGGCCGTGTCACGGCTCCAGCAAGGATGCCCCTGTGAAGGGCTTCGGCTTGCGCCGACCGGCCGATGAATCGTGTCCGCTCACACTCACACCTGGCCACATCCGTGTTGAAACCGTTAAAGCGTTGAAGGGCATTGTGGGCGAATTAACCCAGTAGCGCGGTAACAAAGTGTTTCAGGTTGTAACGCCCGTCAGATAAGGCTCTCCGCGATTTTTTTGCCATCCTTATGATGTTTTTCGGTCAAATTTACCGTCATTTTTTATATCCTTTTCCGTGACTCAGAAACACTCGCATTCAGGCCGCATCGCGCGCCATGCATATGGCAATGATTGCGTGCGATGCGTCGTAAAAAGCGGTCGGAAAGGCACGAGCCCGGGCGCCCTTACGGTTACTTTAGCCACTTGTCGGAGATTGACTGATATTCGCCCGTGGCGCGCAACAGATGCAGCCATTGATTGACGTACTGCTGGAACACCACATCGCCGCGCGGCAGGAGCCATGCCTTCTCGCCGTACTGGAACGGCTTGTCCGGGTGAATGGAGCACAGGCCGGGGTTCAGCTTCTGCTGCAACAGCGTTTCGGAGGCATCGGTCACCATCACATCCGCCTTGCCTGCCAGAATCTGCTTGAAGATCGTGACGTTGTCCGGATACACCGTGAGATTCGCGTGCGGGAAGAACTGCTTCGCGAAACGCTCGTTCGTGCCGCCCGGATTGACGATGACGCGCGTCGAGGGCCGATCGATCTGCTCCACGGTTTGATACCGGCTCACGTCGCTGCATCGCGCGATAGGCGCTTTGCCGTCGATCTGATAAGCCTCCGTGAAGAACGCCCGCTTCTGTCTTTCCAGCGTCGTCGATACGCCGCCCACACCTATGTCGCACTTCGCGACGAAGTCGTTCATCAGGTTCGACCACGTCGTCTTCACGAACTCCGCCTTCACACCGAGCGACTTCGCAAGCGACTGCGTCATGTCGATGTCGATGCCTTCGAACTGGCCGTCCGGCCGGTAGTACGAATAGGGTTTGTAGTCGCCGGTGGTGCAGGCGCGAAGCGTGCCGCGCGCAAGAATCTCATCGAGACGCGATGTTGCCCTGGCTTCGTTCTGCGGCGCGGCAGGATTCTGTGCGCAGCCCGCTGTCCCGACGAGCAACGCGATGGCCGATGCGCCCGATGCGATAACGCTGGTCCGGTTCTTTCTCATGAACTCTCCTCGTTTGTGAATACCCGATGAATCGATGCGGCCCTTGATGATAGCCCGCAGCGTTTGCCTGCAATAGCCAGGCGGCGTACGGGTAAAATGCGGCTTTGCCTTTCACGCGACAGACGCTCCGCAACGTGGCCCATCCCCTTCTGAACGACACCTTTCTGCGCGCGCTGTTGCGACAGCCCACCGACTACACGCCGGTGTGGCTCATGCGTCAGGCGGGGCGCTATCTGCCCGAATACAACGCTACGCGCAGCCGCGCCGGCAGCTTTCTCGGTCTTGCCAAGAATCCCGATTACGCGACTGAGGTCACGCTGCAGCCGCTCGACCGCTATCCGCTCGACGCGGCCATCCTGTTCTCGGACATCCTCACCGTTCCTGACGCAATGGGCCTCGGCCTCGATTTCGCCGTCGGCGAAGGGCCGAAGTTCGCGCGTCCCGTGCGCACCGAAGAGGACGTGGCAAAGCTCGCCGTGCCCGATATCGACAGCACGCTGCGTTACGTGACCGACGCCGTTCGCCAGATTCGCCGCGCGCTGATCGATGCGCACGGCCGCCAGCGCGTGCCGCTGATCGGCTTCTCGGGCAGCCCGTGGACGCTCGCGTGCTACATGGTGGAAGGCGGCGGCTCCGACGACTTCCGCACCGTGAAGACCATGCTCTATGCCCGTCCGGACCTGATGCATCGCATTCTCGACATCAACGCGAAGTCCGTGGCGGCGTACCTGAACGCGCAGATCGAAGCCGGCGCGCAAGCCGTGATGATTTTCGACACGTGGGGCGGGGCGCTTGCCGATGGCGTCTACCAGCGCTTTTCGCTGCACTACATCCGCGAGGTCGTGAAGCAGCTCAAGCGCGAGCACGATGGCGAGCGCGTGCCCGTCATTACGTTCACGAAGGGCGGCGGCTTGTGGCTGGAAGAAATCGCGGCAACGGGCGTGGACGCCGTCGGGCTGGACTGGACCGTGAACCTCGGCCGCGCGCGCGAGCTGGTGGGCGACCGCGTGGCGCTGCAGGGCAATCTGGACCCCACGGTGCTGTTTTCGCCGCCATCGACCATCCGCATCGAGGCCCGCGCGCTGCTGGATAGCTTCGGCAACCATCCGGGCCACGTTTTCAACCTGGGCCACGGCATCTCGCAATTCACGCCGCCGGAACACGTCGCGGAACTGGTGGACGAAGTGCATCGCCATAGCCGCGCTATTCGGGGGGCGGGCGGCGCGAGCGGGGTGACCCCATCCGGCCCCGCCGTGTGACGGTTCTGTTGCAGTGCGATGAAGTGGGCTCCGCGCCTCAGGGTGACTGGGGACGCGAAAGGCCACCCACAAGCTCTTTTCGCGTTGTCAAGACTTGACTTATGCACACATGTCACGTTGCGGCGCGGTAGAGCATTTCGTCGCTGCAAAGTCCTTGCCGGGTCGGCCCGATTTTGATCAATCCCTTGACAGGCAAGGCTTTTCGCGGAGCGCCCGGCGGGCGGGCCTTCGCGGCCGAATAGCGGCCAAACGCCGCGGGGCGGCCTTCTCCCCGAACTTCTTAACAAAGTTATCCACAGGGGCGCCGCTATTCGCAGCGCATTTGTTCAGCCGAATCCTTAACTTAGCGCCGAAAGTGAAGTTTTACTTTAAGTGTGGGCTGGGCAACACTCGCCGCACCTGGCTCATGTTAGGTGCCGCGCAATGACGGACTGCTTTGTCCGCGTCGCGCTGGACCACCCGCTGTCCACGCTGTTCGACTATCGCTGCCCGAGCGACGGACCGGCGCCCGTGCCCGGCACGCTGGTCAACGTGCCGTTCGGACGACGCGAAGCGGTGGGCCTCGTGTGCGAAGTAACCGCTCACAGCGACGTCCCGCCTGACCGCCTGCGCAACGTCACGAGCGTGTGCTGCAGTTGTCCTCCCCTTTCTGCCGACTGGCTCGCCCTTGCCGCGTTCGCCGCGGATTACTATCAGCGCGGTCTGGGCGAAGTCGCGCTGCCGGCGCTGCCGCAGGCGCTGCGTGATGCGTCCCGTTGGGACCGTCTGTTCGCGCGCGAGCCGCGGTATCGCGCGCTGCCCGCTGGCCGCGAAGCGCTGCCGGACTCGCTGCCCGTGCGAGCGAGCGCGCTGCGTCGACTGGCCGCGGCGTTGCTTGCCGAGGACGCGCTTTTTGCCTCCGACGCGCGCGCGCTCCATCCCAAGGCCGTGGCCGTGCTCGACGCCTGGTGCGAAACCGGCTGGGTCGAGCGCGAGGTGGTCGACCCGTTCGCGGCCGGCCACAGCGCCGCCGCTCCCGTCGCTGTCACGAATCCCACGGCGCTCCCCGTTCTGACCGACGAGCAGACCGCCGCGCTCGACGCCATCTCCGGCGCCCACGGCTTCGCGCCGTTTCTGCTGCACGGCGTGACGGGCAGCGGCAAAACCGAGGTCTATCTGCGCGCACTTGCTCATTTGCTCGAGCGTCGCCCGGATGCGCAGGCCCTCGTCCTCGTGCCTGAAATCAACCTCACGCCGCAGTTCGAGGCGGCGTTCCGCGCGCGCTTCGCCTCGCTCGCTGAAGGCGCCATCGTGACGCTGCACAGCGGTCTCGCCGAGGGCGAACGCGCGCGCAACTGGCTCGCGGCGCACACGGGCCACGCGCGCATCGTGCTCGGCACGCGGCTCGCGGTGCTCGCTTCGTTGCCGAAGCTTGCCGTCATCGTGGTCGACGAGGAACACGATCCCGCGTACAAGCAGCAGGAAGGTCTGCGTTACTCCGCGCGCGACCTTGCCGTGTGGCGCGCCAAGCAGCTCGACGTGCCGGTGGTGCTCGGCTCGGCGACGCCGTCGCTGGAAAGCTGGTGGCTCGCGGAGCAGGGCCGCTACACGCGTCTCACGCTGTCACGCCGGGCGGTGGCCGATGCGGTGCTGCCGGTCGTGAAGCTGATCGATCTGGAGGACGAGCACCGCCGCGGCCGCGCGTCATTCGAAGGGCTCTCCGGGCCGCTCGTGGCCGCAATGAAGACGCGCCTCGAACGCGGCGAGCAAAGCCTCGTGTTTCTGAACCGCCGCGGCTACGCGCCCATCCTCTCGTGCGACGCCTGCGGCTGGGTGGCCGGTTGCCCCCGA